>JAEWKT010000004.1 GCA_023393635.1 Pseudomonadota bacterium
GCAGGCGAGTCTGGTTTACTTTCCGAGGACTCCAGATGGCATACTCCTATACCGAAAAGAAACGGATCCGCAAGAATTTTGGTAAGTTGCCCAATGTCATGGATATTCCGTACTTGTTGGCGATTCAAGTCGATTCGTACAGAGCATTCTTGCAAGATGGTAAAGTGTCTAAGCAACGTGAAGATGTTGGTTTGCAAGCCGCTTTCCGCTCAGTTTTTCCTATTGTCAGCTATTCTGGTAATGCCGCATTAGAGTTTGTCGAATACAATCTGGGCAGGCCTGAGTTTGATGTGCGTGAATGTATTTTACGTGGTTCAACTTATGCTGCGCCGATGCGCGTTAAAATTCGCCTGATTATCTATGATCGTGAAACTAAATCGATTAAAGATGTGCGCGAGCAAGAAGTATACATGGGTGAAATGCCACTCATGACCGAAAACGGTACCTTTGTCATCAATGGTACTGAGCGTGTGATTGTGTCGCAGTTACACCGTTCACCTGGTGTGTTCTTTGACCATGATAAAGGTAAAACCCATTCCTCGGGTAAAGTGCTGTATTCAGCGCGGATTATTCCTTACCGTGGTTCTTGGCTGGACTTCGAGTTTGACGCTAAAGATTTGGTCTATGTGCGTATTGACCGTCGTCGTAAATTGCTGGCTACCGTGGTACTTCGTGCCTTGGGTTATACCACGTCTGAAGTTCTTGATCTGTTCTATGAGAAAGTACCTGTCTACGTTGAAGACACCTATCAGATTGACTTGGTGCCTGAACGTTTGCGCGGTGAAATGGCGCAGTTTGATATTGCTGATAAAGCAGGTAAAACCATTGTTGAGCAAGGCAAGCGGATTAACGCCCGTCATGTGCGTCAAATGGAAGCTGCTGGCTTAACCAAACTGGCTGTGCCTGATGAATATTTATATGAGCGCATTATTGCCGAAGACATTACCCTAAAAAGCGGTGATGTGGTAGAAGCCAACACCGTGATTAGCCATGAAGTGTTGGTAAAACTGGCGGAAGGCGGTATTAAACAGTTCAATATTCTGTTTACCAACGATATTGACCGTGGTCCGTTTGTTGCTGATTCTCTACGTGCAGATACCACCCGTAACCGTGAAGAAGCCTTGGTTGAAATTTATAAGGTGATGCGTCCAGGCGAACCACCTACTAAAGATGCTGCTGAGAACCTGTTTAATAACCTGTTCTTTAGCACTGAACGTTATGACCTGTCGCCAGTGGGCCGCATGAAGTTTAACCGCCGTTTGGGTCGTCCGTATGATGTCGGTACTGACCAAAAATCACGTGCGATTGAGGGTATCCTTAGCAACGAAGATATTGTTGATGTGTTGCGTACACTGGTTGAAATCCGTAACGGCCGTGGCGAAGTGGACGATATTGACCACTTGGGTAACCGTCGTGTGCGTTCAGTCGGTGAAATGACTGAAAACCAGTTCCGTGTAGGTTTGGTACGTGTTGAGCGTGCGGTGAAAGAACGCTTGAATCAAGCTGAAACTGAAGGATTGTCACCACAGGATTTAATTAATGCCAAGCCAGTTGCTGCGGCTATTAAAGAATTCTTTGGTTCAAGCCAATTGTCACAGTTTATGGATCAAAACAACCCACTGTCTGAGATTACGCACAAACGTCGTGTGTCTGCGCTTGGACCAGGTGGTTTGACCCGTGAGCGTGCAGGCTTTGAAGTGCGTGACGTTCATCAAACCCATTATGGTCGTGTGTGTCCGATTGAAACGCCTGAAGGTCCAAACATTGGTTTGATCAACTCCTTATCGGTATATGCCAAAGCCAATGATTTTGGTTTTCTGGAAACCCCATACCGTAAGGTGGTTGATGGCCGTGTGACTGATGATATTGAGTACTTATCTGCTATTGAAGAAAATGGCACGGTGATTGCTCAGGCAGATTCTCCAGTCGATAGCGATGGTCAACTGCAAGATGAGATGGTTTCTGTGCGTTCACAAGGTGAATTCGTTCGCAGTAGTCCTGAAAAAGTAACTCATATGGATGTATCGCCACGTCAGGTGGTATCGGTTGCAGCAAGCTTGATTCCATTTTTGGAACACGATGATGCCAACCGTGCCTTGATGGGTTCGAACATGCAACGTCAGGCAGTGCCAACGCTACGTGCGGATAAGCCGCTAGTGGGTACAGGCATGGAGCGCCATGTAGCACGTGATTCTGGCGTGTGTGTGGTGGCCAAGCGTGGTGGTAAAATTGAATATGTTGATGCCAGCCGTATTGTCGTTCGTGTGCATGAAGAAGAAATGCATGCAGGCGAGGCAGGGGTTGATATTTATAACCTGATTAAATACACCCGCTCTAACCAAAATACCTGTATCAATCAGAATATTATTGTTAACCGTGGCGATGAAATTGCCCGTGGTGACATTCTGGCGGATGGCCCGTCTACTGACTTAGGTGAGTTGGCGCTGGGTCAAAACATGCGCGTGGCATTTATGCCATGGAACGGTTACAACTTCGAGGATTCGATCTTGTTGTCCGAGCGTGTGGTACAAGAAGACCGTTTCACATCGATCCACATTCAGGAGTTGTCCTGTGTGGCGCGTGATACCAAGCTAGGGAGTGAGGAAATCACTGCCGATATTCCAAACGTGGGTGAAGCTGCACTGTCTAAACTGGACGAGTCTGGCATTGTCTACATTGGTGCTGAAGTCAACGCGGGTGATATTCTGGTAGGTAAAGTCACCCCTAAAGGTGAAACCCAATTAACCCCAGAAGAAAAACTGCTACGTGCCATTTTTGGTGAAAAAGCAGCTGATGTGAAAGACTCTTCCTTACGTGTGCCATCAGGTACCAAAGGAACAGTAATTGACGTTCAGGTGTTTACCCGTGATGGTTTAGAAAAAGACGACCGTGCACTGGCCATTGAAAAAGCACAACTTGATGCTTACCGCAAAGACTTAAAAGAAGAGTTCCGTACGTTTGAAGAAGCGGCGCGTGAACGTGTGATGCGTTTGCTAAATGGTCAAAAAGTCAATGGTGGTGGTACGACTCGTCGTGGCGACACGCTTGATGAAAACCTAATGTCTGGCCTGGAACTCAACCAGTTGTTAGAAGTTCAACCTGTTGATGAAGGCATTGCTGAACGTTTGCAACAAATCCAGGACTTCTTGCGTGAGAAGGAAAAGGATATTGATGACAAGTTCACCGAGAAAAAACGCAAGCTTTCGACTGGCGATGAATTAACCACGGGTGTGCTGAAAGTCGTTAAGGTATATCTGGCGGTAAAACGTCGCATTCAGCCAGGTGACAAAATGGCTGGTCGTCATGGTAACAAGGGTGTTGTATCGGTCATTATGCCAGTTGAAGACATGCCTTATGACGAAAATGGCGTGCCAGTTGATATTGTACTGAACCCATTGGGCGTCCCTTCGCGTATGAACGTTGGTCAGATTCTTGAAACCCATATGGGCTTAGCGGCCAAAGGTTTGGGTCAGAAAATTGACAAGATGTTGCAGCAGCAGCGTCAAGCGTCTGAAATACGCGAGTTTATGGACAAGATCTACAATCAGGTCGGTGGCGAGCAAGAAAGTTTAAGTGCGCTATCCGACAAAGAAGTAGTGAGCCTGGCCAATAACCTCAAAGGTGGCGTGCCTATTGCAACACCAGTCTTTGATGGTGCTGAAGAAAGTCAGATTAAGCAATTGCTCAAGCTGGCGGACTTGTCTGAAACGGGTCAACAAACTTTGTATGACGGCCGTACTGGTGATCAGTTTGACCGTCCTGTGACCGTAGGTTATATGTACATGCTCAAACTCAACCACTTGGTGGATGACAAGATGCATGCGCGTTCTACTGGCTCTTATAGTCTGGTTACGCAACAGCCGCTGGGTGGTAAAGCTCAGTTTGGTGGTCAGCGCTTTGGTGAGATGGAAGTTTGGGCACTTGAGGCGTATGGTGCCACTTACACGCTACAGGAAATGCTAACCGTGAAATCGGATGACGTTGAAGGACGTACTCGCATCTATAAGAATATTGTAGATGGTAATCACTATATGGATCCGGGCATGCCTGAATCGTTCAATGTACTAACCAAAGAGATTCGCTCGCTGGGTATTAACATTGAACTGAAAAATGGTGACTAATTGACGTTAAGCGTTGATGCATTGTGCATCACGCTTGCGCGGCGGCAGAGCAAAGCTTTGCTGGTCGCCACTCAGGTAATAATATTTGTGACCCAACCGAGCGATAACGATAAAGACATCGCTCGGCTCACGGAGAAATAAATTGAAAGATTTGCTCGATATTATGCGTAAGAAGACAGACTCAGATAACGTTGGTAACGTTGAGTTTGATCGCATCCGTATTGGTCTTGCGTCACCAGAAATGATCAAATCATGGTCTCATGGCGAAGTAAAAAAGCCTGAAACCATTAACTACCGTACGTTCAAACCAGAACGTGACGGCTTATTTTGTGCCAAAATTTTTGGACCCGTAAAAGATTACGAATGCTTGTGCGGTAAATACAAGCGCATGAAATTTAAAGGCGTGATTTGTGAGAAGTGTGGGGTTGAAGTCACCACTGCCAAAGTTCGTCGTGACCGCATGGGTCATATCGACTTGGCATCTCCTGTTGCGCATATCTGGTTTTTAAAATCTTTACCAAGCCGTATTGGTTTACTGCTTGATATGACATTGCGTGATATCGAACGCGTACTCTATTTTGAAAGCTATGTGGTCACTGATCCTGGCATGTCGCCATTGGAAAAGTACCAGTTGCTTGGCGATGAAGAATACTATACCGCGCTTGAAGAGCATGGTGATGAATTTGTGGCCAAGATGGGTGCAGAAGCCGTTCAAGACTTGCTTAAAGATATTGATCTGGAAGCAGAAATTACTCGCTTGCGTGAGGAAATCCCCCAGACTACCTCTGAAACCAAGCTTAAAAAATCATCCAAACGCTTGAAGTTAATGGAAGCTTTCCGTGACTCGCACAACAAGCCAGAATGGATGGTGATGAACATTCTTCCAGTATTACCACCAGATTTACGTCCGTTGGTACCGCTAGAAGGTGGTCGTTTTGCAACCTCTGATCTCAACGATTTATATCGTCGTGTGATCAACCGTAATAACCGTTTAAAACGTCTATTAGACTTGTCTGCACCTGATATTATTGTGCGTAACGAAAAACGGATGTTGCAAGAAGCGGTTGATGCCTTGCTGGATAACGGTCGTCGTGGTCGTGCGATTACTGGTAGCAACAAGCGTCCGCTTAAATCACTGGCAGACATGATCAAGGGTAAGCAAGGTCGTTTCCGTCAGAACTTGCTCGGTAAGCGCGTTGACTATTCTGGCCGTTCAGTGATTGTGGTTGGTCCGACCTTACGTTTGCATCAGTGTGGCCTGCCCAAGAAAATGGCGCTGGAACTATTCAAGCCATTTATTTTTGCCAAGCTGCAAGCGTCTGGTCAGGCCACGACTATTAAAGCTGCCAAGAAAATGGTTGAGCGCGAAACAGCCGAGGTGTGGGACGTTCTGGCTTCGGTGATTCGTGAACATCCAGTATTGCTAAACCGTGCACCAACCTTGCACCGTTTGGGCCTGCAAGCATTTGAGCCGATCTTGATTGAAGGTAAAGCCATTCAATTGCATCCTTTGGTATGTACCGCATTTAACGCCGACTTTGACGGTGACCAAATGGCAGTACACGTACCATTGACGCTTGAAGCACAGCTTGAAGCCCGTGCCTTGATGATGTCGACTAACAATATTTTGTCGCCAGCCAACGGTGAGCCAATTATTGTGCCGTCGCAAGACGTGGTATTGGGTTTGTACTACATCAGCCGTGATGCGATTAATGCCAAAGGTGAAGGCATGATTTTTGCTGACACTGATGAAGTGAATCGTGCTTTGGGTACCAAGCAAGTGGCGTTACATGCGCGTATTAAAGTGCGTGTCAAAGAAACTGCCATTGATGATAATGGTCAAAAAGTGGTTAAAGACCGTCTGGTGGATACTACTCCAGGACGTTGCTTGTTGTGGAGTGTGGTGCCAGAAGGCATGAGCTTCGATCAAGTGAACGAAACCATGACCAAGAAAAACATCTCCAAGCTGATTAATATTTGCTATCGCCAGTTAGGTTTAAAGGCGACAGTATTGTTTGCTGACCAATTGATGTACTTGGGTTTCCGTCAAGCCACCTTGTCTGGTGTGTCTGTAGGCATGGAAGACATGCTCATTCCACCTAATAAAGATGAGATTATTGGCAAAGCAGAAGCTGAAGTTCGTGAAATTGAACATCAGTTTGAACAAGGTTTTGTGACCGCGGGTGAACGCTACAATAAAGTAGTGGATATCTGGGCGCGTACCAATGACCAGGTGGCTAAGGCCATGATGGACAACTTGTCATTTGAAACCGTGGTGAATAAACAGGGTGATGAGGAAAAACAAAAATCCTTTAACTCAATTTACATCATGTCCGATTCTGGTGCGCGTGGTAGTGCTGCACAGATTCGTCAGTTGGCAGGTATGCGTGGCTTGATGGCAAAACCTGATGGCTCGATTATTGAAACACCTATTAAAGCCAACTTCCGTGAAGGTCTAACTGTACTTCAGTACTTTATTTCTACTCACGGGGCGCGTAAAGGTTTGGCCGATACCGCACTAAAAACTGCAAACTCGGGTTACTTAACGCGTCGTCTGGTTGACGTGGCACAAGATTTGGTGATCACTGAGCCTGATTGTGGCACCACAGATGGCCTGTTCATGACCCCGTTAATTCAGGGTGGTGATGTGATTGAGCCATTACGTGAGCGCGTACTGGGTCGTGTGGTTGCGGTTGAAGTGTTAGAGCCAGGTTCGAATAACGTGTTTGCAGAAGCTAATACGTTGTTAGATGAAGCCTGGGTAGACCGTTTGGAAAATGCAGGTGTTGACGAAGTTAAAGTTCGTTCAGTAATTACCTGTAAAACACGCTTTGGTGTGTGTGCCATGTGCTATGGCCGTGACCTTGCGCGTGGCCATCTGGTGAATGCAGGTGAATCTGTTGGTGTCATGGCAGCGCAATCTATTGGTGAGCCAGGTACCCAGTTAACCATGCGTACCTTCCACGTTGGTGGTGCGGCAAGCAGAACATCTGCGGCTAACAGCGTACAGGTGCGTAACAAAGGGACGATCCGCTTCCACAACATTAAAACCGTTAACCATCACAAAGGACATTTGGTCGCCGTATCACGTTCTGCGGAAATTGGTGTTGCGGATGACCTGGGCCGTGAGCGCGAGCGTTATAAAGTGCCTTATGGTGCGTCGATCATTGTAAAAGATGGTCAGGTGGTTGATGCAGGGGCAACGGTTGCAACATGGGATCCCCATACTCATCCATTAATCACCGAGGTTGCTGGTAAAGTTCGCTTCTCACAAATTCTAGATGGCAATACAGCCACCTCTAGAACTGATGATGCAACAGGCATGTCTACTGTTGAAATTATGGCGGTGAAAGATCGTCCTGCATCAGGCAAAGAGTTGCGCCCAGCGGTGGTATTAGATGGTGCGGATGGTAGCGAGCAGTTCTACTTCTTACCACAAAACACCATTTTAACCGTGCGTGATGGCGACAATATTGGTGTTGGTGATGTGATTGGCCGTGTCCCACAAGAATCATCGCGTACGCGTGATATTACAGGTGGTCTACCACGTGTTGCTGACTTGTTTGAAGCCCGTAAACCAAAAGAGCATGCGATTTTGGCAGAAATTTCTGGTGTGGTGAGCTTTGGGAAAGAAACCAAAGGTAAAAACCGCCTGGTAATTTCGCCAGATGATGGCTCTGAAGTGTACGAAGAGCTAATACCAAAATGGCGTCAAATTAACGTGTTTGAAGGTGAGCACGTTGAGCGCGGCGAAGTGATTTCTGATGGGCCACAAAACCCGCATGACATCTTGCGTCTAAAAGGTGAAACTCAGTTAGCAAATTATATTGTTAACGAAGTGCAAGACGTTTACCGCCTACAGGGTGTAAAAATCAACGATAAGCATATTGAGGTGATCATTCGCCAAATGTTGCGTAAAGTTGATATTGTAGACGGTGGCGATTCTAGCTTCATCAAAGGCGAGCAGGGCGAATATGCGCGAGTGATGGAAGAAAACGCAGCATTGCAGGCACAAAATAAGTTCCCAGCCAAGTTTGAACGCTTGCTGATGGGTATTACCAAAGCCTCGTTGTCTACTGATTCCTTCATTTCTGCGGCTTCGTTCCAGGAAACCACACGCGTTCTAACCGAAGCTGCGGTGACTGGTAAAGAAGACGATTTGCGCGGTCTGAAAGAAAACGTCGTGGTGGGTCGTTTGATTCCAGCGGGTACTGGCTTGGCGTATCACTTAGAGCGTCGTCGTCAGGAAGCTGCTGCTGCAGAAGCTGAATTGACGACTGATTTCTCTGATGTGGATCAGGCGTTTAGTCAGGCATTAAACGAAGAACAAATCTAAGGTTTGTTGGTCGTGAAAAAAGGGAGCTTCGGCTCCCTTTTTTATTGCCCTATGATGAAGTCATGGCTGTAAATTAGTGTATTTATAAAAGATGCAACGTGGTGTATTAATGGTTAGGGCAGGCTTTGCCTTGCGAGTACCAGTTGGTCACTATATTTTCATTAATGCTAAAAAATACTTTGCAATCCGCAGGGTAGGTTTCACTAGTGCTTGGTGTAATCACTACAGGTGCACCATGATCAGTGACAGTAGGAATGGTAAGTGGGATATTGAGCTGCACAGGCTGAAATACCAAAATGGTTCTGCCAGCTTGTTGAAGCTGTTGCGTTGGCTGACCAAATTCTTCAATTAATACACTTGTTGGCTGGCCAATAAAACGACTCATACTGCTTTGAAAACTTTGGGTAGTGACGCAGGCTGTGATGAGTAAGGCGATAATATAAGCAATAGCGTATTTCATTTTATCTATCCCCAGTAATTGGCTGAGTATGGAAATTTTGCTAGCAAAGAGGAGGTTAAAATTTGTTCTGTTTTTCAAGTTTAATAGATATGTCATAAAAAACAGTTAAGTTTTGAAGAGGTGTATTACTTTTTGTAGTTTATGAATTTTTCAAAAATAGCCTTTCAACATTAACATTAAAGAAAAAGAATTTTTCTCAATAAGCGCTTGCTGCGAGTTATGATTTAACGCCGTTATAAAAGCTTATTCTTTATGCAATAACAAAAAAGGCCTAACTTTAAAAGTTAAGCTTTTTTATGTTGCGTTGTACTGCAAGTTTTTCAATACGGCGAGAGAGGGAATCACATTTAAAGCTTAAGTTATTAATAGAAATTAAATAAAAAATTATAAATTTTATTTAGTCCCCCAGCCTGTAAAAAAACTTAGATTAGCATTTAAAGAGCCATTCTTATGATATATCAAAGTGATGCTGTCGCTGTCAGATTTCATTGCTACGATTTTTTCAGGTATGATCATTTGATTGCATCTGTAGAGATAAACCATGTTTGAGATCATTGATGATTTAAAAGCTAAATTAGATCAGCATCGACCTCTTTCAGCTACGATTGTCAAAAACCTACATGAAGACTTAATCCTACGCTGGACTTATCATTCCAATGCGATTGAGGGTAATACTTTAACTTTATTAGAGACCAAAGTAGTTTTAGAAGGAATTACTGTAGGTGGGAAAGCGTTAAGAGAGCATTTTGAAGCGATCAATCATCGTGATGCAATTTTATATGTTGAAGACATCATAAAAAAACAAGAACCGTTTTCAGAATGGCAAATTCGGAATATTCATCAATTGATTTTAAAAAATATTGATGATGAAAATGCAGGGCGATATCGTCAGCAAAATGTCTTAATCTCAGGTGCTACCACCAATCCTCCAGAACACACATTGCTGAATGATAAAATGGCTCAGTTTATAGATTGGTATAATACGGTAGCTTATGCATTGCATCCAGTTGAACGAGCAGCCAAAGTCCATGCAGATTTTGTGGGGATCCATCCTTTTGTAGATGGGAATGGCCGCACATCTCGATTATTGATGAATCTTGAATTGATGAAAGCAGGTTATCCGCCAAGCGTGATTACCGTAGAGAATCGATTAGCCTACTATGAGGCACTTGATCAATGGATGGCTTATGGCAATACAGAGCCATTTAATAACTTGGTTGCTGCTGTTGTATTGGAAGGGTTTAAACCGTATCAAACAGTTTTGGGAATCTAATGCTTTGCAGATAAAATTATACTTGAGCAATTATCCTAGGCAATAAAAAACCCCTAAAGCTGGAAGCACTAGGGGTTCTTTGGACTCAATCAGATGCTATTGAATCAAATCTTGGCGGTGAGAGAGGGATTCGAACCCTCGATACGCGCAAACGTATACACACTTTCCAGGCGTGCTCCTTCAGCCACTCGGACACCTCACCAAGGGCTGCGATTCTAGCCAAAAAATGCTGCTTTGCCAATCGCTATTTTATGTAAATACGGTTTATTCATTTTTTTTCAGTGCTACTATGGCGCGATTATAACTAGACGCTTAGATGGTTATGCAAACAAACACAACGCGGGCACCGCTACCCGCCATCACACTGGCTGCTTTAGGCGTGGTATTTGGTGATATCGGTACTAGTCCGCTGTATGCACTCAAGCAGTGTTTTCATGCCGCGCGCGACATTGCCATTACTGAAGAAAGTGTGTTGGGTATTTTATCCATCATTTTCTGGTGCATCATGCTCATTATTTCATTTAAGTATGTCATGGTCATTATGCGTGCTGATAATAATGGCGAAGGCGGAATTATGGCGCTATTGGCGCTTAATTTGCGCCGCATAGGATTAAGCCGTAATCAAAAGCTGGTTTTGGTATCGCTGGGTTTTATTGGTGCGTCGCTGTTTTTTGGTGATGGCATTATTACGCCTGCCATTTCTGTATTGTCTGCGGTAGAAGGTCTATCGATTGCAACCCCCGTGTTTGATCCTTATTTGGTGCCTATTGCCATTGGTATTTTAACGGCGTTATTTTTGGTGCAACGGCAAGGCACAGCAGTGATGGGTAAGTTCTTTGGGCCAATCACGCTGGTTTGGTTTTTAACGCTAGGTATTTGGGGCATAGTAAGCATTATTCAAAGCCCGTTTGTGCTGGCAATGGTGAGCCCACACTGGGCATTTTGGTTTATTGTGAATCATCCCGTGGTGGCGTTTTTTACCATGAGCGCGGTGGTGTTAACCATTACAGGTGGTGAAGCCTTATATGCCGACATGGGCCATTTTGGCCGTATGCCAATTCGTCTGGCCTGGTTTATTGTGGTATTACCGTGTTTATTGCTTAATTATGCTGGTCAAGGCGCATTGCTACTACGTGATCATGCTGCTATTGAAAACCCATTTTATTTGCTAGTTCCCAGTTGGGCACTGTATCCCATGATTGTAATGGCCACCATTGCCGCAGTAATTGCCTCACAAGCAGTGATTACGGGTGTATTTTCCATGACACGGCAGGCTATTCAGTTGGGTTATTTGCCGCGTTTGGCAATACGTCATACTTCTGAATCCGAAGAAGGCCAAATTTATGTGCCGTTTTTAAACTGGCTCTTATTTGGCTCTATTTTGGTTCTGATGCTGTTATTTAAAAACAGTACCAATTTAGCCTCTGCTTATGGGGTGGCGGTAACACTGACGATGTTCTGCGATACTGTTTTAATTGGCGCACTCATGTATTGGGGCTGGCAGTGGAAATCGTGGAAAGTGGCATTATTTGTGGTGCCATTTTTACTGCTAGACATTGTGTTGGTCAGTGCTACCTCATTAAAAATTGCTGCGGGCGGCTGGGTGCCCATGGCCATTGCCATTGTGGTGTACTTTTTAATGATGACGTGGAAACGTGGCCGTGAATTAATGTTTAATAAATTACAGCGCGATACCATGCCTTTGGATATATTTATTAAAAGTCTGGGCAATGCACCGCACATGGTGACTGGTACTGCCGTATTTATGACCAGTAGCCCCAACGTCGTACCACATGCGTTATTACATAATCTAAAGCACAATAAAGTATTGCATGAGCGCAATATCTTAATGACCATTCGCACCAAGGATATCCCTTATGTGGATGCGGCTGAGCGAATCCATGCAGAGCAGCTGGATGACAGGTTTATCCGTATTGAAGCGTGGTATGGCTTTAAGGAGCAACCTAATGCACCCCAAGCATTAGAGCAGGCTTTGCAGCTACTGGAGCAAGAATACGATACCATGACGACGAGTTTCTTTGTCTCGCGTGAGCGTCTGGTACATAACGTGGGTGAGGGCTTGGCACCCTGGCGCGAAAAACTATTTATTTCCATGCAGCGCAACACCAGCTCCGCCAGTGATTTCTTCCAGATTCCGCCCAATCGTGTGGTAGAAATGGGCACGCAGATTGAGATTTAAATATAAATAAAGCTGGCTTTTAAGGGCCAGCTTTAAGTTTTTGCAAGGATGCATCTGAATGAGGGTCTTGCAAAAGTTTGAATGCTTCAGGCAACCATTAGGGTGTTGGGGTCATGCCTGCATTGTTATTAACTGATGGATCATCACTGTTTGAATCAGACATATCAGTCATGGGCATACCCATATTATTACTAGGCATTCCACTATTACGCATGCCCATGTTGCCTTGATTCATGTTAGAACCGTTGTTCATCATGGAGTTGGAAGATGAACCTATGCTTGGCGCGTCCATAGCAGATACATTGGTTTGTACGGAGGTCAAAGGAACAGTATTGACGGTAGTACCTGGTGGTGGCGTAGGTTCAGCCAATGCAATTGCAGGGGCAATTAATGATCCAGATAATACTGTTAAGGCCGCAAGTTGTTTTAAACGCGTCATTAATATTCTCCAAGTTTATATAGCAACGTAAAATGCATGATTAACCTGTCTTCAATGGCAGTACCAAGAAGTTTTGTTAGGCTTAACAACAAGGTTGAATGAATCACGCTGGTTGATGACAGTAATAATAATTTGTTTTGATATAAAAAATATATGTATAGCGTATATTGTGTTAACACTAATATTGATTAGCATAGAGTTTGTGTTGCAGCCGCACTTGGAGTGTGGATGTAATCGAACAGTTTGTAATGCGAGTGTAGTAGGCGATAAGTTATTTTAATATTTAGCCTAAAGATAATCGTGGAATTATTGTAGTAAGACAGATTAATAAAAAATCCGTAAAGAGAATTTTGTAGGTCATCACAGATCGGGATTAGCAAGGTAGGAGAGTGCAGAATTCCTGATGATTCTGTGATGCCTTGCTCATATTATAGACATATCATGAAATCTCACTACTATACTTATGTCTAATAACAGAAATTGTTAGTAATTAATAGGAGTTATTTATTGTTTCTATGAAATTTTTTGCTAATGATTTCTTTAATCATAAGCTTATTTTGGCGCTAATTTTATTTAAGCGTCAAGTTAGGACGCGTGATACTTGAATTTCCTTTCATAAGCTAACTGCTTGGGTATACTGGCTTATAGTTTTAGTTACAGATAATAAATAAACCACTACATGCAAGAGCTTATTAATATAGGAGAGTGCAAGCTATTAATAAGTGGACGTAGTGGTTTATTTGATTAGTCAGTGAAGACTAACAACGGTGTATTATTTTGCACCTGTGTTGGCTTCAGCATCGGTGCTTTCTGCCGCATCAGCTTCAGCGGCCGCTGCTTTGGCCGCTTCTTCAGCAGTTAGGGCTTGTGTATTTGGTGCTGCATTCACTGCATCAGAAGCAGCAGGAGCTGTAACACCTGCAGGGTTATTGTTTAGCGTGTTATCTGTGCTTTCGGTTGCGGCAATAGCAGGTGCTGTCATAGCAAGGCCTAAAGCAGAGATAGCAATTACACGAGTGGTTAGGGTTTTTAACGTTAACATGTGAAACTCCACGATTTTAATAATGTTAAACAATTCTCACTTGATGGGTATAAAGTGATTGAATCGGCTGTCACCATTGATTGGTAGGGCAAGCTTAATCAGCCTAGCGACAAGGTTTATGTAACATCCTCGTAAACTGTGTTAAGTTTTTATAGAGGTTTACATGACTTGGTGTGAAAAATGTATCTCATTGTGCGTATTCAATAATGTCTTATGTAATTAGATTGGGAATTTAATGCAGTTGTTATTCGTATTATTAAAGTTATTTCTGCGTTCAATCCTGATGCTGGTGCTGCTCACCAGTGCAGTGCTTGTCCATGCTGATTTTTCTAAATGTAAGGATCAGTTTTATACGGGCAATGCGCCAAAAATTGCTAACCCTGCTTTAAAGCGTAATGTCTATTCTTTATGTTTTAATGGATTTGCAGTGGCTTATTCTGGTGTTTCACGTACACCGTTATGGTCGGCTGAGCATTTAACCCCTCAGCGTTTAAAGCAGGCCAAAAGTATAAGCCGTGAAAATAATTTTCATGAAGAAGAAAAATTACCTGCATCTTACCGCTCGCGCTTAAGCGATTACAGCCGCTCAGGCTATGACCGTGGCCATATGGCACCCAATGGGGATATGGCCACTCGTGCGCAGCAATATGATAGCTTTTCACTGGCCAATATGGTGCCGCAAAGCCCCAAAAACAATCAGGAAGTCTGGCGCAATCTTGAGGAAGCAACCCGTGTATTGGTGAGCAAGCAAAAACAGTCTGCCTATATCATTACTGGGCCTGCTTTTTTAAGTGGAGAGCTTAAGCAGGTAGGTCAGGTATTGGTGCCTACTCATGTGTTCAAAGCAGTTTATTTTCCGCAGTTAAATCTGGGCGGTGCTTATTTTGCACCCAATGATCAAAGTGGACAGGTAGATGTGGTATCCATTCAAGAGCTGGAGCAATCAATTGGCATTAATTTATTTCCCAATATGCCCGCAGCACTTAAGGCAAAACGCACCATGCTACCGTTAACTGCTAGCCAAGCCAGTAAAACAGCGCAACATTGGGGCGCAGGTAATACCAATTCAGAAACCAAGCTGAGTAAAAATACTGCGGTACATGGTGGTTCAGCCAATCATTCGCCAAAAGAACATGATTTTAATGCGGACTGGGTCGCGCAAATTAAGCACCAATTGGCTGAGTTTTTAATTAAGTTGTTACGTTCTCAATAAGGTGGCAAGGCCGTAGATAAACAGACGATTGCTTAAATATGGTAATCAATGACTCAATGGAGAAGTACATGAGTTTTAACGCATTTAAAGACCAAACTGCCAGTGTGGATGTGGGTAATTTGACTTTTGAGAATAATGATCAGCGCGTGGCTATTTTTGGCAGTTTGAATATTGGTCGTGACCAACTCGGCTTGACTCAAGCCAAACAGCTGCAAACCATTATTAATGACATGGTAAGTTATTTAGAGCAGCAAGATTTGCCTGAGCAAATTGAAACTTTTGCGCCAAAAGTGGTGAAGAATCCTTTTACGGATGATGAAAAATAAAATGAGTCACCCTGCTGTCTACCAACCTGGTAGGGTATCCGCTGATTGTTATCCATGAAAAGTATTACTTTTATATAGTGGATAATCAGGACATCTAAGTTAAGGCATGGACACTGCGGCTGCGCCTTTTAAAAATGTATGACCCAAGAAGCGAACTTCCTGTTCAAGGTTTTCACGCGTTAGGTTATTTACTGGATTTAACCATGCGATTTGCAGCTCATGCATTGCACCCACAATACCAATCGCCAAAATACGGTAATTACGGGCGGGTAATACCCCATTGTTCACCAGTGTGTTGATATAAATTTCTATTAACTGGGCGAAACGGTTCATCACTGCATTTCTTCGGGCTTCTGTGGCTGAACTGACGCCTAGCACTTCGGTAGTGGTGAGGCGGGCACGGCGTGGATCATTAAGCTGCGCTTCCATAAATGCATCCAGCGCGGCAAAAAGTCGCCCTTCTGTCGGCAGTTTTTGATCCATGAGAACTGTCAGTACATGTACCTGTGTTTCTTCCATAATTTTTTCAAAGACTGTGATGAGCAGTGCCTCTTTATCAGCAAACTGTTCATAAAAATGACGTGTCGTTACTTTGGCCTCAGAACATATCCGGTCAATTGAGGTACTGGCATAGCCTTGGGTGCCAAACAATTCCAGTGCTGCTGCCATTAAACGCTGGCGTCGCTCATCAATAAGCGCTTCAGCGCTACGTCCACCATAGCCGCGGCGGCGGGGCGTATTTTCTTTTTTTACAATATTATTTTCTGCTTTCTCTTGATTTGGGAAATTTATCATGTCTAAATTGCTCAATTGATTGCTCCATCATAAAGCAGGATTATTTTCTGGATAGCTTTTATTATAGCTTTTTATGGTGATTCAATTTTAACAAATTTGTGAAAGGGAAAATTCATATTTTCACAATAATATATTTCTGGAGGTGGGTATGTCTCGTCCTAGTATATTGATTACTGGCGCAGCAGCAGGAATTGGTCAGGCCACAGCGCGGCGTTTTGCTGCCCAGGGCTGGTTTGTAGGGCTTGCCGATATTGATATTGCAGGCGTAGAGGCACTGGCTAAAGAGCTGGGTGTTGAGCATGCCATGGCATTGCAGTTAAATGTCACGGAAGCCGACCAATGGGCACAAGCACTGGATTGCTTTTTTCAGCAAACTGGACGACTTGATGTGCTACTCAATAACGCTGGCATACTGGCTTCAGGCCCGTTTGGTGATATTGCACTCGAACGCCAGCATTTAATGGTGGATATTAATATTAAGGGTGTGATCAATGGTTGTTATCAGGCCTTGCCTTGGTTAAAGCAGACCAAGGGCGCGCGGGTAATCAATATGTCTTCAGCCTCTGCCATGTATGGTCAACCATCACTTGCTATTTATTCAGCTACTAAATTTGCTATTCGTGGGCTAACCGAAGCCTTAAGTCTGGAATGGGAAACCTTTGGTATTCAGGTCATGGACATTATGCCCTTATTCGTACAAACCAGTATGGTTAAGGATATGGATGCCAAGGCGATTGAAAATCTGGGTGTTAAGCTGAGTGCTGATGATGTGGCAAAAACGATTTGGAAAGCAGCAACGCATGAAGGTTTAACGTCACGTGTGCACTGGACGGTAGGTTTTAATACCCGCCTGTTCTATTCCGTTGCTGGGTTAATGCCTGATTGGCTGAGTCGTCAGGTCAATGGCTTTATTGCCCGCAAGAATTAATTTTAGGACATAAATAATGAGTAATTTACCCACTGGCATGCTTGCTATTACCGATTTTGATGGCGCCCGTGCCGCTGCACAGCCCAAAGACCGCTTGGAAAAAGTACGCAAACATGCGCAAGGATTTCGTGAGCGGTTCATGGATGAGCCAGAAGTTATTTTTTATAAGAGCGTTAACCTGATACGCGTGCCATTTCCAACCTGGTATGCCTACAGTGGCGTATACACCCAGTCAGTTTATCGCTTTCCGTATATTCATATTTTAAATCGTCTATTTATTGTACAGTACCGTGATTTGGCAGGTGATGTTAAAACCCTGCTATTTTCACCATCGGATGTACATGGCAACGAAGCCACCCCATTTTTTCAGCGTTTAACCAAGAAAGCACCGATCGGACGCAACATTATTGCACCGCTGTACCACACTGTGGAAGATGCGCTAAAAGATACTGGCATCCGCCCAGAGCAAGTGGATTATATTAGCTACGACCACTTGCACACGCAGGATGTGCGCAAATGGCTGGGTACGACCAATCGCAGGGGTTATTTCCCCAATGCCAAGCTGATTGTGCATCAGCAGGAATGGAGTTCAACCTTGGCATTGCTGCCGTGTCAGGCTGACTGGTATTGCCCTAATGGGGTGGAAGGCATTAATTTAGACAAAATCATTACCTTTAACGGCAGTGTTCAGTTAGGACGTGGCGTGGCGTTGCTACATAGTCCTGGGCATACCGAAGGTAATCATTCGCTGGTTGCGCGGGTTAAGGATGGTATTCGGGTTACTTCTGAAAACGGGGTAGGCGCCGATGCTTACGACCCGCAAAATTCCCGCGTGAATGCCATTCGCCGCTATGCCAAGCAAACTGGTGTGGAGGTGATCATGAACGGTAATACGCTAGAAGGGAGTAATGATCAGTATATTTCCATGGTCATGGAAAAAACGGTGGCTGGGCCTTCTGCTAACCCAGATTATTCAAACTGTGCCTCAAGCAGTGAAGCCACACCTTACTGGCTAATTCCTGGTCATGAGGTGAGCTATTTAATTGGTGAGGCCGAATTTGGTAAGCCTACAGTGCGGTAATTAAACGTATTAGTTTCAGTATTAGTAAAGAACAGTCCAGGCCTATAAGTCTGGACTGTTCTTTTTAGATGCGTATTTTTATCATGCTGTTAAAATTGTATTACTAAAAAGGTCAAGCCGTTACAGACGCATTTCAATGCCTTGGGCGGCCAGATATGCTTTGGCTTCAGGAATAGTATGCTGACCAAAGTGGAAAATACTGGCGGCAAGCACCGCATCAGCACCACCTTGTAAGATGCCATCAGCCAAATGTTGTAAATTGCCCACACCGCCTGATGCAATGACTGGAATAGTCACGCTAGAGGTAATTTGCTTCATGAGTGCCAGATCATAACCAGCCTTGGTGCCATCAGCATCCATACTGGTGACTAACAATTCGCCAGCCCCAAGGTTTGCCATGTTGATTGACCATTCAATCGCATCAATGCCTGTGGGTTTGCGGCCACCATGGGTGAAGATTTCCCATTTATTTTCCCCAACCTTTTTGGCATCAATGGCCACCACAATACACTGCGCACCAAAACGGCTGGATGCTTCTGCAACAAATTCTGGGGTAAATACTGCTGCTGAATTAATGCTGACTTTGTCGGCACCTGCATTTAATAACTGGCGAATATCTTCCAGTTTGCGCACACCGCCGCCTACGGTGAGCGGCACAAACACACTCTCTGCCATACGCTCTACCGTGCGGTAAGTCGTATCACGGCCATGATGGGTTGCCGTAATGTCCAAAAAGGTGATTTCATCGGCACCTTGTTCGTTATAACGACGGGCAACTTCAACAGGATCACCTGCATCACGAATATCGACAAATTGAACGCCTTTCACCACGCGACCATTGTCAACATCAAGGCAGGGAATAATACGTTTGGCCAGCATAGCAAAGTCCACTTGAGCGCAAAAAATGCGATGAAATATGAAAGATACGAACAATCACACAAGAACGGGTTATTCTAGCAAATTCATAGATAAAAAGCGTACAGGTAGGACATTTATGTCAGTTTATACAAACGTCACCTTGGATCAAGCGCAGCAATTGGCAACACAATATGGCTATCGGGTGTGTGCGTTAACACCCATTCAAACAGGCATTGAAAATAGTAATTATTTTATGCAGTGTGAAGATCAGCCCGAAATGGTATTAACCATTTTTGAAGAAATGAATTTTATTGATTTACAGGAACTTTTGCCCTTGCTGGCTTTTTTAAAACAACAAGGGGTGCCTGTGACCGCACCTCTTGCTGATTTACAAGGTCATTTGGTTAATTTTATTGAAAACAAACCTGTACAGCTAACACCTCGTTTAGCAGGTGCGCATCCCATGCAGCCAACCTTTACCCAAGTGTCGCAAATTGCAACCGCCTTGGCACAACTGCATGTGGCCTTGCAATATTATCCGTTGCATCGTGCTAATAATCATGGTCAAGCGTGGTGGCAAGAGACCAAAACAGACTTGCAGCCAAAGTTAAGTCTGCCTGAACAAACCGTACTTGATCAGGTATTTGCGCAGTTTCTTCAGGCACAACACAATTATCCAGATCGGCCGCAAGGCTTAATTCATGGTGATTTATTTCGCGATAATACGCTGTTTGAAGGGGATACCTTAAGTGGCTTGCTGGATTTTTCGGAGTTAAGCTCCGATGAGCTGCTGCTTGATATTGCCATTTGCATGAATGACTTTTGTAGTGACTGGCCAGAGGTCAGTTTAAATCAGCAAAAGGCACAGTTGTTTTTACAACATTATCATGCCGTGCGTCCTTTAACCCGTGATGAACAGCAGGCCTTATCCGCTTATCTAAGCATGGCAGCTTGTCGTTTTTGGTTATCACGCCTGCAAATTGGATTACGCAATGAAAAAGAGGCACGCATGGGTGAGCATATTTTGCAAAAAGACCCGCTAGAGATGTACGCCATGTTGCAGGATCGGTTAAATTCCACGTTAAATTTTCAGTTAAGTGAATAAACAAGATGCGGTATCAGGGGAAACTGGTGGAGTGGCATGACGATCAGGGCTATGGATTTATTCAGCCACTACAGGCCACTCAAGGTGAGCAGAAAATATTTTTGCATATTAAGTCGTTTAAAAAACGTGGTCCGCGTCCATTGAACGGTGCGATGTTGGAATATGAAGTGGCACTAGATAGCAGAGGCCGTTTAAATGCACAACAGGTGGCGTATGTATCACGTCACGCAATTAAAAAACCAGTTAAAACCGCAGCTCAATCCACCCATGTTAAAAGCCAGTATTATATTTGGTTAATTATTGGCTACTTTGCCTTTGTGCTGGCGTTAAGCATGACCGCACAATGGCCATGGTGGGGTGTGCTGGGCATTGCAGGGTTGAGTATGATTACTTATGTAGTTTATGCAGTGGATAAAGGCGCAGCACAGCGTAATACCCAGCGTGTGCCAGAAAACAATTTGCATGTATTGGCAGTATTAGGCGGTTGGCCAGGGGCATTATTGGCGCAGCAGCATTTGCGTCATAAATCCATTAAACAGCCATTTCGGCGTGTATTTTGGTTTACGGTGGTCATGAACTGGTTGTTGGTATTGGTGTTTACTTTATTGATTATGCCAGTCTTTTTATAAATTAATTTAAAGCGCTTCTTATTGATTTACTACTATTAAAGTGAGCTTAAAAACATAAGGCCATAAAATTTTGACAGAAGAAATTGGAACTAGGCATTAGAACTGGGCGAGTCATTACTAAAACTTAGCTTGGGGTAATTTCTTCTATTTTAAACTCTCTAAAGTGGTTGGCATTCATCCAGACTTCAATATATATCGCCTCTCCATGCCATATGTACATCGATTGTCCAAAATCAAAGTCACCCATATTTTGGTAGGGGCCAAGTTCTTCGACAAACCTATCAATATGTTTTCCTTCTAGCGAGCGCACGTTAGAAAAATACTTGCGAAGTACGTCATCATTGACATGGCAATAATCTGTTTGAGGACTTGTAGGTGGAGGCGGCGGCTCAGGGATTAATTTGCACAAGAGATTAAGTGCTATAATACCTATGATGAAAATTATTAAATAACATAGCAACATAATTTATATGTCCATCTCATTTGGAAGGATTCCTGCATAAGATATTCTAAATACAGCCCTCTATATTTTCACTACTGCTACCTGAATAAAACATGATCATAACCAATTGCCAGGCAGGCAAAGACAAATATTGCTTATGCTAGGGGGAGTACTTTAATCACAGGAACCACCATGGATCAGAGCACAGATTATTCTTCACAAAAAACGCTGACATTGGTGTTATATATATTGTATATCGTGGCTATTTTTACTGCGGGTATTTTGGCAGTCATTGCATTAATTATTAACTATTCAAAACGTGACGACATGCAAGGGTCTATTTTTGATAGTCACTTTAGCTGGCAAATTCGCACCTTTTGGTGGTATTTATTCTGGAATATTATTGCCTTTGTCCCGTTTATTTTTTTATTGTTTACGGGACAAAATGAGAACCTGTTTGCTGGTGTTGCTTTATCGGCCACCACCTTTTGCATTGCGGCTATTGGCTTGTCGTGGTTATGGGTGGTGTATCGGGCGATTCGCGGTTTGATTGCCTTAAATGACGATAAACCAATGTATACACGCTAAGTCTAATAAATACTGGCGTTTAATATACCAAGTCATGGATACCAAAAAGCCATCAGTATGATGATGGCTTTGGAGCTAAGCGTGATTTATTTTTTCAAAAACACAGTCTTATAAACTTAAAGACGTGGGATCATCCAGCAATAACTGTGCTTCACGCAGGTTTAAACTGCCTTCATAAATGGCACGGCCAGTGATAATGCCCAAAATACCTTTTTGGTCTTTTAAATGGCGTACATCATCTAAGTTGGTGACACCGCCAGAAGCAATGACAGGCAGGCCACAGTAGTCGGCTAGTTGCACTGTTTGCTCAACGTTAACGCCTTGCATCATGCCATCACGCGCAATGTCAGTATATACAATACTGGACACCCCAGCATCAGCAAAGCGTTTGGCCAGATCAATGGCTTTAACATCAGTGACGTTAGCCCAGCCATCGGTAGCCACCATGCCGTCTTTGGCATCAATACCCACAATAATATGTCCAGCAAATTCTTTACAGGCTTGCTCAACAAACTCGGGTTCTTTGGCTGCTTTAGTGCCAATAATCACAAATGAAACACCCGCTTCTAAATAATGGCGAATAGTGTCCATAGAGCGAATACCGCCACCAATTTGAATTGGTAAATCAGGATGTGCGTTAGCGATGGCTTCTACTACGCCTTTATGAATGGGTTCGCCTGCAAAAGCACCGTTTAAGTCAACCAAATGCAAACGGCGCGCACCTTCATTGACCCAATGCGTTGCGGTGGCAACAGGATCATCAGAAAAAACGGTATCATCTTCCATACGCCCCTGCTTTAGGCGTACGCACTTGCCGTCTTTTAAATCAATGGCAGGAATAATTAGCATGGCAAGTGTTCCTTAAAAATAATAGTACAAATTGAGTATATCAATTAGATGTTCCATTCTACAAAATTCTTGAGCAACTGTAGCCCAGCCGTATGGCTTTTTTCGGGATGAAACTGCACAGCAAATAAATTATCCTGATTGAGCGCACACGCAAATGGCTGACCATAATCACAGCTTGCCGCAGCAATGGCAGGGTTTTTGGGTTGCACATAAAAACTATGCACAAAATAAAAACGGCTATCCTGGGTAATATTGTGCCATATAGGATGCGATGGATCATGCTGATGCACTTGATTCCAGCCCATGTGCGGCACTTTTAAGCCTTCCTGATCTGGAAAGCGCAGCACTTCACCCTCAAAAATACCCAGACAGCCCACGCCGCCATTTTCTTGCGAGTGCTGCATTAATGCTTGCATGCCAACACATATGGCCAGTACAGGCTTATTAAATACCGCCTGCTTTACTGCCTCATCGACACCAACATCACGCATGCCTGCCATGCAGTCACGCATGGCACCCACCCCTGGAAACATGATTTTATCTGCACGGTTAATCACCGCTGGATCATTGGTCACATCAACAATAGCGCCCACATGCTCTAATGCTTTGGCTGCCGAGTGCAGATTTCCCATGCCATAATCCAGTAAAGCAATGCGTGTTCTGGCCTGGCTCATTTATAGGCTACCTTTGGTTGAAGCAATAGTACCTTCGGCTCTAGCATCGTGCTCACAGGCAAAACGCAGCGCACGGGCAAAAGCCTTAAACACGCTCTCAATTTGATGATGGGTGTTTTTGCCTTTAAGGTTATCAATATGCACGGTCACCAGCGCATGATTCACAAAGCCCTGGAAAAACTCGGCAAATAAATCGACATCAAAGGTGCCAACGCGTGCACGCGTATAGGGAATATCCATAAACAAACCAGGACGGCCTGATAAATCAACCACCACGCGTGATAACGCTTCATCTAATGGGGCATAAAAGCTGCCATAACGACGCAAGCCTTTTTTGTCACCCCATGCTTTGGCAAAAGCCTGACCCAGCGTGATGCCGCAGTCTTCTACGGTATGGTGGTCATCAATGTCCAAATCACCAGTACATTCAATATCAATATCAAATAACCCGTGGCGCTTAATCTGGTCAATCATGTGATCTAAAAAGGGAATACCTGTATTGAGCACACCCGCACCTGTACCGTCCAGATTGACGCGTGCCCTGATTTGCGTTTCATTGGTATTACGCACAACCTCACTGACACGTTCGGCCATCGACAAAGCTCCTGAAAAATATTAATTATAGCCTATTCTCTGGCAGCAGGGGGAAGGCTTTGCTACAGTTACTGATATTGAAACGCTGCATATTGACAATCCACTGGAGGATTTGTGATGCCTATTACTGTTCATGCGTATTCTGAGCTTCAAGATGACAACTTGCGAGCACAATTGATCCGATTGTACGAAACCAGCCCTGAGTTTAGTGATGGGGAGAGTGCGGTACAGCAGCTATCACATGCCATGCAGCAAGGTAGCTTAATTTATACCGCGGAATTCAACCAAAAGCTTATTGGCGCTGTGTGGGTGAGCCAGCAGGGTCAGCAAGAAAATACCCGTTTGATTCATTATATCGTGGTGCATCCTGCCAATCGTGGGCGTGGCGTGGCCGAGCGTTTAATTGAAGGCGTATGCACAGCCGAAGAGGAAAAGGGCGTCACTGAATTTAAGCCTGGTTGCGGTGCTATTCATCGTTGTTTATCTCACCTGGATAAGCTATAAAAGCTTTTTTAGCCCAGGTTGCCTAAAAAAAAGGCATTAGAATTGTTTTTTATCAATAGCACTTGACTTGCCTAGGCTGTTTCTATTTAATTACGACCCATGGCGCGATAGCTCAGTAGGTAGAGCAACGGATTGAAAATCCGTGTGTCGGCGGTTCGATCCCGCCTCACGCCACCATATACAAATCCTGCTTAACAGTAGGTACAAAACCCTTAAGACAGCAATGTGTTAAGGGTTTTTTGTTGCTTGTATAATGATTATTTGGCGTACTTGGCTAGATTAAATCAAACTTAAAATGTATCGAGTAACATAAATTAATGGAAATAATAGAAAAATAGTTAATGAAGCTAACTGAAAACCTGTTTTATACTGCAAGTCATCTTGGTCAGAATATATCCTTATGAGTAGTGGTTGTTATCCCTCAGCACAATGTCCCTGGGTACAGTATTGTCCTGATGGTTTAAAGCTTCTCTCCTTTTCTGTCTGCCTCATTGCACAGTTGCAAATGGTCGCAGCGAATTTTCTAAATAACTTTCTAAATAAAAACAGCATGGCCGTGCATGATGTTGCAGTGCCTGATTTGACGGAGGTCAGCACATGATATTTGAATGGATGTCTGACCCGTCTGCATGGGCAGGGCTTGCCACACTCGTGGTGCTTGAAATTGTATTGGGTATTGATAACCTTGTATTTATTGCTATTTTAGCCGAAAAGCTGCCACCCGAGCAGCGTAATAAAGCGCGTCTTATTGGTTTGGGCTTGGCACTTGTCATGCGTTTTGCATTATTGGCTTCTATTGCCTGGATTGTCACCTTAACTGCACCGTTATTTGAAGTTGCTGGGTATGCGTTCTCTGGGCGAGATTTAATTTTAATATTAGGTGGTGTATTTCTGCTATTTAAAGGCACTATGGAGCTGCATGAACGTCTGGAAGGCCGTCAGGCACCTAAGGAAGGCAATGTAGTACATGCAGCATTTTGGGTAGTGATTGCGCAAATTGTGGTGCTTGATGCCGTATTTTCACTGGATAGCGTGATTACTGCGGTAGGAATGGTGCAGCATTTATCAATTATGATGATTGCAGTGACAATTGCCATTGCCATCATGATGCTGGCGTCTAATCCGTTGATGAACTTTGTGTCGCGGCATCCCACGGTGGTGATCTTATGCCTTGGCTTTTTAATGATGATTGGTTTTTCGCTCATCATTGAAGGATTTGGGTTTCATATTCCCAAAGGTTATTTATATGCTGCCATTGGCTTTTCAGTATTGGTGGAGGCCTTTAACCAAACTGCACGGCGTAACCGTGAACGTTTAATTACTACCAGTGATTTGCGTGAACGTACTGCAGATGCCGTATTGCGATTATTGGGTGGCCGTCAAACCGACAACGAACCTGTTGAATTGGGTGAAACTGCGGATTTACTGGCCAAAGAAGCCAGTGCGCAAGAGGTATTTAGCCCAGAAGAAAAAGGCATGATTCAAGGGGTACTTAGTTTGGCAGATCGTCCTGTGAAGTCGATTATGACACCACGCCCTGATATTGAATGGGTAGATATGGATGAAGGCGAGGAATCAGTACGTCAGCAAATTACCGAGATGAACCATTCAAGGATACTGTTGGCGCGTGGTAGCCTGGATAATTTAGAAGGCATTGCGCTTAATCATAATTTGCTCAATAACTATCTGGAAACTGGCCAGCTTAATATTGAACAAGCACTACGCCAGCCTTTAATTGTGCATGAAAACATTAAAGTACTGAGCCTGATGGAGCAGTTGCGTCAATCCCCTCTGCAAATGGCGATTATTTTAAATGAATATGGCTCAATTGAAGGGATTGCCACGCCCATTGATATTTTAGAAGCCATTGCAGGTGAATTTCCTGATGAGCATGATGAAGAAGACACTGAGCTACAGCTAGAAGATGGTGCGTGGCTGGTAGATGGTTCTAGTGATATTCGCCGTGTCTCATTATTGATGGATGTGGATCTGGTAGATGATGCTGAGCAGTATTCCACCCTAACGGGTTATTTGTTGCTGCATTTGGGCCATTTACCTGAGCAAGGTGAAAAACTGCTGAGCGATGGCCTGATTTTTGAAATTATGTCGATGGAAAATCGTCGGATTGAGAAAGTAAAAATTATGCCAATAGTAGACTTGGGAGACAATGCAGAGGATTAATACACCACCCAAAATATAGTCAGTTCAGGGTAAAATTTAAATTTTGGCCAGTGGATTATCATATGACACTTGAATGGGCGATGGATTTACCGTGCCCCTGTGGCTCTGGTCAATTGTTTGGGAGCTGCTGCCAGTTATTGCATGCAGGTCAACATGCGCAGTCAGCCGAACAATTGATGCGCTCTCGCTATAGTGCCTATGCATTGGGCAATATTGATTATATTGTACAAACAACTGTCCCTGCCCAGCAAACCATGCTGGATGTGGCGGCCATCACCGCATGGAGTCAACAAAGTCAGTGGCAGCGTTTAGTCATTCATCAGGTACAGGCCAAAGCAAATGCCCGCCATGCACAGGTTGAATTTACAGCGTACTTTAATAATCAACAAGGCCAGCAAACACATCGTGAGCTGTCAGCTTTTGTCCGTATTGGGCAGCAATGGTATTTTCTTGATCCTACCCTTGACCAAGTTCTAGAACAATATCCTGCCTTAAAAGCAGCCTGCTTGTGTGGCAGTGGGCAAAAATTTAAACGCTGTTGTGCCCCCTTTTTGGCATTAATTTAAGTAAAATGCGCGCCTCAATGGCACCGAAACGCTACCCAGGGCTGAGTATGTATCATGCTGCTAACTGTAATTTATATTATTGCCATTACTGCTGAAGCCATGACGGGTGCGCTATCCGCTGGACGGCGTAGCATGGACTGGTTTGGCGTGGTGCTGATTGCCTGTGTTACAGCACTGGGTGGTGGCTCAGTGCGTGATATGTTGCTTGGGCATTATCCACTCACCTGGGTTGAACATCCTGAGTATCTGGTACTTACTGCATTGGCGGCGTTGTTTACGATATTGGTGGCCAAATGGATGAAGCACTTACGCAGTCTATTTTTGGCACTTGATGCACTGGGCTTGATTTGCTTTACCATCATTGGTTGCCAAGTGGCACTAGAGATGCAGCATAGCTATATTATTGCCGTGGTTTGCGGTGTCATTACGGGTGTGTTTGGCGGTATTTTACGGGATACCTTATGTAATGATGTGCCACTGGTGTTTCGGCGTGAGCTGTATGCCAGTGTTTCTTTTGTTAGTGCATGGTGCTTTATTTTATGCTTAACGCTCAATGTAGGTATCAGTTTAAGCATGATTATTACTTTGGTGTTTGGCTTTGCCTTTCGGATGCTGGCCATTAAAAACCAATGGGAAATGCCCAAGTTTATTTATCAGGATGAGCACGGATAAGCGAAACACTGTTTCGCCGAGTCGCAAGAGAAAAATCTATGATTTTTCTAAACGGATAAGCCCTGTGAGGCAGTAGGGTTAATTGTGTGGAATAGCAAATTACTTTGACTAATCCACTTTTTGTGAATATGCTCAGTGCATGAAAAATAGTGTTGTGTTGCTGCTAATGATATTGCTGCCGCTGCAAACCGCATGGGGTGTGGCTGCATTATTTTGTCAGCATGAAAGCAACAGCACACAGTGGCACTGGGGACATCATGAGCATCAAGCTGATGCGGCATGCCAACAAATTATTAAAAAATTAACCCAGCCTTCTACTCAATCATATAATAAAGCTGTCGATACAAATTTGCTTCAACATGGTTCTAATTCTAAAAAATCTGATCAGGCGCATGCGTTTCAAATGGCAAACCATAGCGACCATTTACAGACTAATCCGTTGGGTTTAAATCCGCCTGTGTTCCCACCGCTGATGTCCACAATAGCCGATTTTTTATCGGTTCAGTTGGTCACAACGTTGCCTTTATTTTACCAGCCTCCTGTTTTGGAACAGCCTAAGCCACCTTTATGGCCTGTCTGACTATAGGTGGGGTAGTCCGTTTTTAAATGGTTCATGCGCATAAGACAATATAATGCCGTGATTTTTGCCCACCATAGCGGTTATTGGTTTAGGCATCTTTCATGGATTTTTTGGCAAATCGTTGTTTAATACATACCCCTTTATGGGTACGCGCAAGTATTGTTTCACTACTGGTTGGCCATGTCGTAAATGCTCAGGCGATGGCGCCCGTTATTTCAAGCCCAACCGCAAGCCCACGCACAGGCCTAGACACAGGCGTAATTTCAGCAAATGCAATTTCTTCTTCTATCAACCCACCTGTAAATCAGGCCACGCTAAGCTTAACGCAAGCACAGGCCTATGCCATCCAGCAGCAACCCTTACAGCAACTGTGGCAGCAACGCCAGCGTCTTGCACAAGCTCAGGTGCTACAAAGTGGCTTAAGAACCAACCCTGAACTTAGTGTTGAACAAACTGGCTTGAATAGCCGCCAGGAACAAGAACTCAGCATTGGCATTAGTCAAAAGCTGGATTTATTTGGTGAACGCCAAGCACGGCAATCCCTTGCAAATATTCAGCTCAGCCAAGACGACTTATTACGTGAGTGTGATGAAGCAGAATTAAAGCTACTTGTTTCGATGGCCTATTGGCAGTTGGCACAAGCAGAATGGCAATTGACGCTATTACAGCAACAACAAAATTTGAGCCAGCAGGCATTAGCCGTGGCCAAAAAACGCCTGGAAGCTGGCCGTATTGCACAGGTGGATTATCAGCGGGTTGATCTAGCGCATCAAGCACAACTGCAAAAAAGCCAAACTGCGCAAGCACAGCATCAAATGGCACGTTTGCAATTAGCACAAGTGATCGGGGGCATCTCTTTCTTACCACCGCAACTACAGCAACCCATCCAATTTCCTGCGGTAACTGAAATTTCTGCGAGGGATTTGGTCGAACAGGCTTTGCCATTTCAGGCTTTGCATCAGCAACGCCAGCAGCAACAAATTTATGCCAACACTGCTTTACAGCTGGCAAAAATACAAGCCAAACCCCAGCCTACTTTAAGCATTGCCTATGTACAAAACAAAGCGCCTAATGCGCTCAATAATGAGCGAAGTCAGCGCGTGGCTTTGGGTTTGTCAGTGCCGTTCCCCGTGTTTAATAAAAATCAGGGAATAGTGCAGGCGCAGTCTGTTATACAGCAAAGTAGCCAGCAACAGGCAGCATGGCACATCCAGCAGTTACAGCATCTGGCTGAGCAACAAAGCCTGAGCTTGCAGCGCATTCAGCAGCAGTATCAGCATTTAACCATCCAGCAATTACCCATTGCCCAGCAAATTTGGCAAAAAACCCTGATTGGTTTTGACGCAGGCAAGTTTGCGGTATTAGAGGTGCAACAAGCCAGCCGTGATTATCAACAACTCCAGGCTGAGCAACTGGACTTATTACAACAGGC
Source organism: Pseudomonadota bacterium (assembly GCA_023393635.1). Lineage (GTDB taxonomy): Bacteria > Pseudomonadota > Gammaproteobacteria > Pseudomonadales > Moraxellaceae > Alkanindiges. The sequence goes on from JAEWKT010000004.1 coordinate 29,889, forward strand.
CTGGCAATTAACGCATCGCTTGCAGGCACTTCATTTGGGTATCAGTTTGTCTGATGTGAACACCATGCTGGATGAGTTTAATCAGCGCATGAGCACACCATTTGCTATAGCAATGCCACAAGGAGAATAATAATGAAAAAATTTAGTCTTAAGCAGTTAAGCCATCAGCAACGCCAATTTGGATTGATCATATGTGTATTGATAGTTGGCGCAATTTTGGCATGGGCAATTTTAAAAAATAATCATCCGCAAAGTACGGCAGCGCAGCATGATCATGAGGATCACCATTCAGAAGATGGTCATACTGAAGGCGATCATACTGAAAGCACGCATGATGAAAAAAACCATGCCGAGGAATTGCATGAGCAAGTAATCAGCTTAAATGCATCGCAGCTCACCGCACAACATATTCAGTTGGATACAGTGGCATTAGGCAGCATTACCCAGACCATTCAATTGCCCGCACGCGTGATGGTCAATACCGACCAGCAAGCTCATGTGAGTGCAGGGTTTGCAGGACGGGTAGAGCAAATCCATGTGCAGGTGGGAGAACAGGTACAACAAGGGCAGGCACTGGCCAGTTTGCTGGTGCCCGAGCTAATTGATATGCAAAGCAATTTAAAGTTACTGCAATCACAGCGTACTTTAGCCCACAGTGTATATGCGCGTGAACAGCAATTGTGGCAGCAAGGAGTGAGTGCAAAGCAAGATTATTTGCAGGCAGAAAATGACTATGCACGCGCCAATATTGCCCTACAAGCTGCCCAGACACGAATCAATGCGTATGGTGCTAACGCCAGTAGTGCTGGCCGTTTTGTGCTAAAAGCACCCATTTCTGGTGTGATTAGCAGTAAGGATCTGGTTATTGGAGAAAGTATTCAGGCCACAGATCAGTTGTTTGTACTGGATCAATTAAACCGTTTATGGGTTGAATTTGTAGTGCCCGATGCATTGGTTGCCAGTCTGGATCCTGCACAAAGTCTAAGTATTGAAGTGCCAAGTACTCCCCAGCGTTATCAGGCCAGGTTTATGTATTTAACCCCCAGTGCCGATGCGCAAACAGGCCGCTATATTGCTCGAGCCAGTATTGTCAATGCACAGCTTAAATTACGCCCTCATATGCAAGTGTTGGTACATGTGCAACCTACGTCTACATCATCTACCACCAACAATAGTGTAGTGATCAACGCACAGGCAGTGCAACAGTTAGCACAGCGCAATGTGGTTTTTGTGACCAAAGGCAATAAAACCAGTAGCACTGACACAATTGAACTCAAGCCACGGGTGGTACAGCTAGGCAGTACAAGTACAGACCAAACACAAGTCGAGGTGGTTTCAGGCTTGAAGCGTGGTGAACAGTATGTGGCGCAGGGCAGTTTTATTTTAAAGTCAGAGCTGCAAAAAGGTGAGGCGAGCCATGAGCATTGAGCCAAACCAATCCGCTGAGCAAGCATCTTTAAATACACCTGAATCTGTAAGCAATCAAAATTTATCACAAGCCGCAGGGTGGTTTGATCGGCTTATTTTACTGGCCATTAAACTGCGTGGCTGGATTATGCTAGCCATGTTGGGCTTAGTGGCTTTGGGAATTTACAGTTATCAAAAACTACCCATTGATGCAGTACCAGATATTACTAATATTCAGGTACAAATTAACACTCAGGCCACGGGCTATACCGCACCTGAGGTAGAGCAGCGCATTACCTATCCGATTGAAACGGTGATGGCTGGCCTGCCACACTTAGAGCAAACCCGTTCTATTTCGCGTTATGGCTTATCGCAAGTGACGGTTATTTTTAATGAAGGGACAGATATTTATTGGGCGCGGCAACTGATTAGCCAGCGTTTGCAGGAAGCACGCGGCCAGTTGCCCAGTGATATTGAACCTGTGATGGCACCAGTATCCACTGGGCTTGGGGAGATTTATCAGTGGGTGCTTAAGGCTGACCCTCAAATCCTTAAACCTGATGGCACTCCTTATAACCTCACTGATTTGCGCGAGCTGCAAGACTGGGTGGTGCGTCCACAAGTACAACAAGTCACTGGTGTGGCAGAAGTTAACAACATTGGCGGCTTTCAAAAGCAATATGTGGTTGAGCCAGACTTTCTTGCCATGCAGCGTTATAACATTGACCTGGAAGACTTAAAGCAAGCACTACAAAGTAATAATGAAAACCGTGGGGCAGGCATTATCAGCCAGCAAGGGCAGCAATTGAGCGTGCGCATACCTGGTCAATTGACGTCGATTGAGCAGATTAAACAAGTGGTGATTCCTACCAATAATTCAGGCCGCGTGGTTTTTGTGGCAGATGTGGCCAGCGTGGTACTGGGACAGGAAATTCGCGCTGGTGCCGCCACATTGAATGGACAAGAAACAGTGCTAGGCACTGCCATGATGCTCACAGGCGCCAATAGCCGACAAGTTGCGCAAGCTGTAGATGCCAAGATTCAGCAAGTGCGTCAAAGTTTGCCTAAAGGAGTGACGATAGAGACGGTTTATAACCGTACCACACTGGTTAATAAAGCCATTGCTACCGTGCAAAAGAATCTACTGGAAGGTGCTTTACTGGTTATTGCCATTCTATTTTTATTCTTGGGCAATATTCGTGCAGCCTTAATTACTGCTTGTGTGATTCCGCTGTCAATGCTGTTTACTTTTACAGGCATGGTACAGCAGGGCATTAGTGCCAATCTGATGAGCCTGGGGGCTTTAGATTTTGGCATTATTATTGATGGTGCTGTGGTGATTGTTGAAAACTGTATTCGTCATTTGGCCAGTGAGCAGCACCGTTTAGGGCGACTACTGACCCGACAAGAACGCTTTAACCAGGTGTTTTTGGCCGCACGGCAAGCCCGTAGACCGTTAATTTTTGGTCAACTGATTATTTTGGTGGTCTATTTGCCCGTGTTTGCCTTAACAGGAGTAGAAGCCAAGCTGTTTCATCCCATGGCAGCTACTGTGGTCATTGCATTAATTGGTGCCATGATTTTATCAATCACTTTTGTTCCTGCGGCCGTTGCATTATTGATTACTGGCAAGGTACAGGAAAAAGAAAACCGTGTGATGCAACTGGCTAAAAATGCATATTTAAAACTGCTAAATGTAGCCTATGCCTATCGTTATTTTACCCTGACCAGTGCGCTGCTGATTTTGTTGTTGGCGGGTTTATTGGCCAGCCGTGTGGGTAGTGAATTTGCGCCTACTTTAAGTGAAGGTGATTTTGCCCTGCAAATGCTGCGCGCACCAGATACAGACTTAAATCAATCGGTTCAGATGCAGCAACAACTTGAACAGACTTTGCTTCAACAATTTGCAGAAATAGACAAAATCTTTGCCCGTACAGGTACCGCAGAAGTAGCAGCTGATCCAATGCCACCTCATATTTCTGATGGTTATATTTTGCTAAAGCCCAAAAGCCAATGGCCTAATCCAAAAGAAAGTTTAGAGACGCTAAAACAACGCATTGATGCTGTGGTGACCCAGCAGTTAGGGGCTAATAGTGAATTTTCACAGCCGATTGAATTACGTTTTAATGAGCTTATTTCGGGAATCCGCAGTGATGTAGGGATTAAAATTTATGGCGATGATTTAGAAATTTTAAATCAAACTGCCCAGCGTATTGCTGCCCAAGTACGGCAAATTAATGGTGCCAGTGATGTACAAGTAGAACAAACCAACGGCTTGCCTATGCTCAGTGTGCAAATAAACCACACCACAGCGGCTCTTTATGGTTTAAGCCAGCAAACCATTCAGGATGCAGTAGCCACAGCCATTGGCGGCAGTATTGTCGGGCAGATTTTGCAAGGTGATCGCCGTTTTGATTTGGTGGTGCGGCAAAACCAGCAAGCCCATAGTCCTGAGCAATTAGCGCAATTGCCTATTCGCTTAAGCAATGGTGGCATGATTCGTTTATCGCAAGTTGCTAGTGTACAAACAGTGCTTGGCATTAATCAAATGAGCCGTGAGAATGGCAAGCGTCGTGTCATTGTGACTGCCAATGTCAGCAGTGAAGGCGAGAATAAACGTGACCTTGGTTCGTTTGTAAATGAGTTGCAAGCTACCTTGGCAAATATTCAATTGCCCGAAGGTTATTGGCTAGGCTATGGCGGTCAATTTGAAAATCTGCAATCGGCCGAAGCACGTATGTTGTGGGTGGTGCCGATGGCACTTTTGTTGGTCTTCGCCTTATTGGTGGCTGTGTTTAACAACCTGCAAGATAGCTTGTTGGTATTTAGCGGGGTTCCGTTTGCCTTAACGGGCGGCATATTGGCACTATGGTTACGTGACATTCCGTTTTCCATGTCGGCAGGAGTGGGTTTTATTGCACTGTCAGGGGTGGCCGTACTCAATGGCCTAGTTATGCTTAGCTTTATTCGTGAGCTACGCCAGCAATATGATGTGATGACTGCTACCTGGCAAGGGGCAATTTTGCGCTTACGCCCTGTACTGATGACTGCCTGTGTTGCCTCGTTTGGTTTTATTCCCATGGCACTGGCAACGGGCACAGGGGCAGAAGTCCAGCGGCCACTTGCGACTGTGGTCATTGGCGGTATTATTTCTTCCACCTTGCTGACGTTAATCGTGTTACCCGTCTTGTATCGCTGGTTAAATACTAGTCAGTTTTTGCGGTTGAAGCCCAATTTAAATGCCCACAACAATAAGGATATCCTATGAGTGAACATCACCATCATCATGCCATACCCACACAAAATCATAGCAAGCGGCTATGGTGGGCACTGGGTTTAACCAGCTCTTTTTTAATTATTGAAATTATTGGTGGCCTGCTCACGCAAAGTTTGGCGTTATTGTCTGATGCTGCACATATGTTTACCGATACTGCAGCACTTGCCATTGCACTGGCTGCGATTCAAATTGCCAAGCGACCTGCCGACCAAAAACGTACCTTTGGCTATCATCGTTTTGAAATTTTAGCCGCGGCATTTAATGCCTTGCTGCTGTTTGTCGTGGCCTTTTATATTTTGTATGAAGCATGGCAGCGTATTTCGCAACCTGCGCAAATTGAATCAGGTGGTATGTTGGCCATTGCCGTGATTGGTTTGGGCATTAACTTAGTGGCCATGTATTTGCTGGTGGGTGGCCAAAAAGACAGCTTAAACGTAAAAGGTGCCTATCTTGAGGTGCTTAGTGATGCACTGGGGTCAGTAGGTGTCATCATTGGTGCCTTGGTAATTATGTTGACGGGCTGGCAGTGGGTTGATTCTTTGATTGCAGTGGCTATTGGTTTTTGGGTGCTACCACGGACATGGGTTTTATTGCGTGATAGCTTGAATATTTTGCTTGAAGGCGTGCCAGCCAACGTGGATTTGGACAAGATTAGTGCTGACTTAAGCCAGCTTGAAGGCGTGCAAGACGTGCATGATCTGCATGTTTGGGCACTAACCAGTGGCAAGTCCAGCTTAACGGCGCATTTGGTAGTACCCACCCATGACACTCAAGTGGTATTAACTGCCGCACGCGAGCTATTAGCCCATCAGCATCAGCTACATCATGTCACACTGCAATGCGAGCGAGAGCCTTGCGACATGGCACATGCAGATACCCACCAGTTTTTGCAAAGTGGACAGGTACAAAACTTTCATCAGCATTAAAAGACGCCACTAATAGATATGACTAACAGATAGCATCAATAGATAAAAAAAGACCGCTGCATGAATCAGCGGTCTTTTTTAAGCTTAAAACTTCGTAGCGACAAGCGGCCAATTAAGCTTTATGACGCCTACGGCGAGATTTTTGATTGTCTAGCGTGGCAATGGCAGCAATCACTTCTTCATCAGTAAAGTTAGTAATGTGTTCCAGATGATTTAAGGTATCTTCATCCAGCACCAGGTGCGCATTGTTGGCCATATCAATTAAGCCATCATCAAAATACAGCATGTCATTGTCTTCTTTACGAATATAACCCAGCTCAGTTAGTGTGCCAATAAAGCTCTGGAACAGGGATTTATCAAAAAACTCGGGTGAATTAAACTCATACAACACCGACAAACGCTGACCTAATAAATGACTTAAGTCTTCAATTTGTTTTGATGTGGCATGGCCTGAACCGCGCTGTTTGAGCAAGGCCAACGTCATGAAATAACGTTCAAGGCTTTGTTTTACTGGTGCGGCCAAAACGCTCAACTGGTTATAGGCTTCACTATTGGGCGCAGGGCTATACAGCACGTCATGACCATCATCCAGAATCATTTCAGCACCAATTAATGCCTCAAGCACATGGTCAATTACTTCTGCTAGCTTGTCCGCATCCCATTTTAAAAATAGCTCAGCTTTTAAAAATGGATAGAGTGTTTGAATCACACTATGAATGTCTGCACGAATAATTTTACCGTTATGCTGCACCAGGGAAGCAATTAAAGACGGCATAATAAACAAATGCAAAATGTTATTGCGGAAGTAAGTCAGCAATACCCCCTGATTGTCTTCAATGGCAATAATATCGCCCAGCACATGCTTGACGCGTTTAATTAACTTAAGTTTTAAGCCATACGCAATAATTTCCTGACCAGGCAGGTTCGTTACATCAATGCGCTCATCATAAGGCGCGCTAGTGGCCAGACGACGGTAAGTATCCAGTTGTTTGACACAAACTTCTTCATCCAAGGCATGCTTGGGCGTAGACAACAACACCAGCGACAACAGTGATACTGGATTAATTACGGCAGCACGGTTAATGTTTTGCATAATATTTTTTGCAACCGTGTTTACTGCCTCCGATACCTCTGGCGGTAAGGGCTGTTCATTGCTGCTTAAGCGAATTTTATCAGCACCGTGCTGCGCTAAGATGTCATCTAAAAACACAGGTTCGCCAAAGCTTACATGCACCTTGCCAAAAATACGTTCAATTTTACGTGCTGCTTGAATCAGGCCAAAAATGGATTCTGCTTCTTTTGGCTTGCCTGACATTTCACCCACATACGTGCCGCCTTCCATTAAACGCTCATAGCCAAAATAAGTGGGAATAAATACGGCAGGCTTACCACCACCACGCAATTTACTATGCACTGTCATGGCCAGCATGCCTGTTCTTGGGCGCAATAAACGACCTGTGCGCGAGCGGCCGCCTTCAATAAAATATTCAAGCGGCGTATTACGCACCAAGATACTGTATAAATATTCTTTTAATACACTAGTGTATAGCGGCAAGCCTTTAAAGGAGCGGCGAATAAAAAATGCACCACCGCCGCGCAAGAGCTGTCCCAGAACTGGCAGGTTTAAATTATCGCCAGCAGCAATATACGGCACCATTAAGCCGCGTTTATAGATCACATATGACAACAGCAAATAATCAATATGGCTGCGATGACAGGGCGTATAAATAATTTCGTATTTTTCGGCCAGCTCACGCACCGTCTGAAAGTGATGCACCTCTACGCCATCATATAGTTGGGTCCATAGCCAGGTTAGGCTCATTTCAAACAGGCGCATGGCTGAATAAGAATAGTCGGATAAAATTTCATCCATATAACCAATGGCTTTTTGCTCAGCTTGCGCTGGCGTCATATTGCTGCGAATGGTTTCTTCTTTAATGGCATTTTGAATGTCACGTGATTGAATGAGGCTACTCATCACATTACGACGGTCGGACAGGTCAGGGCCTAAAATCACCTCACGCTGCTTGGCCAAATACTCATTTAAATGACTAACAATATAAGTTGACGAAGACAAATTAGGGTATTGAACACTTGCTTCCGCTAACATTTGACGCAAAGAGCGCGGCGCATGAAACTCTAAATAAGTCTGACGTCCGTGCACACCAATATTCACCAATTGTTTTAGCGCGCTAGGAGTTGCCCATGAGTCAGTCACCAACAATTTAAACCATGATTCTTCTTTTTCAGGCGCACGCCCCCATAACACAGTGACTGGCACTAGTTGTACATCTAGTTCAGGATTTTTTTCCAGGGCTTCTAATAGGCGTAGCAAACGCGGTGGGAAAGTATAATTGGCAGGATAAAAGTTATTGCGCTGCGTACCCTGCTGTAAAAAAATTATTGAGGTATCTTCATGCAGTAAATGGCTGTCCATTGCTTCTAGCGCGGCTGGTAAATTGAGGCGGCGTGTTTCGTTATCCAGCACCAGTGCATTACTTCTGGAGTGCGTTTGCAGTACATAACAAACAGGACTGGTGGCACTGGCAGTTAAGTTAAGCTGATGCTCGATGTCTTGCTCGGCCTGACTGTCTGCCTGAATGGGGAGTTCACCAAATAAATGTGGTTTTACAAAGGTATTAAGCAGTTTCCCCGAAGCCCGACGGTACAATTGAGAAAAACTATTTTTCTTTGTCATTAAATTTCCTGCCTGCTCATTATTGCATGACTGCTTGCCAAGGGAATGATAGAAACAATAAGCAGCTATTATTACCGAATATCTGCTAAAAAACCTTGGCAGTGTTTATAAAAGTTGAGCGCATGGTTAACCATTTTGCCCATAATGCGACCTTGATGGGGACGAATAAATGCTTTAGCAATGCTAGAGTGTGCATCTTGCCATAAACAATTTGTGCAAAACATTAGCATTTTGGATAACAATTCACATAACAACAGCCTCAACAAAGGCCTTATTAAATTTGTTGGTTTCTTATAAGCTCAGCCATAAGCACAATTTGTTAAAAAGCATGATCTTATGATAGAAAGCACAGACAAAAACTTGGCACCAGTACCAGGTAGCCTGGATGAAGCTTTTCTAGACCAAACGGATTCAGGAAGCGATCCTATAGCCCATCAACAAGTTAGATGTACATTATTTAAACATTCAACAGGTGAGGTCGTAAGTACAGTTGACTATAGACAGGTCAAAGCAGCACTTGAACAACATAAAGATTATTTCGTATGGATTTATTTATTACGACCAGAATCACAAGTGCTATCGCAATTACAGCAGGACTTCAAGCTGCATGACCTTGCCATTGAAGATACTACCCTGATCTTGCAGCGCACCAAAATAGAAGTGTATGAGGATACATTATTTGTAGTATTTAGTACCGTCAACCAGCTTGAAGGTACGCATGCCATCGAGTTTGGCAGTACCAATATATTTTTAGGGCAACGGTTTATTATTTCTGTGCGTCAGGTTGATTCCCTGTGTGAGCAAGAAGTCATGGCACTGTGCGAAAATAATCCCATGCAAGTCGCAAATGGGCCAAGCTATATTTTTTATGCATTAATGAACTCTCTGGCCAGCCAGTATCTGCCTATCCTGGAGCAAATGCATGAACGCTTGCAGGGCTTAAAAGAAAATATTTTCACCGATAAATTTCATCGGCAAACACTGCATTATTTGTATGGTTTAAAAGAAGAACTGACGCGTTTTCATTTGACAGTCGCACCGACCCAGGAAGTGGTTCGTTATTTAATTATTCATCAACGTGCTGAGCTGGCAGATTTAATGCCAAAACTAGTCATTCCTTATTTTCGTGATATTCAGGATAAAATTTTAACCACGCTGGATATTATTCAAAGCCAGAGTGAAATGCAAAAAGCTGCAATGGAAACTCATTTAGCACAAGTCAGCTTAAGTCAAAACGAGATTGTGAAACGCTTGGCTTCCTGGGCGGCCATTTTAGCGGTGCCAACGCTCATTGCCAGTATTTACGGCATGAACTTTGAGTTAATGCCAGAATTACACTGGCCAGCGTCTTATTTCATCGTATTGATGATTATGATTGGCATTAGTACTTTTTTATTTTATCGGTTTAGGCAAGTAAACTGGCTATAGCAATTGATCAGAATTATCGATTCAGCAAGCTAATGATGTATTTTGTTATACTGCCCACTGCAATTATCAGCCATACTGATGCCGTACGACATATGCCCTGCTAAGACAAAGCATATGACGTAAAACATGAATTTTAATGCAGGTTTATGATGAATCAATTAACGACTGAACTGGTTGAACTGCTCACGCTAGAGAAACTGGAAGAAAATTTATTCCGCGGCATAAGTCGTAATATTGTGGGCAAGCGTGTATTTGGCGGACAAGTGCTAGGGCAGGCACTTCGTGCTGCGGCGTACACCACAGACCGTCCTGCACATTCAATGCATGCCTATTTTTTACATGGTGGGGATGTTGGTGCGCCAATCATCTATCAGGTTGAAAATCTGCGTGAAGGCAAAAGCTTTGTCAGCCGCCAGGTACGGGCACTACAACATGGCAAGCTTATTTTTACCGCCATGATTTCTTTTGCCCCATTGGAAGAAGGCTTAAACTATCATGCGCCTGAACCTGATTATGTAGCGCCTGAAAGCTTAAAAACAGAGCAGGAATTAAAGGAAACCATTGTTAACTTTTTGCCAGAAAATGTGCGGGTTAACTTTATGCGCGAGCGTCATGTAGACCTGCGTTATATCAGCGTGACCAACCCGTTTACACCGCAACCTGAAGCGCCTTCTCGGGCACACTGGATGAAAACCTGGGATACGCTACCTGATGATCCAGGCTTACATCAAGCTATTGTGGCGTTTAGCTCTGACTTTGCACTGATGGGCACAGGGTTAATGCCACATGGCATTAGCTTTATGACACCCAATTTACAGGCTGCCAGTTTGGATCACACCATTTATTTTCACCAGCCGATTCGTGCCGATGAATGGTTGCTACACGATATGGATGCCACGGTTACTTCCAATGCGCGCGGCTTAAACTTTGGTCGTTTATGGCAAAATGGCGAACTAGTGGCCAGCACCGTGCAAGAAGGCCTAATGCGTTTGCGTGAAACCGAAGAGCGTTAAGATTTTTAATAGCGCGCTTTAACAGCGTGACTGATCATCATTTGGTTCGTTTGAATTTAAACCAGTGTTAATCACAACACTGGTCTAGCTTACTTGAGTGAATAAACTGCTAAATGGTGACCATAAGCCAGGTTGCAAAAAATATTTTACAGGCCATCAAAATAACGCCATGATCCATGGTAGTGAATTAATGTATGCCTAACCATGAAATTTATAAAAACACTGAATGGACAAATCCTACTGGCCGCCATTTTGGGTATCTTGTTTGGCGTGTTTCTTACTCATATTGAACCCAATGGCAGCTTGCATAGTAGTAGCCTCTATGGCTTGGGTATTGCCAGCAGTATTTTTATTGGCTTATTAAAATTAATTTTAATTCCTCTTATTTTCTGCTCGATCGTGGTGGGCGTATCTAGCTTACAAGCCCATGCGCAAATTCATCGGGTGTGGAAAATTACCGTGCTTTGTTGCTTGGTCACCACGGCTATTGCGGTCACCATTGGCATCTTGTCGGCGCACCTGTTTGCCACTGGCAAAGGTTTGGATATTACCGTATTTCAGCAGGCGATGGCGGGTTTTGAAGCCACGCAGCACTTCACACCTTCCGAGTTTATTGGTCAGTTTATTCATGGCGTTTTGATTAACCCATTTAAGGCCATGGCAGATAATAATGTGCTGGCGGTGGTGGTGTTTGCACTGATGGTTGGTGCCGCCTTGGTAGCAGGCGGTAAACGCTTTGAAACCATTAATACTTTTTTCACTCAGTCGTTTCAGCTCATCATGCATATTGTGGGCTGGATCATGTGGCTCGCACCAATTGGCATTTTTGCCTTATTAGCCCAACTAATTGCCACCGAAAGCCTTGATGTTTTAGGCAGTCTGGCTGCCTTTGCTGCTGTAGTGACGGGCACCACTATTTTTCATGGTTTGATCATTTTGCCGCTCCTGTTGTGGATCTTTGGCAGAATGTCGCCTTTAAAATTTTTTAGGGGCGCGCGCCCTGCATTAATTACGGCATTTGCTACCAGCTCTAGTACCGCCACCATGCCAGTAAGCATGCAATGTGCGCGTGAAAACTTGGGCGTTCAACCCAGCATTGTGGGTTTTGTGATACCACTTGGCTCACAAATGAACATGGATGGCACAGCATTATACGAAGCGGCAGCGGCACTATTCATTGCCAATTTAGTGGGAATGGATTTAAGTGTTGGCCAGCAAGTGGTTGTGTGCTTAACCGCCATGATTGCCTCATTAGGGGCACCAGGTATCCCCAGTGCAGGCATGGTCACCATGATTATGGTGTTGCAATCGGTAGGTTTACCCGCAGAAGCAGTGGCTATTTTATTGCCCATTGACCGCATATTGGACACTGTGCGTACGGTGGTTAATGTGCAGGGTGATATGATGATTAGTGTGGTGGTGCAGCGCTTTGCAGGAGGACAAACCAGCGATGGGGCAGCGGTGCTACCTGCAACCCATACGCTGGACTAAAAAGTGCAGCGTGGCCATAAAACCCAGTGAATGCACTGAGAAGTTAGTCTTGCTTTAGATCATCTGTGTCCAGATCATTTACCTCAAAATCAGCTTGCTCTAGGTCATGTTCGCCCAGCACAGGAATATCATCAATATTAATGCCTTCAAGGCCAGTAGTTTTAGTGTTTAATTCAGTGCCTAAGCCATCAAGGTCAACATCTGGATGCAATGACATGTCCTGCGTATTCAGCGTGTTTTCTGCTGGATTAATCGCCTTGCCATCTTCATCAATCACATAATTCAGGCGGCCAGCCATCACCATGGCCAATTCTTCTAAACCTTCTTTATTGAGCGATGAAAACAGTTGAATTGAAAAATCGAGCTTCATGGCTTTCAATTGCTTTTTGACATCTTGTAAGGCGGCACTAGCTGGGCCACGATTCAGCTTGTCTGATTTGGTCAATAAAATATGAATGAATAAATGTCGATCTTTGGCCCATTGCAGCATCATGCGGTCAAAATCTTGCAATGGATGGCGCACATCCATCAACAACACTAAACCCGTTAAACTTTTACGCTCAATTAAGTAGTTCTGTAGTTCTTTTTGCCAAACTTTTTTCATTTCTTCGGGCACGGCAGCGTAGCCATAACCAGGCAAGTCCACCAAACGCTGATCAGGGTTGCCCAAAGTGAAAAAGTTAATCATTTGCGTGCGGCCAGGACGTTTAGAGGCACGCGCAAGTTGACGTTGGTTGGTAATGGTATTAATGGCACTAGATTTGCCCGCATTAGAACGGCCAGCAAAAGCAATTTCAAAGCCTGTGTCTTCAACACATAAATCTAATTTGGGCGCACTCATCAGGAATTCAGCCTGACGCAACCAGCTTAAAGCACTACTTGCATAAGCACTAAGTGCCTTATTAGGTGCTTTGGCATAAGAAATTTTCTGAAAATTTTTCTTTTTGGGTGGCGCTTTTTTAGGTTTGGTGTGCATGGCAATTAAAATGGCATAATCAGGGCTTAAAATACAGTATAAAGGGTTTAACACCAATTAGCGAAATCACAGTTTTGTTTTACTTTATTTTTAGTGAATTCAGCGTTTAAACCGCAGCAGGAGGTGGTAGATAATTCATTAAGTCAATTATCTCAATGCGATTATCAACCTTAAAGCCAGTTTGCACAGGCACTTTAATCATGTCAGCCAATGTGTATTCATCCAAATGATCAAAAAACACTTGTAACGCATTGTCTAGTACTGATTTTAAGGTGCAGCTACTACGCAAGATACAGGGTGGATCACCACAGTTTACCAGCGAAATATTGTTTTCTAAAATTTTAACTGCTTGGCCTAAACGGTATTCTTTAGCATCGCGTGCCAAACTAATGCCACCACCTTTACCGCGAGTAGTCACTACCCAGCCTTGTTTGGCCATAAAATGCACCACCTTCATCAAGTGGTTTTGCGATACCGATAACTCTTTCGCCATTTCACTGATTGTAAATGGCGTAGCACGCGCAGGCTGGGTTAAATACATCAGCACACGCAGTCCATAATCAGTAAAACGGTTAATTTGCATGATTAAAACCACACCTTTAACAAATAAATAGTTGCCTAAAAAAGCAACGGGCTGGTCATAGTATATGCCAGCCCTATTACAAAGTATATTTTAATCAGCCTTGGCCAATTAAAGTAAAATTAACTAAATGTCACCCCACCAGTGCCAAATGCTTCAGTGTGAATTTGAGCAGGTTGAATGCCACGTGCCACCAGTGCTTTATGCTGTTCCTGCATAAACGGAACAGGCCCACACAAGTAATAATCTGCATCTGTAGGCAATTGCTCATCACTTAAACTGCTTAGGTCTAAACGTCCAGCCACATCATAATCATCGCCTTGTACTTCAGATTCCTGTGGGAACTCATAAGCCACCAAAGTGTTTAACTGAGAATGCTCAGCTTTTAAATCTTTTAAATGCTGTTTCATGGCATGGACTTTGCCATCACGGCAGGCATGAATAAACTGCACAGGCTGTGGCATATTTAAGCTCACCAAATGGTTCAGCATGGCGACCATTGGGGTTAAGCCCACACCCCCACTAATCAGCACGTTTTTCTTGTTGCTATCAAACAAGAAGAAGTTACCTGTTGGGGCAGACACGTCAATTTCATCACCTTCTTGCACGTTTTGATGCAAGGTGTTGGAGACCCAGCCACCAATCTTGTCGTCTTTAGGATCTTCACGTTTTACTGAAATACGCAAATAGTCAGGACGTGGGCTATCTGACAGGGTGTATTGACGTGGTTGTTTTAAGCCCAGCTCAGGCACCACCACACGCACAGAAATATACTGACCAGCCTGATGCGGTGCAATAGGGCCTCCATCACTTGGCTGTAAGTAAAATGAGGTAATTTCAGCACTTTCAGGCACTTTTTTAGCCACTTTAAATTTACGCCAGCCTAACCAGCTACCTTTGGTTTTTTGGTGTTCATCGTAAATACGTTTTTCAGTTTCAATAAAGATATCTGCTAGCTGGCCGTATGCTACACCCCATGCAGCAATTAACTCATCTTCCATTGGAATTTCAAGTACTTCACTAATTGAATGCAACAGGTTTTCGCCCACAATATTATAATCAGGGGCCTGAATGTTTAAGCTCACATGCTTATGAGCAACCATTTCTACCACTGGCATGAGCACTGATGGATCATCAATGTTTTCAGCATACGCCAATACAGCACCTGCCAATGCCTGGGCTTGTGCGCCACTACGCTGGTGGCCTAAGTTAAAGGTTTCTTTTAAGTGTGGGTTATTGCCCAGCATCCGATTATAAAAATAGCTAGTGAGTGCAACACCGTTTTCACGTAGGACGGGAACAGTGGCTTTTACTAAATCGCGTTGGCTATCAGTTAACATGACTCTTGGCTCTTTGATGGAAATCTATAATATGTATATAAAATAAATCTTTTAAAAATCACTTGTCAAATTAATTTTCAATCAAAACTGTTAACTCAAACAGGCGTGCTATTTTTTTACTTAAACTGCTTTAATGCCTGTGCCAAGTCCGCTTGTAAATCTTCAACCGCTTCTAAGCCAATACATAACCGCACCAAATAATTTGATTCGAATTTTATGACGTTATTTGCAGAAAAATTAATGGGTTGGCGCATTGAGCTTAATTCATAAGGCATCACTAAACTGACAGGGCCACCCCAACTAAACCCTAACTTAAAGAGCTTTAAGGCATCGCAAAAAGCATCAATCTGCTTTAAATCATATTCAGGTTTAAAAATCATGCTCAACAATCCAGCTGCATGGCCAGTGTCACCACATACTTGTTGCCAGTATTGATGTCCTGTGGCTTGTGGTAGGGCAGGGTGTAATACTTGTGCGACACTTTCCTGTTGTTGTAACCAGTTGGCCAATAACTGGGTATTTTTATCTTGTTGAGCGTAACGTAATTCAAGACTGGGTAAACTTCTAATCACGCGCTCGGTGTCATCGGCTGATACCCCAATACCTTGCAGGGCATGCGTGCGTAATATGGCTAAATGCAAATCACGCTGTCTGGTCACAATACTTCCCATTAAAATATCAGCACCACCGCTTGGATACTTGGTTAAGGCATGCACGCTGATGTCCACACTTAAATGTTCAGACGAAAAATCAAACGGAAAAAATGCCAGTCCAGCACCCCATGTATTATCCAGTACGGTTAATACACCAGTTGCCTGTGCTTTTTTAACCAAGCCGCAAAGGTCAGGAAACTCAAGCGTGACCGAGCCTGCTGCTTCTAGCCAGATGAGCTTGGTTTTTGCAGTAGGAACAAAGCTGTTCACGTCTAATGGGTTATATAATTGATACTCAATAGCAAATTGCTGGGTAAGCTGTTTGATGAGGTCTTTATTTGGACCATAAATATTATCAGGCAACCAGACTTCATCCCCTTGATTTAAAAAGCTGAAATTGACCAGACTAATAGCTGACAGACCACTGGGTGCCAGCACGCAATATTCACCGCCTTCCAGTTGGGCAATTTTATCGGCCAGCGCATAGGTAGTTGGCGTGCCATGCAAGCCATAACTATAGTCATAATCATCCTGCCAGTGCCGTTTGCGCATGGCCTGTGTTGACTCAAAAAACACGGTAGAGGCACGATACACTGGTGGTTGCACCGCGCTAAAATTAGTAGGTATTTGCTTGCTGGGATGAATCAGTTGAGTAATTGGCATTAGGGTGCTTGGCCTGCATATAATTGAGTCGGTCATAGGGCTTATACATCTGGCAAAATGTGGCAATAAGTCTTCACGCTAAATAATTTATCGTTCAGTTTCAACAGCAATTCTGCTTTATCTACTAGGTTTGGCTTGCAATTTCACAATAAATTACCTGATGAGTTATCAAAGCACTGCAAAGCTGCAACGGTTTTATATGCAAACAACACATTTGGCTGCAAGGCTGCATGTTCTAATAAAATACCGTTGTTAATCATAGGAAGACCCATGCAGCCGACTTTACGCGTTCATTATTTTCAGCATATTGCTCATGAAGGCTATGGTAGTCCTGAGCAGCACTTAAAAGAAAAAGGGGCAGTGCTGAGTCATACAGAGTTTTTTGCTCTGGATCGTGGTGAACAGGCAGAAAACCTGCCTAGCGCTTTACCTAAGCATGATGACGTGGATTTATTAATTGTCATGGGCGGCGTGATGAGTGTGAACGACGAAACTACTTATCCCTGGCTTAAACAGGAAAAAGACTGGATTAGAAAGTTTATGGCAAAAGATAAACCTGTGATCGGGCTTTGTCTGGGTAGCCAGCTCATTGCCAGTTGCATGGGGGCAGAAGTTCATAAAAATCATTACGAAGAAATTGGCTGGTGGTCTATTTTTAAGGTTGATGGCGCTGCCCAGCATGATTCTGGCCAAAGTATTTTTGATTTTCCCGATGATTTAATTGCCTTAAGCTGGCATAACGAAACCTTTGAGTTGCCAGAAGGTGCGGTGCTGCTGGCGGGTAGTGCAGCGTGTGCCAAACAGGCCTATCAATATAAACACAATGTGCTGGCTTTTCAGTTTCACCCTGAAATTACCCCCATTAATCTGGCATTATTTTTAGAAGAAAAGCCTGATATGGAAAATAAAGATGGCACTTATATCCAATCCTTTGAAGAACTCATGGATACCTCGTTAGATACCTTTAAGCCTGCCAATGACATGCTCAACTGCGCCATTGATTTTGTGCTGGATGCTACCGTTAAAACAGGATGACAAGCTGTCTGGTGCTGTTGATTTAGTTGTTAATCTGATAGTAGCGCATTATTGGCCATATATTATTCACGCTTTATTTATTACCAATTATATTTAGCCTGCAAAAATATAGCGTAAACAAGGCTAAGGGCGCAATCACGCATCAAAATGGCTGCTTGCTTTTAAACCAGTTAATCCTTACAATAGCCCACCCCTTAGAAAGGACAAGCAATTTATTGCTTTCTCATCGCCTAAGACCAATGCTTTTGCAAATGGTTAGGGTAATAACACAAGGTCTGCTTTTTTAAAGTATTACTGCGTTTTGTTGCCTAGGGAAGGTTGGTGTTGCACTGCACTATCAACCTCGACAGTTGGGGCATCGTTCTCAACCTTAGTGATATTCACTGCCTTTGACCCTCATGCCCTTTGTAAGGCAGAAGAGGCGCGTCAAAGGTGATTCTTTATTATCTGGCTTGGAGTAACTGGTATGGCTAACCAGAGAATCCGTATTCGCCTGAAGTCATTTGATCATCGTCTGATTGATCAATCTGCTCAGGAAATCGTAGAGACTGCAAAGCGCACTGGTGCGCAAGTATGTGGTCCGATTCCGATGCCTACTCGCATCGAACGCTTTAATATTTTGACCTCACCTCACGTCAACAAAGACGCGCGGGATCAATATGAAATCCGTACCCACAAACGCATGGTTGATATCGTACAGCCAACTGATAAAACAGTTGATGCACTGATGAAACTCGATCTTGCTGCTGGTGTTGATGTACAGATCGCACTTGGTTAATAGGTGTGTGTTAAGGCTTTCGGTAAGTTGATGCAAATCACGCTTTTATAAATAGCACAAATGCTCAACAAGCCGCTTTTTAAGAGGTTAAACAAATGGCTATTGGTCTAGTCGGTCGTAAGTGCGGGATGACCCGTATCTTCACAGAAGCCGGCGTCTCCGTGCCTGTTACGGTGATCGAAGTTGATCCTAACCGTATTACACAGATCAAGACACTTGAAACTGATGGTTACCAAGCAATTCAGGTAACTACAGGCGAGCGTCGTGAGTCGCGCGTTACTGGCGCTCAAAAAGGTCACTTTGCGAAAGCTGGTGTCGCTGCTGGTCGTGTGGTTAAAGAATTCCGCGCTGCTGAAGCTGATCTTGAAGGTCGCGAAGTTGGCGGTACCTTAAATGTTGATTTGTTCACTGTTGGTCAAATTGTTGATGTAACTGGGCAAAGCAAAGGTAAAGGTTTTCAGGGTGGTGTTAAGCGCTGGAACTTCCGCACACAAGATGCAACTCATGGTAACTCGGTTTCTCACCGTGTACATGGTTCTACTGGTCAAAACCAGACCCCTGGTCGCGTGTTCAAAGGCAAGAAAATGGCTGGACACATGGGTGATGAGCGTGTAACCGTGCAGGGTCTTGAAGTGGTATCTATTGATACAGAACGTTCAGTTCTTGTGGTCAAAGGTGCTGTACCCGGATCGATTGGTGGCGACGTTATCGTTCGTCCTACCATCAAGGCCTGAGGGAAATTAACGTGAATCTGAAGACTGTTTCTGGTGCAGCCGTAGAGCTGTCCGACGTTGCCTTCGGCAGAGAATTCAATGAAGCCTTGGTACATCAAGTAGTTACTGCTTATTTGGCAGGCACTCGTCAAGGTTCTAAAGCACAAAAATCTCGTGCAGAAGTTTCTGGTGGTGGTAAAAAACCTTTTAAACAAAAAGGTACTGGTCGCGCGCGTGCGGGTTCTATTCGTAGCCCAATCTGGCGTGGTGGTGGTAAAACTTTTGCAGCCCGTCCACAAGACTGGTCACAAAAAGTAAACCGCAAAATGTATCGTGGCGCAATGCAATGCATTCTGGCTGAACTTGTTCGTCAGGAGCGTTTGGTATTGGTTGAAGATATTCAGGTATCTGCACCAAAAACCAAAGAATTGCTTGGCAAATTAAACGACTTAAATGCAACTCGTGCGTTAATCGTGACCGATGCTGTAGATGAAAATCTATATTTAGCAGCACGTAACATTCCGCATGTTGACGTGGTTGATGCAACTGCTGTCAATCCTGTGAGCTTAATTGCGTTTGATAAAGTTGTGATGTCCGTAAGCGCTGCCAAAAAACTTGAGGTAGAACTAGGATGAATAACGCACGTCTTTATCAAGTCCTAAAAGGGCCACATTATTCAGAAAAAGCTCAAGTACTCGGTGACAAACTTGGCGTTCAAGTATTTAAAGTTGACGCTACTGCCACCAAGCTTGAAATTAAAAAAGCGGTTGAAAGTCTTTTTGGTGTACAGGTTGAATCTGTAAATACCTTAATCCAAAAAGGTAAAAGCAAGCGCTTCGGTCGTACATTGGGACGCCGTTCCGATGTCAAAAAAGCATACGTCACCCTGAAAGCTGGTCAAGATGTACAAATGGCTGACTTGGGCGATACCGCTGCTGATACTACAAGCACATCAGCGGAGTAAGGACGAAAACTATGCCAATTCAAAAATGTAAACCAACGTCGCCAGGACGTCGCTTTGTAGAGAAAGTGGTTCATTCACATCTTTTCAAAGGTCGCCCTTTGGCTGCGTTGACAGAAAGTAAAAAAAGAACCGGTGGTCGTAATAACAATGGTCATATCACTACCCGTCATGTTGGCGGTGGTCATAAGCAGTTGTATCGCCTCATCGACTTCAAACGCAACAAAGATGGTATTCCAGCGACTGTTGAACGCATTGAATATGATCCTAACCGTACCGCGCACATCGCATTACTGAAATATGCTGATGGTGAGCGTCGCTATATCATTGCCCCTAAAGGCTTAAATGTGGGTGATAGCGTACAATCAGGTAATGATGCGCCGATCCGTACTGGTAACTGCTTACCATTGCGCAATATGCCGCTTGGTTCTACTTTGCATAATCTTGAGCTGAAAATTGGCAAGGGTGCGCAATTAGCACGTTCTGCTGGTACTTCTGTTCAGTTGCTGGGTCGTGACGGTAGCTACGCTATTGTTCGTTTGCGTTCTGGCGAAATGCGCAAAGTGCATGTCGAGTGTCGCGCAGTTCTGGGTGAAGTTTCTAACTCAGAAAACAACTTGCGTTCACTGGGTAAAGCAGGTGCGAGCCGCTGGCGTGGTGTTCGTCCTACCGTTCGCGGTATGGCAATGAACCCGGTTGACCATCCACATGGTGGTGGTGAAGGCCGCAACAAAGGTATGCACCCAGTAAGTCCTTGGGGTCAAAAATCCAAGGGTTATAAGACTCGTAGCAACAAGCGTACGACTAACATGATCGTTCGCGATCGTCGCGTCAAGTAAGGAATTAGAATATGCCTCGTTCTCTGAAAAAAGGCCCGTTCGTCGATGCGCATTTGTTTGCCAAAGTCGAAGCTGCTGTCGCTGCCAACTCGCGCAAACCGATCAAAACCTGGTCACGTCGCTCGATGATTCTTCCGGACTTTGTTGGTTTAACCATCTCTGTTCATAATGGTCGTAACCATGTTCCCGTCATTGTATCGGAGCACATGGTTGGTCATAAACTTGGTGAATTTGCGCCAACCCGTACCTATCGTGGCCACGGCGTTGACAAGAAATCCAAACGGTAAGGTGTCAAAATGGAAGTAACTGCTAAATTACGCGGTGCGGCCATCTCGGCCCAAAAAGCACGTCTGGTCGTAGACCTAGTACGTGGCAAGCCGGTTGGACGCGCACTCGAGATTCTGTCTTTCAGCAATAAAAAAGCAGCTGTTTTAGTGAAAAAAGCACTAGAATCTGCTATTGCCAACGCAGAACACAACAATAGCTTGGATGTAGACGATCTTAAAGTATCTGCAATCTATGTAGATGAAGGCATTACCTTAAAACGTATTTCACCACGTGCTAAAGGTCGTGCAGATCGTATCAGCAAGCGTACCTGTCACATCACCGTTAAGGTAGGGGTCTGATATGGGTCAGAAAGTTCATCCAATCGGCATCCGCCTTGGTGTGGTTAAGCGTCACAACGCCAACTGGTATGCCAATCCAAAAAATTATGCTGAATACTTGCTAAAAGACATTCAGGTTCGTGATTTCTTGCGTAAGAAATTAAAATCTGCAATGGTCAGCAATATCTTGATCGAACGTCCTACTGGTGCTGCTAAAGTCATCATTAGTACTGCGCGTCCTGGTATTGTCATTGGCAAAAAAGGCGAAGACATTGAAAAATTACAGCGTGAGCTGACCCAGATTATGGGCGTGCCAGCGCAAGTAAGCATCAATGAAATTGACAAGCCTGATCTTGATGCCCGTCTGGTTGCTGAAAGCATTGCTTCACAACTGGAAAAACGTGTGATGTTCCGTCGTGCTATGAAGCGCGCTGTACAGAACTCTATGCGTGCTGGTGCAAAAGGGATCAAGGTCGAAGTATCTGGTCGTTTAGGTGGTGCTGAGATTGCCCGTACTGAATGGTATCGTGAAGGCCGTGTGCCATTGCATACATTACGTGCTGACATTGACTATGCAACCATTCGCGCTGAGACCACCTATGGTACGATTGGCGTTAAAGTATGGATCTTCCGTGGTGAAATTCTGGGTGGTATGCGTCAAGTATTAAACCCTGCACCAGCTGAAGAACGTTCGCCTAAACGTCGTGGTGGTCGTGATGACCGTCGTAACGATGGCCGCAATGATGGTGAAAACCGTCGTGGTCGTGGTGAAGGCCGTGGTCGTCAAGCTGATCGCGCTGCCCAAGACAAGGGAGAATAATCCATGTTGCAACCAAAACGTACCAAATTCCGTAAGGTGCACAAAGGTCGTAACACTGGCCTTGCA
The DNA here is from genome assembly GCA_023393635.1 of Pseudomonadota bacterium. Taxonomy (GTDB): domain Bacteria; phylum Pseudomonadota; class Gammaproteobacteria; order Pseudomonadales; family Moraxellaceae; genus Alkanindiges. Next base: position 52,158 of record JAEWKT010000004.1, read on the forward strand.
CATCGCGGAAGTACAGTCGCATTTGGTACGATTGCGCTAAAATCTATTGAGCGTGGTCGTATTACTGCACGTCAAATTGAAGCAGCCCGTCGTGCCATTAACCGTCGCGTTAAGCGTGGTGGTAAAATCTGGATCCGTGTATTTCCAGACAAACCAATTACCCAAAAGCCACTTGAAGTGCGTATGGGTAAAGGTAAAGGTAGCGTGGAGTACTGGGTTGCTGAAATTCAGCCAGGTAAAATCCTGTACGAAATGGAAGGGGTTTCAGAAGAGTTAGCTCGTGAAGCGTTTACGCTTGCAGCGGCTAAACTTCCGTTCAAGACCGCTATTGTGATTCGGACGGTAATGTAATGAATACCAAAGATTTACGTGAAAAATCGGTTGAAGAGTTGAATGCTGCACTTGATGAGCAACAACTAAATCAATTTCGCCTGCGTATGGCGAAAGCAACTGGCCAGCTGGGTAAAACTCACGAAGTGAAAACTACCCGCCGCGCTATTGCACGCATTAAAACTCTCCTCACCGACAAACAGGGGAACGGACAATGAGTGAACAAAATACTCAACGTACGCTGACAGGCAAAGTAGTTAGTGACAAGATGGAGAAATCCATTGTTGTTCTGATTGAACGCAGTGTTCAGCATCCTGTGTACGGCAAAATGATGCGCCGTTCCACCAAGTTCCACGCCCATGATGAGAACAACGTAGCCAAAATTGGTGACGTTGTAACCATTAGAGAAAGCCGTCCTATTTCTAAAACCAAGTCTTGGACTTTGGTTGAAGTTGTAGAAACAGCTGGGTAAAACTAGTTCTTATTGCATCATCGGTTAAATTCGGGTAGCATTTGCGCCTTTCGAATTGACCGATGATGCTCGGTTTTGGAGTAGGGCAATGATTCAGACCGAAACGATGCTCGACGTGGCAGACAACAGCGGCGCACGCCGTGTTCAGTGCATTAAAGTACTGGGCGGTTCGCATCGTCGTTACGCGTCCGTTGGCGACATTATCAAAGTGACCGTGAAGGAAGCAATTCCCCGTGGTCGCGTCAAGAAAGGCGATGTAATGAACGCAGTTGTCGTTCGTACAAAATTCGGTATTCGCCGTCCAGATGGATCTCTGATCCGTTTTGACGATAACGCTGCGGTGTTGTTAAACAACAACAAAGCGCCGATTGCCACCCGCATTTTCGGGCCAGTGACCCGTGAACTACGTACAGAACAGTTCATGAAAATTATTTCACTGGCACCAGAAGTTCTGTAAGAGGCAGTCATGGCGAAGATCAAAAAAGGCGATCAAATCATCGTGATCGCAGGTAAAGAAAAAGGCAAACAGGGTACTGTGTTGTCTGTAACAGGTGACCGCGTTAAGGTGGAAGGCCTTAACCTGGTTAAGAAGCACAAAAAAGCAAACCAAGCGACTGGTGCCGAAGGTGGCATTATCACTCAGGAAGCTGCGCTTCATATTTCCAACGTGGCGATTTTTAACGCTACAACCCAAAAGGCTGACCGTGTTGGTTACCAGGTTGATGAAGACGGCGTTAAAACCCGTGTTTATAAATCAAATGGTGAATCAGTGGCGGCAGCAAAGTAATAGGTTGACCGGCAATGGCCAGACTCAAAACACGTTATAACGAAGAACTTAAAGCCCAGTTGCAAGAGCAATTAGGCTTAAAGAATGTGATGGAAATTCCTCGCATTACTAAAATCACCCTGAACATGGGTGTTGGTGGTGCCTCTGCTGACAAGAAATTGTTAGAAGGTGCTGTTGCAGATATGCAGTTAATTGCTGGTCAAAAGCCTGTCGTTACGCATGCACGCAACTCCATTGCGGGTTTTAAAATCCGTGAAGGTTGGCCAATTGGCTGTAAGGTAACTTTACGTGGCGATCAAATGTATGAATTTCTTGATCGTTTAATTGCGATTGCAATTCCACGTATTCGTGACTTCCGCGGTTTTTCTGCCAAGTCTTTTGATGGTCGCGGAAACTACTCAATGGGTCTAAAGGAACAGATCGTGTTCCCCGAAATTGAGTTTGATAAAATTGATCGTATTCGTGGTATGGATATTACCATTACTACGACTGCCCGCACCGATGACGAAGGCCGTGCACTATTACGTGCGTTTGGCTTCCCGTTTAAATAAGAGGTCATTATGGCTAAGAAAAGCATGATTAATCGCGAATTAAAGCGCGAAAAAACAGTTGCTAAATATGCAGCAAAGCGTGCGGAGCTAAAAGCAGTAATTGCTAGTGGCAGCGCAAGTGATGAAGAGCGTATGGATGCAACCTTAAAATTGCAAGCGCTACCACGCAATGCATCTCCTGTACGTCTGCGCAACCGTTGCGGTTTAACAGGTCGTCCACATGGCTATTTCCGTAAGTTCGGCTTAAGCCGTAACATGGTACGTTTAATGGTTATGCAAGGTGATGCACCTGGTGTAGTTAAGGCAAGTTGGTAAGGAGCAGATCGCATGAGTATGCAAGATACCGTTGCCGACATGTTAACCCGTGTTCGTAACGCACAAATGGCAAAGAAAGCAACTGTTTCTATGCCACAATCAAAATTGAAGCAAGCTATTGCTGGCGTGCTTCAATCTGAAGGTTATATTGCTGATGTTGAAGTTGCTGAGAATGATGGCAAACCAACATTAACGTTGACCTTAAAATACTTTGAAGGCAAACCAGTTATTGAAACCGTAAAACGCGTGAGCCGTCCAGGTTTACGTCAATATCGCGGCAAAAATGACTTACCTCGCGTTAAGCAAGGTTTAGGTGTGGCTATTGTTTCAACAAGTAAAGGCATCATGACCGACCGCGCTGCACGAGTTGCTGGCGTTGGTGGCGAAGTGATTGCTTTTGTTTCCTAATAGGTGATTCCTCATGTCTCGTGTGGCTAAAGCCCCGGTTACTGTGCCTTCAGGCGTAACAGTAACCCAGAACGGCCCGCAGGTCGAAGTGAAAGGCAGTAAAGGTACACTGGCTTTCAACCTGCATGCGCTGGTCGAGCTAAAACAGGAAGACGGTCAAATACTGATTGCACCAGTGACTTCTAATCAAGAAGGCTGGATGCAGGCAGGTACCGCTCGCTCCTTATTAAATAATTTAGTGACTGGTGTTAGCAGCGGTTTTGAACGCCGTTTGCAATTGGTTGGTGTTGGTTATAAAGCAACAGTTAAGGGTGATGTTATTAACCTGAACCTGGGCTTTTCTCACCCAATCGATTTTCAGTTGCCAGAAGGTGTTACTGCTGAAACGCCTACGCCAACTGAAATCCTGCTAAAATCAATTGATAAGCAGGCACTGGGTCAAGTAGCTGCTAACATCCGTGGTTATCGTCCGCCAGAGCCTTATAAAGGTAAAGGTGTTCGTTATTCGGATGAAGTTATCCTTCGTAAAGAAGCTAAGAAGAAATAAGGCGCGAGGTTCTATATGAACGACAAGAAACAATCCCGTTTGCGTCGTGCCAAGAGCACACGCTTGCACATTCGTGCGCTGGGTGTAACTCGTCTGTGTGTTAACCGCACACCGCGTCACATCTACGCTCAAATCATTTCCCCAGAAGGCGGCCAGGTATTAGCACAAGCTTCTACTTTGGATGCGCAACTACGTTCTGGTGCAACTGGTAACATTGATGCAGCCAGCAAAGTGGGTGCTTTAATCGCTGAGCGCGCTAAAGCGGCTGGCATTACCAAAGTGGCATTCGACCGTTCTGGATTTAAATATCATGGTCGCATCAAAGCCTTGGCTGATGCCGCACGTGAAGGCGGACTGGAGTTTTAATCATGGCAAAAGTTGAACAAAACGAAGGCTTTGTTGAAAGACTGGTCGCTGTTGATCGCGTAGCAAAAGTTGTTAAGGGTGGTCGTATTTTCTCTTTCACCGCCTTAACTGTAGTGGGTGATGGCAACGGCCGTATCGGTTTTGGTCGTGGTAAAGCGCGTGAAGTGCCTGCTGCGATTCAAAAAGCATTAGAAGCTGCGCGTCGTAATATGATTAGCGTAGACCTAAAAGGCACGACCTTACAACACTCAGTACACTCCAAGCATGGTGCTAGCCGTATTTACATGCAGCCTGCTTCTGAAGGTACTGGTGTAATTGCTGGTGGTGCAATGCGTGCCGTACTAGAAGTTGCTGGTGTACAAAACGTATTGGCAAAATGCTACGGTTCTACCAATGCTACCAACGTGGTGTATGCAACGTTCAATGGTCTTAAAAACATGACCTCTCCTGAACAAGTTGCTGCAAAACGTGGTAAGACTGTCGAAGATATTCAAGGGTAATTTGACATGAAAACAATCAAGGTTACCCAGATCAAATCCGCCGCGCATCGCTTGAAAAATCATAAGCTATGTTTGCAGGGTTTAGGTCTGCGTCGCATTGGTCATACTGTTGAAGTGATTGATACTCCTTCAAACCGTGGCATGATCAATAAAGTATACTATATGGTAAGCGTTGAGCCAGTTGATAATGGAGTGCAGCCATGACTTTACGTTTAAATGAGCTGGCACCTGCTGAAGGCGCAAAGCATGCACCTCATCGCGCAGGTCGCGGTATTGGTTCTGGCTTGGGTAAAACTGGCGGTCGTGGTGTAAAAGGTCAAACTTCACGTAGTGGCGGTGGTATCCGTGCTGGGTTTGAAGGCGGCCAAATGCCAATCTATCGTCGTTTGCCTAAGTTTGGTTTTACCAGTCAGTTGGCACTAAAAACTGCTGAAGTTCGCTTATCTGAGCTGAACAAAGTAGAAGGTGATATTGTTAGCCTGGAAACTTTAAAAGCAGCAAACGTAGTACGTGGCGATAAAACCCGTGCGCGTATTGTGTTGTCTGGTGAAGTTAGCCGTGTATTTACCGTACAGGGTGTTGCTCTGACCAAAGGTGCTAAAGCTGCGATTGAAGCGGCTGGCGGCAAGGTTGAGGAGTAAACTCCGTGGCGATGCCTCCAAACTCAACGATTGATACTGTCCAACGGGCAATAAAAGGTCCTGCATTTCATCAGAAATATCAGGAAATCATTCAGCGAATGCTTTTTTTGCTTGGTGCCTTATTAGTGTTCCGTTTGGGTGCGCATATTCCAGTTCCTGGTATTAACCCAGAACGTCTGGCCCAGTTGTTTGAGCAAAACAAAGATACTATCTTAAGTTTGTTCAATATGTTTTCGGGTGGTGCCCTAGAGCGCATGTCGATACTTGCGCTGGGCATCATGCCTTATATTTCTGCATCGATCATTGTTCAATTAATGGCTACTGTGGTGCCATCACTTGAAGCCTTGAAAAAAGAAGGTGAAGCAGGAAAACGTAAAATCAATCAGTACACTAGGCAAGGAACGCTGTTTCTTGGTCTGGTTCAGGCGATTGGTATGTGTGCGGGTCTACAAAGTCAGGGGATTACCCTGACCACAGGCCTAAGCTTTTATGTTCCTGCGGTCACTTCTTTAGTGGCTGGTACTATGTTCCTAATGTGGCTGGGTGAGCAAATCACTGAGCGCGGCATTGGGAATGGTATCTCCATGATCATTTTTGCAGGGATTGTGGCGGGGATGCCTGGTTTAATATTGCAATCATTTGAATCTATTCAACAAGGGCAGAGCAATTTAATTAGCATGCTATTGTTGGGTATTTTAAGTCTTGCAGTGGTGGCTGCTGTGGTGTATATCGAAAAAGCACAGCGTCGCATACCAGTAAACTATGCCCAGAAGCAGCAGGGTCGCAAGGTATTTACTGCACAGCAGTCGCATTTGCCATTAAAAATTAATATGGCTGGTGTGATTCCCGCGATTTTTGCCAGCTCACTCTTGTTGTTTCCAGCGAGTCTGGGACAATGGGTGGGTAGTGCAGATCCTAATGCTGGTTTTATCAAGCGTTTCTTGCAAGATATGGCATTGGTGTTATCGCCTGGTCAACCGTTATACCTTGTACTGTTCGGTAGCTTGATTATCTTCTTTTGCTACTTTTATACCGCACTGGTGTTTAGTCCAAAAGAAGTATCAGAAAATTTAAAACGTAGCGGTGCTTATGTACCTGGTATTCGTCCAGGCGATCAAACAGCCCGTTATTTAGACCATATTCTTAATCGATTGACTTTTATTGGGGCAATCTACATTACCGTGGTGTGTTTAATGCCAATGGTATTACAAAGTGCATTTGGCGTGCCTTTCCATTTAGGTGGTACCTCTTTGCTCATTGTTGTAGTTGTCGTGATGGACTTTATGGCGCAGTTACAGGCTCATTTAACCTCACATCAATACGAAAATCAGTCCTTGATGAAAAAGTCACCTACGTTGTCAAATAAGTAGTTGGCAGATTTAGCCTGAAGGTTGTTTATCATGAAAGTTCAAGCTTCTGTTAAAAAGATTTGCGGTAGCTGTAAAGTGATCCGCCGTAATGGGGTAATTCGCGTAATTTGTAGCGCAGAACCTCGCCACAAGCAACGTCAAGGATAGTTTAGCAATAAACTAACTTGGCTGTTGATTTCACAAGGTGAATCGGGTTATTATCCGCCCCCTCGTATTTGATGAGGCGGTTGATGATCAATTGCCTTTTTGGAGAATAATGAATGGCTCGTATTGCCGGTGTTAACATTCCGGATAACAAGCACGCTGTCATTTCTTTAACTTACATTTTTGGTGTTGGTCGCCATACTGCTGCAAACATTTTGTCTGCGGTTGGCATTGCGACTACTACTAAGATTCGTGAGTTAACGGATGCTCAGCTGGATGCGATTCGTGCTGAAGTTGCTAAGGTACCTACCGAAGGCGATCTTCGTCGTGAAATTTCCATGAACATTAAACGTTTGATGGATTTAGGCTGCTATCGTGGTCTTCGTCATCGTCGTAGCTTGCCTGTTCGTGGTCAGCGCACCAAAACAAACGCTCGTACTCGTAAGGGTCCGAAGAAACCGATTAAGAAATAATTGTACTGGAAGCTAAAAGATGGCTAAAGATACTCGCACCCGGAAGAAGGTCACGCGGACCGTCTCTGAAGGGATTGCTCACATTCATGCTTCTTTTAATAACACCATTGTGACTATTACCGATCGTCAAGGTAATGCATTGGCCTGGGCTACCTCTGGTGGACAGGGCTTCCGTGGGTCTCGTAAATCTACTCCCTTCGCTGCTCAGGTTGCAGCTGAAGTTGCTGGTAAAGCAGCATTGGATTACGGTTTAAAAAATCTGGAAGTTCTTGTCAAAGGACCAGGTCCAGGTCGTGAGTCTGCGGTACGTGCCTTAGGTGCAGTGGGTTATAAAATTAATAGCATTACCGATGTGACGCCTATACCTCACAACGGTTGTCGTCCGCCTAAGAAACGTCGCGTTTAAGGAGACTCATTCATGGCTCGCTATATAGGTCCAAAATGCAAACTCTCCCGCCGCGAAGGGACAGACCTGCAGTTAAAATCTGGCGTTAAACCTTTTGACGTCAAAACCAAAAAAGCTGGTAAACCACCTGGTCAACATGGCCAAAGTCGTGGGAAACAGTCTGAGTATTCGTTACAGTTACGTGAAAAACAAAAAGTACGTCGTATGTACGGTGTGTTAGAGCGTCAATTTAGTAACTACTACAAAGAAGCCGCTCGTTCTAAAGGTGCAACTGGTGAAAACCTGCTGCAACTATTAGAAAGCCGTCTAGACAACGTGGTATATCGCATGGGCTTCGGTTCAACTCGTGCTGAAGCGCGTCAGTTGGTGAGCCATCGCAGCATTACCTTGAATGGCCGTCGCGTGAACATCGCGTCTATTCAGGTTAAAACTGGCGATGTGGTTGCTGTACATGAAGGTGCAAAAAACCAGTTACGTATCAAAAATGCGATTGAGCTTGGTTCTCAGCGTGGCATTCCTGGCTGGATGGATGTTGACCATACCAAACTGGAAGGTACGTTTAAAACCGCACCTGATCGTTCCGATCTGCCTGCCGAAATCAACGAAAACTTAATTGTTGAGTACTATTCGCAATAATCCTTGAGGTGGCAACTATGACGCGTACTGCAAACGAGTTTCTTACCCCGCAAGCGATCAAAGTCGATGCGGTGAGTGGAACCTCGGCAAAAGTAATTCTCGAGCCTTTAGAGCGTGGTTTCGGCCATACTCTAGGTAATGCCTTGCGTCGCATTTTACTGTCTTCCTTACCTGGCGCGGCCGTGGTTGAGGCAGAAGTGGAAGGTGTTGAGCATGAGTACAGTACTTTAGAAGGCTTGCAGCAGGACATCGTCGAGCTCTTGCTGAACCTTAAAGGATTGTCGATTAAACTGTTTGAACAGAATGAAGCATATTTGACGTTAGATAAACAAGGTCCTGGCGAAGTCACTGCCGCGGATCTGCGTTTACCGCATAACGTTGAAATTGTTAATCCTGATCATGTACTAGCTACCTTGAGCGCGAATGGTCATTTAAAAATGCGCCTGAAAGTGACTCAAGGTCGCGGTTATGAACCTGCAGATGTGCGTTTTCCTGAAGGGGAAACACGTCCAGTTGGTCGTTTGCAATTAGATGCAAGCTATAGCCCAATTAAACGTGTGTCTTATACAGTAGAAAATGCCCGTGTTGAGCAGCGTACTGACCTAGACAAGCTGGTTATTGATCTGGAGACTAACGGTACGATAGATCCAGAAGAAGCAATTCGTAAAGCAGCAACTATTTTGCAGCAACAGATTGCTATTTTTGTTGATCTACAAAAAGACCATGCTCCTGAGCCTGTACAGAGCCGCGAAGAGGTTGATCCAATCTTGTTGCGTCCTGTAGATGATCTTGAGCTGACCGTTCGCTCTGCAAACTGTTTGAAGGCAGAAAATATTTACTACATTGGTGATCTCGTACAACGTACTGAAGTTGAGCTGTTAAAAACGCCTAACTTGGGTAAGAAGTCATTAACCGAGATTAAAGATGTGTTGGCTTCCAAAGGCTTGTCGCTTGGCATGCGTTTAGATAATTGGCCACCAGCCAGTTTGCGCGTGGACGACCGTTTTGCCTATCGTAGCCGTTAATTAGTAGGACTATTCACCATGCGTCATCGTAATAGTGGTGTGAAACTAGGTCGTACCAGCAGCCATCGTAAAGCAATGTTTCAAAACATGGCTAACTCGCTGTTTGAGCACGAGCTAATCAAGACAACTTTGCCTAAAGCTAAAGAGCTTCGCCGTGTGGCTGAGCCTTTAATTACTTTGGCAAAGCATGACACCGTTGCTAACCGTCGTCTGGCTTTTGCCCGTACACGTAGCGCAACGATTGTTGGTAAGTTATTTACTGAGCTTGGCCCTCGTTATAAAGAGCGTCAAGGTGGTTATTTGCGCGTATTAAAAGCTGGCTTCCGTGCTGGTGATGCTGCGCCAATGGCCTATGTTGAGTTGGTGGATCGCGCCATGACTCAGCCTACTGCTGAATAAGTAGTACAGTATTAGAAAAGCCGGCCTTGTGCCGGTTTTTTTATGCTATAACAAAACTACTTTTATTTGAGTGATGAATAAACGATGCCGCCGCAGCTGAAAACCATTGAAATTAATACCGCTTTAGTACCTACACATGCCATTATCTGGTTGCATGGCTTAGGTGCTAATGCCAATGATTTTGTAGATATTATTCCGTTGCTTGGTTTACCTGCTACTGCTGCTGTGAAGTTTATTTTCCCGAATGCGCCGCAGATTCCAGTGACAGTGAACGCAGGTTATGTGATGCCAGCCTGGTATGATATTTTAGAAATGAATACGTTGGGGCGTAAGGTTGATCGAGCAGGGATTGACCAAAGTGTTGCACAAATTACGCAGCTAATTGCTCAGCAAAACAAGCAAGGCATTGCCACTCATAACATATTCTTGGCGGGTTTTTCACAAGGTGGCGCGATTGATTACCAAGCGGCTTTAACTTATCCAGAACGCTTGGCAGGCGTGATTGCATTGTCTACTTATATCCCTGATCCTAATCTGCTACAGCAGAAATTCAAGCCCGTACAGCAGCTGTTGCCAGTATTTGTGGCACATGGTTTATATGATGATGTGGTTGCGCCCAAGCTGGGGGAGCAAGCTTATCAATTGGTTAAACAATTAGGTTGTGATGCCTCATGGCATTCGTATACTATGGCGCATAATGTGTGTGCCGAACAGATTTCTGATATTGGGCAATGGTTGACAGAACATTTAAAACAAAAGCTGGACTGATGAGAAGCCGTACAATAAATCTAGTATTTTTGCTCTAATGTCCCCAATTGACATTGACTATTGTCAATTTAAGGACTATTTTTTGGAAAGATTAACACGGATTATTGACGCAAATGGCTCAACATATTGATGTACTAATTATTGGTGCGGGTATTTCAGGCATTGGCATGGCCGCGCATTTGTCAAAGCATTGCCCCAATCGTGACTTTACTATTATTGAGCGTCGGGAAAGCTTTGGCGGTACCTGGGATTTATTTAAATATCCTGGCATTCGTTCTGATTCGGATATGTCAACTTTTGGTTTTAACTTCAAGCCGTGGCAAAAAGCCAATGTACTGGCAGATGGCCCATCAATTAAAGGTTATGTAGGCGAGGTCATTGATCAGTTCAAGCTAAAAGAAAAAATTCATTTTAATCATCGGGTGCTGACGGCCAATTATGACAGTCAGCAAAAGCAATGGTTGGTTGAAATTGAAAATGATCAGGGCAAAAAGCAGACTTGGTCGGCCAATTTTGTGATTGGCTGTACTGGTTACTATAATTACGATCAGGGTTTTCAACCTGAATTCCCCAATCAGTCGGCATTTAAGGGTGAATTTATTCATCCACAACACTGGCCAGAAAACCTGAATTATCGTGGCAAGAAAGTCGTGATTATCGGCAGTGGCGCAACGGCCATTACTTTAGTCCCTGCTATGGCTAAAGGTGGGGCAGAGCATGTCACTATGCTGCAGCGTTCACCTACTTATATTGCCTCTATTCCGTCTATTGATTTTGTGTATGAAAAAATGCGCAAAGTGCTGCCAGAAGACCTGGCCTATAAATTAACCCGTGCGCGTAATATTGGTGTACAGCGTGCTGTGTATGCGCTGGCACAAAAACAGCCTCAACTGGTACGTAAACTGTTGCTTAAGGCGATTGAAAGGCAACTGAGGGGTACAGTGGATATGAAGCACTTTACGCCAGATTATAATCCATGGGATCAGCGCCTATGCGTGGTACCTGATGGTGATTTATTTAAAATCCTGCGCTCAGGTAAGGCCAGTGTAGAAACTGACCAGATTGAAAAAATAACTGAAAATGGCATTTTATTAAAATCTGGTAAGCACTTAGATGCAGATATTATTGTGTCAGCAACGGGCTTAAATATTCAAATTATGGGCGGTGTTAAGGCGACCATTGACGATAAGCCAATCGATACCTCCAAGCATATGATGTATAAAGGGGTGCTGCTGAGCGATATTCCCAATATGGCCATGATTATTGGTTACATTAATGCGTCGTGGACCTTAAAGGTAGACATTGCTGCTGAATATATTTGCCGCTTGCTAAACCATATGGACAAAAATGGCCTGGATGAGGTGGTGGCGCAGGGTGATGCCAGTGAGCTGATAGAAGACACTATTATGGGTCGCCTGTCTTCTGGTTATATTGCCCGTGCTGCGGATGTTATGCCAAAACAGGGTAAACATGCGCCTTGGCAGATCACTAATAATTATTTGGCTGACCGCAAGGAGCTAAAAAATGCCGAGTTCAGCGATAGTGTTCTAAAGTTTCATAACCAAAATGATACTCAGGCCCGTAAGCCACGTTTAGCGTCCTGATTCTGTTTGAAAGACCGTTAAATAACGCCAGACTAGCGCTTAGTCTGGCGTTATTTCTATATATGGTGGTTATCGGGTTGAGAATTTTTGCTCAATTATCTTTTTTAGCTGAAGTTTGCGTCAGACTTTAAGACAAACCCATGCGTAGCAACCAGCGCATCAAAGTCCAGCTGTAATAAGCTGTCAAAATCTGCTTTAAGGCTGCTATTCTGGGTTTAACCATGGCCCGCCAATAAAAAGACCTAATCTAAAGCCCATTAGCCACAAAATAATTCGCCTAACAAAGCTGGTATATTTCCAGTCTGCCCAGTATTGCACACAGTCGGTAGTGATGAGCAGCTTTGCGGGTTGAATAAGTAAGGCTGCTTTAGGATATTTGGCTGTCGCAAAAATAAAGAAGGTTGCATTTGCAATAGGTGGCTTGATGTGTGGTGTAATCAGTCGGTCTGGCTGTAAATTTTTATAGGTGTGATGGTCAGGCTGACTCCATAGCTGCGCCTGATAGGTATCACGATAGAACTGATCGTCTAAACCATGAAAGTCACCTAATCTGATGATATGCCGTATATTCCCTAGTTGCTCCAGATGAGCTAAGCCATCATCATTCATACGAACTGGGTTAACCAGTATTAGTTCCTGATTCTGTTTGATAATAATCATGTTCCGATTCATTCTTAAACCGAAACCGAAACCGAAGTTGATGCTACCGCGTAATAAGTAAATATCTGGGAAAATTTCTATGAGAGGATCGTGAGGAGAAGCAGGGGCGTATCTTTTTTGATGAGACATTATTTATCCTTTTATCGTATGTTTAAATGAATAAGGTTTTTCTCTGCAACATGAGCTTTGTGGCGTTATTTGTTTTTATAAGTTGTGCGTGCTGGCGCTGCATTGGCTGCGTACACAGTTTTATAAGGCATAAGAATCATAAAACTTGTTTTATTATCAGTGAATCACAAAAAAATAAGGCCATCATAGAGAGGACAGCCTTATTGTGAAAGAGGGGTGATCTCTTACAAAGTACGGGAAATCAGCTCTTTCATGATTTCGTTAGTACCTGCATAAATACGGTTTGCACGGTTGTCGATGTATGCACGCGCAATCGGGTACTCCAGCATATAGCCGTAACCACCATGTAATTGAACGCCTTCATCCACCACTTTAGAGAACAAATCGGACAGTTTATATTTGGCGGCCGCAGCAGCGTCAATACCTAAGGTTCCTTCAATTTGTAGCTCCATGCAACGGTCAAGGAACGCACGACCCATATCGATTTCGCTACGTAGCTCGGCTAGTTTAAAGCGGGTGTTCTGGAATGAACTGATCGCCTTTCCAAAAGCCTTACGCTCTTTGGTGTAGGCCACTGTATGGGCAAAAGCGGCTTCTGCACCTGCCTGACAAATAATAGCAACCAGCATACGTTCCCATGCCAGCTCTTTCATCAACATGATGAAGCCCATACCTTCCATACCTAATAAATTAGATTTAGGAACACGAACGTTATCAAAGAATAATTCACAAGTATCTTGACCTTTCATCCCCACTTTTTTAAGTGGTTTACCTTTGGTGAAGCCTTCGCTGTTGGCATCCATGATCAGTAAAGACAGGTTGTTAGAGCCTTTTTCAGTTTTACCAGTCTTTACCACCACAACGGCCATATCACATAAATAACCGTTGGTGATAAAGATTTTTGAACCATTAACGATGTAGTCATCACCATCTTCAACAGCGGTAGTTCTAACACCTTGTAGGTCTGAACCTGTGCCTGGCTCAGTCATTGCAATGGCAGAAACGACTTCACCAGTGGCCATTTTCGGTAACCATGTTTTCTTTTGTTCTTCATTACCAAAGTTATTAATGTAGTTGGCAACAATGTCCGAATGCAATGAAAAACCTGTAGCAGAATCACCCGCATACGCTTGTTCTTCAATGAGAATCATGCTGTATAAGCGGTCTACACCCGAGCCGCCGTACTCTTCAGGCATGGTGGCGCAGAGTAGGCCAAGCTCACCTGCCTTGTTCCAGAGGTCACGGTCAACGTGTTGTTGTTCTTCATATTTCTCAGTATTTGGTACAACTTCATCGCTATAAAAACGACGTACTGTATCGCGGAAGGCTTCATGTTCGGCATTGAATAGCTTGCGTGGTAACATGGATGGAATTGGACGAATGACACTGCTGCTCATAATATTCCCTAAACGAGTTTTTAACTAACAAGTGATACAAGTTTTGACTGTATACAGTTAAAAATATTCTGCTTTGTACAACAATGAGTTTTATTGCCAAAAACCCAGTAATTGCTACTGTTTTTGCCAATTTTAAAGGGGGCTCGGTTGACGAGCTTAACGGCTTTATAAGGCAGGAGCATGCTACAATGTTGTGATAATGCCCAGTGAGTCGTACTGGCGCGTAGGAGAAAAATATGGCTGATGACATTAGTTTACATGATCGAAAGGTAATTTATCGCGCACGGCGTGGCTTAAAAGAGCTGGATATTTATTTTGATCCCTATGTGCGCAAGCATTATTTAACCGCTCCTGAGGCAGATAAGCTGGCATTTGCTCAGCTGATAGAGCAAGAAGATCCAGATTTGTTGGACTGGTTTATGGCAGTCAGTACGCCAGAAGATGTTGAAATGGCGCGCATGGTAGAGCAATTAAAAGCAATGGTTTTTGAGCCCAAGCTCTAGCAAGAAAGCAATGCTACATTAATGCTACATTTTAGCCGAGCTTGCTTTGTTCTGTTACTTCTGGTCTTATAGCCCGTAACAGGGTGCCATGATTTAATGACCATGCTAGTGGATGCACAGATTAAACAGGGAGTATTACAGCGGTTATGCTATGTTTTAAGCATGCTGGCTGTCTTATTGCTGATGTTGCTCAGCGGTTTACCCATTATCATAGAAGCTGTGCTTGCTGGCTTGTTTTTACTCATCAATTATTGGTGGTATAAAGCGTTTATTAAGGCGCAGGCGATTACTGAGATCTGGCAACAAGACAGTAGAATATGGTGCTGGCGCAGTTTGGATTCCTCTCAATATAAAACAGCCACATTACAGCAAGTTCGTCATTTGGGGCTGGTTATGGTGCTAGATTTTCAGCAAAGAACCACGCATTATCATGTGGTCATCTGGCGCGATCAAATTAGTCATGCAGAATGGCGCAAGCTCTGTGTATTGACACGCTTAAAACATTTACAACAAAATCTATTCTAAATAAGCCAAAAAAATCATTAACTTACAGCAATGCATCAAAACAGGTGTGCTTTTGAGCAGGCGTTGTTTGTATAGTCAATGGATGAGCATTTTGTATTGGCCACCAGAGCCAGATTATATCCCCTTGATTAAGGAGTACTTCTGATTATGACTACCCTCAGCCACATTATCGATGCACTGATTGAGCGCGCCCATCATACCGAGACTGCCTTAGCCATACCTGCGGATAGTTGCAGCCAGGTGTTCGGTTTGGGAACTCACCATGATCAAGTTTGCCATCCAGACCCTACTCAGCATCAAACACCAGTGAATCGAGTAATTGATTCAGCACTTGGTGCTTTATCAGGTGATTATTTACACGAAGAAGCCTTTGCTCAGCCGCAACAACAAGCTGCTTTCTTATTACAGTTAATTCCGCTGATACTGGGCTGGATCAAGCAGCAGGGTGGATTATCTAATGCGCTGGTTATATTACAACAAAAGGGCTTGGAAGCGCAGGTGGCTTCATGGATAGGGACGGGCATTAATGAAAGAATCATGCCTGAGCAGCTCAATGATCTGTTTAAGCAAGACAGCTTGGCGCAATTGGCGCAGCACTATCGTGTTCATCTGGATACTGTACGTACAGGGCTTGCGACAGTATTACCGCAAATAATTGACCACCTAACCACAGATCAGTATGCCAGTGGCCTCAGCAGTGCTGATATTGAAATTAATAATATTTTAAATCGCGTGGTAAATATTT
The DNA here is from genome assembly GCA_023393635.1 of Pseudomonadota bacterium. Lineage (GTDB taxonomy): Bacteria > Pseudomonadota > Gammaproteobacteria > Pseudomonadales > Moraxellaceae > Alkanindiges. The sequence goes on from JAEWKT010000004.1 coordinate 67,859, forward strand.
AGGCAGTTAAGACAAGCCTGCATAGACAGGCTACTGCGCTTACTTTACACACTGTAACTTATGGGGGCGGTAAGGTGTCTAGCAAAATTAGACAATAATATAAGATGAAATTTTAATAAACATTAGAAAAAACAATAAATTATGATTCTTCTGGTTAAGAAGCCGCTAAATTGTCTAACAAGATTCCTTAAACATTGTAGCGAATATAAGCTTGTCTAACAATTATTGCTTGGAAAGAGCAAAATTACGATAAATTTATGTCATGAGTGACGTGGCTGTGGCTCATATTTTCTAGTTAACCAAAGGTGAATAATCATGATAGACATTCCTGTGGTGCTACTTCCTGTCCTGGCTTTTGTTTTTGCAGCGTTTGTGGGACGGTTAGTGACCGTAGTATTGGATCATTTTCGTGAAGATGAGGCCGCACTAGAAAAAGGAATTTCTGATGCAGCAAGTACAACCCAAACCATAGTGCAATCCTAGCCGCCAAATAATTGGAAGGTACTTTAGCAATCAAAAAAGCCTTGCATAGAGATGCAGGGCTTTTTTATTACAACAATAAATAATGGTCAGACCAATACATTCTTACTTTGCAATAATGATACCGACTGACTGTAAGACTAGACTTCAACCTTTGTTGCTGTGGATTTAAGCTGATAGACAAGGGTTAATTGTTAACCATGATCCTAATCTTTAAATTCTAAACTTTAATGAGCGTATGGCTTGCCATGTGTAATACATAAATGAAGGAGAAGAGAATGTCTACCAGTGATTCGCCAGTCTATGGTCAGCTTGCCCAGCCAGGTACAAACATGCCAACGCAAGGCTATCAGAATAAGGCATTAAAAGTACCCACCAATATTTTATATAAAGACCAGCGTTTTAAACCATTAACGCGCATTGGTCTGGGTGGGGTGCCAATTGGCAGCGGATTTAGTCCTACCAGTGAGGAAGCCGCTCAGCACACCTTACAGGCTGCTGTTGATGCAGGTATCCGTTATTTTGATACGTCGCCATGGTATGGACTAGGATTAAGTGAGCGGCGTTTTGGCCATATGCTGCATCAGATCAAGCGGGAAGACTATGTGTTGTCTAGCAAGGTTGGCCGTATTTTATGTGCAACCAATCATATTCCTCAGACCATGTGGACTGACCCAGCGCCGTTTGATTACCGTTATGATTATTCGGCAGATGGGGTAAGGCGTTCTATTGAAGATAGTTTACAACGTTTGGGCGTGTCACAGCTTGATATTGTTTATATTCATGACTTATCGCCAGATAATGAAAAAGACTTGGGCATGCCGTGGGAGCAACGCTTTACAGAGGCGGTAAAAGGCGCAATGCCCGAGCTCACCCGTATGCGTGAAGAAGGCATAATTAAAGCATGGGGTTTTGGGGTAAATTGCCCTGAGCCTGTTTTAAAGGCGCTGGAGGTGGCCGATCCAGATATTTTCTTATTGGCCTGTCAGTATTCGCTTTTAGACCATCAGCAGGCATTGCAAGACACCTTACCCAAAATTGCAGCAAAAGGCGCATCAGCAGTGATTGGATCGCCATTGCTGGCAGGTTATCTGGCTGGCCGTGAGCGTTATTTATATGACGGTACAGTACCTGATTGGGCACCAGATAAGCGTGCGCGTGTACAGCGTGTGCTGGATGAATACGGTATCGATTTACGCACGGCCTCATTGCAGTTTGCAGAAGCTCATCCCACAGTCTCTGCGATTATTCCTGGTGCACGAACAGCAGCGCAGGTAAGGAGCAATGTTGAGTCGTTTAGTATTGAGATTCCACAAGCGTTTTGGGATGAGCTAAAATCTGAAAAATTAATTGAGATTGATGCTCCTACACCATGCATTAAATAGCAGATGCTTTGCGTCTTAATAGTGAACTGATCTACAGGCATAAAAAAAGCCCTAATCATTGCTAGACTAGGGCTTAGTTACCATATAGAGCTATGTAGCGGTATATGGATTTAGGTATTTGGTGGGCCGTCCGCGACTCGAACGCGGGACCAACGGATTAAAAGTCCGCTGCTCTACCAACTGAGCTAACGGCCCGTTACGCTTCAGTGGGGCACATTCTACCAACATATTTTGAGATGGCAAGCTTAATTCTAATTTAAATTATCTGTTTGGTTATAAAAAAACCGCCTGATTAATAGCTAAGAAAAAAACTTACCATTAACCAAGCGGTTAGCAAAATTTAAAAAATAAAAAATTTAAAAGCGATAATTGCCATTTTGAATATTGCTATAGATCTCAGGCGTTAGTAGGCAATATTGCTTTTCACCTGGCAACCAAACCAAGAGAACCTCCTCTACTTTGGCAGGATCAAAAGCTTGCGTTTTTAAGGTATTCTTTTGATATTTAAAAGTTCCTGTGGTTTCCATCTTCTGTTGAATACGGAGAAATACAGGCACGGCGTAAGAAGGCAGGCTCTTTTTGAAGAAGCTGAGTAACGCAGCATAATCACTGTCTTCAATATGCTGGCCTTCATGTGGTGTAATGGCACACATCCCTGCACGACCATTGGTATTAGGAATCTCCACCCCATAAGCGACAGCTTCGCTGATTTTAGGGTATTCAGACACAATGTTTTCTACTTCTGTGGTTGATACATTTTCACCTTTCCAGCGGAATGTATCACCCAGGCGGTCTACAAATTGAGCATGACGATAACCAATATCGCGTACTAAATCACCCGTATTAAAGTAGCGATCACCTTGCTTAAACACATTTTCAAAGATTGCGGCTTTGTTTTTTTCGGCATCTGTATAGCCATCAAATGGGGCACGCTTGGTAATCTCACCAATCAGTAAACCAGTTTCGCCCGTTTTCACCTTGATAAAGTAACCCTTGGCATTCTTGATGGGTTCATTTTTTTCTTTGTCAAATTTAACAATCGCATAGGGGGTAGGTGAGAAGCCAACCGTATTGTCAAAGTTAAACACATTGCTAAAGCCAACGTTGCCTTCGCTTGAGGCATATAGCTCCATAATTTCATCAACGCCATAACGCTGCTTGAATTTATTCCAGATGGTAGGACGCATGCCGTTGCCAATCATTTTTTTCACACGGTGGCTGCTATCCATTGAATGTGGCGCAGTTTCTAACAGATAACGGCATAACTCACCCACATAGCCAATGGCAGATGCATCAAAGCGTTTTACGTCTGCCCAGAATTCGCTCGCAGAAAATTTACGACGTATAGCAAGGGCGGCACCACCAGCGATAACGGCACTCCAGCATACCACCATGGCAGTGGCGTGATAAAATGGTAGGGTGACATACATGACATCATGTTTATTCAGAGCCATGATATGCCCATAAGTACCATAGCCTTTCATCCAGCGGCCATTGGTAAATACCACCGCTTTTGGCAGGCCAGTGGTGCCAGAGGTATAGACATAAAATAGGCCATCCGCATAAAAGACACTGTTGGTGGTGGGCGGATTAAAGCTAGGATAATCTTGAATGATGGCTCCCAGATTTTGGTAACCTTCAGGTGCAGTACCTGTATCTTTTAGCGTGTCCTGGTCGGCAAACCAATATATTTCTTCTTTTGTGATTTCAAGATCTGCCAGAACGTCTTGCAGGGCAGGTTGCAGCTCCTGACCTACCACAATCACGCGCGGTTTTACCAGATTGATGCTGTGTGTTAATACTTTGCCAGTTTGTGCCGTATTGACCAGAGCACTAGTAACCCCAATTTTGGCAAAAGCCATGACGGTAGCTAATAGTTCGGGACGGTTTTCAATAAATACTGCCGCCACATCACCTTTTTGCAAACCTTTTGATAAAAAGAAGTGAGCAATCTGATTGACCCATTCGTTAAATTGAATGTAGTTCAGCTCAGTGTTCTGATACAAAATGGCTTTGCCATAAGGGTTTTGTTTGACTATTTTTTCAAACGCCCAGCCCAGACCCATTGGTTTAGCAGGGCGCGTATCATTCGCCATCACTAAGCCACGTGCCACATGGGGTAGTTTTTTTAATAGTTTAGGAAGACGTTTAGCGACTTCACTTAAAGTAATTATATCGTGCTGAGATGACTGCTGACTCATGTGTTGCGTTCCTGTGTTTTAAGGTAGGGAGCAAGGCATATTAAAGTGAGCCGTCCCCAGAAATTGCATCGTTGAGATGAGAATATGCCTGATTATCCGCTAAAACAGCGAAGGGTCAAGTGCTTAACCCGACGAAAAGCCATGAAATTTTTGCAAATAAAAAGTAACTTTTACTTTGCTGGCAGGGTTTTTGGAGCCAAATAACCGCTTAACCCATGCAGAAATTAAGCGTCCCAAACAGCACTACAGGTTCAGCCCAGTGGATGATTTGCATCATGTTGGGTGAACCTGTAGGAACTTAAGTAGCTCTGATCTAAAAATTAGACCTGCTTAAGAAGCTGGGGTTGCTTTTTTTGGCGGACGACCACGGGGACGACGCGGACGTGCTGGTTTGTCTTTATCCGCTTTGCCATCAGCGTCATCAGCTTTTTGTTCATCCACCTTAGCTTCGGACGAAGTGCTGTTGGCGTCAAGGATGGTATTTTCTTGCTGCTCAGATGACGCGGCATCTTTTTGCTGCGTGTTACCTTGGGCTTCAACAGGTTGGTTCGCCTCTATTTCAGGCTGCGTCTCTACTGCTTCAGCCTGCGTTTGTTGAGCGGTATTTTGCTCAGCATGTGGCTGTTCAGCTTGTGCTTGCTCAGTTTCCCCAGGTACTGCTACAGTTTGATCCGCCTCAGCCGTACTATTTGCTTCAGTAGCTTCGATTGCAGTTGCTTCACTGGCCGCTGCCGCTTGCTGTGCCTGTTGGCGACGTAACAAGCGTGGATCATTGGCCGCACGTTGTTTAGGGGCAGGCGGGGTGGTAGATAGCAACTCAACAGGCGGTTGCACCGTTGCTACGCTGGTGGCATTAGCAACTGGTGCAGACTGTTGTGCTGCTTGCTGAGCGCTGTGCGTGCGTTGCTGTAATGCCTGAATAAATGCCTCAATCACGCGGCCTTCATCTAGCATGGCTTGCGCGGCCTGACCTAACACAGCACGGATAAATTCACCTGTGGTGCCTTGAACCGCAAGCATATGCAATTGCTGCTCACTACGCGTAGCCACTTCATCCACTTGCTCGCTAATGACAGCAGGGTCAGCGGTGAACTGTAACACGGGCTCATCAAGCCCCAACTCACGGCGACGACGACGCTCACGTGGATCGTTTAGCGCACGTTTTGGTTCGGCATTGATTTCCGCAACTGGTGCAATTGTTGTTGCCACAGCGGCTGGCGCTGTAGTTGCACTTGCTGTCGTGGTAGTTGATGCCGCAACCTCTAAAGGTGCTTCCTCTGCTTTAGTTTCTGTCACTGCTACAGTTGGAGCCACTTCGCTCACTGGTGCTTGCTGCTGTGAGTCTTGTGGCGCACCGTTGGCTTGTACAGGCTGATCCAGACTAATAGTACTTGTTTTTTGATTCACCACATCAATGACCAATGCTTCAACCACTTCCACGGTTGCAGGTTGTTCTACACTGACGACACGGGGTTGTTGAGATACCGCTGGTGCTTGTTGCGCTACGGCAACCTTAGCTTGCTCAGCATTACTGTGGCTGCTATCACTTACTGGTTGATCATCAACGTTGTCCGTTAATACGCTTTGATCACGGTGACGAGGGCCACGGGCAGGGCGATTACCAGACTGACGGTCACGACGTGGTACTGCGTTTTCAGTGTTGTCCTGACGATCCTGATTAGATTGACGACGACCACGGCCACGTGTATTGCCGTGATTGGAGCTGCTTTGTTCTTCTAACGCTGTATGCTCAGGTTGCTGCTCAGCCACGCTATCACGTTGTTGAGGATGGCCATTGCTTTGATTATTACTTTGATTGCTGATGTTGCCATTACCCTGATTGCTATTGTAGTTGTCACGGGATTGATCACGCTTACGGTTGCGATTGCGTGGATTTTTATTATTTGTCGCGTTGCTACCATGCCCATTATTCTCATTTGAGGCTTGGTTTGTCTCTACACTACTGTTTTTGGTGTAAGCACCCTGAGAGGCAGTGTGGCTGTGCGTGCTTGTGGTGTCTATTTTTTCTTCTTGGGCTGGCTCCGCTTTATTTAAGCTACCATATACCCCTTTACTGACGGCACCCTGATTAACCAAATGCTCAATGGCTGATGCGGCATCTTTTGCGCTCACTGCATCCTGGGTTTTGGCTTGCTTGGTAACAAACAGGTTTTCTAACCACGCACAGGCACGTTGCTCAGGTTGAGCAGCCATAGGTTGCGTAGTTGGCTGTGAGGCAGTTACTTTTTGCTGAGTTGCTTGGGGAGCCACTTTTTCAGTGACCGTTGTGACGGCTTTACCTGGCTCTGCTGCAACAGCAGGTTGTTGTTGCCAGTCAGCCGCTTCATAGCCCAATACTTCTTCAGTAGCGCGGGTAGCTTCGGTGCGCTCATAGCTAGCAGGCGCAAAACCATCGCGCTTATATTGAATATGATAATGCGGGGTTTCTAAATGCGGATGCGGTAATACTGTAATGCGTACCTGGCTATTTTGTTCTAAATATACCAATGCATTACGTTTTTCGTTAAGCAGGAATGCGGCAATTTCAACAGGGACTTCAAGCTGTACTTCGCCTTGACGCTCGCGCAATGCAATTTCTTCAATGGCGCGCATAATAGACAGGGACAATGAGCGTAAATCACGCACCATGCCAGTGCCGTGACAGCGTGGGCATACATAACCCGTGGCTTCTTCGAGTGATGGGCGCAGGCGTTGACGGCTCATTTCCATCAGACCAAAGCGTGAAAGCTGGCCAAACTGAATACGGGCGCGGTCACTTTGCGTGGCTTCACGTAATTTGGTTTCAACCGTGCGCTGATTACGGTCTTTTGCCATGTCAATAAAATCAATAACAATCAGGCCGCCAATATCCCGTAAGCGCAATTGACGGGCGATTTCCTCGGCTGCTTCGACATTGGTATTTAATGCGGTTTCTTCAACATCGCTACCACGGGTTGCTTTGGCTGAGTTAATGTCAATCGATACCAGTGCTTCGGTTTGGTCGATCACAATAGAACCACCAGATGGCAGTTTTACTTCACGCTGATAGGCGGTTTCAATTTGGCTTTCAATACCAAAGCGGGCAAATAATGGCTCGTTGGCTGTATATTTACGCAGTTTATCAATCTGGTGTGGCATGACTTGCTGCACAAAATGATGCGCTTCGTTAAATGCCTGTTCGTTATCAATTAGAATTTCGCTGATATCGTCACGCAAGTAATCACGGACTGCGCGGGTAACTACACCAGCTTCCTGATGTACCAGCACTGGTGATGGACTGCTTTTGGCCGTATTTTGAATTTGCTGCCACAAGTTAAGCAAATGTTGCAGGTCAAGCTGTAATTCTTCGTGCGTGCGACCAATACCTGCGGTACGGACAATGACGCTCATACCCCGTGGAATATTCAGATGCGATAGAATTTCTTTCATTTCTTCGCGCACTGCACCACCAATTTGACGGCTAATACCACCACCCTTGGGATTATTGGGCATCAGTACCAGATAGCGGCCTGCGAGCGATATAAAAGTAGACAGGGCAGCACCTTTATTGCCCCGTTCTTCTTTTTCAATTTGAACCAGTAATTCGGTGCCTTCAGTAATCAGGTCACGAATATTATGGGTTGAGCGCGAGTCTGCCTGTAAATAGCTATTGGAGATTTCGCGCATGGACAAAAAGCCCTGGCGATTGGCACCATATTCAACAAACACAGCTTCTAGGGAAGGCTCTACTCGGGTCACATGACCTTTGTAGATGTTGGATTTTTTTTGTTCCCGTGTGCGATTTTCTAAGTCAAAATCGTAAAGACGGTTACCAGTGATGAGTGCAACGCGGATTTCTTCTGCATGCGTTGCATTGATCAGCATACGTTTCATGGGTGTGACACCTAATTATGACACACACACATATGGGTCGGTTCGCAGTTGGATCGCGCGAACGGCGAGCTTACGCTTAGTGCATATCTTTATTTTGTGGTAAATATCAAAATTACATTTACCAATATGCACCAAAACCTCAAAAGTCTTACTTTGGCACTGTTATGTCAGTACCTCGTCCAATCAACCGGATTGGTGCTACCTGCATGGGCATTAAAAAGCAGTTATTGGTGCCGTAAACAAATTTAAATCATTCCTTGGGGCTGCACAGCCATATTCATTATGGTGTTAATGGCATAGTTACGGATCACGTCACCGAGCACATTACAGCAGGAGTGTTACGGGCAGACAAATTTTTCTGATTTTAAACACTTAAAACAGCAGGAAAGCGACCTATTATGTGTGCATCAGTTTTCGTTTAAGCCTGCGCTAAAGACAGGGCTACATTTAAACTTGCCAGCGAGATCAGCTTATATTCGATAAAACTCACACAGGCTGACAAGATTTGCCGATATACTTAACCCTCGGCGAGGATGTATTCATTAGGCAGTTTAGATGACATCATGCGTCAGTCATTTGGGTGCAATTGGCACGACAAGCATGAACTGGCGCATGGGCAATCACTGCCGTGCGCTGACTATATCAGACCTTTTGCGTTAAGCATACGGGAGAGCAGGCTTTTTTCAGGCTTGTTTGTTATTTTTTCTAATATTTTATGCATCAAGATCGCTTTTTATAAATGGGTTAAATATGGCTGAGCAAAGCTGGCAGCAGGTAAGTTGGTTTGAGATAGATGAGCATCAAGATGGGCAGCGAATTGATAATTATTTGTTTAGCCGTTTAAAAGGCGTGCCCAAAAGCCGAGTCTATCGCTTGATCCGCGAAGGTGAAGTACGGGTCAATAAAGGCCGCGTTAAGGCGGATACGCGGGTTAAAATGGGTGATCAGGTGCGTGTGGCACCGATTCGCCGTCTGACTGCTGATGCCAGTACTGAAGTAAAAATAGGTGAGGAGCTGGCCAATCATTTGTTACAACGCATTGTTTTTGAAGATGAAGGCTTAATTGTGCTGGACAAGCCTGCTGGTTTGGCCGTGCATGGCGGCAGTGGTTTAGCATTTGGTGTGATTGAAGCCATGCGTCAGGCACTGGCTAAGCCCTATTTGGAACTGGTGCACCGTATTGATAAAGATACTTCTGGTTTGCTGATGATTAGTAAAAAACGCAGTACGTTAAAACTATTACAAGACTATTTGCGTCAGGGTAAAATTCGCAAGACCTATCAGGCTTTAGTGAAGGGCAATGTGCTGCTTGATCGCCAGGTCATTGATGCGCCATTATTGCGCTACGAGCTGGCAAATGGTGAGCGGCGCGTGCGGGTATCACGTGAGGGCAAGCCTAGCCAAACGCAGTGGCAAGTCGTGGAACGCTTCAAACACGGTACGCTGGTCAATGCCAGCCCGCTTACTGGACGAACGCACCAGATTCGGGTGCATGGACTATTTATTGGCCATCCTTTGGTGGGTGATGATAAGTACGGCCATGAGGTAAAATGGCAAGGTGCAGCACCTAGACGCTTATGCTTGCACGCCATTCAGTTAGATATTCCAGGCTACACAACAATTCATGCGCCGCTGCCAGACGACATGAAAAATTTGATACAACAGTTGCGTTATTAAACAAAGCGCGGCTATAGTCGGGCAGCATATATATTCAGTAAAAGGGGTCGAAGAACAATTGTGATTACATCATTTGGCTCATTTGACCTGATTATTTTTGACTGGGATGGCACGTTATTTGATTCAGTCTCTCCTATTATTGATTTAATGGATGATGCCGGGCTTGATCAACCGCAAACTGAAGCGGCACGGCATCTTAAGCAAAGTGGCTTGTTACCCGTCCTTGAGCAAATTATTGCTGCAGAGCATGCGGTTCAGGTGGTTGATTTAAAATTATTACTACATTTGGAAGGATTGCATACGTTTCGCAAACGCTCTAATTTATATGATGGTATTGCTGAATTGTTGGCCAAATTACATGCATCTGGGCAAAAAATGGCAGTGGTAGCTGGCCGTCCACAGGCTGAAGTCATGGCTGAAATTAATCAGTTGGGCATTAGCCATTACTTTTTTACAGTAGTTGGTTCTGATCGAGGGTCTGTAAAACCCAACCCTGCCTTGTTACAGTCCATATTAAGTTTGGCAGAGTGCGTGCCTAATCGTGCACTAATGGTGGGTGACTCGTCCCTAGATATGGAAATGGCAACCTTGGCGCGTATGTCTATGTTGGGAGTTGCCTATTTAACCACCACTCATGACCCGTATTGTGTAGAGCGTCTACGCCCCTGGCAGCCATTAGCCATTGCAGGCTCTATTGATGAACTAAGCCAGATTTTACTGGGTGAGCATCAGATTAACTAAATGACTTGGCGTTGTTCATCGCTGAATATTAATTTTGGAAATTCAATCTACATGTCTAATCGTTTTGACCTGGTCATTTTTGACTGGGACGGCACCTTATTTGATTCAGTGGCGCAAATTGTAACGAGCCTACAATGGGCAGCCGCACAGCATCATATTGAGTTATGTGGAAATGCTGCCAAAAATATTATTGGCTTAGGCCTACCAGAAGCAATGCAGGCTTTATTTCCACAACATCCTGCATTACAGCCGCAAATTCAGGCGGCCTACTCTGAGCATTATGTGGCTAACTCACACAGCCAGCAATGGTTTGCAGGCGTTGAGAATCTGCTTGAGCAGTTAGTGGGCCGTCATATGATGCTGGCAGTGGCCACGGGCAAAAGCCGTGCTGGCTTGGATCGTGTATTGCTGCAAACAAACAGCCAGCAATACTTTATTGCAACGCGCTGTGCTAATGAAACCTGCTCTAAACCTGATCCAATGATGCTTCAGCAATTGTTACAATATACGGGTGTGGCGGTAGAGCGTGCTGTGATGGTGGGTGATACCAGTTATGACCTTGAAATGGCTAAGCGTATTGGTATGCCACGCATTGGTGTAAGTTATGGTGTGCATGAAGCGCAAGTACTTGAGCAATATCAACCTGTTGTTATTGTTGATAGTATCGAGGCATTGGCGCAGGAATTACTTTTACACTGATCAGTGCGCAGTTTTTTCTACTAAAGGAAAATAACCATGCCGCGTTATTTACAATAAGACATAGACTAAAGTTAAGTACCTAATTTTTATTTTAAAATACTTCACTACCATAATAAAAATATTAATGAAGGGCTGTTGTGCATGATTTTGTAGAGATTTATTATCATTTGTATGATGAGGATAGCCGACATTTCTTATTGTAAATAAAAAGAATATACCTGAGCTTGCTTCAGTCGCAATAGTAATACGGTAGGGAATTAACGTAATGCTATTGAAAAGAAAAAACTCTTGTTCAGCTTAGGAAGGTAATAATTATGACTACGAATATCGTTATTGTTTCTAAAGAGTCTGCAACAACACTGGTTAATACAGCAAGTGATCATGTGGCAATTACAGAACCCTCCATTGTGCAATTAGGTGTTGATCGTGCAAATGTTGCAAAAATGGAACAGGTCAATAATTCGCTAATCATCACTTTAAAAGATGGTGAAGTCATAACCCTGGATGGTTTTTTTGATAATACCGAAAACATTTCAAATAGTTTGGTGTTTAGGGATGCAGATGGTTCGTTCTGGTTGGCTGATTTTAATCTAGAGAACGGTGCTTTCGTTTTTGCTGATTATATGCCGTTAGAGTCGCTAGACGCTTTACTGCTACAGGATACTACTGTAAACCCTGCAGCGTTTGGTTGGGCGCTTGGTGCAGCGGGAGTGGCAGGACTGGCAGCAATAATTGGTTCTAGTAGTTCATCTAATAATAATGACGATCCTGTAAGACCAAATCCAGACCCAACTGACCCAACTGACCC
>JAEWKT010000018.1 GCA_023393635.1 Pseudomonadota bacterium
CCCTAGTAGGCTGCGGTAGCGACAATAACGACAACACTAGCTCAAATAACGACACTACTCCGCCTGTGACACCACCACAACCTGATCCATCAACACGTCCAGAAAGCTTAAATTTTACAACAGTGAACAAGAATAAAAACGACCTTGTGACTGTACCAGAGGGTTATGAAGCCACGGTACTCTATGCACTGGGAGATTCTTTACATTCTAGCGTTGCTGCGTGGCAAGACAGCAGTCGTGAAAGTGGCGCGTCTTATAGCATGCGCTCAGGTGACTGCCACGATGGCATGCATTTTTTTGGTTTAGGCAATAACAATAAGTGGCAGGCAAATCAATCGGCGCGTGGCTTACTGGTATTGAACCACGAATACATTAACCCTAACTACTTGCACCCTACAGGCGCCACGGTAGTTGCGGGCAAGCGTACCATTGAAGATGAAGTGATTAAGGAATTTAATGCACATGGCGTGTCTGTGCTTGAAGTGCGCAAAGATGAAAAAACCAGCCAGGTCAGCATTGTCAAAGACTCGGTGTTTAATCGTCGTATTACTGCCACCACTGATATGGAGCTTAGCGGCCCAGTAAAAGGCAGCGCACTGGTTAAAACCAAGTTTTCCATGAATGGCACCAAAACTCGCGGCACCAACAACAATTGCGGTAATGGTCATACACCTTGGGGTACTTACCTCACCTGCGAAGAAAACTACATTGGTTATTTTGCCCGTAATGCCACTGATGACTTAAAGCGCAGTGCAAAAGAAATAGTGGCGTTGAATCGTTATGGCCTAAAGCAAGGTTCAGGTTCACGCTATCAGTGGGAAACCGTGACTGGCAGCAGTGAGCAAGACCTATTTAACCGCTGGGATGCTTCAGTATTGGCCGAAAGTGCCGAACAAGATTACCGTAATGGCCCTAACGGATTTGGCTGGGTAGTAGAAATTGATCCATTTTCAACTGCTGCACCACGCAAACGTTCTGCGCTAGGCCGCTTTGCACATGAAGACTGTCAGGTCGGGGCGGCAGTTGAAGGTCAGCCCTTAACTTTTTATATGGGTGATGACTCCAAAGGCGAATACATCTATAAGTTTGTCTCCAAAGCACTATGGAGTAATGCAGACATTAACGCAGGCTATGCAGCTGGCGACAAATACTTAAATCAGGGCACGCTGTATGTGGCCAAATTTAGTGAAGATGGCAGCGGCCAATGGATTGAACTCAGCTTTGGTAAAAATGGCCTAAGCAGCATTAATACCACCTACCCCTTTGCTGATCAGGCTGATGTGCTGATTCATGCGCGTTTGGCAGGTGACATGGTTGGTGCAACCAAAATGGATCGTCCAGAATGGTGTGCAGTTAATCCAGCCAATGGCGAAGTATATGTCACGCTCACCAACAATAGCGATCGTGGCAAAAAATACCCTGTTGATGCCATGAATCCACGCCAATATGAAGACGATAAAGCTGGTAAAACCTCCATTGGCAATAACAACGGCCATATTATTCGCTTTAAAGAAGCAGACAACCGCCACGATGCCACCACATTTAGCTGGGATATTTACCTGTTTGGCGCACAAGCCGATGCTGCGGATGCCATTAATTTGTCTGGCCTCACGGATGCCAATGACTTTTCCAGCCCCGATGGCATGTGGTTTGATAGTCGTGGTGTATTGTGGATTCAAACCGATGATGGCCAATATACTGATGTGACCAACTGTATGATGCTGGCCGCACTACCAGGCCAAGTGGGTGATGGTGGCGTTGCCAGTGCACAGGCTCTAAGTAATACATCTGGCCAGCAAATGACCATTAAAGGCAAAAACGTCAGTGAAAACAGTTTAAAACGCTTTTTGGTTGGACCTAATGAATGTGAAATCACAGGAATTGCCATGACCCCCGATTGCAAGGCAATATTCATTAACGTGCAGCATCCTGGTGAAGAAAGCCAGCCTGACTATAATAATCCTGCCAGTTTTGGCAGTCACTGGCCTGCCACCCAAACCAATGCCAATAACACCACGAGTCGTCCACGCTCAGCAACCGTGGTAGTTACCCGTAAGGATGGTGGTGTATTGCTTGCGTAATTAACGGATATGCAGGGCTGCGCCTCATGCGGCACATCGCAGACTAAGTCACTAATGTAAGTTAAATGCTACTTTAGTGAAAAAATACATTTGGCTTATTACTACCAGCAGGTATTTCATTATGTATCTGCTGGTTTTTTTCAGCCTGAAAACAAGCATATAAATAACTTTTTATATCCTCAAGCAGCCGCTCTGGGCTAACTAAAATACTTTTCCAGTCAGGGGTTAAAAATACTGAGGCAGTGGCCTTTTGCTCAATTAATAATGGGATTAATTCTTCAACCAGTGTTTTTAAAGACAATGGAGTAACCTCATACTTGGCCCACATATTATTTTTGCACAAGCGCGCATATTTTGCTTCTGGCCATAAAGGCAGTGCCATCTTTCCTTCAATGGTGCCAGATACCGCCCAGCCATCCTGATACAAGCCCCACACCTGACGCTCGGCCACAATTTTTTGAATAAAATAGGTATAACGTGCCTTGGCGTCCATATCCAAAATATTAATGGAGGGGGGATTGTTTGGTTTTTGCATGAATTATCTCTCGACAAGTCTTAATAGTAAGTAATTGGCAGAAAAGTAAAGCAATTTGCCGACATCGTGTCAAGCAAAGCCCTAAAGTTAGGCCTGAATGAACCATTCATAGTAACACTTCACGTTTTGCCTTAACCCCTGTTTTGCGGTAGCATGAGGGCTTAACTTCCTCTTTTTATTTTGTGTACAACCACCATCTATGGCTTGGTTGTTTTTGCTTATATCTTGTACTTTTTAATGCCTTAACCCTTGTTTAAAAGGAATACTGTGTCAGCCCACTATCCAGATGATCTAAATACAAAAAGCCCACAAGAGTTTTTTGCAACCAAAGAGCAAAGTACCGCTATTGATCATGCCCGTCTGGGTGAATCATTTAAAATTATGGCCTATGCAGGCACAGGTAAAACCACTACATTAAAATTAATTAGTGACGCCATATCTCATAAAAAAGGCATGTATCTGGCGTTTAACAAAGTCATTGCCAATCAAGCACAACAAAAATTTCATGCAGGCGTGGATTGCAGAACCTTTCACTCGCTGGCCTATCGTAATGTAGAACGCGGTATTACCGATAAATTACGTCTACCACGCTTAAGCCCACTTAAACTGGCCAGCGAATATCAGCTTGAACCTATCGTTATTCGTCGGTTGCTCGGCAATAATTATGAAAATTTCACTTTAACCTCCAGCCGTCAAGCCAGCTTAATTAGCAATGCAGTCAGCCAGTTTTGCTCAACCAATGCGCAATACCCAGCACCGCGCCATATTGTTACGCCTGAGTGGATGCATGAAGACGACGCCACCGCCATACAGCAACATTTATATCCTTTTGTAGAACGCCGTTGGCTGGAATCCATTGATCCGCGCCACAATGCAGGGATTGGTCACGATATTTATTTAAAACGCTGGGCACTATCTAGCCCAATTATTCATACCGATTATATTTTGTTTGATGAAGCACAAGATGCCGACCCACTCATGCTGGGAATCTTACTGAAACAAAAAAATGCCCAGGTGATTTATGTGGGTGATGCGCATCAGCAAATTTATGCGTGGCGCGGTGCGGTCAATGCCATGCAGCAACTGCCTTTACCCAGTTCACGCTTAACGCAATCGTTCCGTTTTGGGGAAAGTATTGCTGAGGTGGCGAATGTGTTTTTAACCCAACTGGGTGAAACCGTGCCTTTGCATGGCCGTGAAGATTTAAAATCGTTGGTAGATACCCAACCTTTTCCAAAAAAACGAAATGCGATTTTGTGTCGTACCAATGCGCGCGCCATGGAATTATTACTTTCTGGTCTGGTACAGGGCAATAAAGTGGCGTTGCAGGCAGATCATGACCGCCTTGCGCGTTTTGTGGATGCAGCCAGTGCATTACGCCAAGGCCGTAAAGTATATGATGTGCCAGAACTATCCTGGTTTAGCTCATGGCATGAAGTGCATGAATACTGCGAAACCAATGACGGCAGCGACATTAAACCCTTGGTGCGCTTGATTGATGAACATGGCACAGAACCCTTAAAGCGTGCTTTGGCAAAAATCACCCCGTTTGCGCAAGCCGATTATGTGATTTCTACCGCACACAAAGCCAAGGGTTTAGAATGGCATCATGTGCAAATTGAAGATGATTATAATTTTAAAATTCAAAAAGATGCTGCAAAAATTACCGTGGAAGAATTGCGATTACTTTACGTGGCCTGCACACGCGCGCAACATGGCTTAAATGTGCACTATTTAATGCCACTACTGACCGCACTGCGTAAGGAACAAGCCACGCAAACCAGGACAGATCAAAAAGGTGATGGTAAGAAGATTGTGGCGTTTTGATTTTCTAGCTTTTAGAAATTTTTACTGATCAGCCATAATCGCTTTGCTTAATAATCTTTTAGCGATAATTACTTCTGGAACAAATCCGAGCAATACCAATAGTAATCCTAATAGCGGAAATAAAGCAGGAAAAATCATTTCCATGCTCATACTAAAATCCAGATTGGAATAATAGTAAGCCAGAGCACCACATACAGCTCCAATCATCCAAAAAGAAATCAATATAACTATTAGTAAGTGCATACTCATTTGAATTGAAACTTCACTACCCTGTGCTGTTGAAATAATTTCCCCTCTAATGAAAGGAAGAAAGCTATTTCTATAATTAATAAGCCTTTGAATATCGAAGTTATTTTTCTCAATATTACCTATGAATAGCTTTTTTTGTATAGGGACGATAGGAAGCATAACTGACCAACCTCCCATTGACGAATATCTTTCATTTTTTGACAAACTGTTATCAAGAGTCACTTTCTCAAGTTGCTCAATGACTCGTTGCGGCGTCATGGGAATACTCATTTTAAAACGATAGTAAGGCATAAAATAATCATCCGAACTTTATATAATTCCAGAGTAGAAAAATAAGTTTAGCTCAAAAATAAAATTTCTCGCCAACTCCCCAAAAAACCATTATAAAGCCTCTAACTTTTTACCCATCACGTGAGTGTACTTATGAAACTTATTCTTGCGCCAATGGAAGGCTTAACTGATCCGTTGATGCGGGATTTACTCACCAAAGTGGGTCATTATGATTGGTGCGTCACCGAGTTTATTCGGATCACGGATAGCCTGCTGCCAGAACATGTATTTTATAATTATTGCCCTGAGCTAAAAAACGGCGGTAAAACCAACAATGGCACGCCAGTGCATGTGCAATTTTTGGGTAATGATGCCAATCGTCTCGCGCAAAATGCAGCACGTGCGGCAGAGCTTGGCGCACCAGCGATTGATTTAAACTTTGGTTGCCCTGCCAAAACCGTCAATCGTCATCGTGGTGGCGCGATTTTGCTGGATGAACCCGAGGTAATTTACAATTTGGTTAAAGCCGTGCGCGATGCCGTGCCTGCACATATTCCAGTATCGGCCAAAATGCGCTTGGGCTATTTAGATGAAAATAATACTGTCGAGAATGCGCACGCCATTGCCAATGCGGGTGCAAGCTGGCTTACCGTGCATGCGCGCACCAAAACCGATGGCTATAAACCGCCTGCGCACTGGGACAAATTACCTGCTATACAACAAGCAATTGATATACCTGTGATTGCCAATGGTGAAATCTGGACAGTTGATAATGCCAAGCGGTGTTTAGAAATGTCAGGTTGCCTGGATTTAATGCTCGGGCGCGGTGCAGTAACCCGACCTGATTTAGTCAACCAAATTCGTCAAGCAGATGATGCGCGCCAAATGAGCTGGCAAGATTTAGTACAATTACAATTAGAATTTTTGGCAGCCAACAGTAAAACTGAGCAAGGATTGGTGGGGCGTTATAAACAATGGTTAGGAATGCTGAAAAAAGGTTATCGTGAAGCAGAAGCGTTCTGGGATCAGGTAAAAAGAATTAAAGAAATTGAGCCACTATGCGCTGCACTTGCACAACAGCTTTAAATAAATTCTGCTTGATTAAATTTTTTTGTTTTGGCTATGTAACACTTTAAGCGTACGTTAATTTTTATTGGGTATAGTTAAGTAATTGCTTGGTTAAAATTTCTTGATTTTTACTGGCGTTTTAGCTTTGTTTTTTGCTGATAGTTTTAGGCGAAGCGTTTTGGGCTTGCTTTTCAATTTTGCGGCCTCGTTTTTTGCATATTGCTTTTATGATTGTAATCATTCGTTCGTGCTCATTTAAAAGTATGTTTGCTTATTGAAAGATTTTAATTCAATGGATCGCTGATCCTGTTTATCACAATGGAAATTAAATGTGCTGCTATTAATTATCCTTTTACCACTGATGCTTGGGACCACATTAAGCTGGTGGCTGGAGCGTTATTCGCGTTTATATAGCTGCATTGCTGCCAGTGTGATTAGCTTTGCCAGTGCTTTAGGTCTCATTGTTTCTAGTGACCAGTTTAGCCAAGATAAGCCCTTATTACAACAATGGCAGTGGCTGCCTGAAATTGGGCTAAATATTAGCTTAAGACTAGATGGTCTGGCTCTTATTTTTGGGCTACTGATTACGGGCATTGGTACTTTAATTTGTATTTATGCCTATTATTATCTGAGTCCAAAAAACTCTCTGGGTAAACTGTATAGCCTGATCATGCTATTTATGGCATCCATGCTTGGGATCGTGCTGTCTAATAATATTTTATTGCTTTCGGTATTTTGGGAGCTCACCAGTATTTCATCATTTTTATTGGTGGGTTATTGGAAGCATTATGAGGCTGCGCAAAAAGGCGCACTCATGGCGCTGACCATCACAGGTTTTGGTGGTTTGGCATTGTTGGGCGGCGTAGTGATCTTAGGCTATATCGGCGGTAGCTATGAGCTAGACGTACTGCTGGGTATGCGAGAACAAATCCAGGCCAGTCCTTATTTTAACTGGGCGTTATTTTTTATTTTAATTGCTGCTTTTACTAAAAGTGCGCAGGTGCCCTTTCATTTTTGGCTCCCCAATGCAATGGCTGCCCCAACGCCAGTATCTGCCTATTTACACTCTGCCACCATGGTCAAAGCAGGCATTTTTCTATTGGCTCGCTTATTTCCGCTATTGGTTGGCTCGGTATGGTTTCATGGCGTGGTGACAGCAGTTGGCTTAGCAACCTTATGCTTTGCTGCTTTTATTGCTATTTTTAAACACGACCTCAAAGGTTTACTGGCCTACTCCACATTAAGTCATTTAGGCTTAATTGTTTGCTTACTTGGAATTGGCTCGCCCCTGGCTGTAGCCGCAGCATTATTTCATGTGATTAACCATGCCACATTTAAAGCCGCATTGTTTATGTTGGCTGGAGTGATTGACCACCAAACAGGCACACGCAGTTTACGCAAATTAGGCGGCTTATGGTCGCTCCTGCCCTGGACTGCCACGCTATCCATGGTGGCAGCGGCAGCAATGGGCGGTTTTCCATTGACCAACGGGTTTTTATCCAAAGAAATGTTTTTAACTGAGGTGCTCACTTTAACAGGTGGCACATGGTTATTAATTGTACCCGTGCTGGCCACCTTGGCTGCTGCCTTTGCGGTAACGTATTCGATCCGCTTTGTCCATAATACTTTTTTTGGCGGCTCCATCAATCCACAATTGCTCAGTACAGATATTAAAGAAGCATCACTAGGGATGCGTGCCCCAATTATATTGCTGTGCATTTTGTGTATTGCAATAGGTTTATTGCCTGCATTTTTTGCCCAATCCATTGTGCAAATGGGTGCAAGTGCCATTTTGAATTATACGCCCACGCAGCAGGTTCATTTGGCAGTTTGGCATGGTTTTAATATGCCCTTGGTGATGAGCATCATTGCCATTGTGGGGGGTGCTTTGCTGTACATAATGTTGGCCAAAAATCAAAAAATACAGCATATTTCGAGCGAACGATGGTTTGGCAACTATGCAGGTGAGGCACTATTTGATCGTTTGTTGCAGCGCAGTATATTGGGCGCACGCAGGCTGGTTAACACCATTGAAAACGGCTCGCTACAGCGTTATCTGGTATGGATTATTGTAGCAACTCTGGTCATGGCCACGGTGCCGTTATGGGGCGAGCAACTCAGCACAGGCAGTCGCTTATTAAATCATGCATCAGGAATAGCTATTGTGCTATGGGTGCTACTGCTCATTAGTTGCTTTATGCTGCTGTATTTTCATCATGAGCGTATTAAAGCAGTGCTACTGGTTGGGGCAATTGGCCTAGTGGTCGCGCTGGCATTTATTGGTTTATCTGCACCTGATTTAGCATTAACCCAAATTTCAGTTGATATTGTCAGTACTGTTTTATTGCTAATGAGTTTGTCGTTATTACCGCAGTTATCACCGTATGAGTCCAGCCCTACCCGTCATTGGCGTGATGTGGCACTTGCCATTGCAGGGGGAAGCGCGGTGGCATGGATGGCATGGCTGATCCTGACTCGTGACCATCAATCTATTTCGTGGTTTTTTATGCAAGAAGCACTGCCAAAAGGTGGTGGATCCAATGTGGTCAACGTGATTCTGGTAGATTTTCGTGGCTTTGATACCTTTGGTGAAATATGTGTGCTGGCGATTGCAGCCATTGGCGCGTTGGTAATGATGGACGGCATGCGCGCGCACGGTGCCATTGCTACCCCTGGTTTAACCTTACGCTTTAACCCCTCACCTCTCATGTTACGTATGACTGCATCATGGGTGTTGCCTATTGCTTTGCTATACAGCCTATATATTTTACTGCGCGGCCATAACTTGCCAGGCGGTGGTTTTATTGCAGGCTTAATTACTGCTATTGCCTTGATTATTCAATATATGGCACTGGGGCAGGAACGTGCCGAAGAGCTGATCCGAGCCCGTCAAGGACGCTTATATGAATACTGGATTGGCAGTGGCTTAAGCATTGCTGGGTTAACAGGTTTTGGGGCATTTTTCTGGGGACGACCCTTTTTAACCAGTGCACATTTTGATATTCATGTGCCGCTTATCGGTGACATTCCTTTTGCTACTGCCATGCTATTTGATATTGGGGTCTTTTTAACGGTCGCTGGTTCAACCTTATTGCTAATTTCTGTATTGGGTGACTCAAGGCACTCTACCGTGATTGGCCCTGTGCCCCCACGAGGTGACACATGATTAGCCTTGAATTCTTACTGGCGTCAGGTATTGGCGTCGTCACGGCATCTGGCATTTATTTATTATTAAGAGGGCGTACCTTTCCAGTGGTGTTGGGGTTAAAACTCATTTGTTATGCAGTTAACGTGTTTAATTTTAGCATGGGGCGCTTAATACAGGACGCGCCGCCCATCCTGATTAATACTACCCGTGCCACTGATCCCCTGCCCCAGGCCCTGGTACTGACTGCCATTGTCATTGGCTTTGCCACCACTGCCTTTGTCATTCAACTGGCACTGCGTAGCCGTTATGAAAGTGGCAGTGACCATGTCGATGCAGCAATTCCTGAACAATCAGCGCACGACATCCAAAATAACCTACAGGATCAGCCTTAGATGTGGGATGCTATTATTGATTTCTGGCAGTTTCATACGCCAATTTTTTCTATTTTATTGCCTGCATTTAGTGCATTTGCGCTAATTTTGGTAGGCTATCCTAGCCTTGATTCCAACAAACACAAGCGTCGTTTGCATACTAGCCGAGTACTGGGGCTCATCACCACTATCATCGGTTTTTTGCTATCCATTAATTTATTGTTGCAAGCCAGTGATGGAAACATTAACCGCTATTATCTGGGAGAGTGGGCTGCACCATTTGGCATCGCGCTAACACTAGACCGCTTATCTGCATTGATGGTGCTGCTCAGTTATGTCATTGCACTACCTGTTTTATGGTATGCCACGGGTGGCTGGGATCAAAAGGGGCGTTTTTTTCATGCCATTTTTCAGTTTCAATTGATGGGATTGTGCGGTGCGTTTTTAACAGGCGATCTGTTTAACTTATTTGTTTTCTTTGAAATTTTACTCATTGCATCTTATGTTCTGCTACTGCATGGCCAGGGTCGTGTGCGCTTTCGCATGGGCGTGCATTATGTGGTCATTAACCTGCTGGCATCTGCACTATTTTTAATTGGCCTTGCCATGATTTATGGCAATGTGGGCAGCTTAAATATGGTGGATGTGGCGCGTTTACTGCCCACTCTACCAGCCGATCAATTTGCCATGGCACAATCTGCTGCCATGATTTTACTCATAGTATTTGGTGTTAAAGCAGCTATTATTCCTTTGTCTTTTTGGCTACCTAATACTTATGCAGCAGCTTCACCACCTGTAGCTGCCCTGTTTGCCATTATGACCAAAGTAGGTTTGTATGGCATTTTGCGTGTCAATGGCACCGTGTTTGCAGCAGCGTCTTTGTCGGCAAGTACGCAGCTCAACCACTGGTTGTTGCCCATTGCCTTAATCTCTACGTTATTTGGCGCTATGGGTGCGCTCGCAGCACAAAACCTACGCCGTCTAGTAGGCTATATGCTGTTGTCTTCAGTGGGTACTATTTTAATTGGTATTGCACTATTTAATACCCAAGCGTGGTCAGCGGCTTTATTTTATTTGGTACACAGCACGTTGGTGGTTGCAGCATTTTATTTATTGGCAGAATGGATTAGTAACCAGCGCAGTGCCACAGCCGACATGCTACACCCTACCTTTGCAGTACAGCAACCTGTGTTATTGTCTGTATTAAGCCTTATTGTCTTAATGATTATTGTGGGTTTGCCGCCTTTTACGGGCTTTCTGGGCAAGGTCATGCTGTTACAAAGCACCGCTGGATTAGTCTGGTCTGAATGGACATTTGTGATTGTATTAGTCACTAGCTTTATTAGTTTGGTGGCCATGGTACGCGCAGGTATTGTGGTGTTTTGGCAGTCCGAAAAACCCAATGAACTGGTGCAGGCGGAATATTCCACCCCAGATAAAATTACACCACCTCACCTGCCACTTGCATTATTTGGCTTGATGGGCGCGCTCATTGCACTGGTGGTGTTTGCCTCACCTGTGAAACAATACATGAATGCCACGGCTGCCCAGCTCAAAGATGCTTCTGCCTATCAACTGGCATTGCTGCAATATGATGACAACAATGAAGTCATCAGTGAGCGGCTGTTTGACTCTGCTTACTTACCTTATGTCAAAAATATGCAAGGTACTGCCATTACCGATCATACTGACGCGGCAGAAGTTGTGATGCAGGAGCATGACGAATTAATTCAACATGCTGAACAGGTAGAACATCCAGATACACCAGCACCTGCCACGCATAAATCACCACAATTGCCCAAAGAAGTCATCTCCAAACTAGAGCCCATAGGAGATAGAAAATGACCGACATTTCAGTAAACAAAGCCAAATTAAATAGCTGGTGGCACAAGCTAGTGCCGCATCCCTTTTTAGCCTGTGTATTGGCTGTTAGCTGGCTGATGCTGATACATCAAATTACGCTTGGTCAAATTATGATTGCCCTGACAGTGGGAATTATTATTCCTAAAATGACCCAGTTTTTTATTCAGCCTGCCGAGCCTGTACATTGGCCAACCGCATTGAAATTATTTTTTATTGTGTTGTGGGATATCATCGTATCTAACCTACGGGTAGCCAAACAGGTACTTGGCCCCCTAGAAAACCTGCATCCAAAATGGATGCGCGTACCACTCGAAACCACACACCCGAAAGTGAACACCTTGCTGGCGCTTATTATTACCACCACACCTGGCACAGTTTCTGCTGGTTTAGATGAAGACCAAAACACTATTTTAGTCCATGCATTAAGTGCAGATAGCGCAGAAAGTGTCATTGAAGAAATTAAAACCCGTTATGAGCAGCCCTTAATAAAAATTTTCAATGCCAAACTGATTGAGGATACGCCATGATCATTGACTGGCTAAATACTGCCATGCAAATTAGCATTGGCGCAGTGATATTTGCCATTTCCTTATGTATCTGGCGTCTGCTGATTGGCCCATCTGTGATTGATCGCTTATTGGCTGTAGATACCTTGTTTTTAAATGCAACCGCGCTGATTATTATATTAGGTATGTATTGGCACAGCTTTATTTATTTTGAAGCAGCTCTATTAACGGCCATGCTTGGTTTTATTTCTACCACCGCACTGGCGCGCTATTTCACGACAGGTCATCTTATTGATTAGGCGGTATGACTCATGAATCTTTATTTAGAAATTCTAGCCATTATCTTTTTGCTCACTGCATCATTTTTTTTAGTCACAGGTGCCATTGGTTTATTTCGTTTACCTGATTTATTTATGCGTTTACATGCGCCCACCAAATCATCCACTCTAGGTTTGGGCAGCGTACTCATTGCTTCTATTATTTTATCCATTACCTTTGGCCGTTTTGGCATGGCTGAAATTTTAATTACATTGCTGGCATTTATCACTGCCCCTGTTTCTGCCAATCTTATGGCGCAAGCAGCGATTCATTTGAACTTACGCTCCCAAAGTGGTGAAGTACCTGAAGCCATTAATCGCCCCTTACCTTGGGAGCGACAACGTGAAAAGAAGAAATAACTCCTTCAAGCTTTAACATTTTAATTAATTTTTATAACGTTTTTTAACAATAAATTGAGTCCCACATCACAATATTGAGCATTTTATAACCGCTTATCTGAAACCTTGCGCAAACTGATGACGATAAAGTAATCATCCTACATTTATTCATAATTAAGGTTATTATTTGAGCAGGCCCTACTGATGATTAAGAGCCATTTAAAATACGTCTTAAGGAATAAGGAAAACAGGATGCTCAAAACAAATCTGATCAAAGGCATTATTACACTTACGCTATTAGGTAGCAGTACTGCCTTTGCCGCGATGCAAACCACCCCAACCAATAGCAAAGCCACTTACGCAAAAACCAAGTACCCTATCGTATTTAACCACGGTATGTTTGGTTTTACCCGTCTTGGTACGCCTGAATTTGGCATGGATTACTTCTATCGCGTTTTACCCGATTTAGCCAAGAATGGCGCCACCGTATACGCTACCCAAGTATCACCGCTCAATAGTAGTGAAATACGTGGTGAACAACTGGTACAACAAATTGAAGAGGTATTGGCCATTACTGGTGCACAAAAAGTTAATTTGATTGGCCATAGCCATGGCGGCCCTACCACACGTTATGCTGCTGGTATTATGCCAGGCAAAGTGGCATCGGTTACCACGGTAGCTGGCGTAAATAAAGGCTCTAAAGTTGCTGACTTACTATTATCTACAGGGGTGGGTGCTACTATCGTATCCAAATTTGTTGAAGCCACCTTGGCACCAGTCATGAACTGGGCACAGGGCAAGCCTAACCTACCCACCGACATGATGGCCTCCCTAAAAAGTATAAGTACCGAAGGTTCGCTAGAGTTTAACCAGCGTTTTCCTAATGGTGTTCCTACCACTGCGTGTGGTCAGGGCGCAGCTGTAAGTAACGGGGTTCGACAATATTCATGGAGTGGTAGCAGTACAGTCACTAACCTGCTAGACCCTGACACTATTATCGTTGGTTTGGCCTCACTGGCGTTTGGCTTTACCCCTAATGACGGCTTGGTAGGAACCTGTTCCTCTCACTTTGGTACAGTGATTCGGGATAATTACGCCCATAACCATCTGGATGAAGTGAACATGATTATGGGACTGCGTGGCCTATTTAGCCCCGATCCAGTAGAGCAATTCCGCCAGCATGCCAACCGTCTAAAATCAGAAGGCTTGTAGTAGATAGCTTAATAATGAGAACTTGCTGGCCAATAACCAGCTTCAATCATCGTGGCAGTATCTACATCATGGATACTGCCTTTTATCGCTTTATTTTTAAATGATCGTTATGCAAAAAAAACAAATCGTCTTATTTATAATTATCTGTTCCATCATAGTAGCACTTATTGGATTGATCGTTTGGATAAAGCCCACTAGCGCAGGCGGCTCTCCTCAGCTATTACAGCAAAGCACAGCCAAAAGCAGCGGCTCAGCAACCAGCTTTCAATCTCCTCTTTCAGACAATCAGAATCCAAATAACTCCATTGCAGCCCAAACCTCCGAAGCACTGGCCAGTTCGCTACAAGGCACCCAAATTGATTGTGCGTTAACCGCAACGCCAGCAGGCCAATTAGTACTTAATAGTAATATCCGCAACTGCTTTGAATACTTCTTAACGCAAATAGGTGAAAAATCGTTAAATACGATCGACCAACAAGTTCAAACACATTTAAATCAAATTTTGCCAATCACTGCTGCCCAGCAAGCCATAGAATTATGGCAGCGCTATTTAAAATACCGTGAAGCTGAAGGCACCCTAAAAGTAAACAGCAATACCTCAGATCCAGAGCATTTGCAGCGTGTCTTGAATGCATTAACCCAGTTGCGTCAGCAATATTTTAAGCCAGCTGAAATTGAGGCCTTATTTGGCGATGAAGTCACCTATAACCAATACACCATTGATCGCATGAATATCATGGAAAATAAGGCATTAACTGCTAACCAAAAAGCCCAGCAACTAAAGCAGCGTTTTGCACAGCTACCAGCAGATTTACAACAGAACATACAGGACATTAGCAAATTGCAGGACTTGCGTGAGCTTAGCCAACAGCTCAAAGCCAATAATGGCAGTAAAGCTGAACTTCGCCAAATGCGCGAACAACTGGTTGGAGCAGCAGCAGCAGATCGATTGGAACAGCTCGACCAGTCTCGGGCGAGTTGGCAAAATAGGATAAATGTCTATCTCAATCAGCGTGAAGCTATCTTGAGTAGTAAGCAAGCAGATCAGGACAAACAAGCTGCCATAGAAAACTTACGCAAACGGCAATTTAGTGATCCCGCCGAGCAGCAGCGCGCCATTAGCTTTGAGCATTTTAAAGATCAAAATATTGACGTGGCTAAAATATTAAACTAAATGTTTAACTGTTAAAACTTTGCCACTTCTATGTATTATTCTTAAAGTCTATAATAAAAAACGCACCCAAAGGTGCGTTTTTTAATTCAGCAAATTGCTTATTTAGCAGTAGCTGTTTTGCGTGCTGGAAGCTTCTCACGAATACGTGCAGACTTACCTGAACGATCACGCAAGTAGTACAACTTGGCACGACGTACTGCACCACGACGTTTCACTTCAATACCAGCCACAATTGGTGAATGAGTTTGGAATACACGCTCAACACCTACGCCACTAGAAATTTTACGTACTGTAAATGCAGAGTTTAAACCGCGATTTTTAATTGCAATCACCACGCCTTCAAAGGCTTGCAGACGCTCACGATCGCCCTCTTTTACTTTTACCTGAACGATGATGGTATCACCAGGCGCAAAAGAAGGAATATCCGTTTTTAACTGAGCGTTTTCAATGGATTGAACTAAAGGATGCTTGCCACTCATGAGGGTGACTCCTAATAATGTGGTCAGTGCTAATACGATCAAAGCAAGACTGACACACTGGGGACAGAGGCTAAAGCGCTTATCTCCCGTTTATATTTACCTTCTCACCGCATAATCACACGGCTAAAAAGCGCTGAACATAACCGATCAATCCTCGGTTGGGGATAAAGCAGGGCAAAATAAAGCATCGCTTTATCCTGCTGCAAGAGAAAAATCCAGGATTTTTCTAAAACTATTTATAATCTGTGACGATTACTAAATAGATGCTACTTATCTTTGCGCATCAGCCATTTTTTTTGTTGAGCTGTCAATTGTGCAGTCTCTAACAATTCTGGCCGACGTGTTGCTGTACGTTCATAGCGTTGCAAAAACCGCCACTTTTCAATATTCAAATGATGTCCGCTTTTAAGCACATCGGGCACTGCCAAGCCTTCAAACACATCAGGTTTGGTATAATGCGGACAATCTAGCAACCCACCTACAAAAGAATCTTGCTCAGCCGATTGATCATCAGACATCACATTAGGTAAGCGTCTAATAATACTGTCTAGCATCACCATGGCAGGCAGCTCACCACCTGTCAGCACATAATCACCAACTGACCATTCCTGATCGACATACCGTGTAATAATCCGCTCATCAACACCTTCATAGCGGCCACACAATACAATCAAACCATCATATTGCGCCAGTTGTACTACAGCAGGCTCATTTAAAGTTTTACCCTGCGGTGACATATACACCACTGGTACTTTAAGGCAGCCTGCTTGTTCTGCCAGTTTTTTAGCATGTTGAATGGCTTGGGCTAATGGCTCAGCCAACATGACCATGCCAGGTCCACCGCCAAAAGGCCGCTCATCCACCCGATGATAGGCATCTTGGGTAAAATCACGCGGATTAATACAGTGTAACTGTGCCTGACCACGCTTTATCGCACGACCAGTAATGCCAAACTGATGAATGGCTTCAAACATGTCAGGGAACAGTGTAATGACCGCAAACCACATCGTTGCATTACCTCTATCACGATACTAAAACTTAACTACCTATAGAGGCGTGTTTTAGTAGTCTGCGCCCCAATTCACCTGAATGCATCGTTGCTCTAAATCAATCGCAATGATGACATCATTATGCCAGGGAATCATGCGCTCTTCACCATCAATACTATCGGCGGTTGCACGTACAACCATCACATCATTGGCACCAGTTTCAAACATCTCGGATATTTTACCCAAGTTAACCTGCTGGCCTGCATCGTCAGTTCCTAATACAGTCAATCCCACCAGATCCGCCCAGTAAAATTCATCCAGACCTGCCTTTGGCAACTGCGCCTTAGACATCCAGATTTTCATACCCGTTAATTTTTCAGCATCATTACGATCAGCAATATCTTTTAGCAATACCACAAGACCCTTGCCTTGCGTACGCCAGCGCTTTACATCAATTGTTTGCCAACCTGTCGCAGTTTGAATCCACCACGGCAAGTAGTTGAACAAATTTTGCATCGGGTCGGTGTTGGAATACACCCATAACCAACCCTGAATGCCATATGCTGCTCGCAACTGACCTATTTCAATAAGATCAGCTGGCGGTTGCAACATGGTTTGCGTACTCAAAATTTAAGATTTAAGCAGCAGGTTGTGCTTTAGCGTTTTGTGCAGCAATGGCAGCAACACGCTCAGATGCTTGTGCACCCTGGCTTACCCAATGATTATAACGCTCAGTGTTTAAACGAATTTTTTCTGCATTACCTTGCGCAGTTGGGTTATAAAAACCAATACGCTCAATAAAACGGCCATCACGTGCATTGCGGCTATCAGTCACAATGATTTGATAAAAAGGACGCTTTTTTGCACCGCCACGAGCCAAACGAATAACTACCATGATACACCTTTATGTTTTTTACGGATCTTTTGTATGCCGACCATCGGACACCAATTAGACCCCTTAGAGGGGCGGTATTTTACGCTAAACTTTAAGTAAAGGAAAGAGAAAATGCTGCTATAGTAAATGTGGATTATTTTATAATAATTGGAGGCTTGGTATGGCTAATCACGCACAGCAATTATGGATGTCTGAACAAGATTACTTAGACGGTGAGCTACACAGTAACATTAAGCATGAATATATCGATGGTGAAGTGTTTGCCATATCAGGGGCTAGCGCCAACCATAATATATTAGCAGGCAACGTATTCCTTGCCTTAGGACTGCACCTACGGGGAAAACCCTGTCGCCCATTTACTTCCGATATGAAAGTCAAACTAGGCACCCGGTACTTTTAACCAGATGTTTTGATGGATTGCTCGGACTTTTCCGGGCAGGATTATTTTACCCAAAGCCCAGTACTCATTGTTGAAGTACTGTCTAAAACCACACAACAATATGACAAAACCCTGAAGCTCAAAAGCTACTTGCAGATAGCTAGCTTGCAGGAATATGTGCTGATTGAACAGGACAAAGCCGAAGTTCAGGTATTGCGGCGTGCTCAGGGCTGGCAGCCTAGTTATTACTTTCTGGGCGATGAAGTCACTTTTGAGTCAGTCGGCCTGACAATGAGTGTTGAAGATATTTATGACCGGGTACAAAACAGCGATGTAGCAGAATGGGTGGAGAAGAAAACACAGGCTGCCCAGCAGGACGCTGCTGCTGAGCCAGAGAGCTAGCCAAGAAAATGGAGTTAGCGACCATCCCAGTTAGACGAAGCATCCGGAACACAGGCCGTGTTACTATTAATATCAGAGCCTTTAGTCCAGCAGCGCTCGCCACGATGATTTAATACTAAATGCCCATCGCCGGTTTGCCCACCTGCTGGCGTTGCGGTCAGTGTCCATGTATTTGCCGTAACATTGGATAACGCTAAATTGTATAGGGTAGTGCCCGACTGCGGCTGTTTACCATTGTGATTAATATCTGCCAGCGTGATGGCAGTGCCATTACTCTTTAAAAACCTGAAATTAGCAATTTTATATTTTTGCAACCTGCCAGCAATATCCATCATTTCGGTTTTTGCATCGGCGCGTTTGGTTTTGCGCACATACTCCTGATAAGAGGGGTACGCAATAGCCGCTAATATGCCCACAATCGCGACAACAATCATAAGCTCAATTAAAGTAAAGCCCCTTTTATTTACCATGGATCAGCTCCCGTACAGTCGAGCGCAATGGTACTGCCCTGCTGCTTGCAGCGTAATCCGCTGCTCGTTAGAACAAAACTATCATTCTGCGGCTGGCTGGTTTCCGCGCTAATTGTCCAGCTCTGATCGGTTGAAGTAACGGCAAACGTATAGTTACGTACTGTCTTTGCCGGTAAGTTAAAGCCCTGATAATTAAAATTACGGGACTTCCAGCGCTCGAGTTCAGTAGCTAAACGCTGGACTTCCTGCTGCGCCTCTGATGCATTAGCACGGCGTGCATAAGCCTGATAGCTGGGGATGGCGATTGCAGCCATAATGCCTACAATCATCACCACCACCATTAGTTCAATGAGCGTAAAGCCACCCTGGTACGGCAGTTTATTATTTAACATACGCCTGCCCTACCTAAACTTTTCGTACCAGCGCTGTGGAATTAAACACATTCTGGTTTGCTCACCTGTACTAATACCCCCAGCTACAGTAATAGTCATACGACCGCCCGTACTAATACAATAGTTTTGTGTGCTACCGCCTACTCCGGATTGACTACCATTGCCACCACCATTACCACCGCCGTTATTACCGCTGCCATTATTGCCGTCACCGTTACTACTAGGGTCATTACCAACGGTAATAGTATGAATCCCCGCACCAAGTGCTTGGCGTGCTTCATCTAACTTTTTATTACATTGACCATAAGGCAAACAGAAAGTGGAAATTAAGCTTTCGCCCTTAACGCCAGCTCCACAGTCACCTGAAATACCTGGCTTGCTGGCGTCAAAAGTAGACACATATAAGCGATTATTCATGGCAAGCGGAGTACCAAAGACTTTCTCGCTTTGCTTCTTGTAGTCACTACAGCTGGTTTTAGTACCATCAACGCCAGCTGTGCAGGTACTAAAATCATAGTACCATCCATCTTTATCACTATAAGCAGCTACTAAAGAGGTATCACTGTGACGATTGTTTTCAGTAATTGCACCTAAATGCGACCGGGTACGGTCTTTAGTATTCCAACTGCTTGCACTGTATAAGTCTCTGCGAGCAACATCCTTATCGTATAAGTTGTAGATTGCATCATATTCATAGCTGCTATCGGTACTTGTATAAGCATTGAGCGGCAAGCTACGGTTCCCACTACCTATAGATAAAACAGCAAAAGTAGTACCTGCATTGTTATATAAGGAGAAGCCTGGCATATCATAAAAGCGTGGGCTTTTACCAGCAGACTTATTCAAGTTAAGTAACCGTACTGGAGCTTTGGCAAAGCCACCTAGTTTGCTTGCTTTATTGTCCAAATCTATACGAAAAACCTGCCCAGCTAGGTCACCAAAATAAATATGGTCAATTAAGTCATCGCCATCGCGGTCGACCGTACGAATCTGGCCTGCGACGCTATATTTTAGATCGCTGTACTTGGTAGCGATAACACCGCTATTGGCATTAGCATTACTGGATGCAGTAGCATTGTCACTTGCCCACCAAAGTAACTCGCCATTTCCGGCGTCAAACATATATACACCAGCTCCGATTTTACTAGTCTGATTGTAATCAGCTACTTCATAACCGCCATAAGCTCCGTTAGCCAGTACACCAGTAGTTGAGTTAACATCTCCCCCTGCATCGTAGCCCCCGCCGACGAACATCACCAGTTTGCGCTTACCACCCCAATTGACATAGCCGATACTAGGCTTAGACCAGCTTTGCCCCATGTATTGCAGCTCATTAAAAGTTTTTGAGCCACCACTGCGATATACTTTTTTACTGGCCGGGTCGATATGAAACTGTAGTGATGGGCTGTTAATATTTTGTAAATTAAGCGCATAGTAGCTTCTTCCACCCATGCGTAAGCCCCCATAGGCGATCTGTTTACCTTTCTGGTTTCCTTTGCCACTATCCACTACTAGGTTACCGGAGCTATCTACCACGTACTCAGTATGTACCATCCAAGGACCATCAATACCATAGTACAATTTATTGAGTCCACCAGTTGCTACATCAGCTTTCAGAAAAGCCTGCCTCTGTCTTTCCATCATTTCATTAGGCACAAAAGCAAATTTTTCTTTACCAGAATCGGCATCTACTACATGTAATAAACCTTGAGTACTACCAAATAATACGTAATCCTCTCGGTTGCTGGAACCAATAGTTTTGGTTGTTTTATCAAAAGCCACCTTGCCTTTATTAGTTACGAGTACTGGCTCGGAATGCATTACTGCCCCCATTTGACGGAACTCACCTGCTTTGCTTAAATCAATATCGGCGGGGTTATTTGCATCTACTTTATAGCCAAGCAGACTCATAAAGTAGCCAACATAGGGATCTTCACCATAGACTGTATCCTCTAGGTCATCTACTGTTACGCTACGCAGACTATTACCTGTTACAAAACTTAAATTACTACCTGATCCGCTAGATAAGCGATTAGTTAATAATTTACGCTGTTGTACACCTTTATCATCAGTACGCAAGGGGAGCCTCGACCAAGCTCCACCTTTTAAAGCAAACCTTTCACTGCCCTTAACAGTTTCATCTTTATCTTTATTCGCTGCTTCCACTGGATAGTGCCAGTAATCGTAATTATCTACAATTTCGCCCTTATTATTAACCGGTGAGTTTCCTTTTTTGTCACGTAATTTACCCGAAGCCAATACCCGATATTTTTTAAGGTTGCCTAGCCACAGCTGAGCCGACTGATCCGGTGTAGGTTGAAACTGTTGATAATAAGCGTCATCCTGTAGTACAGCTGGATTTAACGCATCTTTAGGAATTACAGGCGAGCCAGTGGTGACTGCCGGAATCTCGGCACCTAAGTTACTAATGAAATCATTAACACTATCTACAATATCCTGGGAATCTGAGCCTGAGTACCAGCCACCGCCCGCTTTAACCCCCCACTTGGCAGTATTTTTCACATACTCTTTAGCACTTGAGGCGTCGATATTGGCAATATTCTCTGCTTCACTCAGATTTTTATCAAAGCTCTTAATAGCTTCGAAGTCTTCAGCAAAGCCTACCACTGCTGTTTTAATTTCCAAGCCCAAAGGATTTTTACTTTTGTCCAGTAATGCTTGGCTAAAATTATTGATACAACTCCAACCGTCATCGCTATTTGTACAACTAAAATTTGAGCCTTTAGTGTCAAGCGACTGTTTCATCAGCGACTCAGCACTGCCATTGTTATTTGGCTCACCATCAGTCAGCACGTAAACACCCTGCCCGCTACATTTTTTTACTTCATCATTTTGGACTAGAGAGCTAGGCATTTGATAGGTTTTTAGGTCAGATGCTTTAGTTGCTTTATAAGAATTTCTAAAACCACTCGCACTATTCGGATCAGTGCCGTAATAATAATAGCCGCTACTACCGCCTATAATGCCACTCTCACCTTTTGTATAGCCACTTGGAATGCTTCCTGAATACCAGCCATACCAGCTTCCACTACATTTACCAGCTGCATTCCAACCGTTACAGTATACGTAACGATTATAATTATCTACGAAATAAGCCTGCAAATCTGCACGCGCAGTGTTTGTTCCCATCAAATACGCAGCAGTTTCTGCATAGGCATTAGCCGTTGGGGTACCGCCTCGCGCGCCCAATGCCGCTATTTCGTTTAATAATACTTGACGCTGAGTTATATTGCCTACTTTTTCACTCAAAGGCCGAGCCGGAATACGCACCTGTCCCCGAATATTATCAGCAGTCAGAGGCTCGCCTGCATTGTTGAATGAGGTAGGTGTAGAATAGGTAGCCAAACCAATGACTTTATCATCTGACACAGGTTTTATATCTTTGCTGGTATTACCATGCAGCAAATCGAACAAGCCATCTTTTAGACGAGTAATGCGGTCATAATATACACTAGTACCCGTTTTATAAAAATATTTTGGGTTCGCTCTACTAGTTCCTGTACTACTCATACCAGTAGTAGAGGGTGCCTTAGTAAGAGCAATAGTACAATCTGACTGATTAGAAGATCCGCCTGACATATCATTGCAACTAAACCATTTATAGTTGCTCGTTTTGGTTCCTGTACGTTTATAAAAATAAATTGGGCTACTAGGTGCAGTACAAGCATACCGCATGTACTTAGGACTCCCATTAGTAGATTGTTCACTATAGCGACCATTACCAGTAATACCTTTAGGTATGTCGCAAGCAGTTGAAGCATTAGTCACTAGCTGTGGATATCCCATAGAGCCTGATATATCTAATAGCATCATCAGCGTAATTTGCCCCGATTTCGCCTCCTGATAAATATCAATGTCACTGGCCTGACTGACGCTGGTTGCAATAAGACAAGTGCTGGCTGCCGCCACCAAGGAAGCAAGCAGCTTTTTCCCAAAAATGCTTTTAGAGGGCTTGTTCTGTATCTTTTTCATTTTACCTGCTCCCATTTATAAAAAATCTTGCGCTAGCACATATTCAGTCACATAGGTACTAAAAGGTACATTTAAGTCAGACAAACACTGAGTGACGCTTTTAGCCGCACCGGTAGCTGGCGTTACCCCTGCCGGAATAGTCACTTCATTCATGTGTGCATTAAGACAAGTGTTAATCTTGTCCGGGTCAGCATTGGTCAAGGTGGGCATAATCGATACCGCAAAAATTTTTACCGGTTTGCTGCGCTCTAGTTTTACCTGCTCTTCATCAGTGCCCATCACGCGGCCATAAAACGGATCATTGTTTTGTACGGTCGAAAATTTAACGGCCACCTGAGTCATCACTGCCTTACGGCCACTGGTAAAAAAATTGCTTCCTGTTGTCTTGGCATCACAATAGCCATCCGTGCCCAAAGCATCGTTAGTGGGCGTGGTGTTTCCATCGTTCCACTCCATGATACTGGCGCGGTTAATGTCGAAAAAAGCCGCTTCTGCACCCCGGTAGCAAAATACCAGCTCTTTATCCTGATTCACTGCACCATTGATATAACCAAACATGCCGCTAGAAGATAGACTTTGAATCAGGTTATCTTCTTGTTCTACATTAAAGAACGCAGCATCCGAGTTCTGAATTAACAGCTGCTGTGCCTGGCTGTTGGTAGCTATATTTAATCCAACTATGCCCTGCCGCACTGCTACAATCCCAATCGCTGTAATTGCCACTAGCAGGACAAGGACAACAATCAAAGCGGCACCCAGTTGCTGTTTCATTGTCCTCTCTCCCCAAAAGTATTGCGCAGTGCTACTGTTTGCGAAACTGTCTGGCGCACATATTTTGCACTATTACTGGCTGGCGTTTTTACCCTGACAAGTTGATCAAGCACCTGAAATTCCTGATCATCTTTCACCAGATTGTCGCTTCCAACTGACTGCGAAGAGCGTGCCAGAACTCCTAACTGTAGTGATAATATCCGTGGCCGGGAGCCAGCAGCCAAATCCATATAATCCTTGATGGAAATATAGCGCAAGGTGGTCTGGCTGACCTGAACACCGAGTAAAACCCGAAAGTGGTCTACACGGCGCATCACAACTTGTCCGGCATCACCATAATTTTCTATTTTGTCAGGATCGCCAGACTCGTTATACCAGCCAGCATCACAGGCTAGAGCCAGCGCCTGGTTAGGCTCATTAGAAGCCTTGGCACTGTCTTCCCTTAAAAAATAGCGCTGCACAATAATACGTAGCGGGGTATCGGTGGTGCCGGTTTTTACCGGAAATTCAATTTTATTGCCTTCACAATCGTAACCGCCAAACCAGTGATCATCATCTGGGTTATTAGGGGTTGCCGGTGTATTATTATCAACGCGTGCATATTGTGGTCTATATTGGATGACTAGCTGATCACTGTTAATATCGCTTCCATCCAGCTGTACATTAGACGCACCGCTCCAGCCATCCTGCCCATTACTTCTAGATAATAATGCTTCTGCAGCGGTTGTTCCTACTATGCTTGGGGCTAAGTTACTCAAGGTTTTTGGTGGCGTATCACTAGTTTTGGTGGCATTTTCTGATGAGGTAAGCACAATGCCGCCATACAATGTTTCATCATTAATGTTAGACACATTGACATTTAGATTGCTTAAACGAATATCCTGAGTAATGTAGTTAAGCCCAAAGTTGGCGTTATCTTGCAGTTCTGCCACGCCCTGCTGTAGGGAGTAGCTTTTTTGGCTGGTCAAAAACAGCATGGTGGCAGCCGCAGAAATGATTAGCCCCAATGCCAAGGCAACCATCAGCTCAATTAAGGTAAAGCCGCGCTGCGTCTTCATCTCAATATACCTCCATGATCAAGCAAGTTGA
The DNA here is from genome assembly GCA_023393635.1 of Pseudomonadota bacterium. GTDB lineage: Bacteria > Pseudomonadota > Gammaproteobacteria > Pseudomonadales > Moraxellaceae > Alkanindiges. Next base: position 24,820 of record JAEWKT010000018.1, read on the forward strand.
GGCAGGGTTATAGCTGGTGCCTGTAGTGCAATCACCGTTAGTATTGCCATCAGTCGGTGCTGTATCTCCCCAGGCAATATACACACACTGGCGTCCATCGTTGTTACCCTGGCAGCCAATCAGGTTAATACTCATGCCTATGCCATGTGCTTTATTCACAACCTGTGCTACATCAAAGTCTGCCATTTCTGTTACCGTGCAAGCTGTGGTCATGCAGTCTGTACTAAAATCAGCTTGCTCAGCAGGATCTGCCAACTCACTGATATAGTCGGCTAAACCCTCACGATTTACTCGTATTCTTTCTGCCATATCCCTTGCCAGATTAATAGCCTGTATTCGGGCAGTACTTTCACTAGTGGCTTCTACGGCCTGATATTGCAGGGCAATAAACCCCAATAAACCTATTGCAAGAACTAACAATGCCACTAGCACTTCTACCAGCCCTACACCCTGTTGACTTTTTTTCATGGGCAACTCCCTTCAGTCACATACACAGCGCCGGTAAGTGAGACTTCGATATTCTTTGATGTACTTCCACCGCTTTTGTTACAAATGACAAAAGGCTCATCTTTAATATTAGCATCGTAATCTTTTACTGCCCCACTAAGCTGAAAAGTAATTGAAGTAGGAGAACCAGAGTTTAAAACTGAGTCTCCCTTAGCCTCCCAGATAAACAACTTTTTGGCTGCGAAGTCTGCTTTCTCGCTACTACTTAAGTTATCAAACGATTGGTTTAATTTGACTGTCACTTCTACCCTTTCCAAGGCAGCCTGTGCACGTGCCTGACTCAGTGTAGAAATTAACTCTTGCGTACTGCGCTTTAAGTTTTGTTTTTCTAGTATGGTTCCAAAAGAAGGCACAGCAATCATCGCCAAAATAGCAGCCACAGCAATGGTCACCATTAATTCAACAAGCGTGAAGCCGCGATTGCCCAACATATATTTCACCTTATGAGTTTCATGTTCATCCTGAACGGGTGTACACAGCATTACATTAAAAGGGATTACGCGCACAAGCAATCTATAAACGACTGACGCGCCTAAAAAGATGATGAAGCATGCGATATAGTGTGACTACTATCACATCTTAGTAAAAACTAGATTTGATCTACGGGGATACGCAATTCTTTAGGCAAGGTAAACACCACATTTTCTTCTCTACCTGCCAGCTCCATCGGCAGTTTTGCGCCCCATTCCTGTAAACGCTGAATAACCTGACCAATTAATACTTCTGGGGCAGAGGCACCAGCAGTTACGCCAATTTTACTATTGATATCAAACCACTCTGCTTTTAATTGATCGGCATTATCTACCAAATAGGCTTTTTTGCCCATACGCTCTGCCAACTCGCGTAAACGATTAGAATTTGAGGAGTTAGGCGAACCGACGACTAGCACCACATCGCAACGACTGGCCAGGTCACGCACCGCATCCTGGCGGTTTTGGGTGGCATAACAAATATCATCTTTGCGTGGCCCTTGTATTTTTGGAAATTTTTGACGTAGCGCATCAATCACACGTGCAGTGTCATCTAGCGATAATGTGGTTTGCGTCACAAAAGCAATATGCTCAGGATCGCGTACCTCTAGTTTTGCCACATCTTCTTCGTCTTCGACCAGATAAATGGTGCCACCTTTACTTTTATCATATTGTCCCATGGTGCCTTCAACTTCAGGATGACCATGATGACCAATTAATATGGCATCAATAGCGTCACGGGCGTATCGAGTAACCTCAATATGAACTTTGGTGACCAAAGGACAAGTGGCATCAAACACTTTTAGGCTGCGTTTGGCAGCTTCTTCTTGAACCGCTTTAGATACTCCATGCGCGCTAAAAATGACAATCGCATCGTCAGGTACCTGGTGAAGCTCCTCAACAAATACCGCGCCACGATTACGCAAATCATCCACTACAAATTTGTTATGAACGACTTCATGGCGCACATAAATGGGCGGCTCAAATAACTCTAAAGCACGATTAACAATAGCAATGGCACGATCAACGCCTGCACAAAAACCACGCGGATTGGCTAATAAAATATCCATGCTCTACCTTTATTAATCGCTAACGATTACAAATTAAAATCTTGAGGCCAGAATGCTGAAATCAGCATGCAAATAGCATAGCAACGAATGCCTGAAAAAGCCTTAGCTTGCAGAATTTTTAGCAAAAATAATGAATATAGCGCATCATTTTCGCTACACTAGCCCTTATTGCTTATCATACAGGAAAGATGTCATGTCTGGTTTATTGTTTGTTGTTTCTGCTGCGTCAGGCACAGGCAAAACATCTTTGGTTAAGGCACTGCTAGAACGCACCAGTGATATTCATGTGTCTGTTTCCCATACCACGCGGCCGCAGCGTTCTGGTGAGATTGATGGCGTTCATTATCACTTTACCAATGTGGACAGCTTCTTAAAACAGGTCAATGCCAGCGGTTTTATTGAACATGCCGAAGTGTTTGGTAATTACTATGGCACAAGCCAAGCCGAGGTTGAAAAGCAACTGGCAGCAGGGCACGATGTCTTACTAGAAATTGACTGGCAAGGTGCCCAGCAAGTACGCCGCTTATTTCCAAATTGCATTCAAATTTTTATTGTACCGCCATCGCAATATGATTTACGTGAACGACTTTCTGCGCGCGCCCAAGATCCAGTGGAGGTGATTGAGCAACGCCTTGCAGGTGCAATTACGGATATGCAGCAGTATGTTCATTTTGATTATTTAATTATTAATGATATTTTTGACCATGCCCTACATGATATTGAAAGTATTATTCATTGCTCCCGTTTAACCGTGGTACAGCAAGCCAGGCGACATCAACCGCTCATTGAAGCATTGCTGATGCCAGAAGCCAATTCAGGACAGTAAACCTACTACGCTTGACTGCCTAGTATAATTCTAGAAATAATCCATATTCTTTACTATGCATATGCTATATGTATAATTAGAGAATGGAAATTACTTATGATCTAAACAAAGCCGCTATCAACAAACGAAAGCATGGCGTAAATTTTGAAGAAGCTCAAACAGCTCTGTTTGATGAGTATGCGCTGGTTCGTGAAGATATGGACAATGATGAGCAGCGTTTTATATTGCTGGGTATGTCAGCAAAACTACGTCTACTTGTTGTTGTGTACGCCATATGGGATGAACAAGCTGAAATCATTCGTCTTATTTCTGCCCGATTAGCCACTACTAGAGAGGAGCAAGATTATGCAAAATGAATATGATTTCTCAAATGCCAAACGTGCAACTGATGTCCCTCATCTAAACAAGCTACGTGAGAGCCAAGCTCAAAAAACGCGTATTACGATTATGCTGGATAAAGAGGTGATTGAAGGTTTTAAACAGCGTGCAGCCGAGCATGGCATAGGCTATCAAACTGAGATTAATACAGCACTAAAACTCATTTTACAACAAGGATCTCTAGAGGATGTACTGCGCCGAGTCATCCGTGATGAGCTTAAGCATACTTAAAATCGAACTATTATATTCTTGCAGTAAGCCTGTTTTTTATAAGCAGGCTTACTATTCTTTAATTTCTTCTGTGTGGACATAGTCATTATCAGCAATAAAACAATTTCGCCTTGCATAATGTCTCCCTTGCCCCTACATCTAACTCAGGTTTCTAAAATAAGATATTTGCCATGACTGCGTCCATTAATACCACCAACTCCACAGCGAATGCCAAAGTTCAAGAAAATATCCTGTGCCAAGCCAGCATGACTTTGCCAGATTTTGCTCATTTAAACATTCAGCAACTAACACAACAGGTTGAAGCAGCGTTAGAACATGCCAAACAACAACTTGCACATGTTCCTGCACAATTTGATAACGCTCAGCAAGCACTGGATTTAATTTTTGAGTTAGACCATGCCGAAAATAACTTACAGCAAGCATGGAGCACGTTATCGCATTTAAATGCAGTTAAAAATAGCCCAGCGTTGCGCGAGCTGTATCAACAAATCCTGCCGACTTTAAGTGATTATTATACGCAACTTGGGCAGCATCAGGGTTTATATCAAGCCTATAATCTGATACAAAACTCAGGTGATTTTAAAAATTTAAGCACTGCACAACAAGGTGCCATAAAACTCGCCATACGAGATTTTAAGTTAACAGGCGTTGCACTAGAAGGTGCAGAGAAGCAACGCTATGCGCAAATTTCAGCACGCTTGTCTGAGCTATCCTCGCATTTCTCTAACCATGTATTAGATGCCACACAAGCATGGTCTATGCCACTTAATGAGCAGCAATTACAAGGTTTACCCGCCAGTAGCATTGCGCTATTAGAACAACTGGCGGCGCAGCGTGAACAAAGCGGTGCCATTGCCACACTGGATTTTCCTGCTTACCTTGCCATCATGACTTATGCTAATGATCGCGCGGTGCGGGAGGCGGTATACCGTGCTTATGTTACCCGTGCATCTGAGCTTGGTGATGCCAAGTTTGACAACAGCCCGTTAATGCAGGAAATATTGCAGCTACGCCATGAGATGGCAAACCTGCTAGGCTTTAAAAACTATGCTGAATATTCACTGGCCAGTAAAATGGCGCCTTCTGTGGCTGAGGTAAAACAGTTTTTAGTTGATTTGGCTGATAAAGCACGACAACCTGCATTGCTTGAGCTTGCGCAATTACAGCAAGAAGCCAAACAGCACGGCATTGATCAGGTTGCGCCTTGGGATACTGCGTATTTATCAGAGAAAATAAAACTGCGTGAATATAATTTATCGCAGGAACATTTAAAGCCTTATTTCCCTGCACCCGTGGTGATTTCAGGTTTATTTGCGATTGTTGAAAAACTTTATAATATTCAAATTGAAGAAAAGCAAGCATCGGTGTGGGAACCCAATGTTCATTATTATGAAGTGAGTGAACATGGCCAAGTTATTGCTGGGTTTTACTTTGACTTATATGCCCGTAGCAATAAACGTGGTGGTGCATGGATGAGTGGTTTTCGTTCCCGTATGCGCACCAAAACCCAACTACAATTGCCCGTTGCATTTATGATCGGTAATTTTACGCCGCCTGTTGGTGATGCGCCTGCACTACTCAGCCATGATGAACTGGTGACGCTGTTCCATGAGTTTGGTCACGGCTTGCATCATTTATTAACCGAAGTAGACGTGATTCATGTAGCAGGAACCCATGGCGTGGCCTGGGATGCCGTGGAGTTACCTAGCCAGTTTATGGAGTTCTGGACCTGGGATGAACAAGCCTTAAGTTTGGTTAGCCAGCATTTTGAAAATCAACAGACGCTGCCTAAAGAGCTATTGCAAGCACTGCTTGCAGCACGATACTTCCAAACTGGGATGCAAACCTTACGTCAAATTGAATTTGCACTGTTTGATTTAAACCTGCATAGCACTACCCCTGCTCCAGACACGGCACAGATTCAACATATTTTAAATGATGTCCGTGAGCAGGTGGCAGTACTGCCGACAGCCAGCTATAACCGCTTTCAGCATAGCTTTAGCCATATTTTTGCTGGTGGCTATGCCGCAGGTTATTACTCTTATAAATGGGCAGAAGTATTGGCCAGCGATGCATTTGACCGTTTTGAGCAAGAAGGCTTGTTTAACGCCAACACAGGCAAAGCGTTTAGAGACGCAGTACTTGCTGTGGGTGGTAGTGTAGATGCACTCACCGCCTTTAAAAACTTTAGAGGCCGTGAACCTGAACTTGGCGCATTATTACGCCATAATGGCTGGATCAATAGTGCTGGTACCACTGCTGTTTAATTGCTAAATAGCCTTGATACTAAACAATCAGCCCTCTTGCATCTTCCCTTTTACGCCTTACTCATCTTTGAAAAGGAGGTGTTTAAGAGGGATATACTATGCATGCAAGAAATTTATTCAATCTGGAGTATGGCATGTCTATTAAAAAGCGTTTTATTGCTGGGGCTCGGTGTAACCATTGCCATGCGCTGGATCGGGTGGTTTTATTTACGACCCAAGACGATGAATGGATTGAATGCATTGACTGCGGCACCAGCGAACGCCGCCCTACTCACATCGATCAGCTCGAAAATACAGTTACAAATTCACCATCAAAAGCAGATGATGTGGGTATAGTGCAGTTTAAGCCACTTCGCTAGACTCAAGTCATTAGATAACAGAAACTTGGAGAATAAACGTGCAAGATCCAGAACAAACACCCAAAAGCAAACGCTGGCTGATTATGTTGGGCGTGGTGGTTGCAGCATTTTTATTGTATTACCTGGCTTCCTTTGTTATTGGTCAACGTAGTACCGACCAAAATGAACGCCGTGATCCCCCACCTTCGTCCTCTATGAGCCAGTCCAATGAAGAAACTCAAAGTAAAGTGGATGAAAGTCAGGCTCCAGGTCATTCAATTATTGATACCAACTTGTTAACTGCACCTGTGCCAGAGGAAGCAAGTGTGGCTCAAGAAGAAATTAGCCGCCTGCAAGATCAACAAGCACAACTCACAGAGCGCAAAGCCCTACTACAAGAGCAACTGCAAGACTCTGACAAACTAATTGAGTTAAAAGAAAAATATCTTGCTGACTTACAAGCCGAAGCTGATAAAGCCACTGCTTAATTAGGCATGCTTTTATCCAATCCCATAAGTTTCCATGGACTTATGGGATTTTTACTGTCAGTTTAAAACTTGTTGGCTTAGAATTGTCGGCTTAAAAACGCTTTGGCCTTATAATCATCTCCTTTTCACCCATATGATGAGCAAGTTTTGGCAATTAAGGCCCCTGTTTCTCCTTTCTCTCCAGTAGTCACTGGTTTAATTTTATTATCGCTGTCTGCTTTTTTGTTTGCCTCAATGGGCGTGTTAATCCGCCTCGCCTCTTATACGGTGGATAACCCCACTATTGTATTTTTTAGAAATGCAATTGGCCTGCTGGTATTAACACCATTTTTGCTGACTCAAGGCGTCGATCATCTTAAAACCTCACGCTGGTGGATGCATCTGTGGCGTGCAACAGTTGGCCTTATTGCCATGTACGGTTTTTTCTATGCCATTGCTCACTTAAAGCTGAGTAATGCCATGGTATTTACCTACTCATCACCTATTTTTATTCCTTTAGTGGCCTGGTTGTTTTTAAAAGAAAAAATGACGTTCAATATGATCATTGCTGCATCCTTGGGCTTTGTGGGCGTGATTATGGTCACTAAGCCAGACACAGGCATGTTTAACCTGTTGTCTATTATTGGATTAGGCTCCAGTTTTTTGGCAGCCATGGCATTTGTGACGGTCAGAGCCTTAACCGATACCGAACCAGTGAGCCGTATTGTGTTTTATTTTTGCCTGATCGGCACCGTGTTATCGGCAATTCCCATGCTATGGCTATGGCGTAGTTATAGTGTGCGCGAGCTTGGCTTACTGTGCAGTGCTGGTGCCTTAGCCACTTTAAGCCAAATTTGCTTGTCAAAAGCCTATAGCTTTGCCCCCGCAGGACAAATTGGTCCAGCCAATTATCTGGCCATTATTTTTGCAGGCATTTGGGCAGCCACCCTGTGGGGTGAATATCCTGACCTAATCAGCATTGTCGGCATGCTAGTCATTTTATTGGCATTGCTACTGTGCATGCCACGTTTCTCCCGCCTATTTTCTGCTTGAGATTGTGGTTAAAGCAGTTTTCAGACAATTCGGACAGAAATACGCTACGCGTCTAACCATCACATCACCTGATCATGCGGCAGCACAGCAAATTTTAACCAGCAGACAGTGATCTACCTTATCAAATCAAAAAAGCAGCCAACACAAAAAAGCAGTTAGCTCAAAAAATCGACTGATAAAAAAACGGTGTCCTGGGACACCGTTTTAATCACAGATTACTGTTCGCTAAAAATCAGCTTTTAATACCAGCCAAACATCTTAAAGATATAAGGCGTAAAGGTCACCACCATCAGTGCAGGGAACAACACAATAATCGGCAGTAACCAGCGCTCATAACGATAATAGAAGTTGGTGTACTTGGCTTTGGCTTCGGCATCGGCTGCCATCACCTCCTCATCTCCCACTGAGAGCCTCGTCAGCAAATGGTTGAGCGCAACAGGCGGTGTCACATAACCCAGCTCAAAGGCCACCAGACAGATCATCCAGAAGTGAATCGCATTAATGCCATTGGCATAAGCCACGGGTGCAATGGAAGCCGCTACTAAAATCACTGCACCAAACGGATCGGTAGTCATACCAATCGCGGCCAGCAACAAGGCAATAAATAATAAAGAAATATAAATATTGTCCAGATGCGTTGGTAATAAATGCACGATCTCAGTTTTTTCTATCAGGCCACCGACACTGGCTGACAATGCCATCAGGATAATTAGCGCACCAATATGCCCAACCGTTTCTGAGGTTGCAAAGCGAATGGCTGCCTCAAAACTGGAACGACGCTCAACCCCATGCGAGTCATGACTGCGCAAGTACGGCGAGTCTTTTTGATGTTCCTGAATCATTTTTTCATGATCATCAGCGGTTTGACCATACGCCATTGCTCTTGATTCTGGCTCACGGCGCACTTTGTCAAAAAACACCACAGCCAATAAGATCAATGGCAAAATCATCGGCGCAGTAAATTCGTTCATTTCAGTATTGAGTGCATACTTATAGAACAGCACGACCAGCGCGGTAATAATCACATAAGGCACCACTGGGCCTAATGCGCGCATCATGCCTGGTAAAGCAATCTTGGGTGAATTGATACGGAACTTGGAATCTGCAAAAAATAACGATACGGCCAGGAATAAGAAAGAAATAAACCAGAAGACGTAAATGCCATGATTAAACAGCTCATCAGAGGTCACATGCTTGCTATCCAGCATGGCAATCAATACCACCAGCAAACAGGGACGGATCACCATACCTAAGGTGCCAGACATGGCAGACACAGCCAGTGCATACTGACGACGCGCACCAGAGTTCCACACTTCCTTGTAAATCAGCGCACCTGCCGCCACAACAAAAATACCCGATGCGCCCGTATAAGCAGTGGGAATAGCCGCCGCAATCAGGATTAGCCAGGTTAGGGTCTCAGGCGAGAAGTTCCACGGACGCAAAATATTGAGGAATAAATCCATCACACGGGTTTGAGTCAGTAGCATCCCCACCCAGATAAACAGACCCAGCGCCAGGAAAATGGCCACATAATCGGTGAGCAAACCTAAGTAAATGGCCTGTCCAACCGAATAATCCATAAAGAAAATAAAGGCAATACCAGTAATAATGGCCATCCACGCATACAGCGGCACGGACAATAAGGCCAGACCAAAACTGCCACCTTCCTGCTTGGGAGTTTGTGGTTTAATCAGGCGATAAATACTGATTAAAGTCGTGAGTACAAATAGTGTTGCCCACAAGTAGTTAATAGCAATTGCCTTAGGCTCAACCATTACCCCAGAGTGCGCCAGAGACAAAATATAACTAATGGTTGAGTACGACAGCAAACCATTACCCACAGCCATGGCAGCATCATGTACCAAATAGTCTTTCCTGGTCACTGCAGGACGTAAACCAATGTGATGCTTATTTAAGGTTGCGGTAAGGGCAGCAATGGCCACCATAATTACCAGGAATAAGGTTCGGTTCTCAGTACCAAAATGGAAAATGGCAAAGAAGCCCGTTTCAATGTTACGGAATACTTTTACACTGGGGTGGCTATCAACATAGCTTTGCGTGTTTTCATAAAATTGATGTTTTTCTTCACACACTGCCTGGGCAGCCAGCAAGGACTGACGAACCTCTTGCGGGTCTTGTGGCCCAAACAGGTCAGCAAATGGGTCATCGCTTGCTTTGGCAGAAGCCATTTGTTGCTGCACTTGAGCATCAATATCGGGATGTCGCTCGCAGCTTGGTGCCACGGCTTGGGCACGCAGGAAGGAATATTGAACACCTGTGGCTGGATCCCCGTACAATTTCTCGCCTACGCGCAGCAACTGACCGTGAATCATTTCGCCAGTGCCAATAATCAGCGTCAAAATGAGGATTAAAAAAACAGGAAGGGTCGAAAACCATTCCGACCATGTACGATTCAAAAAGCCAGATTTGGCTTCTGGCGTAGGATTGGTTTGCATAGGCGTGCTGCCCTTTTATTGTCCGTCAAACTTACGAGAGTTGTCCCTCTCACCCTCACAGCTGCATCACAAGCTGCTACATGTCTCTTTGTACGACAAGAATCATACCTGATACATAATTTGTCGTTATAATGCAACATTTCTGTCATATCAGACTATGACATATCTAACATTATTAAAAAAATATTTGATCAATTTGGTTAAATACTCTCAACTTTAACGCTTAAGTGAGTGGTTTGTACCTATTACTTGGCACGCTAAGCCGTTTTATGCCTGCTGTCATAAAATTTAAACCAGATATACTGTAGGCTAGTATATAGCACGCCTACCACCACACCAATCTGATGCGCTTCAATTAAAACAGGTGCCTGAATTAACCGTTCGGTATCAGTGTGCCCCACTTTTTTTTCTATCAATACTTTAATGACCACCGCCAATAATAATAAAGTGGCAAATTTTCGCTCATTCAAATAATGGGTAGTACCTGTGTTCTTCAGCGTTTCTTGCGGTAAATTAAACAACAAACTGGTTAAGGCTGCCCATACATATAAGCCATGCAATACCCCAGAAAAGCCAGCATAAGCATAGACATGCGGATAAAACCAATATAAACCGATGCTTAGCAGGGGCGATAAAATTATAATTGCCCACCCTAAATTAGCGCGGCTCATGTGCGGAATAATAAAAGGCAGACAGGCGAGAGCCAAAATATTTAAACCATAATGCCGCCACCCTACATGCACCCACTGCGCTGTCCACCAACGCCAAGGCTCAGACCACATCAAATCACGCTGATAAATAAATACTGGCATCGCAAGCTGCAAAAATGCAAACAATATGGCACAGCCAATAATTAACCACATTACAGCAGGGATTGGCCTGAAATTCAAAACATTGCTCAACTCGTTTAACGATGGGTCAGACAAAAAAACCGCCTCATGAATATAGGCGGTTTTTGTTGAATAATTGACTTACTCAGCAGGCTCAGCGTCGATTTCCTCACCCGCTGGTTCTACAACAGGCGCAGCATCAGCATCACTATCAGTATTATTAGGGATATCGGCATCTGTTCCATTGCCATCATCGACCACATCATCTAGCAAACCATCTAAGGACAAGCCAGAATCATCCACAGCTGATTCGTCCCAGAAATGGTTAAAGCCATCTTCTGGTGTACGAATGCCTGTGTTTTCTGTCCAGTAACGATCCGAGGCATTTTGAATCATTTGACGGGCAATGGCATCCACCAGACGATACTCCTGATTCACAGGCTTACCTTCAGCAATTGAACTTCCATAAGTGCGTAAGGCATCACGGATTTTAGCCTCATCACCCGTTGCCTGTGCCGCAATGACATACAATGCATGTGGCAAACGAACACCTTCACGTTCACCAATGGCAGCTGAGTCTTTCATGACTTGCCATGGATCAGGCTTGCCTTCATCGGCACCAGGTAACAACGTCCAAATTGCGGCACGTACTGCATTTGGTGCACCCCAGAATTGCTCGTTGTTCAGGCAGGTCATGCCGCGCTCAACCACCGCTGCAATATCTTTTGGCACATTTACTGTACCGCCTGAGTTAATATCATTGGTTACTGCCTGTAAGCCGCTTAATAAGCCCATCAGATAAATGGTTTTATTTAAGTCAGTTTTTAGGCTTGGGCATTCTTCGCCCAATTTGACTTTATACTTGGTTTGAAAATGCTCAGCGAAAAGCAAATAAGAGGCATATTGACGACGTGCCGCAGTTTCTGCCCAGCGTTTTTGCTCAATACGCGCATCTTTTGCTTCGTCAATTCGATTGGCTTTGGCGGCACGCATGTAACGCAGCTCAGCATCCAGCGCATTGTTTTCTGCGCAAATCCCAGCTGAGGTATACAGCAGTACTCCCATTTTGGCAGGGTCCGCACCCATGGCTTTGGTAGCCATCACTAAAGGCGTGGTGGCATTACCGCTGGCGCACGCCATGTCGGCATCATCCATGGCAATAATCGGTGGAACAATATGTCTTTCGGCAAAGCCCAGAGCTACATTGGCCCCGCCTTTAATCACCTGCGAGCAACCAGAGAGTAAAAAAGCTGCGGTTGCAACTGTCACCATACCTTGGCGAATTCTACGGGCTGTAGACATTTAGACGATCCTCAATCTTGTTTTTGTCCTAATCACGTGCGAAAGATAGCACGAAGATTAAGCAATATACAATTATATTGATCAGTTAGACATGAATAAAAAAAAGCCCACCGAAGTGAGCTTTTAATTTGCCAGCAAAGAATTAACCTTGTGGAATATCTTTCATGGACAATTTAATACGACCACGTTGATCCACATCTTGCACCTGAACCTGAACTTTTTGGCCTTCGGTCAGTACATCAGCCACGTTGGCAATGCGCTCGTTAGAGATTTGTGAAATATGCAACAAGCCATCAGTACCTGGCAAAATATTGACAAATGCACCAAATTCTACAATACGCACCACAGTACCTGTATACACCGTACCTGGCTCAACTTCAGCAGTTAAGGCCTGAATTTTGGCAATGGCTGCTTGCGTTGCGGCTTTAGATTCACCAAATACGCGTACGGTACCATTGTCTTCAATATCAATAGATGCGCCAGTTTCTTCAGTTAAGGCACGAATAGTCGCACCGCCTTTACCAATCACATCGCGGATCTTGTCTGGATTAATTTGAACCACACCATAGGTTGGTGCGTGCATATTAATTTCTGGGCGCGCGTTAGAAATCACCTGATTCATGGCATTTAAGATATGAATACGGCCAGAATAAGCTTGATTTAAAGCCGCTTCCATGATTTCTTCGGTGATCCCTTCAATCTTGATATCCATTTGCAGTGCGGTAATACCATTGGCAGAACCAGCCACTTTAAAGTCCATATCGCCTAAGTGATCTTCATCACCCAGAATATCGGACAAGACTGCATAACGCTCGCCCTCTTTAACCAGACCCATGGCAATACCAGCAACTGGTGCTTTTAGTGGTACACCTGCATCCATAAGGGCAAGGCTGGCACCACAAACTGATGCCATAGAAGAAGAACCATTGGACTCGGTAATATCAGACACAATACGAATCACATATGGGAAGCGGTCACTTGGTGGTAATACGGCTTGTACACCACGACGCGCCAAACGGCCATGGCCAATTTCGCGGCGTTTCGGGCCAGATTCACGGCCAGTTTCGCCCACAGAATAAGCAGGGAAATTATAATGCAGCATGAAGTTATCGGTTTTAGTACCAGCCAGGGTATCTACCATCAGCGCATCACGGGTATTACCCAAAGTGGCAGTCACCAGGGCTTGTGTTTCACCACGGGTAAACAGTGCAGAACCGTGGGTGCGAGGTAATACCCCAACTTGAATATCCAGACCACGAACAGTCTTGGTATCACGGCCATCAATACGTGGCTTGCCCGATAAAATATTGTCACGCACAGTGCGGTATTTTAAATCTTCAAACAGATTGGCTACTTCATCGCTTAAGCCGTCTTCAGAACCTTCTGGTGCAAATTCAGTCAATGCAGCTTGCTTGATGGCATCCAGTGCAGCATAACGTTCCTGCTTAACTGTTAAGGTATACGCTTCAGACACTTGTGCTTCAAAACGGGCTTTTAACTTGTCCTGAAGTTCAGTATTTACCGCTGGTGCAGTCCATTCACTGGCTTTAGCACCAACCATCGCGGCAAATTCTTTAATCGCAGCAACGGCTACCTGCATTTCGTCATGACCAAACAATACTGCACCCAGCATTTGGTCTTCAGATAATTCTTTGGCCTCAGATTCAACCATCAATACCGCTTGGTCAGTACCAGCAACCACTAAGTCCAGCTCACTTTCCTGAATCTGGGCAATTGTTGGGTTTAAAATGTATTCACCATTAATAAAACCAACACGTGCAGCAGCAATTGGCCCTTTAAACGGGGTGCCAGAAATGGCTAACGCGGCTGAAGTTCCTAAAATGGCTGCAATATCGGCATGCATGGTTTTGTCAGAAGACACCACAGAGGCAGTCACCTGAATTTCGTTGTAATAGCCTTCTGGGAATAATGGACGAATTGGACGGTCAATTAAGCGTGAAATTAAAGTTTCAGCTTCACTTGCACGGCCTTCGCGTTTGCCATAACCACCAGGAATACGGCCAGCCGCATATTGTTTTTCCTGATAATTAACAGTTAACGGGAAAAAATCCTGACCTGCTTTTGCATTTGGCTGAGCAACCACGGCAACCAGTACACTCACGCCACCCATGGTGACAAATACGGTGTTGGCCTGACGCGCAATACGACCAGTTTCTAGCACAACAGTGTGTTGGCCATACTGGAATTCTTTACGGATAATATTAAACATAGACATCTATAATTTTTCCTTCAATACATTTTTGGTGGCGCAAGGCCCCTAACGACTGTTATTTAAATATTTAATGAGTTCATTATTTAATTGTTAATAACGAGCAAATAACACGCGTTAGAAGCCGCTTCACGCCATACATTTAACATACGAAGAAAGAGCGAATCATCGCCCCTTCTCCATGACTAAAGACTGATTAAGCCTCTAGAGCTTACAAATAGTCCAGACCAACTGCATAAGCAGCCAGACAATTTGCGAGTAAGCCTTGTCTTAACGACGTAGGCCAAGCGCCCCAATCAGCGTTTGATAGCGGTTGCTGTCTTTGCCTTTGAGGTAATCAAGCAATTTACGACGTTGGTTAACCATACGGATCAAACCACGACGGCTATGATGATCATGCTTGTGCGCTTTAAAATGCGATTGCAAGTCATTGATTTGTGCAGATAATAAAGCCACTTGAACTTCTGGTGAACCAGTGTCATTTTCAGCGCGAGCAAATTTTGCAATGATATCAGCGCGGTCAGCGTTGCTTAAAGCCATGAGAATCTCCGAGATGCTTTAATAAAGATGCGATAAATGTCATAGAGCGATCACTTGTTAATTAATCACGTTACTTAACAGGATGAGCGTCTACGAATGCCGTGCATCACTACAGCAGTGCCGTATTTTAAGTGAATTGCAGCCTGATTGCAAAATAGTTTTATTACTTTGGCAGTTTGGACACTGACTTTTTGTTTGTCCCGTTGCACACTGGCTTTATTATTCGATCATGAGTTGATATACAGCCGTGAAATTACTGTCCACCAATACCTGCAAAACTCCCAAAGACTTAAGTTTAATTACCACTACAAGCCATGAACAAGTGGCAGAACTTGGTGGCATGACCACAGCGCAAGTACAAAAAATATGGCGCAGCGTAGAGCAGTTTTATCATACGGGCAACAGCCCTATGGTGTCTTTATGCGTTCGTCGCCAAGGGCACATTGTATTAAATCGGGCGATTGGTCATGCCCGTGGTAATGCGCCTGGTCACACTGATCGCAACCAGATTGCACTGGCGCAGCCTGAAACGCCAGTATGCCTGTTTTCTGCCTCAAAGCTAATCACGGCAATGCTGGTTCATTTATTAGATGAACAAGGTGTGATTAATTTGCTGGATCCAGTCAGCCATTATATTCCTGAATATGGCGTGAATGGTAAGCGACGTGCGACCCTATTTCATTTATTGTCGCACCGTGGTGGTATTCCAAAAGTGGAGGGTGACGTCACACCTGAATTGTTATTTGACCGACCTGAAATATTACGTCGTTTATATGCTGCTGCGCCAGTTTCTGCATCAGGTACACGCCTGGCTTATCATGCAGTCACTGCAGGCTATATATTGGGTGAAGTCATTGAGCGTGTCACGGGCACTGATCTTAGAAGTTACTTACATGAAGTGGTTGAAAAACCAATGGGTATGGAGTATTTCAATTACGGTTTAAAGCCAGAATTTCGTGACCAGGTCGCCATGAACTATGCCACAGGTTTACATCCAGGTCTGGGCACTGACAAATATTTAAACCATGTACTGGGCGGTGGCCTGCAAATGGCAGTAGATATCACCAACGACACGCGCTTTATGGACACCATTTGTCCTGCTGGGAATATTTATACCAGTGCTGAGCAAGCAGGACGCTTTTTTGAGATGCTACTCAGCGGCGGACAATATCAAGATAAGCAAATTTTTAGTCCAGAAACGGTATTTAGGGCCACTATTCCAACTTCTGGGATTACCATTGATCGCTCACTGCTTGCACCGATGCGCTATGCACTTGGCCCCATGCTGGGCAGTAATCCTATAGGGTTGTTTGGCCCCATGTCTGGTCAGGCCTTTGGACATATTGGTTTTTCTAATATTTTTTGCTGGGCTGATCCTGCGCGCGATATTAGTGTGTCGTTGCTCACCACAGGGAAAGCCGTCTTAGGCACCCATTTACCTGCACTCGGCAATATTCTTTATCAAATTTCCACGCAATGCAAAACTATTCCCAAAACGCAAAGACGTTCATTGTTTGGTACTGGCAGTACGGAAAATAATCAGGTTTAGTCAGATTTAGTGATACCACTTTAATAATAGGCTGCTTGTACTTATATAACCATCTCTTGCGCTTTGCTCATGGTTAAAAAAGAGACTTAAAGAGCTATCCAGTACTGAGGCAAGAAGTCTAATTAATAAGGCACAGTAAGTATTTCGTACTGCGCCTTATTTTTACTGTGTATTGACTCTAACTCATTAACTGGCGCAGTTTTGGTGAGCTACCAGTTGATTTAGAGTCGTGTTATTTAGCGTGATATTATTTAGAATCGTGCCGAATTAAGTACTCATCAATGGCCTGTGCAAATGCTGAGATGTCGTCAGGCTTACGGCTAGTGATTAAATTGCTATCATGAACCACGGGCTCATCCTGATAATATGCACCTGCATTATTTAAATCATCTTTTAAGCTGTGGTAAGCAGTCATATTTTTGCCTTTCACCACCTCGCTTGAAATGAGTAACCAAGGGGCGTGGCAAATGGCAGCCACCAGTTTATCAGCCGCCAAAAAATCTTTGACCAGTTGTTGGGCTTGTGGATTAACCCGTAATTTATCTGCATTGACGGTGCCACCAGGTAATATCAGCGCATCATAATCGCCTGCTTTGGCATCTTTTAATAATAAATCTGCTTGAAAATGATCTTTTTTATTCACATCACTTTCCATGCCTTGCAGGCTTAATTGCTCTGTGGCAATGAGCACCGTTTGATGGCCATATTCTTCTAAAGTATCGCGTGTTTCTGTCAGCTCAACTTGCTCAAAATAATTGTCTACTAAAAATGCCAGCTTGGTCATGTGATTACTCCGTATTTTTAATTACCCTTAACTTAACCTACCCTAGCAAGACTACTTTTAAATTGGCGTTGCGAGTTTGTTTCGTTAAGTAATTAAGCCATGAGATGACGTGAGCATTCATGACTGTTTAATCTACATGACCGTGATGGCTATAAAATGCTTATTGTCGACTTTTATCACCTATATTAGTGATTTATTCATGCGTTTGAGTTTGCGCTTTTAACGGCCTGGCTTGCATAATGGCCAGCCTATTGGATGACGTATTGATGTGTATGAAAGGGCTAAGCATTAAAACCGCTGATCTTGACGATGTAGACAGTATCTATCACATTCAAGCCAGTTGTTATGAATCACCATATCTAGAGCAGGTTGAGTCTTTTTTTAGTAAAATTGCTAAAACTGCCAATAGCTGTTGGATCGCTCACCTGAATGGGCAAACAGTTGCTTATTTAATTTGCCTGCCTGTTAATGCCCATACTTTTCCTGCCTTAAATGCCACCATTTTTGAACTATGCCACTCGCCCACATTATTGTATTTGCATGATCTGGCAGTACATCCTGATTCTCGTAGCTTTGGTGCAGGCCAACAGCTGATTAAACAGGCTATTAGTTATGCTAAGCAACAACAATTGCAAAATATAGGTTTAATTGCAGTACAAGGTTCTACAGCGTATTGGCAAAAACAGGGATTTGAAATTAGTTGTGCCACATCACATGGCATTGCGCAGAAATTAAAAAGTTTTGGTTCAGATGCTGTGTTTATGCTGCACCAGTTATAAATGACAATTAAAAAAGCCCACTGTTAAACAGTAGGCTCATTACCACCGCTTTGCGCGCTGGTTTGTCACACCATCAATTAACGACGGTTTTGCTGTGCTTCACTTGCTGCCGCGCCCGCTGCGCCACCCACGGCTGCGCCAATTGCTGCACCACCTGCACCGCCCTGTTTCTCACCGACTACAGCACCAATGGCACTACCAATCGCCCCAGCAATACTGGTTTGTGTGCTGGCACCTGTTGCATTGGTTCCTAAACCAGTCCCTGCGGCTGCACCAATTGCACTACCTGTACGCCCGCCTGCTTTTTGTCCAACAGCAGCACCTGCCGCACCCGCTGCAGCGGCTGCACCAATACGGTTTTGGCTAGGGGTAGCAGTTGCACAAGCACCCAAAACCATGGCACTGGCCAATGTGGAAGTAATTAGTAAAGCTTTGGTGGTTTTAAAATGACTCATGATGGTTTGCTCCTTGTTGCCAGATATACCGATCAGTTCGGCAATCAGCATTTCATTTATGCCGCTATGGTAGCGTAAGGGACCAACAGGTTTGGTATTGCCTTATAGAAGATATTATTAGTTTTATGTATATTGAGTAGATATATAGCATTTAACCGCGTGTGCTTATTATTTAGTCAATATTTTCTGGTTATTTTTATTCATGACAACTCAATTAAACCCAGCCAAACAATTTGCCGTGGTTGGCAATCCGATTGCGCATTCGCGTTCACCAGAACTTCATCAGGCTTTTGGCGAAGCATGCAATATTTGTCTTAATTATCAAAAAATTCTTGCGCCATTAGAGGGATTTACGGATTGTGTAAAGGCATTTTTTGCCGAAGGTGGTAACGGTTTAAATATCACCGTGCCATTTAAACAACAGGCATTTGAGCTATGTGACCATTTAAGTACCCGCGCAGAAGTAGCAGGTGCAGTCAATACCATGTGGCAGCAAGACGGCAAGCTGTATGGTGACAATACTGACGGGCAAGGTTTAGTCGATGCCTTACAGTATTTAAACTGGAATTTGAAGCAGGCCAAAATACTCATTTTAGGGGCTGGCGGAGCAACGCGTGGGGTAATTTTACCGTTAGTGCATGCTGGGGCGCACCACGTGGTGATTGCAAACCGCACTAAGGCACGGGCACAGCAACTGGTAGATGATGTGCAACCTTTTGTGGGCACTGCTATCCTTGACGCCATTGGACTTGACCAGCTTATTGGGGAGTTTGACATTATCATTAATGCCACATCGGCCAGTTTATCAGGTGAAGTGCTGTTACTGCCCCCTGAGCTTAAGTTTAAGTATGCCTATGAAATGGCCTATGGCAAACCCTCTAGCTTTTTACAGCAAGCCCAGGAACGGCAAGTGCCTGTCAGTGATGGCTTTAGTATGCTGGTAGGGCAAGCGTCTGAAGCATTTTTTATGTGGAATGGTGTCAAACCTGACCTGCATGATTTTTTATAGTACGCTTTTTATAATGCGTTTTAAAGTGCCCTGATATGGTTTTGCTGATGCACAGGCCCTCATGGCAGGTATTTCTGGCTTGGCATGCCCAGATAAATTGATTGACGTGCCGCATGGAGTTGCTTTTCTGACAGAAAAATATGTGTCGGGCATCAATGCTTTTAGGCACTTTCCCACGGATAATTTAGGTTATCGGGTTATCTTCCGTAGCACACATTTAATGCTACCAGATGCCTCCACTATTCTTGTCAGGGTTGAACCTCATGCCAACTTATAAAGCTCCCTTACGCGACGTGCGTTTTTTAATGAATGAAGTGCTGGACTTTCCAGCTCATTTTCAGACCCTGTCCAATGGTGATTCGGCTGATGCTGATACAATAGATATGATTTTAGAGGGCGCGGCTGATCTGTGCGAAAACGTGCTTGCTCCATTGTATCAATCTGGCGATGCCGAAGGCTGTCATTTTGACAATGGCAATGTCACGACGCCAAAAGGTTATAAAGAAGCCTATGACCAGTATGTACAGGGCGGCTGGCAAGGACTGTCATATCCAGAAGAGTTTGGCGGCCAGAACCTACCGATGTCATTAAATCTGATTAAATCTGAAATGATGGGTACAGCCAACTGGTCATTTACCATGTATCCTGGTTTAAGTGCTGGCTGTATGAATACCATTTTGCAGTTTGGTACTGACGAGCAAAAAAATACCTATATGCCAAAACTGGTTGAAGGAACTTGGAGCGGCACCATGTGCTTAACCGAGCCTCAATGCGGTACAGACCTGGGTCAGGTGAAAACCAAAGCCGAACCAAATGATGATGGTACATTCAAACTATACGGTACCAAAATCTTTATTTCTGCGGGTGAACATGACCTGACTGAAAATATTATTCATATTGTACTGGCACGCCTGCCAAATGCACCAAAAGGGACACGTGGTATTTCCCTGTTTATCGTGCCTAAGTTCCTCATCAATGAAGATGGTTCAGTGGGTGAGCGTAATCCTGTGTTCTGTGGTTCGATTGAACATAAAATGGGCATCAAAGCTTCTGCAACCGCGGTATTGAACTTTGACGGTGCCATTGGTTACCTGATTGGTAAAGAAAACGAAGGTTTACATGCCATGTTTACCTTTATGAACACAGCCCGTATTGGGACTGCGGTTCAGGGTATTTCTCATGCTGAGCTATCGTTCCAGGGTGCATTACCTTACGCCAAAGACCGTATGTCCATGCGCGCACTATCTGGCAAAAAAGATGCCGATAAAGTGGCTGATGCAATTATTCACCATGCCGATGTACGCCGCATGCTGCTCACGCAAAAAGCCGTAGCCGAAGGCGGCCGTGCCATGATTTATCATGCTGCACAAATTGCTGACAAAATGACGGATAGTTTAAGCAAAGGCGATCAAGCTGGCTTTGATTACTGGGATGACAAACTGGGCTTCTATACCCCAATTTTAAAAGGCTTCTTAACTGAGCTTGGCTTGGAATCTGCCAATTTGGGCATGCAGGTATTTGGTGGTCATGGCTATATTCAAGAATGGGGCATGGAGCAAATTGCACGTGATGCACGTATTTCTACCCTGTATGAAGGCACCACTGGGATTCAGGCACTGGATTTATTAGGCCGTAAAGTACTGTTGTCTTCTAAAGGTAAAGCAGTTCGTGATTACACCGCAGAAATTTTAAAATTCTGTAGCCGTAATGCCCGCAATAAACAGATGCGTCGCTATGTGTGGGATTTAACCAAAATATGTGCGCAGTGGAATACGTTAACGCTACGTTTGATGCTCACTGCACGTAAAGACCGCGATATGGTGTCATCTGCTTCTGTCGATTACCTGATGTATTCTGGCTATGCCATGATGGCTTATTTCTGGGCACAAATGGCCACTGTGGCGTTGGAAAAATTAGAAATTGGCGGCAATGATTCTGCCGAATTTTATCAAGCAAAACTTCAGCTTGCTGAGTTCTATTTTGACCGCCTGTTACCACGTGCTTCAGGTCATGCCGAGGCACTGGTTGCGCCATCACGCTCACTCACCCAGTTAGCACCAGAACACTTTAGCTTTGACTATTAATTCAAATAGTTAGCATTTGTTGTTTAGCAACAAAAAAGGGTGCTTATAATTAAGCACCCTTTTTAATTTTTGGTCATAGACTTTATTGAAAGATAAGGTTAAAAAATAAGACAAGAGACCAAAATGAAACGAGGAACCTAAGCTAAAAAACTTATGACTAATGTCCAGAGGAATGTTAAGCAATAATTTTTAAGCGATGATATAAAGCTTGTCTATATATTCGCAGCCGTCAGTACATACTCACGTGAACCTGTCGACAAAGCATTTGTCAGGGTTGCACTTGAATTTGGCTCAAAACGCAGCTTGCCCTGCCCTTCTTGTTTAAAGCTCCATACCTCGCGATTGGGTAAAATCAGCATAATATGTTGACCGTTACCTGTTACCGTCCATACTGCTGTTTCTTTTTCTAGCATAGAATTTACCTTGCCTTGCTGCACCAAAGTGCGTATGGCAGAACCATCTGGCAGCAAAGTTAACGCAATGTCTATTTTTTCTCGACCACACTGGCTTGATTGAACATTACAGGGAATTTGACCTGTGTAGCGTCCCGCAAAGTGCTCAATAATTTGCGGTGCAGGTATAACATGGGCTACTTCTGTGGTGTCACTCACTTCAAGCATATTTTGGCTATTGTTTTGACTATTAAGGTAGCGCACCGCTGAAGCAGCTTCACTTAACGCCATGGAAGATGCCTGGGCAGAATGTGCTAGTCGCTCTTCACGCTGGTCTTTTTGTTGACTACGTAAATCTAAACTATTGCTGCAACCAGCGACTACGAGCACGCTTAAAGCAACCACGCCATGAAAGCCTATCTTTAATTTATCTCTATGTTTATATATTTTCATTTATCTCTATCGCCTATTTTGCTCTTGGTGAAGATATATACTTAAGGACGAAAAAATTAATCAAATTGTGAACTTCACCATCTGGGGTGGAATGATTGTATATAAACATAGGCTGCAAATTGAGCAGGCTTTAGTGCTTCTATTGTGACTTTTATTTATTTTACTTATCAATAAGGCGGTTTTAGCAACATGTATTAACGCAATAAGCTTGCGTTGTTATTTTGCTGCTATCTCGGCACAAATATGACACAAAATGCTTAGTTTAAAAATGTGACGCAGCCTTTATATATAAAGAGAGATTGCTTTGATGTGATTTTTTAGTACGTCAACGCATCTGTTAACATCGTTTGGTTTATGGAGGCATTGCGACAATGGCAAATTTGGGTTTATATCGTTCGCGTCGTCACAACATGATTGCAGGGGTAATGGGTGGTATTGCAGATCGTTATGGCTGGAGCCCAACCTTACTGCGCATTGTTTTTGTGATTTTATCGATTTCTAGTGCTGGTTTTCCAGGTATTTTAGTGTATCTGGTGCTTTGGCTGGTCATGCCTAAAAAGCCACCAGTGATTGAACATCATGAACCCAGCAATTTAAAAACTATTAATTAAAGTATTCGTAGCGAATACTCAATTAACTGGTCTTCAATAGATAAACCTTTAGCGCAGTGCTAAAGGTTTTTTGCCTTTCATTGATTGCTATGTCTACTATTCAATTACTCAACTACTCCACATCACTGACAAAGGCTAAATCACTTAAGCCTGCTTTACTGGCGCGTGCCATGACCTGTGCCACAGTATCATAACGCGCATTTTTATCGGCACGAATCTGTAGGGATGGCTTTTTGGCTTCCTGAGCCGCAGCATTCATACGGGTTGCCAGCTCATCTAAGCCAATGCTGTCCCGATCCCAACTAACCTGACCATTGGCATTAATATTAATGGTGATAACTTTAGGGGGCTGCTCAATCTGTGAGGCATCAGTTTTGGGTAAGGTTAATGGAATGGCGGGATTGATGACTGTGGCGGTGACCAAAAAAATAATCATTAACACCAGCATAATGTCAATTAAGGGAATGAGATTCATCTCATTCATGCCTTGTTCGTTTTCTTCTCCCAAATTAAACGCCATTTAAACTTGACCTCCCACCAGTGTACTGGCAGAGTTTTGCTTATGGGCAACTTGCTCAGGTGCCGTGCTGCCAGGTAACAAGTTTTCAATTAAAACGCTGTGGGCTTTATCATGTAAAGCGTGATTTAACACACGATTCATACGCGTACAAATGTTATAAGCAAGCACCGCAGGAATCGCTACCGCCAAACCCAGACCCGTCATAATTAATGCTTCACCCACAGGCGCGGCCACTTGCGCCAGACCTGCCTGCCCTGTATTGCCAATAGCAACCAGTGCATGAAAAATACCCCACACCGTCCCAAACAAACCCACAAATGGTGCGACAGAAGCAATGGTGCCTAGCACAGATAAGCCACGCTCGGCATTCATACGCGAACGTGCCATTTGCTGCAAAAGTACTTGTTCAGCCACCGTTTTACGCTGTTCAAGAGTGAGCTGGCTAAAACGAGATTTTAATTGCTCAACTGCCGTGCTTAATGAGTTTAAGGCAGCTTCCTTGGCCTGGCGTGTGGCCATTAGGCGTAAAATAAACACACACCACGTGGCAATAGACATGGCAAGCAACACAAAATACAAGGTTTTACTGATTGCATCAGCATGTTGCCAGTAAATTGAAAAGTTCATGAAGCCTTGCTCCTCATTAATTGGGTAAATTGAGTTCAAATGGTTGAATGGTATAAGAAGGCACAGCAACACCATTGACCCGATGTGGTGTAAACGTCGCTCGCTTTAGGGCATTGGCCACTTTTTGATCCAGCGCATTAATACCTGATGACGACACCACCTGTACTGCTTCTACTTTGCCGCTCGTCGTAATGGTAATTTTAAGTTTGACCGTCCGTGCCTGGCCTTTTAAATCACGTTCAGTAACGCTTAACCGAGGCGGCTTAATATAGGACACGCCCTCTACCAAAACAGGCGTATTGGAAGCGACTGGCTCAGGTTTTGGCTGTGGCCTTGGCTGGGGTTGCGGCTCAGGCTGTGGTTTAGGAGTTTGCGGCATGATGGGTTCTGGCACTATAGGTTCAGGTGTGACAGGTGCAACCACCGCTTGCGGTTGTTTAGAAGGTGTTGGCGTGGTCAATACAGGTTTTGGTTTAGGGACTGGCTGCGGCTTTGGCTGCGCTTTTACCACTTTAACTTCTTTGGGTTTGATGGGTTTTTTAGGCAGCTCTTTTGGCTTGGGCTGTGGCGGTGTTGGTTGTTCAGGTTTGGGTGGTGTAATTTCTACAAAGCGCACTGCTATAGGTTTTGGTTGGTCAAGCAAGGGAATAGGTTTGGGTGTAAATGTGGCAAGGGCAGCCAGCACAATCACATGAGCCACCAGTACGGCCACCACAATACCCAGCGCACGACGTGACATTGCCGTTGCTTTTGCCGGAGTCTTTTCTGCCTGAATTGTTGCAGCCATGAATCGTTACCTATTCATTAGGACTCTTAAAGTGAAGCACATGCGGCCAAGCAACATCCTTATAACCAATACATTTACGACGCCAAGCTTACTTGCTTTTCATGCACATTAGATTTACAAGAGCTATAATAAATGAGAAGTGTTTTCATTTGCAATCACTTTCTACAAAGAATTAAACTTGCTTATGCTTTTATTACATTTTTTATATTCCTGACATGGGATTACTTTGGGGGCTGGTTTTATTATTCTTTGGTCTAGTGAGCTTTAAATTTAGCATTTAGGCCAATGACTTAAAGCGCAAACTGTTACAGTTTTAGCCATAAAATCTAAAATGCACATTTTTATGATGGAACATCTTACTTTTCCTACAGCTCCACCAAAATTGCCCAAGCGTGGCAATGCATTAAGCAAAATAGTATGGCGCAATTTGTTTTTAGCCCAAGGCTGGCAAATTAAAGGTGAGATACCCAATATTAATAAAGCGGTGCTTATTGGCGCACCGCATACTTCTAATTTAGACGGGTGGTACGCGTTTTTAGCCATTATGGGTCTGGGTGTGAATATTACTATTATGGGTAAAGATAGTTTATTTAAGCCACCTTTTAGGCGATTTTTTAAATGGCTAAAATTGATGCCAGTGCAGCGGCATAGTTCTACAGGTTTAGTGGATCAAGTGAACGCTGAGTTTGATAAACAACAGGCCATGTGGATTGGTATTGCGCCAGAAGGCACACGCATGGGCGCCAAACAATGGAAAAGTGGCTTTTATCATATTGCTGTTAAAGCACAAGTCCCCATTATTATGGTGGGTCTAGATTATGCCAAGCGACAGATTATTTTTTTAGGCACATTTTATCCCACTGGGGATTATGCGCACGACTTGCCGCTCATTATTGCGCACTATAAAGGCTTAACGCCATATCATCTGGACAAGTTATCTGATCCGCTGAAAACCAGGCTATCAGGCACGCCCTAAAAATAAGTCCACGTATGTCAACGTTAATGACAAAATTTAGCTTGCCTTTAAATAGTAGGCTTTTATGATAAAGCCATTCTTTTAAGTATGGCCTGTTAAATTGATGCAATTGCCAAATTCTATGTTGAGTCGTTTTTTTGTACTTCTTTTAAGCTGCCTTACTCTTACAGCCTGTGACAAATCCAGCAAAACCAGCCCCATTGTAAGTCCTACCATCCAACCCCGTGAACCAGTAATTGCCTTGGCATTAGGTGGTGGTGGTGCGAAAGGATTTGCACATATTGGTGCCATTAAAGTACTTGAATCGCATGGCATTAAACCAAAAATTGTCACGGGTACCAGTGCAGGCAGCTTTGTGGGCAGTTTATATGCCAGCGGTAAAACTGGTTTTCAGTTGCAAGAGATTGCCTTAAAACTTGAAGAATCAGACATTCGTGATTTAACCATCAGTAAACAAGGTTTTATTACAGGGCAAAAACTGCAAGATTACGTCAATAAGCAAATTGGCAATAAGCCCATTCAGCAGTTCCCCATTCGCTTTGCGGCAGTTGCTACGCAATTGGATAATGGCCAAAAGGTCGCATTTAATCGGGGCAATGCAGGTCAGGCCGTACGCGCGTCATGCAGTATACCCAACGTGTTTATTCCTGCCACGATTGGCGGCAAACGCTATGTTGATGGCGGTTTGGTCAGCCCCATTCCTGTAGAAACAGCACGCGATATGGGCGCAGATATTGTGATAGCCATTGATATTTCAGCCCGTCCCAAAGCAGGGCAATCAAGCAATATTTGGGGCTTACTGGATCAAACCTTAAATATTATGGGACAACAAACCATTAATCAGGAATTAACACAAGCCGATGTTGTAATCAAGCCTGAAGTGGGCAATTTAGGGGTGATGGATCTTAAATCACGTCATCAAAGTATTTTAGAGGGTGAGCGCGCAGCACAACGTCAATTGGCTGCAATTGATCGCAAGATTCAACAATTTAAACAATCTGCACAGGCCAAACTACCTCCGCCTCGCGCCAAGCTGCAATAAATAATTCACAACCGCCTTTTAGCAATAAGCCTTCTGTTTCACGTTTAATTATTTGCCAATTAGCCACCCATTGCTGGTGGCTTGCGGTATGATTGCCCTATAACTATATAATGATGGCATAGGAGGAATACGGATGGAATTTTATCCAGAAGTATGGCATTGGGTGGTTCTTGGCGTCGGCCTAATTTTATTTGAACTTATTTTACCGTCATTTACTGCACTTTGGTTTGGCGTGGCTGCTTGTATTGTGGCACTACTGCTATGGCTATTTCCAGGCTTAGGACTAGAAGTGCAAATCATTGGCTGGATTATTTTATCAGTTGCCTTTACTGTTTTTTGGTTTAAGTATTTAAAACCCTTATCACTGGATAAAACCACGGCAGGTTTACCACGTGAAGCCATTATTGGCCAAGTGGGCAACGTTGTCACTGCCCCATTAAATGAACATATGGGCAAGGTACGTTTTCCAATGCCTATTTTAGGTTCGGATGAATGGCTGTGCCGTTCTCAAGAAGAGCTTGTGGTGGGTGATCGTGTTAAAGTGGTTGATATTTTGGGTAATGAAGTGGTGGTTACTCGGTTTTAAGCGGCCTTACGCTTATTATTTTATAACAAGGAGAAAATGATGTCTGGTGGATTTATTATCGTGTTGGCATTGCTGATTTTTGTAGCAGTCACCATTGCCAAAGGGGTACGTCTGGTGCCACAGGGTTATAAGTGGATTGTGCAGCGTCTGGGCAAATATCATGGCACGCTTAACCCTGGCTTAAACTTTGTCATTCCCTATGTTGACGAAGTTGCCTACAAAGTAACGACTAAAGATATTGTATTGGATATTCCGTCACAGGAAGTCATTACCCGCGACAACGCGGTGCTGATCATGAATGCAGTGGCTTATATTAATTTGATTACGCCAGAAAAAGCAGTGTATGGCATCGAAAACTATAGCTGGGCCATTCAAAACATGGTGCAAACCACCCTGCGCTCCATTGTGGGCGAAATGGATTTAGATGCGGCACTTTCCTCGCGCGATCATATCAAAGCAAAGTTAAAAGCTGCGATTTCTGATGATATTTCAGACTGGGGCATTATGCTCAAGACCGTTGAGATTCAAGACATTCGCCCTTCTCCCACCATGCAACAAGCCATGGAGTCGCAAGCAGCGGCTGAACGTACCCGCCGTGCTACCGTTACCCGTGCTGATGGTGAAAAACAAGCTGCTATTTTAGAAGCGGAAGGCCGTCTGGAAGCCTCGCGCCGTGATGCTGAAGCGCAAGTGGTTTTGGCGCAAGCCAGTCAGGAAGCCATTAATCTGGTATCGTCAGCCATTGGTGAAAAAGAATTGCCTGTGACCTATATTCTGGGGGAGCAATACGTTAAAGCCATGCAGGATATTTCTAAGTCACCAAACAGTAAAACAGTGGTATTGCCTGCCGACTTACTGGGCACATTAAAAGGCTTTATTGGTAAATCTTAAGCTTTAAAACCTTTTCTATTAGCAAGTCATATGCAAAAAAGACCAACGCTTGATGCCGTTGGTCTTTTTTATTGAGACGTTATTTTTAAGTGAATCAAATATTAAACTAGCTTTTACGATTGAGTAAAAACTGCGCTAAAGCCTGCATCGGTTCTAAATCTTTTGGGGCATAAGGCAGGTTTTGTAAGGCAGTAAATGCACGTTGATGTAGATCTTGCGATAATTCAATGGCTTGCTCTATTCCTATTATTGATGGATAGGTGGCTTTTTGATGCTGTTCATCCACACCTGCGGTTTTACCCAATACTTCAGTGGTTGCCGTCACATCCAAAATGTCATCTTGTACCTGATAGGCAAGGCCTAAATAACCAGCAAATTCTACAAGCTGGCTATACAGTGAATCGCGCAATTCAATACCAACGCTTAATGCACCCATGCCAATTGCTGCCTGAATCAGCGCGCCTGTTTTATTTAAATGAATAGTTTCTAAATCAAGCTGACTAATAGTTTTTTGTTCAGCTTGTAAATCCAGGATTTGTCCTTGCACCATGCGATTGGCAGCTTGTGCCAGCACATAAGACTGTTGACCACCCACGGCCATATCATGCGGTGTAGGTTCAACATCTTGTGAAAATACATTGCTATTAAGCACTTCAAAAGCCAGTGTTTGTAAGATATCACCTACCAGTAACGCCGTCGCCTCGCCATAAAGCTTATGGCAAGTGGGCTGTCCACGGCGTAGCTCATCATCATCCATGCACGGCAAATCATCATGTACCAGTGAATAGCAATGAATCAGCTCAACTGCCACGGCAGCACGGCGCGCGGCAAGGTTGAGCACAGGCTCATGCATAAGGGCAATCGCATAAGTTAATGCAGGGCGAATACGTTTACCACCCAGCATGACTGCATGATGGACGGCTTCTTTTAGAGGCGAAGGGAGCAACTGTTGCTCAAGTACAGTTTGCAAATCAAGCTGTATGCGATCCCGCGCGGCTGTTAAACTGTCTTGTTCAGCACTGCTTAGCGTTACCATGAAATTTCTCACAGGTGTTTTAAAACAATTGTGCCTTATTTTAAATAACAAACTGTATTTGTTGTGTTTTTAACCATTAGGTTTTTTTAACACTTCAGTTTTCACATCAGGCTTTTTTAACAAATTCGGATTTCAGTTTCATGGCACCGATCCCATCAATTTTGCAATCAATGTCATGACCATCACTAGAATCGGGCAATAAGCGAATATTTTTCACTTTGGTACCTACTTTGACCACCTGCGATGAACCTTTGATTTTAAGGTCTTTAATGACTGTCACTGCATCGCCATCGTTTAACGCATTACCATGGGCATCTTTGATCCCTGAATTCGCATCTTGTGTTTCAGTTTCAGTAGCACTCCATTCATGGGCACACTCTGGACAAATCAGTAAACTACCATCTTCGTAGGTGTATTCAGATTGGCATTTCGGGCAGGCAGGTAAACTCATGGTATAATTCCTTAAATTTTATAGGGAATTATACGTCATTTAGAAGTTTTTTTCTCTATCGGCAAAATGTCTGTGGCTTATTTGCTGTCATCAGACAGTATTGCCACTTGCTGCATGTAATTAGTTAACTTTTGACGTGATTGCTGCAAGGTGGCTTCATCACTATTTTTGGCAAGATCGCGTTGCATACGCAACACATGTTGACGTAAGGTATGTCGGTCAGCAGCCTGATAAGTTCTTACAAATTCATTTAAGGCTTGATCGCCCTGCTCAAGCAAACGGTCAAACCAGCGCATGAGCTGTGCCTGTTTTTTTGCCCCTTGCCGTGGCGATAACGCTGCCATTAATACACTTTCATCTTCATGGCGTAATAATTTACCAATACGCTGAAACTGACGACGACGTGCTTCAAATGCGCTAATTTTACCCAGCTCTAATAAGGCATCTTTTAATGCCTCATCAATAGGCAGTTTTTTAATCTGGTTGACTGACAGCGATGCCAGTTGTTCACCCAATGCGGCAAAACGCTGCACTGCTTTTTTCTGCTCGGTCTTACTTGGACGGCCATCCAGGCCTTCCCACTCTTCCTCAATGGTTTTACGCGCCATAACTATTTGATCTCTAAAAACTATTCTGCCTCTAAAAAGCGTGCTGCGAACAGTTGTTTAATGGCCTCACAGGCTTTTTCTTCATCTGGACCATTGACCACCAAACGTAACGTACTGCCTTTGCCTGCCCCTAACATTAACAACGACATAATATTTTTGGCATCAATGAGGTTATTGCCGCGTCCAAGCTGAATATCAGAGCGGTATTTGCTAGTGACTTCAATCAAGCGTCCTGATGCGCGTGCATGTAAGCCTAGTTTGTTAATTACATCAATGGTGGTGTCAATCATGACCAGTGCTTCATTTCCCGATGCAAGGTTTGGGTAGGCCATTGTAACTTAAGTGTTTCACACAGTCTGTTTACTAGATAAACAGACCGATGTTGACCACCCGTACAGCCAACGGCAATGGTTAAATAATGGCGATGTCCTTCAGCAAATACAGGCATCCACTTTAGTAGAAACTCATAAATATCATCGAACATCATATTGGTGTTTTTGTCCGCACTTAAAAACTCCTGCACTTGGCTATCAAGTCCCGTTTTGGCACGTAAGGCAGGTTGCCAGTGCGGGTTGGGCAAGTGACGCACGTCAAATACAAAATCTGCATCCAGTGGAATACCATGCTTATAGCCAAATGACTGCAAAATCAGAATCATTTGATCGCCCTGTCCCATTTTGACAGACAAGGTATGTTTTAGTTCATGGACATTTAAATTACTGGTATCAAGTGTGAGTGTGGCCAAATTGGCTACAGGTGCCAATAAGGCGTCTTCGGCACTTAAAGCTTCTTGCAGGGTTTTATGCCGATCCGCTAAAGGATGACGCCGACGAGTGGCTCCAAAGCGAGCCAGCAAAATATCATCACGCGCATTTAAAAATAAAACTTCAACCTCACCATGCACTTTTAACTGCGCCACGATAGACTCAAATTCCATCAGGTCAGCGCGTGGCGTACGCACATCCACGCCTAGTGCCAACATGTCCAGATGGTTTTCCTGATCCAGCTTGGCAACAATTTCTGGCAAGAGTGATAACGGCAGGTTATCAATACTGTAATAACCCAGGTCTTCTAGAATATGCAGTGCCGAACTCTTACCTGAACCCGAACGTCCCGAGACAATCAGCAGTCTTTTCACGCCATCTCCTGATAATGAGCCAATAATATCCTACTGTATTTACTATATAAAACAATCGGCCTAATGATTGTGTTTAATCAGTAAGTTATCAATGAGTCGGGTAGTGCCTATTTTGGCGGCAACCAACACGACGACATCCTGATTTAAGTGGCTTACTGGCTGTAAATCAGGTGTGCGTAATTCTAGATAATCAACCTCAAAACCATGGGTGCTTAAGTGATCGCGGCCACGTTGCAAAATAGCGGCGATGTCTGTGTTGCCTGCCTGAATATCTTGTGCAATGGTGCTCAAGGTTTGATAAATCTGGACTGCAGTTTGTTTATCAGCACCAGATAAATAACCATTGCGTGAGCTTAAAGCAAGTCCGTTTTCATCACGGACAATGGGCACACCCACAATATCAATTGAAAAACATAAGTCATGCGTCAGATGACGAATCACTGCCAGCTGCTGCCAGTCTTTTTCACCAAAAAAAGCAGCATTGGGCTGTACCATATTAAATAATTTGGTGACGACCGTGGCTACACCAGTAAAATGTCCAGGTCGGTTTTTACCGCATAAGTCGTTGGCAACATCATTAACTTGCACCGTGGTGAGCTGCGGGTTACTGCCATACATTTGCTGAACGCTAGGGGCAAAAATGACATCACAGCCTGCATCGGCTAAAAGCTGGCTATCGGCTTCAAGAGTACGCGGATAAGTCTCAAAGTCTTCCCCTGCCCCAAACTGGGTGGGATTAACAAAAATACTCACCACCACCACATCGCAATAATTTTTGGCTTCTTTAACCAGTGCCAAATGCCCTTGATGCAAATTACCCATGGTGGGTACAAAACCAATGGTTTTGCGCGCCAAACGCACTGGCATCAACGCCGCCTGCAAACCCTGCAAAGTCACTTCAGTTCTCATTTCTTATACTCTAGGTTTAATACTATTTTCATTTATAAATCAATTTGAAAGGTATGCTCTGGTGCTGGATACTCACCGTGGCGCACTGCCTGATGAAAGCTTTTAAATGCCTCAACAATAGGATTATCCCCCTGCTGGCCATGCAACTGATCTTTTAAGAAGTTACGCACAAAACGGGCGGGCTTGCCAAAATTTAAACCCAGCATATCCTGCACCACCAACACTTGGCCATCACAATATTTGCCTGCACCAATGCCAATAACAGGCACTCCAAAACGTGCTTGTACCTCTTGCGCTGCTTTGACAGGCACACACTCAAGTACCAGCATGCTTGCCCCTGCTTCAATCACTGCCTCACAGTCGGCTAATAATTGATCGGCGGCACTACGGGTTTTGGCCTGCACTTTATAGCCACCAAATACATTGACCGATTGCGGTGTTAAACCCAAGTGGACACAGCTTGGAATACCCCCTTGTGCTAACACACGTACAGTATCAGCAAGCCACGCACCACCTTCCAGCTTCACCATTTGCGCACCTGCCTGCATGACCTGACGTGCCGCAGCAATGGCATCACTAATGGTGCTATAAGTCATAAATGGCAAGTCGGCAATAATCAGCGCATGCTGATTGCCACGACGCACAGCACGGGTATGATATGCAATATCTTGTACCGTCACAGGCAAGGTAGAGTCATGCCCTTGCACTGTCATGCCCAGCGAATCACCAATTAAAATCGTATCAATTTGGGCAATTTCCATTGCTTTTGCCATGGTTGCATCATAACAAGTGAGGCAAGAAAACTTTGTGCCTTCTGCTTTGTATTTCTGCAATGTGCTTAAACTAATCATGACTTAGTCTCCTTGGCAAACAACCAAAAAATAATAACAACGCTGGAATATGCCGATTTTAGCGGTTCAGCACCCAAGAAGAATTGGCAATTTTGTGAATATCATCACATGTGTTAGCCACGGCACAGGTTTTTAATGCCACGCCATTGACGTGCAGCTGATCATCTAAATCAAGCAAAGGCAGCACCACAAAACTACGCTGCAAAATACCCACATGGGGCACGGTCAAGTCACTGCTTTGAATCGATTGCGTTCCAAATAACAGCAAATCTAAATCCAGTGTCCGTTCACCCCAGCGACGCATGCGTATTCGGCCTGCCTGTTGCTCTAATTGCTGAAGCTTGGCAAACAATGCCGCTGCGCCAAGATTGGTTTCAAGCGCTACCACGGCATTAAAATAATCAGGCTGATCCTGTGGCCCCATGGGTTTGCTGCCATAGAGGCTGGACACTTTTACTGTACCCAGCGCAGCAATGCCTTGCACTGCTTGCTGCAAAATATGAATGCTATCGCCTGAATCATTGCCTAAATTACTGCCAAGTCCAATATAGGCCAATGTCATGTCAGGCGGCCCATTTTCACCTGAAAATGATCCCGTACTTTACGGCGACGACGGGTAATCGGGTGATTGGCATCCACTATCTTCTTATCTGAAGCTGTTACCGCATGATCTAAGGAATTGTCAATCTCAGCCGCCACCCGTGCTGATTTGGGCGAAAACGTATTTCTTTTCCTTTTCGCTTGTTCAGCCACCGTGGATAACACTACCTCATCACCGTCATCCATTTGCACTTTACTGCTTAAGTCAGGATTGGCCTGCTGTTTGCGTTTATCACGTATCAACTGGCGGTTATATTTCTGAATGGCTTTTTCTTTTTGATCGTTGCTTAACTCTTGATACTCATGCCACCACTGTCCCATGCCATGCGTGTCAGTGGCACCTGCATGTTCACGCAAATACAGAAAGTCATACGCTGCCCGAAAGCGTGCGTGTGTGGATAGGGCTGGAATTTGACGCGTGCGTGGTGCAATCAAGCGTGGCTGCATTTCCCACACTTCACGAATAAAATGCTCAGAGTAACGTGGAATTGCTGTGCGCAATGCCTGACGACGCAGCACATCCATCCCTGCCTGAGTACGTGCTTCAACGTCATTTAAGCCTTTGGCTTTTAGCACTTCAACCCGACTTAAATATGGCTCCCACAACAATACCGCATAGAAAAACGCGGGATTAATACTCTTGCCCTGTTTAATGCGCTGGTCGGTATTGATGGCAGCGCGTTCTATAAAGGTGGTGACATGGGGCGGTGCATCAGCAAATAATTGCGGCCAGACATGGTATTGAATCAGTAGCGGCAGCAGCTCGGTCAAATGCCCTGCGCTAAACATTTTTTGGCTTTCGTCATATAAACGGTGCGGCGATACTTCACGTAACAGTACCGTCATGTCTGGCACCAGTACTTTTAGTATGGCGTCATCAATCTGAAAGCCCAGCTTGGCGGCAAAGCGCAATACGCGCAGCATACGCACTGGATCTTCTTCAAACCGCTGGACAGGATCACCTAATAATCTTAGTTTTTGTTGTTTAATATCATCATAAGAGTGGCAAAAATCTAATACCGCATTTTTAAACGGCTGGTAATACATGGCATTAATAGAAAAATCACGCCGTGCAAAGTCTTGCTTGATGGTACCCCACGCGTTATCACGCAGCACCATGCCCATGGCAGACGTCTGGGCTTTTTTTGGCGGCGCACGGAAAGTGGCCACTTCAATCATTTCACGGCCAATAAATACATGGGCCAGCTCAAAACGACGTCCAATAATACGGCAACGACGACCAAACGTATCCCGAATCTGGCTAGGAGTGGCATTGGTCACCGCATCAAAATCTTTAGGATTCAAACCCAGCATTAAGTCACGTACGCCCCCACCAACAATGTAGGCTTCAAAGCCTGCCTTGGTGAGTGTCTCAATAACTTCTAAAATAGCTGATGACAATAAAGCGATTGATAAACCGCAGTCAGACGCGCGCAAGGTTTGCACAGACGGCAGTCTCCTAAAGGAATAGACAAGAATTTAGCATGCGCTGATAATAGCCTGTTGCAGGATAATGAGCAATTACGCATCGTTTATTTTCTGCTTAATCTAACCGCGCTTATTATCTCTTGGCCACGACGGTAAAAAACAGCGATTAATCCAGGCGCAAACGATCACGGTTTTTGTCTAACGTCGCAGGGCCTATTCCTTTCACCAGCATTAAGTCTTCCATGCGTTTAAAAGCTCCATACTGCTTGCGGTAGTCCACAATGGCTTTGGCTTTAGCTGGCCCTATCCCAATCAAGGCATTGGCTAAACTCAGCGCATCGGCCTGATTAATATTCACTGTGGTGCTATTTTCTTTAACTGTACTTTTTTTGGTAGCAGGCTTTGTAGGCGTAGCTGGTTGAGTAAATGCCGTGCCAGTTGCCGCTTGGGCTTTAGTGGTATGCCTATTATTTGGTGGCGTGGTGTGGCTTTCCATCAATTGCTGATCATATTGCTGTTGTTGTCTGGCATATTGCTCAAAAGTGGTATGCAATATTCGTGGCGGGTCTGCATATAACTGTCCTGCTGCCAGAAGACTGCTAGAAATAAAGAACAGCAGTTGAACAACATATATTATTGAATTGCGCAGATGGGCTGAGTACGACATCACAAAGCGAGCAAATGCGTCGTTTAAGGTGAATAACTTCATATATGAACACTCTATTTTTAATTTATGCTTTTTAAGCCCTTATGCGGCTTACTTTATTCAGCTTGCTGTTTTAATGCAATTTTAGCTTGTTCCCATAGTGCATCCATTTCTGCCAAGTTGCTCTCTTCGGGAGTTTTGTGTTGTTGCTCAAGCTGATCTTCAATATAAGCAAAGCGTTGTTTAAATTTATGAATGGTGCCTAATAGGGCACTTTCACTTTGAATATTTAGTTTTCTAGCGACATTAACCAAGGCAAAAAAACAATCGCCCAGTTCGTCTTCAATATCCTTCGGTTGTCCGCTGATAATGGCATGCTCCAGCTCGGCCAATTCTTCTATCAGTTTATCTTTTGCACCTTGAATATCTGGCCAGTCAAACCCGACCCTGGCGGCTTGTTTTTGTAAATCCTGTGCCTGAATTAATGCCGTACCAGATTTGATGTCATCTAAGCGGCGCCGTGTGCCACGCTCATGTTGCTTTACTTGCTCCCACAGTTGATTGACTTGCGCTGGGCTACTGGCTTGCTGATCTAACATCTCTGAATCCGCAAATACATGCGGATGGCGACGAATTAACTTCTGGGTCAACCCTTCAACCACATCGTTAAAGTCAAAGGCACCTAGCTCACTAAACATTTGCGCTTGAAATACCACTTGCAGTAACAAGTCACCTAACTCATCCCGAATGGCAGGATAGTTTGCTGTATGTAAGCCAGCACGGATGGCCGCATCGACTTCATACGCTTCTTCAATGGCGTAACGCGTTAAGCTTTGTGGCGTCTGTGCCTGATCCCACGGACATTCTTGCCGCAGACGCTGCATGATTTGCAGTAGATTAGTTAATGATTGCATAGCGTTTTTTATTGTTCATTAGTGTCTGCTTTAGTAAGGACTATTAAACACAACGTTTATGGATGTAAGCAAGCTTAAATGAAACAGCTATTCACAGTTACCCCACGTTTTAGGTTGATTGCGCTTTTTAAAGTAAACAGAGCATATTTACTTTAATCAAATCAATAAACTTGTACTTATTCACACGATGTCGATAACTCAATACTTATCCACAGCTTTGCTTAATTTATGCTCATGCCCCATGAATTAAGCGACGCGCGCTGATAATCCCTGGTTGCTGCTCAAGCCGTGCCAACAAGCGTGATAATTGCGCTAATCCTTTGACTTCAATAGATAACTTCATGTTGGCAATGCCATCAGTTTCTGACACAGTATTGACCTGACGGATATTGATATGATCAGAAAAAATAACTTGGGTTAAATCTTTTAACAAACCACGCCGATCATAAGCTTCCACCACAATTTGTACGCTTTGACCACGGGTAGGCTGCATTTCCCAGTTGGCTTCAATCGCCCGCTCAGGCTCCAAGGTAATCATGCGCTCGTATTCGGCACAGTGTAAGCCATGAATACTAACACCACGGTTCAGCGTGATATAGCCTGCAATGGGTTCTCCATGCACAGGCTGGCAGCACTGCGCCACATGCAGCTCTACATTATCCAGACCATCAATTAAAATACCATGCGCTGATAAGGTGTGACTGGCGCGTGGATTTAAAGTTGGCTTTAAAACTAATTCTGGCTCATCGTGATCAATGCGCATTTGACGATTAATCTGATTCATCAGCTGATGCAGGCCAATATCCCCTGTGACCAAGCCAATGAGGACGTCATCGCCACTTTTAACATTAAAAATAGAGGTATAGTCGCTTAAATCAATACTTTTGGGATGTACCGCCAGGCGCGCCAGTTCTTTATTTAAAATTTCACGGCCAATTTCAAGGTTTTTGCTACGGTCCTGCTGCCGAAACCAATGACGTAATTTATCCCGTGCGCGCGCTGTGGTGATATAGCCCAAGGAGTTAACCAGCCAATCCCGATTGGGTTCGCGGTCGCGCTTGGTTAGAATTTCAACCTGCTCCCCTGTTTTTAAGCGGTAGGTAAGCGGCACATAACGCTGATTGACGCGAGCGGCATAACAATGATTGCCTACTTCGGTGTGCACATGGTAAGCAAAGTCAAGGACGGTGGCATCACGTGGTAATTCCTTAATATCCCCATCACGGCTAAACACATAGATTTGCTCAAAGCCGTCAAAGTCCTGTAGCTGCTCAATATCATCAATATTGGGTTCTACGTTAGAATCTTCATCATCCAAACGTTCCTGATAATGCTCAAGTACCGCACGCAATGAATGCAGGCGATGATTAAACGACTGATCGGTTCGTTTGGTGCCTTCTTTATAATTAAAATGTGAACAGACGCCAAGCTCTGCTTCATGGTGCATGGTATAGGTACGAATTTGCACTTCAACCGATTTTTGCTCGGCAATCACAGCAGTATGTAACGAGCGATAACCATTGGCTTTAGGATTGGTAATATAATCATCAAACTGATTGGGAATATGCCGCCAAAGCTGATGCACAATGCCTAAGCTGTGATAGCACTCCGACACGGTATCCACCAGCACACGCAACGCACGAATATCATAAAGTTGATCAAAGCTGAGTGCCTTGCTGCGCATCTTGCGATAAATAGAATAAATATGCTTGGCACGACCTGTCACATCAGCATGGATGCCTTGAGCCGCCAGTTCAGTTTTAAGCTGTTCAATAACACGCTGAATATATTGTTCACGCTCCAAGCGTTTTTCATTCAGTAGCGTTGCAATTTCTTTATAACGCTCAGGCGACAAGTACCTAAACGCCAAATCCTCTAGTTCCCATTTAAGCTGAGCAATGCCTAAGCGGTGGGCTAAAGGCGCGTAAATAGATAAAATTTCACGCCCTACCCGTTCTTGCCGTTCACGCGGTGCGCTGGATAGTTCACGTACGGCAAACGTCCGCTCTGCCAGCTTGATGAGCACCACGCGCACATCTTCAGTCACCGAAATGAGCATTTTATAAATGCCCGTTAAATGCTCGCGCTGACTGTCTTCAAAGTGATCTTCAAGGCGTTTATTTTTTTCAATCAGCTCTGAGAGTCGACCCATGGCTAAAGTACCTTTAACCAGCATGGCCACTTCATTGCCAAATTGAGCCAGCACTTCATTCAGGTCAATGAGTTGATCACGCACGCTACGATACAGCATGGCAGCAACCAGGGTGTCTTCGTCGGCTTTTAAGTGAGCAAGAATATCAGTCATGCCAACACCAGTCGAAAAGGCATTAGTGCGAGGTGGGCGTTTTTGCGCCGTCGTGCGCTCTAATACCAATTGGCAGGCATTAGACAGTTGAGTGAGGTCAGAATCTTCCAGTTGTTCACGCAAGCGTATTAGCCAGCTTTCTAGATCAATTTCACTTAACGCAAGCGCATCGGCCTGTGTCAAATCAGCATCGTCTAGCCGTCTAGGCAATTCTTCGCGTACGGTGACCATGCTACATTCCCCTGATACTTTCTTTACTATCACTAATGGCGCTTTCATCACTGTGTAGCACGTTGTTATGGCACACAGTAATGAACATCGCTGCATGGCTCATCAGTTTTATTAATACAGGCGGCCTAATACGCCCAATTAATATGCTGATAAAAAAACCAATTATACTCATCTGATAGGTTGTTTTTGCTTATATTTTTTCAAATAAAGCAATGGATTCCACATGACCTGTATGCGTAAACATATCCATGACGCCAGCTTTTTTCATGCGATAACCCAGTTGCGCCAGTATACCTGCATCTCGCGCCAGCGTGGCTGGATTACACGAGACATAAACAATTCGTCTGGCTTTAAATTTAGGTAAATAATCCATCACTTCTTCTGCCCCAGAGCGCGGTGGATCAATGAGTAAGGCATCAAAACCCTGTACCGCCCACGGCTGATGTGAAAAATCCTTAGTTAAGTCCTGCGCATAAAACTCAAGATTAGTCATGCCATTTAATGCTGCGTTTTCAAAGCCACGCGCGACCATTTCAGTGCTGCCCTCAACCGCAATCACCTGCCCTGACTCACCCACACAGCGTGCCAATGGTAAAGAGAAATTCCCTAAGCCACAAAATAAATCCAGTACCCGTTCGCCTGGTTTTAGATCCAGCAAATCACATGCCAAGCGTACCATTTGACGATTAATATCACGGTTTACTTGTGTAAAATCCAGCGGTGAAAATGCAAAGCGCACATTAAAATCAGGCAGCTCATAATGCAGGCGCATGGGTGCATCAGGGTTATCAATACGGTGCACGGTATCGTAACCTTCAGGCTGCAAATACAACTGCCAATTAAGCGGTCGGGCAAAATCAAGCAATTGCTGTACATCACTGTCAATTAAGGGTTTCATGTGGCGCACAATCATGGCAACACTTTCACTGCTCACTCCATCACTGCCGACCACCTCATCGCCCACGGCTATTTCCAGCTGTGGAATAGTGTCACGACCAGCCAAACCAGTAAGCAGGTGCTTCAATGCTTCAATACGCTCACCAATTTGGGCATCAAGCACTTTACACACATTAAGCTCGGCCAGAAAACCGCTTTTGCGTTCACGAAACCCCACCAGCATGCTGTCTTTTTTAACCACCCAGCGCACGCCAAGACGGGCTTTACGGCGATAATCGGTACGCGTAGAGCGTAGTGGTGCCAACCATTCCTGTGGCTCTAAACTAATTTCGCCTGCATTAGCAAAATGCTGAAAATGAGACGCGAGTACCTCCTGCTTAAATTTAATTTGGGCATCGACATGCATATGCTGCAAGCTACAGCCACCACACAACCCAAAATGTGGGCATACTGGCTCTACCCGATCTGGCGATGGATTGGCTAGAATCACCTCGCAATCTGCTTCTTCATATTTTTTATGCAGTTCATTGACTTTGGCACTGACGGTTTCACCCGTTAATCCAAAAGCCACAAATACTTTTTTGCCAATCTTATCTTCTGGATGGCCTTCCTGTTCACCATAATGGCTAATGCCCCGACCTTCATGACTTAAGGCTTCAATATTAAAAGTTAAGGGCGGTTGAACGCGTAAGCGCTCACGTTGTTTACGTCTCATGCTATATATCTCAAAGCTATAAATTTCAAAACGGTCTTTCTCAATGGCAAGCATGACTTGATAAAAAGTCTTTGGCTGGCTAAAAATAAATAAAAGGCAAATATTAATTTAAGGGGTTAAATGGGGTTAGTTTGGCATTTTTCAGCCACTGGACTAAAAATTCTTGCTGATGGGGCAGATGGTTATGAATATAGTCGTGGGTGCATTGAACCCAATGTTGATGCTGCGCCACATCAAGATGACCACGCAACAGTTGCCAGCGCAGATAAATAAGCCACGTATTAATCACATCACTTTCGCAATATTGACACAATATGTCCCACTGCTTATTTTTGACATAATCATGCACATTGTAACCACTTTGCCCCTGCTTGCCTGGAAAGCCTAAAAACAATGCCAGCTCATCCAGCCGTTGAAAATTTCGGGCATTAAATAAGGCCAGACAATCCATTAAATCAGTATGTCGCTGCTGGTAGCGGTTTTGATAATTACTAAAGCGACGCTGTTGGTCAAATTCACCCTGGTCGAGTAAGCCTTGCGCACTTAAACCATGATGCATGGCGCGCAGCATCAATACAGGCAAGTCAAAACCTGTGCCATTCCAACTAACCAGTGTAGGAAAATGCTTATCAAAGATGGCTAAAAACCGCTCTAAAATTTGCTTTTCAGTCATGCTTTTCTGGCAAAACGAAAACAGTTTAATGTCACCTTCTTCTGCCCAAATGCCAGAAATACACACGATTTCATGCAATGGCAAACGCGGAAAATCACTGTTGACTTCTTGGCGCCGAATCGCATTCATGGCCATGACACTATCATCATACGGCAAGCTTAAATCATACAGGCGCGAGCCAGCGCGAACATCTGGAATGGTTTCAATATCAAATACCAACACTGGCAGGCTAAGCATGGTGGTTATCCCTAACGCATGAATAAATCCGTAATAAAACTATGACAGCTCATCTGCTACTGAAAATAAACCAGTCGATAAATAACGGTCACCACGATCACAGATAATACAGGCAATTACAGCACTTGGATTGGCTTCAGCCAGTTTAATGGCAGCCCATGCCGCACCACCTGAGGATACGCCAGCAAAAATCCCTTCCTGACGCGCCAACTGCCGCATGGTGACTTCAGCTTCATGTTGAGGGATATCGATAATTTGATCAACATACGATGCATCATAAATACTGGGTAAATATTCTTGTGGCCAGCGACGAATCCCTGCAATGGCCGCGCCCTCGCAAGGTTGCAGGCCCACAATTTGTATGTCTGGGTTTTGTTCTTTTAAGTAGCGAGCCACACCCATAATGGTGCCAGTAGTACCCATAGAACTGACAAAATGAGTAATTTTGCCTTGAGTTTGTTGCCAGATTTCAGGGCCCGTGGTGAGATAATGCGCATTGCTATTGTCTGGGTTTGCAAACTGATTGAGCACAAATCCCTTGCCCTCAGCCGCCATTTGTAAGGCCAGATCACGCGCACCCTCCATGCCTGATGTTTTGGCAGGTACTTCTATCAGGGTTGCCCCGTAAGCTGCCATGGCATCTTTACGTTCCTGGCTCATGTTGTCAGGCATAATTAAAATCATGCGGTAACCGCGCATGGCAGCAACCATGGCCAGCGCAATCCCTGTATTACCACTGGTGGCTTCAATTAAAGTATCACCTGGCTGAATATCGCCACGTCGTTCAGCCTGCAAAATCATATTATAAGCAGGACGATCCTTGACCGACCCTGCTGGATTATTGCCTTCTAGTTTGGCATAAACATCAGCCTGGGTATGGCTGGCCAAACGCTGTAAACGCACCAGTGGCGTATTGCCCACATAATGGTCGAGCGCATACGGATCAGGGTTAGTCATCAACGAATCAATCACTAAAGCATCAGTCATTCGGTTTTCTAACGTGGCCATTTTGCATTACCTGCCTCAAAGTGCCGCTATTGTAAAGAAAAAGCCCTGCCTCTGCACGAGGTTCTGTTTGTCGTCTTTTTATTCGTTGATGTGAATTGGCGCCGTTTCCTTTTATACTGCCAATAAATATACATTAAATGATGCTTATGCCTGTCCAATATTTACGCTGGTACCATCGTCTTGGCATTAGTAATGCCTATGGCCAGCTCATAGCACTCATCTTTTTGCCCATCATGATTTTATCCTGTGTGGGCGCAGGTTTGGTATTGACAGAAACAGCACGTTCCTCGCGTGCAGAGCAACGTAGCGCAGCATTTGCTACCTTGGCGCGTTACCAGCCTACGGCACAGCGTCTTAACTTTTTGCTCGATCAACCGCAGCAACACGAAAAAGTGCGCTCTATTTTGCAAAATATGCTGAATGAATCCGATTTATTACGCGTGGCCATGATTGACAGCGAGGGACGCCCGCGAATTTCTTTTGGCTATGGCAGCAATGTAGAGTGGCCCATCTTTGAGGCACACCGTGAAACTTTTGGCCCCTTGCGCTCTGATATTGGCACCACGTATGGATTGCGCGCAGGCTATACGCGTGATGGCCCAATCTGGCTAGTGGTTGACATGGACAACAAACCGCTGCAACTGGCGCGCTATCGGGTATGGCTGGTGCTGGCTATTACTGGCTTACTCACGTTATTGTTATTATTACTGTGCTTAAATTTTTATTCCAGACGCTGGATTGCACCGATTTATGAGATACGCCTGCAACTGCAACGCTTAAGTGCTGACACACTTGGCCAAACCATCACTACTTTGGGCACAGGAGAGTTGCGCCTCTTACAGCTTGATTTAATTACCTTGCTACAACGCCTGCATGAAAGTTTTGAAGAACTAAAACAACATACCGAACAAACCGAAGATGACTTGCGCAAAACCCTGGATGCGCTTGAAATTCAAAATATTACCTACCGACAGGCACGTGATCAGGCTATTGTCGCCAATCAGTCAAAATCGGTGTTTTTGGCCAACATTAGCCATGAATTACGCACACCGCTAAATAGTATTGATGGTTTTGT
Organism: Pseudomonadota bacterium; assembly: GCA_023393635.1. Classification (GTDB taxonomy): domain Bacteria; phylum Pseudomonadota; class Gammaproteobacteria; order Pseudomonadales; family Moraxellaceae; genus Alkanindiges. Next base: position 69,052 of record JAEWKT010000018.1, read on the forward strand.
CAATTTAATGGCACGTAAAGGTTCACTGACCGATCAGCAAACTATTTATATTCAAACCATTCAAAAATCGTCTGCCCATTTATTGGCTTTAGTCAATGATGTGCTGGATTTTTCTAAAATTGATGCAGGCAAACTGACCTTAGAGCAAGCCCCCTTTGATTTAGAAGAAGCGGTGTTTGATGTGATTGATATGCTCTCGCCACTCGCCTGTGAAAAGAAAATTGACATGGCGGTGTACTACTATGAAGACATGCCAAAACAGGTCAATGGTGATGCCTTACGTTTTAAACAGATTCTCACTAATTTGGTGAGTAATGCCATTAAATTTACGCCTGATGGCGACATTATTGTAAGAGCGCGATTAGACAACAGTACCGAAGACCATCATCTGATTCATATCTCCGTTCAAGATAGCGGTATTGGCTTAACGGGTGCCGATCGTAAACGCTTGTTTGAATCATTTTCACAAGGTGATCCATCGGTGACGCGGCAATATGGTGGTACAGGCTTAGGCCTGGCCATTTCACGCCAGCTGGTGCAATTGATGCGCGGTAAAATTGGCTTTGAGGAAAATCAGGAACGGCATCCTACCGACAAAGGCGCGACCTTTTGGTTTACAGTGCAACTGGGGGTGGTGGCAAATGACACACCACAAAACAGCTGGCCTGACTTAAGTGGCTGGAGCGTACTGTCCAGTATTCAGCATCCTGCTAGTGCCAATGTCCTACGCGGTTATCTGGCACAGCTTCAAGTGAAGCAACAAGAAGCGCAATCCCTGCCCGACTTGTTTGGTCGTCTTAGCCCATTTAATGCCGAGCGTCATTCCCACAGCTGGCTAATTGTGGATAGCGGTGGTGATATCGAAGCATTATTGCGTGAAATTCGCACCCGTTATCAGGGCTTGCTGGCAGTATATGGTTATCAAATGGCCATTGACCCTGATGTGCTTAAACGCTATGACGCGGTTGCCTTGTATGAACCAATGAGCCGTAGTGCGCTACTGGCCACCTTGCAACATGAGCCACAGGTTCACACGCCACAACTGCAATTTTCTGGCCACGGCCTGCACATTTTGGCCGTTGATGACCACTTGCCCAATCTGATGGTGCTAGAAGCACTACTGAATGATTTGGGTGTAACGGTGACTAACGCCAACAGTGGGCTTGAAGCCATTGAACTAATTACAGCGCGGCATGAAGCACAGCAAAAACCCTTTGATTTGGTATTTATGGATATTCAAATGCCACGTATGTCTGGACTGGAGGCCACCCAAGCAATTCGACTGTTAGAAAACCAGTGGGGAAATGCCACCAGCTTACCCATTATTGCCTTAACAGCGCATGTACTGAGTGATGAAAAAGCCAATTTAATTGCTTGCGGTATGAATGACTACGTTAGCAAGCCCATTCAAATTGAACAGCTTATTCGTATTTTAAAACAATGGACTACCTCTAATGTCCATGCCAATACGTTGCCTGAGCCCCCCCACCCCCCCCCCGAAGGTTCGCGCAGGAG
>JAEWKT010000038.1 GCA_023393635.1 Pseudomonadota bacterium
GCCCAAAAGCTGCTAGAAATTTTACAACCCGCCAGCAAGCAGCATCCCAGTGTTTATGTGGACTGTTCATTGACGCTGCCTGACAAGTCCAAAATTAGCAAACAACTTATTTTTGCAGGTGAGCAGGCATCCAATATTGTATTTGATTGCAATGGTGCAGAAATTAATGCCACTTATGCCAAGCCATCAATACTGATTACCTCAAAACGACAGCAAGCGAGCCAGCATCAGGAAGAGCAGTGGCTAGTGCCACATCATATTGTGATAAAAAATGGCAAGATTGTGGGTTCATTGCGGATTCATGGCATGGCAGCCAATGGGGAAGGAGAGCTACTAAAGGCGTCTTCTCATCAGGCTGGGCATACCAAGCGGGCACAGCAAGCAGCACCGCATCATATTGTTTTAGACAAACTGACACTAATGGCCAGACAGCATAATATGCTTTATATTGCGCCTGGCGTGCATCATATTACCTTAAAAAATAGCCAGTTTATGGGGCCAACAGATGGCCTGGCTTTATATCTGGATGCCGAAACCAGTCATAATGTGATTGAAAACAATATATTTAATGTCCACACCAAAACCCGCGAAGTGATAGCAGTTGATGGCTCTGCTTATAATATCATTCGCCACAATAGGTTTGTTCACCCCCAGCATGGTGCAATTTATTTATATCGTAATTGTGGCGAAGGAGGCACAGTACGGCATCAAACTTCTGCGCATAATCAGATCATACAAAATCAGTTTGAGCTGTCCCTTACGGGTAAATTACCTTTAATCTGGCTTGCCTCCAGAAACGGCCATCGAAACTATTGTGATGAAGATAGTGGTTATGTCTTTGGCAGTAGTATTAACGATAAGGATCTGGCCACGCATAATATCGTGAGTCAGAATTTTTTTAATTTTAAAAAATTGCCTAAACTGTATCAATGGACCATGAATATAAAAGAACGGTTAATTCGAATGAATGCACAGCCTAATCAGGTTAGTTCTAATCAGGTGCATGATTAAAATCAAACTACATGCATCTTAGACGTAAAAGGGTTAAAGCAAAGCTAATAAATGGTTTGATAAAACTATTAAAAGGTTAATTTGTAATCCTGTGCCCCGAATGTTTGTTAGGGATACTGTTTAAAGCAATCGTTGGTTAAACTAGTCGCTTGCGTCACTATGAGATGAAACATGGCCACCAGCCCTTCAACTGTAAAACAACCTGCTTATATTTATTTACTGCCAGTGGCTGCGGTTTTAATCTGGTCAGTTAACGTGGTCATTACTCGCGTGGCTATTGATGTCATTTCTCCCTTAAGTATTAGTTTTTATCGCTGGTTTTTTGCCTTACTTATTTTAACCCCGATATTGTTGCCGCAAGTGTGGCGGCAGCGGCAAACCGTGCGTCAATATTTACCCAAACTTGCTGTATTGGGTTTGTTTGGTATGGTGATTTATCAGGGTCTGGCCTATGTGGCTGCCCATAGCACCACTGCTACCAATATGGGCATTATTAATGGCCTTATTCCTTTAGTAACCATTGTGGTTGCCAGTTTTTTACTCAAAGAAAAACCCAGCCGTTTTGCCATTGCAGGGGGCTTATTGTCATTGTTGGGCCTGGCAGTACTGATTGGTCAGGGCAACCCTGCCAATATATTAAGTGGTGATATTCACCACGGTGATGGATTAATGCTACTGGCGGTCATTGGCTATGCTTGCTATGGCGTGTTGCTTAGACGCTGGCAAATACCCCTAAGCACGTGGAGCAGCGTGTATGTGCAAATTTTCTTTGGGGCATTATTTCAATTACCATTGGTGATGTATGCTGGATTTTCGCCAATTAGCTTGCAAAATGGCTGGATTATTTTTTTCTCTTGCGTATTTCCCTCTATTTTGGCACCGTTTTTATGGATGAAAGCCATTGCTGCCATGGGGCCAAGCAGAACCAGTATTTTTATGAATTTATTGCCCGTATTTACTGCGCTAATTGCTATATTTTATTTGGGCGAGATATGGCGAAATTACCATACGCTGGGCGGTTTGCTGGCTTTAAGCGGGGTGATATTGGCGCAAGTTAAACCTAAAAAATTAGCGTTAAAGTATGGTAAATAAAGGCTAAAATCCAAAAGATCAGCGTGGTTTTTAATTCAACGGATACGCGCAATTTACGCTTTTGCGCATTTAAGTCACCACTAACTGCTGGCCTGCAAAACTCACAATTTGTCCGCGGATAATTTTACAACGTTTGCGGGTTTCAATATGCCCGTCCACTGTGACCAACCCTTGCTCAATTGCAGTTTTTGCTGCGCCGCCACTGTCACACCAGCCCTCTATTTTTAACAAGTCACACAGGGCAATATACGCATGCTCATCAAGATTAAACTGGTTCATAAATTTGGGATCCATGGGTTAAAAACGACGCTGCACCCTAATCAGTAGGCGTTGGGGCTTGGAGTTTTTGCGGTGTTGTTTGTGGGCTTGCGCTGGTATCAGTATGAAGATAATACTTTGCGCCCAGTGAGGACACAATGAGCTTGGCATCAAATTCTTCATTTTGTGCAGAGGGGGTATTTGAGCATTTAATGGTGTAGCTCACATCCACGGGATCAAGGTTATATACGGTAGCGTGATAAAACGGGTCATTCCAGCCCTGATTATAGTAAGGCCAGCGTGAGCGATATGGTCCATACCACGGGGAACCAGAAAATGCATCAGGATAGATCACGGTACGACGGGTAGGCGGTGCTTTGGTTTCATTTAAGACATAAAAATAACGATAACCTGCATCTAGCGTGGTTTTGGCTGCCTTGAGTAATGCAATTTCTTCAGCAGTACCCTGACTCATGTTGGGATCGCCTATAAAGCGAATGCGAAAAATAGCGGTGTTGAGCTGGTATTGTTCAAACTGGCCTAAATTGGCAAAGGTAGGTGGCTGTTTGGGCGTGGTGGCACAGCCGCTGATTAATCCTGCAACTAGCAGACCTGTGCCCCAAAGCAACGGCCGTAAATAAGAGTGACTGAAGGATTTGTGCATGATTTTGTGCATGACGCTGCCTGCCTGATCAATGAAGCTGATAAATTGAGTATAAAGCAGATACTGACTAAATCATGAGCGAATGTAATAGATCCTGTATCGAATTGAATGAAGCGGTTAAGACGTTAAAGGCTGCTATCGGAAGTCTTAACGCATTTAAAACCCGCTATTGGGTTGTTTTAAAAACTCAATTTCCTCAGCGGTAGAGATGCGTCCTAATGCCTGATTACGATGCGGATAGCGCCCAAAACGCTCAATAATGGCTTTGTGCAGTTTTTCAAAATGCAGGTTGTTCTCGTTGCCTAGCGCGGTAAATAAAGCCAGCGCAGTGTGATGAATTTTTTTAGATTCGCTGTGCATATACGGCATATATAAAAATGCACGTTGTTCAGGTACGAGCTGCTGGTCAAGCTGTTGTTGCACCGCTTCTTGTGCCAACACCAGTGCCATTGAATCATAAGCAAAGGCAGCAGCCTGATTACGGTATAAATTACGTGAAAACTGATCAATGATAATAATTTCTGCCAGACGTCCCTGGGCATCCACACGCCATTCACTAAGCTCACCTGCCACAGCAGCGGCATGTAACTGACCAAACTGCTGCTGAATTTTTTGATCAAAGGCATCATTTTGGGCAAACCATAATTCAGGCGTTGTTTGCTTGAACCAGAAATCTAACACATCATCTTTGGACATTTGTTGAACTATTTTTTAATGGCAATACAATGAATATAAGGTCTGAGCTGCTAAAAACTAAGCTAAAAGTTGTTTGTTTTATGATTCTTTAAGAAAAAAACCAAAATAAGCGTCATTTTCACATCAAAGCTCATGCCTTTTATGCCAATTAAGGGCAAAATCACCCTATGTTAGTGTGTTGTTATCGCCACATGCATCAGTGCTGTTGCTTGCCCAGAGAGTAAAATGAATGCGTAATTCCGAGTTATTAGCCCAGTTTAGTTTGCCTGACTGGTTGTCCCCCAAGCATTTGCAGGGTATGCAGCGTGGCATTGAAAAAGAATCCCTACGCATGCAAGCCAATGGCTATTTGTCCCAAACGCCACATCCACACGCATTAGGGGCGGCACTGACCCATCCGCATATCACCACTGATTATTCAGAAGCACTGATGGAATTGATTACGCCGCCCATGGCGCATCCGCAACAAGCGCTGGATTTTTTACGGGATTTGCATGTCAGCGTGCAGCAAAATTTACCTGAGGGCGAAACATTGTGGCCAATGTCCATGCCTTGCATGCTGGATAACAATGAAAACAATATTCCATTGGCACAGTATGGCAGCTCTAATTTGGGCAAATTTAAGACTTTGTATCGGCATGGTTTAGGGGTACGTTATGGTCGCCGTATGCAGACTATTGCAGGCATACATTATAATATTTCTTTTCCCGATCAGCTCTTTGCCACATGGCAACAACAAACGACCACACCTGCTGAGTTACAACAATTAAGCCTGCAAGATTATCGCAGCACACGTTATTTTGGCTTGATTCGCAATTTTTTACGCTTATCACCATTGGTGGTGTATCTATTAGGGGCAAGTCCTTCGGTCTGCGCCTGTTTTTTATCGGGTCGGCAGCATCATTTGCAACCGCTGGTACGTGGCACGATGTATCTGCCAGATGCAACAGCCTTGCGCATGGGTAAGCTGGGTTATCAAAATAGCGCGCAACGACAACTGGGGATTCATTACAACAGTATGCAAGGGTATTTGGCGGGAATTGGCAAAGCCACCCATACCGCCTATGCTGACTTTACCGCGCTTGGCTTAGATGATCTTCAAGGGCAGCCCATACAAATTAATGACCATGTGCTGCAAATTGAAAATGAATACTATAGCCCAATACGTCCCAAGCAAATTCCAAAAGATAATGAAACACCAGCTCAGGCTCTGGATAAGCGTGGGGTAGCGTATATTGAATTAAGGGCAGTGGATATTAATCCATACAGTGATATTGGTATTGATTTAAGCACGGCTTGCTTTTTGGAGGTACTTGCGTTGTATAGTTTATTGCAAGACAGCCCTGAAATTGACGCAAGCGAGCAAGATAATATTGATGCCAATTTGGCTAAAATTGTGGATCATGGCCGAAAAAGTAACGTGATGATTAATACCTTGGCAGGCGAGCAACACTTTAAAACCTGGGCGCGCGCACAGCTTGAGCAAATGCAAGCAGTGGCTAAAGTACTTGATCAATCAGGGCCGCAGCCCATTTATCAACAATCATTGCAAGTAATGGGCAAACGGCTGGAACATGTTGAGCAGGCGTTGTCAGCACAAGTGTTGAGCGATACTGTTGCTGCGGGTGGTTCATGGCATTTTGGTCATACCCTGGCCAGTAAATACGCTGCCCAGCACACCGCACAACAGCTCAGTGCAGATACCCAGCAGTATTTTCAGCATACCGTGGCGCAGTCATTACAGGCACAGCAGCAGTTAGAGCAACAAAGCCAGCCTGATTTTAAAAGCTATCTTGCGCGTTATCGTTAAAATCATACACTATTAACACCCATGCAACAGGAGCATCTCGCATGATGTTAGCCTATCGGCAAATGAACGTATTGTTATTTCTGGCCAGTGTGGCTGGAATGGCGTTTGCTTTATATTTGCAATATTACCAACACCTTGAACCGTGTCCTTTATGTATTTTCCAGCGTATTGGCCTCATGGGTATGGGTATATTGACACTGATTGCTGCCATTCATAATCCTTTAACAACTTGGCTTAGACGCACCTACACCATTTTGGCAACTCTGGCTATTGGCTGGTCGGTGGCGGTGGCAGGGCGTCATGTGTGGTTGCAGCACTTGCCAGCTGATGAAGTACCTGCCTGTGGCCCGGGTCTTGATTATTGGCTAGAGACTTTTCCCCTAAAAGACGTGGTACAAAAAGTATTACATGGCTCTGGTGAATGCGCCACCGTGGACTGGACGTTTTTGGGGTTGTCGCTACCAACACTATCGCTCTGTTTCTTTAGTATCTTGTTATTGATTAACTTATTTTTACTCATTCGTCCGCATCATGTGATAGGGATGAAAAAATAATTCTAAACAACATCCATAAAACCAGCTTATCAAATTGGCATATTAAATCAGGCGTATCAAAAAGGGCTGGGCTCTGTAGTGTCCAGAACCCAGCCCTAAATCGCTGTTTAATTCATCCTCTTGCTTTAACGCAGTCAAATCAACTAGCGTTTTTCTTACAGCAGAGCAAAATTAATTGGCCATCACATCAACCGACTGACCCACCTCATGGGTGCAAACTGGCGCAGGATACAGCCATGCGATAATTTGCTCACGTACTTTGGGATGATATTGAATTTCAAAGTGATTTAAGCCATAAAATACAGCTTTACGTTCTTCTGGCACGTTTAAGTTAAATTGTGGATGGGGATGCTCACCCAGGGCACTTTTTACACTGACCAAGTAATCGCCCAAGGCCTCTAAGGTTTTTGAGCTGGACGACTGGCGTTCTAGCGTGCCTGCCACCAGATAGGTTTTGACACGAGAAGGCAGTGGGGCTGGCTTGCGGCAATCATCCATTTGGCCAATACGGGCTTCAAGGTGTTCCCAGTCGTCATCACGTACACTGCCATGGCGTAAGTCAATAATACCTGCACTGCGTAAATTGGCTAGCTGTGCAATCACACTGGCAAAACGAACCTGGCCTACTTTTTCTTGTACCATAAAGCCTAGACGCTCTAATACCGCGCCGTGATGAGGTGAACCGATACATACCAAGTGATCAACATAATTGATCCATTCATGCGCACTTTGTTTGCCATAAAATAAAGCACTGCGTGATACCAGACCACCCATGCTATGACCAATCAGGTCGATATGGCGGATGCCTGGATTTTTTAGAACCAGTTCTTCTATGACATTGGCCAGCGTGCGGCCATTGGAAGAAATATGGCGCCCTGTATTGTAGTTAAGATATAACACTGTGGTACGTGGCTGATGATACAGGATATGCTCACCCAGGCCATTACTTTCACCTGGTCCCCAGCTCAAGTGATTCATGCATAAGCCATGCGCTAAAATCACCACACGGCCTGATAATTGGCCTTGCTGTGGCTGCTCACCATCACGGTCATACAGAATCATGGGCAGCGCAAGCGGATTATGGCTTTGCAGCATATGATCGCCCAGTACCCCATTTAAGGCATTGGCAACAAAATGCATAAGTGGCGTCAACGGCTTTTCATGTAATACGGGGAAATAACGGTTTAAACCACGCAAACTCACCGCCAGACCTTTACCGTATTGTTTCATCACCTGTTGTGACGCCGCATAAATACGCTTGGTAACGCCATTGTCCCAAATAAAATTGGCTTGCTTGGGGGTAAATGAGAAAACCTGTAAAAAGATTTGGCGGTGAATTTCCTGCACTACTTCTGCAACACCGCTAACACTAGAGGTGGCTAATTGCGATAAGCCTTCTAAAAAATCTGCCTGTGACGGAGGACTACGATCAAATCTGCAATAATTTTCATGTAGTGGGGTTAGGCTTGGCATGATGTTGACTCCTCCATTTGCTTACTCAATCGACAGGTAAATTGACGGTTTGAGTATTAGGTCACTCCCAAGTGACACAACTTCACAAGCTGTTACATAGTATTTACGCTTCATTACTCGAACTGTCAATGACCTAGGGCCTTTATGATTGGCAAAAGTGCTCATTAATTGAATAAGGGCAAGGTGTTTGATAATCGGTGAAATTAATAATTAGCTTAGGTATAACCTATTGTTGCGCCATGCATGTAAAAAGATGTGTCAGATTTTAAGTGGCTGCGTGACAGATAAAGTAAGTGTTTACATAACTTAGCTGAACTACCGTAAAGCAAATTACTGAGTAAATTTAATCCTACACAAGGTCATAGACTTGCGTAGAGAATTAACACAGGTACAATTTGATCCTCTCCTTTGCGTTTTTGTTTTTTAAACACTGAAAAAATCTTATGCAGCTTATTTATATTCATGGCTTAAACAGCGATGCAAGCTCGACCAAAGGTCAGATGCTGCAAGACTGGTGTGCTGCCAATCGTCCTGAAATCAAGGTGATTCGGCCTGACTTGAACCTACCGCCACAGCAGGTGATGGCGCTTTTGCAGCAGGTCATTGCTGATGATCCGCACACAGGTTTGGTGGGCAGCAGCCTGGGCGGGTTTTATGCGACAGCTTGCGTCGCACAGCATGGCGTTAGGGCTGTTCTGGTAAACCCTTCTGTGCGACCATTTGAACGTTTCCAGCGCTTCTTTGCCACGGGTGCCACCGAATATGTGACTGAAACGGGCTGGCATGTTACGCCCGATCAGCTTGATGATTTAAAAAACCTGTTTCGTCCATTGCCGCCTTATCCTGATAAAATTCTGGTATTGCTTAAAAAAGGCGATGAGGTGCTGGATTATCGCGAGGCAGAAAATTATTTTAGTCAGGATCATGCCCAAAGCGCACTGATTATTGAGCCTGGTGGCGATCATTTTATGCATGACATGGATACTAAAATTCCACTCATGATTAACTTTTTATTTGACCGCTAGAATAAAAATTTTGTTGCATCATCAGGCCATGATCATTTCATTTATGCCCTTAAAATAGGATTAAACCATAGTGAGTCAATATACCGCTCAATCCTTGGAAGTATTGTCGGGTCTGGATCCAGTACGCCGCCGTCCTGGCATGTACACCGATACTTCACGCCCCAATCATTTGGCGCAGGAAGTGATTGACAACGCTGTAGACGAAGCGCTTGCTGGCCATGCCAATGAAGTGAGCGTGACTGTGTATAAAGACGGATCGTTATCGGTGCAAGATAATGGCCGTGGCATGCCTGTGGATATTCATCCTGAATATGGCCAAAGCGGTATTGAAATTATTATGACCAAGCTGCATGCAGGCGGTAAATTTTCTACCGACAACTATCAGTTTTCTGGCGGTTTGCATGGCGTGGGTATTTCGGTGGTCAATGCGCTGTCGCTACGGGTCGAGGTAAGCGTCAAGCGTAATGGCAATTTGTATTCCATGCTGTTTGAGCAGGGCGAAGTAGTAGGCGGGTTAAATTTACAGGAAAAAGCGGTGCCCAAACGCCAAACAGGCACCACCGTTCATTTTTGGCCAGACAGCAAATATTTTGATCACCCAAAATTTGCTTTGCGCGCCTTAAAGCATGCCTTAAAAGCAAAAGCTGTATTAGCTGCGGGTCTAAAAGTTAATTTTTATGATGAAGACAGCGGTGAGCGCATTGTCTGGCAGTTTGAAAATGGCTTACTGGATTATTTAAAAGATGAACTGGATGGCCGCGAAACCTTGCCACTTGAGCCCTTTATGGCACAAGGCAGTATTGAGCGCGCGCATTGTGAGTTTGTGGTTTGCTGGAATCTTGAAAGTGGCGACAGCATTCAGGAAAGCTATGTCAATTTAATTCCCACAGCACAGGGCGGCACGCATGTGAATGGCTTGCGCTCAGGCATTGCGGATGCCTTGCGCGAGTTTTGCGAGCTGCGTAATCTGCTGCCACGCAATCTAAAACTGGCCAGCGACGATGTGTGGGACGGGGTAAACTTTATTTTGTCGCTAAAGCTGCAAGAGCCGCAGTTTTCAGGTCAAACCAAAGAACGCTTGTCCAGTCGTGAAGCCGCAGGTATTGTGCAAAATATCAGCAAAGATGCATTTTCATTATGGCTCAACCAAAACCCTGAGGTGGCAAGCCAACTGGCAGAACTGGCCATTGCACGGGCAGGCCGTCGCTTAAAAGCGGCCAAAAAAGTAGAGCGTAAGAAAATTGCTTCGGGTCCTGCCTTGCCTGGAAAGCTGGCCGATTGTGCAGGCAATACCCGTGAAGAAACTGAGCTATTTTTGGTGGAAGGGGATTCGGCAGGGGGCAGCGCCAAGCAAGCCCGCAATCGTAACTTTCAGGCCATCATGCCGTTGCGTGGTAAAATTTTAAATACCTGGGAAGTGTCATCCGATGAGGTGCTGGCTTCACAGGAAGTGCATGACATTGCCATTGCCATTGGGGTTGATCCAGGCAGTGATGATTTGTCTGAGCTACGCTATGGTAAAATTTGCATTCTGGCCGATGCCGACTCAGATGGTTTGCACATTGCGACCTTGTTATGCGCGCTGTTTGTGAAGCATTTTCCTGCTTTAGTGGAAGAAGGCCATTTGTTTGTGGCCATGCCGCCCCTGTATCGGATTGATGCAGGCAAGGAAGTTCACTATGCCTTAGATGATAGCGAACTTGAGCAAACCCTAAAGAAAATTAAAAGCCGCAGTGCGCCACAAATTACCCGCTTTAAAGGGCTGGGTGAAATGAACCCGCTGCAACTGCGCGAAACCACCATGGATCCAAATACCCGCCGTCTGGTACAGCTTGATTTGGATGACAGTCATCACACCACAGGTCTGCTGGACAAGTTGCTGGCCAAAAAACGTGCCGCTGACCGCAAAATCTGGCTGGAAGAAAAAGGCAATTTGGCAGATGTGGCTGCGTTATAAGCTTTAATTTCTTACTTTAGTCTGGTTGCCAATCTGGGCACTGGTCTGATCACTTAAAGCGCAGTTAACGACTGCGTTTTTTGTTGTCTGTATTTTTAAATTATGCTTACTTAAAAAATTGTGCTTATTAACATTATTTGATCACAGGACTTACAACGCTGAATAGGTCGCTTTCTTTTCTATGTGCTGCCGCTTGTTATAGTCTACTGTCCTTACTGCTTATCTCGATTACTTATCCTGATTGCTTATCTTGGTCAGGGAGTAAATTATCCAATATGGGTGTTTAAACTTAAAAATTCCTTAATCTTTGCATAAAAGATCAGATTATTTAAATAACGTTAGCTTGCCTGCGCTAATTTGTTTCAAATAGTGAAATTCGACTAAATACTACTAGCTCCCTGCCACTTCCGTGCTATCTTCAAGGTGTTCTCATGAAAAAAAGAACAGGGTTTGGATAGTACCGTTATCGCTTAAACCCTTGCCAACAGAGGATTTGAGCCAAATGGTCTAACCAAGGAATTCACTTCTTAAGCGAAGAAGTAAAATGCACGTGAGGAACCTCGAATTATGAATATTGAAGTCCGTACAGATAAGCATATTGAAAATACCGCCAAACTGGCTGATTACGTTCGCAGTCATTTGACACAAAAATTTAATCGCTATAGTGAAAAACTAACCCATATCGAGGTGCATTTTAGTGATGAAAACGCAGATAAAGGCGGAGACCGTGACAAACGCTGTGCCATTGAAGCACGTGCTGCGGGTTTAAAGCCAATTGGTGTCAGCCATAAAGCGGCCAATATTGATCTGGCCTTAGATGGGGCTATTGAAAAACTGCAGCATTCTTTTGAACATGCCTTTGCCAAGCAAAGCGGTTCCAAGCATGTGGCACGACCTGACTGGCAGGAACAGGAAGTTGCATTGCCTGAATAAATGCCACACAAGCCCGACAAATAATGTCGGGCTTTTTTGTAAGAATCCCCATAGCCTGCTAAGCTGTAGCAAATAATTTTTAGATGATCACTCATGTTAAATCCACAGCAAACTGCACTATTACAAGCAATAGATGAACTGGACGTTGCTCAGGTACAACAGCTATTACAAGAAACCAGTCCCAACTTTATTGACGATCAGGCAGGACCACCTATTTCCAAGTTGTGTGACCAACTGTTTAACTGGTGGGAAAATATTTGTGACGCCTATGAAGCCAATCACCCCTTAAGCGAACAGGAAAAACAGGCGCAACTACAGCCTTATCTGGATATTCTGCATGCATTGATTGCAGCAGATGCCAACCTGCACTTGTGGGACAGTGAAGAGTTGTACGGCCCGCTATGGGATGCTGCCAGCGCTGCCTGTGTGCCTGTGGTAAAGATATTGCTGGATCATAAAGTTGATCCAAATACGCGTGATGATGAAGGTCTGACTATCCTGTCCTCCATTAGCGACTTATTTTTCGATCGTGATTTTGACCAGATTGACTGGGCTGATGCCTTGCCAGAAGAGCGTGCCACGCTGGAATTATTGCGTGCCAATGGCGCAAAAATGAGCAAAGAACTGGCCAGTTAACTGTCAGTAGTTGCTGCAAAAACCTTGTTAAACATCAACATTATTTCAATCTTGATTTTAAATAAATTATGACCACTTTTGTGCAAAATGCCACTGAAAACCGTTCGGTGGCCGAGTTTACCGAGCAAGCTTATTTAAACTATGCCATGTACGTGATTATGGATCGTGCATTGCCGCATATTAGTGATGGCTTAAAGCCCGTGCAGCGGCGTATTGTCTATGCCATGAGCGAGCTTGGGCTTAAAAATAGCGGTAAGCCAAAGAAATCGGCACGTACTGTGGGCGATGTACTGGGCAAATATCATCCGCATGGCGATATTGCCTGTTATGAAGCCATGGTGCTAATGGCACAGCCGTTTAGCTATCGTTATCCTCTGGTGTCAGGTCAGGGTAACTGGGGCTCACCAGACGATCCAAAATCTTTTGCCGCCATGCGCTATACCGAAGCCAAACTGTCGGCTTATAGTGAGGTGTTGCTGGGTGAACTTGGGCAAGGTACGGTTGACTGGCAGGATAACTTTGATGGCACTTTAAAAGAACCTGTCACGTTGCCTGCGCGCCTGCCCAATATTTTGCTCAATGGCACCACAGGTATTGCCGTTGGCATGGCAACTGATATTCCACCGCACAACTTGCGCGAAGTGGTAAAGGGCACCATTGCACTGCTTAAAAACCCCGAATTAACCGATAAAAAACTGGCCAGCTTTATTCCAGCACCAGATTTGCCCACGCAAGCTGAGATTATTTCCAGCCCTGAAGAATTGCTTAAGTTACAAAGCACAGGGCGCGGCAGCTATCGTATGCGCGCTATTTATCATGTTGATAAAGGCGAAATTGTGATTACTGCGCTGCCTTATCAGGTATCGGGCAATAAAATATTAACCCAGATTGCCGATCAGATGCAGGCCAAAAAACTGCCGCTGATCACCGATTTGCGTGATGAGTCGGATCATGAAAACCCAACCCGCCTAGTGATTGAGTTACGTTCTAATCGCGTGGATGCCGATGCTGTGATGAGCCATTTGTTTGCTACCACTGAGCTTGAAAGCAGCTACCGCGTTAACATGAATATGATTGGCGCGGATGGCCGTCCACAGGTCAAGTCCATTCGACAAATCCTGCTGGAATGGCTGGAGATTCGTCAGGCCACAGTCAAGCGTCGTTTAAGTTATCAGTTAGACAAGATAGATCGTCGCTTACATATTCTGGCAGGGCTTTTAATTGCCTATCTTGATATTGATACCGTGATTAAAATTATTCGGGAAGAAGACAAGCCCAAACCTGTACTGATGCAGCATTTTGGGATTGATGAAATTCAGGCCGAAGCGATTTTAGAGCTGAAATTACGTCATTTGGCGCGGCTTGAAGAAATGGAAATTCGCAAGGAGCAGGATGAGCTGGCTGCACAGGCTGCCAAATTACGTGATCAGCTTAACAATCCAGAATCCTTGAGAAATTTAATCATTGATGAGCTACAAGCCGATGCCAAGCTGCATGGCGATGAGCGTCGCTCGCCTGTGGTACAACGGGCTGAGGCCACCGCGCTTAAAGAAAGTGACTTGATTCCTGCTGAAGCAATTACCGTGGTGCTGTCGCAGGCAGGCTGGATTCGTGCTGCCAAGGGCGATATTGATGCCGCCAATTTAAATTACCGTGCAGGCGATGAATATCTGGCGCACTATGCAGGCAAGTCTAATCAGCGCGTATTTATTTTGGATAACACTGGCCGTAGCTACGCGGTTGCAGCCAGTAGCCTGCCATCAGCACGCAGCCTGGGAGAGCCATTAACCACCAAATTAAATCCACCTGCGGGTAGCCGTTTTGTTGATTTAATCATGGGCGATGAGCAGCAGAAAATCGTGCTGGCCAGTACGCAGGGCTATGGCTTTGTCAGTAATGTAGGAAATCTCGATACCAATGCCAAAGCGGGTAAAACACTGGTTAATTTAAGTGAAGGCAGTGAATTGTTGCCGCTTATTGCAGTGCCAGAGCAGGCTGAACAATTGGCAGTGTTGTCATCCAGTGGTCGCTTACTGATTTTTGCTTTAAATGATTTGCCTATCATGAGCAAAGGCAAAGGCAACAAGCTGATGGCTTTGGAGAAAAACGAGCAGATTCAGGCCATGGTTGCCCTAAATGCCCAGAGTGTTTTGTCCGTTGAAGCAGGCGCACGCACGTTGAGCATTAAAGGCAATGATTTAAGCCATTATGTGAGTAAACGTGGCTTGCGCGGTCATTTATTGCCACGTGGCTATCAGAAAGTATCCAGTATGCGTACTATTTGGCCAATGGATGCGTGAAAATGCGAGTAAACTTACAATATTAATAGTATCTTAAGCAGCTTAAGGTTGGCCAAAACAATTCTTGACTATTACGCGGGAAATTGGTTTAACCCTATCTAGATAACTTATGTTAACGTAAGTCCAAGTGACGGGTATTTGAATTAAACAGGAGCGATGTTCAAGATGGATCATATTTGGTATAAAACCTACAAAACATCAGGGATTCCAGAGCAAATTGCAATGCCAGCGGATAGCACATCGCTGATTGATATTTTTGAGCGCAATTTTCAGAAATTTGGCTCACGTGATGCATTTATCTGCATGGATAAAGCAATGAGCTTTGCTGAGCTAGATACTGCCAGTCGTCAGTTTGCAGCCTATTTACAATCCTTGGGGCTAGCCAAAGGCGCGCGCATTGCTGTGATGATGCCTAACGTATTGCAATATCCAATTGCTGCGATTGGTATTTTACGTGCAGGTTATGTGCTGGTTAACGTAAATCCACTGTATACAGCGCGTGAACTTGAGCATCAGTTAAAAGACTCAGGCACAGAGATGCTGATTATTTTAGAAAACTTTGCCAGTGTTTTTCAGGAAGTTCGCAAAAATACGCCTGTTAAACATGTACTGGTGACTGGTGTGGGTGATTTGCTGGGTACCGTCAAAGGCTTAATTGTCAATATGGTGCTGCGTCATGTGCGTAAACAAGTGCCAGCGTGGAGTCTTCCTGGTCATACACCATTTAAACAAGCGTTAAATAAGTTTAATGCCAATAAATACAAGCGCCCGAACATGTCACTTGATGACACGGCAGTACTGCAATATACAGGTGGTACCACTGGGGTATCTAAAGGTGCTGAGCTTACGCATAAAAACCTGGTAGCTAATTTATTACAGGTTGATGCGCTATTCCAAAGTGCATTTGATGAAGGCACGGCAAACGCTAGCGACACTGACAATATTTTATGTGCGCTACCGTTGTACCACATCTTTGCTTTCATGGTGTGTGCCATGTTTGGTATGTACAAAGGCTCAACCAATATTTTAGTCCCTAACCCACGTGATATTCCTGGCCTGGTTAAAGAATTAGAAAAATATCCACCGTCTTTCTTCCCTGCGGTAAATACCTTATTTAATGCACTGGTTAATAATGCTGAATTCCAGAAGCTAAACTTTAGTAAATTAAAAGTAGCAATGGGTGGTGGTATGGCTGTGTTGCCATCCACAGCAGAAGCATGGCAACGTATTACTGGTCGCCCCATTGTAGAAGGTTATGGTTTATCTGAAACTTCTCCAGTGGCCACTGCAAACCCGCCATCTATTACCAAGTATACGGGTACTATTGGAATTCCATTGCCATCAACTGTGGTTGCTATTTTGGATGATGATGGCAAGCATATGGCGATTGGTGAGCAGGGTGAAATTTCTATTTCTGGCCCTCAAGTCATGAAAGGTTACTGGCAGCGTGATGAAGAAACTGCCAAGGTCATGACCGCAGATGGTTATTTCCGCACAGGTGACATTGGCGTGATGGATGAAAACGGCTACGTTAAAATTGTAGACCGTAAAAAAGACATGATCCTGGTCTCTGGCTTTAACGTGTATCCAAGTGAAATTGAAGAAGTAGTGACTCACCATCCAAAAGTACTTGAAGCGGCTGCGATTGGCGTTCCTAATGAAAAAAGTGGTGAAGTGCCTAAGCTGTTTATCGTTAAAAAAGATCCAAGCTTAACGGCGGAAGAAATTTTGGCTTACACCAAGAAAAACTTAACGGGTTATAAGCAACCTAAATACGTTGAGTTTATGGACGAGTTGCCAAAATCTAACGTGGGTAAAATCTTACGTAAAGATTTGCGTAAGTAATGGTTTGAGTCAAAAAAGACAGTCCATATGGGCTGTTTTTTTTAGTCAAATTTTATTGCTAAAGTGCTTTGGTATAAGTTGTTAAAGGACTAGGCTTTATTTAAGGCCTTAAGCACATTGAGTAAATAAGGCCGTGATAGATAAAAAATAGCCGTAAAAATTAGCAATGCGGCAAATTGTAATACAAAGCGTGCGTGATGAAATTGCATGTGGTGACTTAAAAAATTGTCCGCCAGACAATACAGTAAAATAAGCGGTATTAAGATGACGAGAGAGCGTTGATACACACTGGCAGCCAGTAAAAACACCAGCGCGGCAATAAATGTGGTGGCCATTGAATAGAAATTTTGATTAGCCGCAATTAAGCTAATAAACACTGCCATCACGAAAGCCATGATAAAGGTCATTTGATTGAGGCGTTTTTGCTGAATTTTACTTTTCACCAATGCCTGTTCAAGTAAAGGATCCTGCGATGAAGAAGAAGCGTTCATAAATTGACCTAAGCAATAATTAAAACAGGTGAACAAAATAAAGTAATTGTATAAAAAATCACATCATTATAGAAATTCTTATGGTATGGTTGGCCTGTTTTTTCAAAATTAAATAAAGTCAATGAATTCCTTACATGCTGTGATGTATATCATTTTGGCAGCCTGCTTGTTGCCTTATGTTTTTACCACGATTGCCAAATTTAGCAGTGGTTATACCTTGCGTGATAATCGAAATCCACGTGAATTCTTGGCCAAAACCACTGGAATTGCTGCAAGAGCCAATGCAGTACAGCAAAATAGCTTTGAAAGCTTACCCTTTTTTTTAGTCAGTATGTTAATGGCAGAGTATCTTGTCATGCCTTCAGTGTTGATGATTTATCTGGGTGTGGCTTATCTGGTTCTGCGACTATTGTATGGCTGTGCTTATCTGGCCAATTTGGCAACATTACGCAGTATTTTATGGCTGTTATCCATGGCTTGCCCTACGTTATTGTTATTGCTTTCTGTTCGAATTTAATTGTATTAAATTAAAATTTGCAAATTTTCGCTGTGTGAGCCAACAGTCGTTATAATACAGCACGTTTTTCAAACCTTCATTTTGCAATAGAGTGACCGTATGAGCTACAACAATATTCCCCCAGGCAAAGATGCACCAAATGATATTTATGTGGTCATTGAAATTCCGACCAATAATGATCCCATTAAATACGAAGTAGATAAAGATTCTGATGCTTTGTTTGTGGATCGCTTTATGGGTACGCCCATGTTTTATCCAGCAAACTATGGCTATATTCCAAATACCTTATCTGAAGATGGCGATGCATTAGATGTATTGGTAGTCACACCTTATCCAGTGATTGCAGGTTCTGTGATTCGCTGCCGTCCAGTGGGCATGCTCAGCATGGAAGATGAAAGTGGTCTTGATGCCAAGCTGATTGCTGTGCCGCATGACAAGCTGACACCAATGTATAAAGATGTGCAGGAATATACCGATTTGCCAGAATTATTGATTAAGCAAATTGAGCATTTCTTCACCCGTTATAAAGAACTTGAGCCAGGCAAGTGGGTCAAAATTACTGGCTGGGAAAATAGCGAAGCGGCAAAAAAAGAGATTTTAAAATCGATTGAAGCGGCTAAATAACAACGTTTAATTAGCAACGTTTTAGTGTGACATTGAATCCGCCGTATATTGGCGGATTTTTTATGCCTGAATCATTCAGTAGTAGGCTTAAAGGCAATTCACTAAAACATTGCACTGTCGTGGTGCAAACAGAAAAAACTTTAATAATTATTATTAAACATTGTTAGTTTTTATAAAAATTTATATTTAATTTCAATGGCTTATTTTAAAAATAAAACTTGGCACGCCAATTGTATTAATCAACATGACCGTATGGCCAGTTTAAAAATACTTTATTTTGGGGAGTGTCTACAAATGAAAATCAGTTTAAATGTTGCTGTGGTTTCAATAGCGATGTTAGGTGCTGTCAATAGTGCCTCTGCTGCTGATGTCATCAATATTTCAGGTATTACGACTACAGGCGATGTGACAGTAGCAACAGATTATCGGTTTCGTGGTGTGTCGCAAACCAGTAATAACCCAGCCATTCAGGGGGGTATTAACTTTAACCATGACTCAGGTGTGTATTTAAGCTTGTGGGCTTCCAATGTGAGTTTTGCAGGGAGTATTGAAGGTGATGCAACCCTGGGTTTTGCCACTGCATTAAATGATGCAACCACGCTGGATGTTGGCTATATTCGTTATGGATATGAAGGCAGTGGATCACCACAACCTGATTTTAATGAGTTTTTTGGCCAGTTAAGTTATTCAGGCTTGTTGATGGATGGGGATACTGTAACAGGTGGCGTGAATTATTCTCCAGATTACTTTGCGCAAACGGATAACTTTTGGTATATCAGTGGCAGTTACGCGGCACCGATTGCTGATACTGGCTTTGGCGTGGTGGCCAGCGTTGGCTACAATAAGTTTAAAGATGCAACTGCAATGGCAACAGCTGCGGGCGGTGATGGTGAAGACGACAGTTATATTGATTATAAGCTGGGCACAACCTTTGGTGTACAGGGCCTGACTGCGGAATTGTCATGGATAGGCACGACGATTGATGGTGGTGCAAAAGATTATGACAATGGTGTGGTGTTGAGCTTAAGTAAGTCATTTTAATATTGCTTTAGCCAACTGTGTTTAAACCAAGCCCTAGTATTTTATGCCAGGGCTTTTTATGATGTTTAGCCGCGATAGCTTAAGGCTTCAGTTAAATGGCTACTGCCTATCTGTTCCGCACCCGCTAGATCAGCAATGGTGCGTGCCACGCGCAGCACCCGATGATAAGCACGTGCAGATAAATTTAAGCGTTGCTGTGCCATGCTAATAATGCGTTGTTCAGGTTCACCCAAGCTTGCAAACTGATCGAGCAATTGCGGATTTAAAGCGGCATTGGCCATGCCCTGGCGGCTAATTTGTTGCTTGCGTGCGGCAATGACTCGCTGCCGAATACTGGCTGAAGCTTCACCGCTTGCTTTGGACTGTAAATCCGTAGTGGGTAGCGCAGGCACGTCAATATGCAAATCAATCCGATCCATTAAAGGCCCTGATAAACGCCCACGATAGCGCGACACCATATCAGCAGTACACTTGCAACGATTGCTGTTATCAAAGGCATAACCACATGGGCAAGGGTTCATGGCTGCAATGAGTTGAAAGTTAGCGGGTAAGGTAATTTGGCGTGCTACACGTGAAATCACCACTTCTTTAGATTCCAGTGGCTGGCGTAATACTTCCAGCACTTTACGATCAAATTCGGGCAGTTCATCTAAAAATAACACGCCATGATGCGCCAAACTAATTTCACCAGGTCGTGGTTTTGAACCACCACCCACCAGTGCAGCGGCTGATGCCGTATGGTGCGGTGCACGAAACGGCCGTTCGCCAAACTGAATATGATGATTGGCAATAGAGTAAATGCTGGCCACTTCAAGGCTTTCGTCATCGGTTAAAGGCGGCAAAATACTGGGTAGGCGTGAAGCCAGCAATGTTTTGCCAGTGCCAGGTGAGCCTGAAAACAATAAGGAATGACCACCTGCTGCGGCAATTTCAAGTGCCCGCCGCGCACGATGCTGGCCTTTGACATCTGCCATGTCCAGTAGGTTGAGTTGTTGTTTTATGGGCTCATGCTGTACGGCTGGCAATAATTCCACCTGCTGTAAATGCATACAAATTTGTTTTAAGGTCTGGGCGGCAAATACTTGCACATTGGGTATTCGTGCGGCTTCAATGCCATTATCTTTTGGCACCAATAAGGTGCGTTTGGCCAAATGACTGGCACGCGCCACAGCCATCACGCCTGAAATTGAGCGTAAATCACCATTTAACGCCAACTCCCCAACAAATTCTTTATCCAGTAATGTGCTGGCATCTAACTGGCCACTTGCCGCCAAAATGCCCAAAGCAATAGGTAAATCAAGTCGCGCACCATCTTTGGGTAAGTCGGCAGGGGCTAAGTTAATGGTGAGGCGTCTGTTTGGAAACTCAAAGCCACTGTTAATAATGGCGGAGCGTACCCGATCCTTACTTTCTCTCACGGCTGCTTCTGGTAAACCGACTATGGTGAGTGCAGGCAAACCCTGACTTAAATGAACTTCAACCTGAATTTCGGGTGCCTGTAAACCCAGTGCTGCCCGCGATGTGACAATAGCAAATGACATAAGAAACCTGATTTGTTGTTTTATTAATTTAAAATTATCGATTCATCAAAGAGTTAAGGTTTAACTATTCAGCAGTATTACGGCTGGTGTCTAATGTAGCAAGTTGCTGGTTAAGCTGCTCAATTTGTTGCAATAATACTTTAATGTCTTGCTGTGCCGTGTGTAATTGAGTTTGCTGACGCTGTAATTCATCTTGGCTGACTAGCTCCATGCGCTCAACCATGTCTGCCAATACAGCCCGCACATTTTTTTCTAAATCTGCTTTAGGGGTTTTAAGCTGTTCCATAATGGCTTGTAATAATTGGTCGATCATCATGATTTAAACCTCAGTGTGCATATAAATAAAAGAGACGTTGTATTGTAACTGTCATATTGTAGCCACCATTTAAGCAAACCCCTAATTAAACAAAGGTGTCAACTACTGGGCTGTTGAATATTTGCGCATAATACTGGAGAAATTGAGCAAGATTAAACACCGCAAGCCTATTTTCTTGTAGTATTTAGATACAACTTAACAAGAACTGGTGCAATGCTAATCAGCCACTAAATTAAGGTTAGTTCATATTTTTAAGCGACTCAACTGCAAAAAAACAGCACAATGTCTAAAAGATTAATCAGTACATGAGTTGTTTAAAACACAGTTTATATGATGCTTTAACATATTGTTTTAAATAGGAAAATCAGATGAATTATTTTGGCGTTACAGTACTGGCGATAGCATCAATCATGCTGGTACCCATGGCTCAAGCAACAGATGTCCTTACCATCCCTGGCGTGACTACCACAGGTCAATTGACTTTATCGACTGATTATCGTTTTCGTGGGGTTTCTAAAACCAGCAATAATCCAGCGATTCAAGGGGCATTAAGTTTTAGCCATGAGTCGGGTGCTTATGCCAGTGCATGGGGCTCTAACATAGAAGGCAGTAGCACAGCAGAAATAGATGCCATGCTTGGTTATGCCAGTCGTTTAAGCATCCTGCCTTCGTTGCAAACCACCCTGGATGTGGGTTACATCCGTTATATTTATGCAGGTTCTGGTAACTCAGCACCGAATATCAATCAACCTGATTTTAATGAATTGTTTGCCAAGTTAGGCTTTACAGGTGCGGCACTGCCCAATGATCAGTTGGTAACAGGTGTGAATTATTCAAATAACTATAATAATCACTCTGATGATTTTTGGTATGTAAGTGCCAATTACAGTGTGCCTATTAAAACAACTGGTTATGGCATTGTGGCAGGTTTAGGCTATAACCTGTTTTCCAGCGCCAGCATGCTTAACCGTGCCATTGCTTACAACGGCAATAATGATGATTACGCTGACTATAAACTCGGCACGACTTTTGGCGTGCAAGGTTTAACCACTGAATTGGCGTGGGTTGGCAATAGCTTAAAAGCAGCAAAGTGTGATGATGGTAAAACCTGCAAAAACGCGCTGCAATTGAGCATTAGTAAAGCTTTCTAGGTACAAATAACGGTCTAAATACGTTATAAAGAGGGATAGTCCAACAGCCTGTCAGGGTGATTTTTCCAGAGGTTGTTGGCACGGTTATTGAACATATATTTTTACTGCTTATTTATTTGAGGTGTTTTGAGATGAAGCTTGTAACCGCTGTCGTTAAACCTTTTAAACTGGATGATGTGCGTGAAGCATTGTCTGATATAGGCGTACAAGGCATTACAGTCACAGAGGTTAAAGGGTTTGGTCGTCAAAAAGGGCATACTGAACTGTATCGTGGTGCCGAATATGTAGTGGATTTTTTGCCCAAAGTGAAAATTGAAATTGCAGTACGTGATGATATGGTGGATGTGGTGATTGAAGCCATTACGCGTGTGGCCAGCACTGGCAAAATTGGTGATGGTAAGATTTTTGTGAGTAACCTTGAACAAGTGATTCGTATCCGTACGGGCGAAACAGGGCCAGACGCTGTTTAACTAGCTGGTGTTTGAATAGCTGGCATGTTCCTTGCTTCATTCAGGATAAGCATACATCCTGTTTGAGGAAGGTACGATGAAGCACTGGTTGAAATCTTGGTTATTGCTCATTAGTTTATTGAGCTGTTTTTTAAACGCTGCACCGCTTTGGGCAGCGTCATCCATCACACCACAATTGCCTGCTGTACCACAAGCAATTCTCGCCAATAGTTCTGTAACCGATACTACCGTGACCATGGATGCCCCTCATGATGAGGCATCCATGTTGTCTTCTGCTACGCCTGTGGTAATGCCAGCATTGACTGCTAGCCCTGTCGATTCTGCCACTGTACAGGCACCGATGACGCCGCAAGCCAATAGTGGTGATACCGCATGGATACTCATGTCCAGTGCGCTTGTATTATTGATGACGATTCCAGGCCTGGCCTTGTTTTATAGCGGTATGGTACGCAAGAAAAATGCCTTAAGTACCATGATGTATAGCTTTTCAGCCGTGCTGGTGGTGAGTTTACTGTGGGTGATTTTAGGCTATTCACTGGCTTTTAGCGAAGGCAATTTATTTATTGGTGGCTTGAGTAAAGCTATGCTGCTCAATGTGTCTTTGGAGACCTTAAGCGGTAGTATCCCTGAAAGTTTATTGATCATGTTTCAAATGACCTTTGCCATTATTACTGTGGCGATTATAAGCGGTGCATTTGTAGAACGCATGAAATATGCTGCCTTTATGCTGTTTATTGCGTTATGGGTGCTGGTGGTATATGCGCCGATTACGCACTGGGTATGGGGCGGTGGTTTTTTAGGCTCGGCAGGCGCACTTGATTTTGCAGGCGGCACAGTGGTGCATATTAACTCGGGTATTGCAGGTTTGGTTGCTGCTTATGTAGTCGGCAAGCGCGTTGGTTTTGGCCGTGAGCATTTGGCACCGCATAATCTGGTATTGACCGTAATTGGTGCCAGCTTATTATGGGTTGGCTGGTTTGGCTTTAATGGCGGCAGTGCCCTAGCTGCCAATGGTTCGGCCACCATGGCTATCTTGGTGACTCAAGTGGCAGCAGCAGCGGCGGCGTTGGCCTGGTTAGCTGCCGAACGTATTGCCCGTGGTAAGGCCTCGGTATTGGGCGGTGCATCAGGTGCAGTGGCTGGCTTGGTTGTCATTACGCCAGCCGCAGGGTTTGTGAGCGTTGGCGGCGCACTAATGATGGGCATCATTGGTGGTGTGGTGTGTTTTTGGGGCATTACGGTACTCAAGCGCTTTTTAAAAGCTGATGACAGCCTGGATGCCTTTGGTTTGCATGGTGTAGGCGGTATTGTGGGTGCGTTACTCACAGCAGTATTTGCTAGCCCCATGATTATGGGGGAACAATTTCCCAGCAGCATGTGGCATCAGCTTTTAGTCCAGGCTGAAGGTGTACTGGCTGTACTTGTTTATAGCGGTGTCATGACCTTTATTTTACTCAAAGTAGTTGATGTCATGGTGGGCTTACGTGTGCAAGAGGAGCAAGAGCGTGAAGGCCTGGATCTTAGTCAGCATGGTGAGCGCATTGAGTAGTGCGATTGAGGTGTGATATCAAACAGCAATTTGAGTTTGTTGGTTGAACCCTATTCCAGTTTATGTAAATGGGCATAACATACAGGTGAGCTTGCATCATTAAAACGGTCAAGCTCATCTTCTAAAAACTCAGCCAGCATTTTGGCATAATTCGGCAAGATAGAAGTTTTAACATACAGCAAGCTTAAGTTTGCTGTACGCGCCATATCTAATAACGGCATCCAGTATTCAGGATGCGCAATTAATTCTTGCCGATAACGCGTATAAAATTCCTGTTGTTGTTTTTCTATTGATAAATGCGGCGCTTGCTGTTGATACCATTGGCAAAGTGCAGCAGATGGCGCAAGTTCCTGACACCACTGATCTATGGGCAAGGCGGCTTGATCAAGGCCCTGTGGCCAGCAACGTTCTACTAAAATACGTATTTCATCTGGATGGCTGGTCATGTTATCCAAAGGCTTATCATCAATCATGCTGCGTTATCCTGTCTCAATGCGTGGTCTTAATGCACGATGTACCGCTACTTATTTTATAGCCGCTTTTTTGCTACACTGGCATATCATTTTTATTAAAATCTGCGTTCATGCACTGCCCATTTTGTAATGCCCCTGATAGTAAAGTCATTGATTCACGTTTGGCTGCCGAAGGTCGGCAAATTCGTCGTCGTCGGGAATGTGTTGCGTGTGCAGAGCGTTTTACTACCTTTGAGTCCTATGACGTGGTGATGCCTCGGGTGATTAAATCTAATCGCCGCAATGAGCCGTTTAATGAAGACAAACTACGCAAATCTTTAGAGCTGGCCTTACAAAAACGGCCAGTGAGTCAGGACAAAATAGAGGCCACCCTGCTGGATATTGGCCAGCATTTACGCCGTCTGGGTGAGCGTGACGTCACCACGCGCAAGATTGGCGAAATTGTCATGCAGGCACTGTATGAACTGGATCATGTGGCTTATGTGCGTTTTGCCTCGGTATATCGTGATTTTCAGGATGTCGATGCGTTTAAGCGCGAAATAGAACAAATGGCCAAAGAAGGCTCCAATAGTATAGATATCACAGACGCAGACAGTGCCAAAACTGCACATGCGATGTTAGATAAAAACTTGCTTGATAAAAAAACTCATGACTGATCAAGATTATATGGAGCGTGCCATCACACTGGCACAGCAAGGTCTTTATAGCACCAAACCAAACCCCAATGTGGGCTGTGTTCTTGTAAAAGATGGGCAAATTATTGGCGAAGGATTTCATCCCAAAGCAGGGCAGCCGCATGCTGAAGTGTTTGCCCTACAACAAGCTTGCGCACAAGCTAAAGGCTCAACCGCTTATGTGACCTTAGAGCCATGCGCGCATTTTGGCCGCACGCCGCCATGTGCCAATGCGCTAATTGAAGCAGGTGTGAAGCGCGTGGTGATTGCTGGACTTGATCCCAACCATTTGGTGGCTGGCAAGGGGCAGGCCATGCTGCATGCGGCAGGCATTGACACCACTGTCGGGGTATTGGAAGCGGAAGCCCGTGCGCTAAATAAAGGCTTTTTGCAGGTGATGGCGGGTGGTCGTCCCTATGTGCGCTTAAAAATGGCAGCAAGCCTTGATGGCCGTACTGCCATGGCATCTGGTGAATCCAAATGGATTACAGGTAGCGAGGCACGTTTAGATGTCCAGCATTGGCGTGCAATGAGTGGTGCTGTGATTACAGGCATTAATACGGTACTGGCGGATGACCCTGCTTTAAATGTACGCCAATTACCTGACCATGATGTGCCACAAGCTACTATTGAAAATGTGCTGCAACCCTTGCGTGTGGTGTTAGATCGCAATAGTCGTTTTCCAGCTCAGGCGCAATTGTTACAACAGCCTGAACACTTACTACTTGTAGGGACGAAGCAAGATATTGCCCCGCATGTAGAGCACTGGCCAACGCTTGATTTGGCAGCACTGCTGGACGAGCTTAAAAGCAAAAAACAAATTTATGATGTGTTGATAGAAGCAGGCCCCACGCTTGCGGCTGAGTTTTTAAAGCAAGGTCTGGTGGATGAGCTGATTGTTTATCTGGCACCCACGTTACTGGGTAGCACAGGCCGTGCCATGTTTAATTTATCCTTAACACAAATGAGCGAGCAATATCGGCTACAATTGCAAGAGCTTAGCCAAGTGGGACAGGATGTGCGTTTAATTCTGACTCCACAACGCGCTTAATTTTTAACTTTGATTTTGCAGCTTAGCCCACTAAATCCTATCCAAAGCGTCGAGTGATGAATACTGAAGCCAATGTCTACAATAAGCGTCGCCACGCTGCACGTACCACCGATGATTATTTGTTTCATCAACTGGTGCCTTATTTAGGCAACAAGCGGCGTTTGCTACATTTAATTTTGGCTGCACTTGAGCAAACAGGAACGCTTGGCCGCGCCAACAGTAAAACCCCACCTATTTTTGCCGACCTGTTTGCAGGCAGTGGCGTGGTTTCCCGTTTGGCGCGACAAAATGGTTATCGTGTGATTGCCAATGACTGGGAACCCTACAGTCATGCGCTCAATCATGCGCTGCTGGCATGTGTAGAAGCGCCAGATTTTGCCCAGTTAGGTGGCTATCAGTCGGCAATTGACCAGTTAAATAGCTTGCCAGAGCTTGCAGGCTGGGTGACGCGCAACTTAAGCCCGCGTGATGATGATTATTATGACCCCGCACGAGACCGTTTGTTTTTTAAACGCCGTAATGGCATGCGCATTGATGCCATTCGCAATCAGATTAGCCAGTGGCAACATCAGGGTTTAATTGACCCGATTGAAATGAGTGCTTTGCTTGCACCCTTATTGTACTCAGCCAGTTTTGTCAGCAATACCAGTGGCGTGTTTAAAAGCTTTCATCAGGGCTGGGGCGGTAAAACCCAAACTGCATTAGAGCGCATTGATTCATTATTATGGTTAACGCCCAGCCGTTTTTGCCCTATTGGCCGCGCCAACCAGCTGGCGGCTGAAATGTGGTGTGTGGATGCGCAATATCTGGCCAAGCAAATGTCATCCTTTAAAGTGGATGTGACTTATCTGGATCCACCCTATAACCAGCATGCCTATAGTAGTAATTATCATGTGCTCAACGCCTTAACATTGTGGGATCAAATAGATTTACCCACGCCTGATACCCCAGGCTATAAAAGTGGTATTGATCGTGCCTGGCGCAAAGAACGTCCAAGCCCGTATAACTCGGCCAGATATGCCACCGAAGCCTATCAAGAGCTGGTGGCCACGTTAAATTCACGCTTTATTTTGACCAGCTACAGCACGGACGGCAATATTAGCCCCAAGGATTTGCTTAAAGCCAATCTGGAACGCGGACGGGTGTCTTTGTTAACCCAGGATGTGCCGCGTTATCGGGTCAGCAAACAACGCCAATCTGAGCGTGCGCGTACCCTGGAATTTATTGTGATTACTGACACCCAAGCCAAGTCAGGGCCACCGCTCAATCAGCTACTAGGGCAGTTGTATCATTTTGCCGAACTGGGTGGTGTGGATACTTCAGGGCCAAGTACCCAACTGGGTTTGTGGTAAGAGTTGGGTGGTATGCTGTTTTAGCGTGAAATTATTTAGCGTATAGGCATGACAGGCATTTATGCTGCTATTGCTGAGACACAAATTTTATCCCTATGCTTTAGGGTATGTGGCATTTTCTCCTTCCCTAGTTTAAAAATTACAACATAACAAGGCATCAAGCAGGCTTGCAGCAGGCAATTTTTTAGCTAAAGTGATGGCTGATTATAAATAAATCTAATTCAATAAGGAAAAATGCCATGCTTAATTTGCTTAAAAAATCAATGTATGCCAGCGTTCTTTTAATGTTGGCCTCAATCAGCTTTGCCACCACCTGGACAGCAGGCAGTAGCCATCAAGGAAAAGTAACGGTTCCTATAGAAGGTGGACCTGTCATTAGCTGGCAATGTAATGGGCAAAGTTGCCAGTTAACTGGCCCTTGGGGCGATGATTTATCCATGGATTCTTGCCAAAGTCTGGTAACGCGCATTGGCAAAATCAGCTATTACAAAAATAGTGCTGGCAAAGCATGGACAGCCAAATCCAGTGAACTTGCAGAATGCAACCAAGTGGCGCGCTAAGCAGTTTGGCAGTCATTAAAGGTTAAATTCACCTTTAAAAAGTAGCCTTGGGGTGATGCTGTGCGTTTGCCAGGTTGATCGGGTATAATTGCTTTTGATTATATATAAAATGATGACGCAACATGTTCACAGGCATTATTGAAGCAGTAGGAAAAGTACAATCGGTCAGCCCAACAGGTGGCGATGTACGGCTGGTGATTGATGCAACAGGCCTGGACATGGGCGACGTCAAGCTGGGCGATTCTATTGCCACCAGTGGCGTGTGTTTAACGGTGGTTGATTTTGGTGCAGCATGGTATGCCGCTGATGTGTCTCTGGAAACGATGAGCCGTACCACGCTGAATACATGGAAAACAGGCACGTTAGTAAATTTGGAAAAAGCCTTATTGCCCACCACACGCTTAGGTGGCCATTTGGTCAGTGGCCATGTTGATGGTTTGGGGGAAGTGGTCTTGGCACGTCAAGATGCCCGCTCGCTGTATTTTGAGGTGAAAGCACCTAATGCGCTGGCCAAATATATGGCTGAAAAAGGTTCAGTCACCGTGGATGGTATTAGCTTAACCATTAATCATTTAAATGGGGCGTTAATGAGTTTAAACCTTGTACCGCATACGGCAGCGCAAACCACTATTCATCACTGGCAAGTGGGTAGCATGGTTAATCTGGAAATTGATGTGCTGGCGCGTTATCTGGAGCGTTTGCTACTGGGCGATAAAGCCGCACAAGCCACCGCCAAAAGTACCATTGATATGAGTTTTTTGGCTGAGAATGGTTTTTTAAAATAATGAATTTTTTGCTATAAATTGCCTGAAATCATTGGCATGTAAAAACGATTTTTATAGCCAGTTATTCATAACAGAATAAATGATTTCAACAAGCTCTCATGACATAAAAAAATCAGAGCTTAGAGTAAATGCCCAGGCTCTGATTTAAGTCGTTTTTTAAAACCAGCGTATAAGGTTTATGACTCAAGCGCAGCTTGTGCTTGGCTTAATGCTTGCTCAATTTCAATCTTGGCTTGTTGCTTTAAACGCTCGCTCAATTGCAGCAAGGTGTCTTCAATATAAATTTCTGCTTCTAACCATAAACTGTCTTTTAATTGCTGGATAGCATCAACACGTTGCTGTGCAAGGGCTTCTTGCTGTTTTACTTGTTTTGCAAGCTGTTCGGCCTGTTGTTTTTCTTGTTGCTCGGCTTGTTCGCGGGCTAACTGCTCTTGTGCCAATTGTGCGGCTTGTTGTTCAGCCAGTCGTTGTTGTTCTAAGGCGAGTTGTTCTGCTTCAAGCTGGCGTAATGTTTCTTGCTCTGCCAGACGCTGCGCTTCTAGAGCTTGCTGTTCTTTTTCCAGTTGTTCTTGTCGTTGCTGTTCTGCTTCACGCTCAGCCTGCTCGCGTGCCAATCGTGCCGCTTCGCGTTGTTCTGCTTCGGCCTGTTCACGAGCGAGTTGTTCCAGATGCAAACGTTCTTTTTCTTTGGCTTCAGCCTGCTCACGCGCTAACTGTTCAGCACGCTTGCGATCCAGCTCAGCCAGTCGGTATTGTTCTTCAAAAGCCGCTTTAACCAGTGCTTGGTGTTGTTGATCACGTTTGGCATCTTCAATTTTCCAGTGCTCAAAACTGGTTTGTTGTTCCAATAACTGACAGATGCTGTTGAGTTCGCTAAATACTTGCTGACGTAATGCCTCGGGAGCCGCCAGCCAACGCGTTTGAAAATCCCGGCCTACATTTAAGCTCATGATGCTTCCCTGATTACTGGTATTTTATAGGTTGCTGATCCACAGGATCGGCTAGATAAAATCGTTTGCCCATTTAAATAATTTGCTTGCCTAAATTACACTTGATGCGTAATCGGTTCAATGCCCTGTTCGCGATAAGCTTTAAAACGAAGACGTCCTGCCTCGCGCGCTGTTGGCATATTTTCAATAATTTCAATGACACGGCTAAAACGCTGCGCTTGTACCGCATGTTGCCCCATGTTAAGGCACAGTCCCTGAAACTGCTCAGGAATATGCAAGCTTAAACAAATCGGGCTTTTGCTATTCTCAAGATCATGGGACACAAAGTCATTGGGCAAAAAATCATGCGGTACAAAGCTACTGGCATCAAATTGCCATAGTAAATTGTCAAAGTGTTCTAGTGCGGCTTGTTGTTCAAACTTGACCAGTACAGGCAATTGTCCCGTGCTTAGACTTTTGCGACAAATACGGCAGGCCAGTTCAGCCTGCGATATCTGCGTTTGAATCACATAAAAACTAACATCAGCCATGACTATTTGCCAGACACTTTGAGTACCTTAAGCCTGTGCGCGATTGCGTAAGAATTGCATCAAGAGTGGTACAGGACGGCCTGTTGCACCTTTATTGGCACCCGATGTCCATGCTACACCAGCAATGTCCAAATGCGCCCAGCGATAATCGCGGGTAAAACGCTGCAAGAAACAGGCTGCGGTAATTGCACCACCATACGGGCCGCCAATATTGCCTATATCAGCAATGGGTGAGTCGAGCAGTTCCTGATAGTCATCAATGACAGGCATGCGCCATACCCGATCATGCGATAACTGGCTAGCTTGTAACAGTTCATTGGCCAGTTCATCATCTGGGCTAAACAGTCCAGCCAGCACTTTGCCCAAAGCCACCACACATGCGCCAGTTAAGGTAGCAATATCAATAACAGTGTCTGGCTCAAAGCGTTGAATATAGGTAAGGGCATCACACAGTACCAAACGACCTTCCGCATCAGTATTTAAAATTTCAACCGTTTGGCCGCTTAATGTAGTCACAATATCACCTGGGCGTGTGGCACGACCAGACGGCATGTTTTCAGCACAAACCAGTGTACCCACAACATTGAGTGGTAATTTAGCTTCACATAAGGCTTGCATGGTACCCAGTACTGACGCGGCACCGCACATGTCAAATTTCATTTCATCCATACCAGAGGCAGGCTTAATAGAAATACCGCCTGTATCAAAGGTAATGCCTTTACCCACCAATACCACTGGTTTGGATTGATCTTGCTTGCCTGTGTATTCCAGAATTACCAAACGGGCTTCACGCTCAGAACCACGGCTGACTGCCAGTAAGGAATGCATGCCCAAGTCTTGCATGGCCGCTTCATCTAATACGGTTACCTTGAGCAGGTCAGGATATTGCTGTGCCAGTTGCTGTGCTTGTTCGGCCATATATTCAGGATGGCACACATTGGCAGGCTGATTGCCCACATCTTTGGCCAGAGTTTGGCCCTGATATACCGCTTGCAAATAGTTAATACGGCTGGTTAATTCATCGGCACGGGTACTGTGTAAGGTGATTGACTCTAAAATAGTTTCAGATTTTTTAGTTTTATAATGGTCAAAACGGTAGGCGGCATTATGTAAAGCCAATACAAAAGGTTCAATATTGTGGTCATTTAAGGCATCAAGTGACACGACTGCACTATTTGTGCGGGTAGATAATGCTTTATAAATGGTGTTGGCCAGTGTTTGGCTTTGATTGGAGGTGAGTTTATCTAGCTCGCCCGCACCAACCAGCAATACCTGATTAAAGTCGGCATGATCAAGGTGATAAATTGCTAAAGTATCACCCAGTTTGGCTTTAAATTGCGCACGGTTAATTTGCGTGTTCAGTTGCTCTTGGATATGTGCTGGCAGTTGATCGTGTGCCTGAACCAGTGCATTTTGGTCTAAAATCAATACCAGGACATCATTGCTATGTTGGCTGGTTAAAAGTTTGTTTTGTAGATTCAGTTTCATGTAACAACCTTATATCATTGTGACGAGGCAGTATTCCATTAAAGCATTGTCCTGCTAGACTTGAATAGTCCATTTTAGTATGCCGCTTGCTATTTTTAATGGATAAACGCCCCAACTTGCATGATTTATGCTTGTGCCAAAATTTGTTTGACTATTTGTGGATGCCAGCTTTTGATTATACGTCGTTATTTAGTGCGCCAGGTACTTGCCACCAGTGCGGTGGTGGTGGGCTTACTGACCCTGATTATGTTGGGTGGCCGCTTAATTAAATATTTTGGCGTGGCAGCACAAGGGCGTCTTGATGTCAGCGTCCTCTTTACCATTATTGCCTATCGCTTGCCAGAATTTTTAACCCTCATTTTACCTTTAGGGTTTTTTGTGGGATTAATGCTGGTGTTTGGCAGGTTGTATGTCGATAACGAAATGGCAGTACTCAATAGTAGTGGCATTAGCCGTGATCGACTGGGAATACTATTGATTCCCATGACAGTGGTGCTAATTATTGTTGAGGCATTGCTGGTAATTCAATTGGCACCGTGGGGTAATCGTAAATTTGATCAGGTGACCGCAACCCAAGCCATCCGTAGCGGCTTTGATTTGGTCAGGCCGCGCGAATTTGTTAGTAGTGGGCTGTATACTATTTATGCAGGCTCGCTATCGGAAGATCGGCGCGATTTGCAGGATATTTTCTTTCATCAGCGTGCCAAGCAAGCCAATAAACCTGATACCTTAATATTGGCGCAGCGTGCAACACGGGTGGTTGATCCTCAAAATACTGCCAGTGTGGTGGATCTGGTCAATGGCCGTCGTTATGAATTTTTCCCTGGCAAGCCAGGCTATACCCACGCTGAGTTTGCCACTTATCGCTTGCGCATTGAACATGATACCGACACCGACTTGGGCGCGCAGCGTGTTGAAGCCATGAGTATGGCGGCATTGCAAAAACGCCTTGATGAGCCTGTGATTAAAAGTGAATGGGGCTGGCGCTTAAGCGCACCGTGGGTGATGGCCTTGGCATTAATTCTGGCTTTACCATTGTCACAAGTGAATCCACGGCAAGGGCGTTATTATCGGCTGTTTCCTGCCATTATGATTTTTGCCAGCTTGATTGTGGTGCTGATGGCGGTAAAAACGCGCATTACCAAAGACAAACTTGGCTTATGGGGTTATCCATTGGTATTGGTAATTTATTTGATTATTGGCTTGGCATTGTCACGTCGTCAACGGTTATCGCCTCAAGCGGCCAAGCGTATTAAAGAGGCGGCCCAGCAATGAGTTCCAATCGCCTGTTATCCCGCCATGTGATGAAAACGGCTGGCCTTGCCATGTTAGGGGCGGCATTATTACTGCTATTGCTACAGGTGTTGTTTGCTTATATTGCCGAGCTAGGTGAGCTAAAAGCAGGCTATAGTGCGTTTAATGCTTTAGTATTTATCATGTGGCAAGCGCCCAAATTTTTATATGAAATTTTGCCTATTGCTGGGTTAATGGGTGCGGTGATTGGCCTAGGCTCGCTAGCGTCCAACAGTGAAATTATTATCATGCGTTCGGTCGGCATGAGCCTGTGGCGCATTGTGGGCTGGGTATTACGCCCAGCATTGTTGTTGATTGTGGCTTCATTTGTTCTAAGCCAGTGGGTGATGCCGTATACCAATGATCAAGCCAAATTAATTCAAAAACAAGTTGGCAAATCAAAGAAAATTGGTGAGGTATACGGCTATTGGACGCGTGAGAATAATCGCTATATTTATGTCGATTATGCCAACTCTCTAGGCGAGTTAAAGCAGGTTGATGTGATTGACCTGAATGATAAATACCGTATTACCCAAATCACCAGTGCCAAAACAGGCGAATATGCTGCCAATAAACAATGGTTGCTCAAAGACGTGCAGCAAAGTCAAATCCAACCTGATGGCAGTGCCAAAGCCATACAGCATGCTGATTTAAGTATGGACTTGGCCCTACAGCCGCGTTTTGTGCAAATTGTCACCGTGGCACCTGAAGATTTAGCACCCACCCAGTTAGTCAAATACATGCAGTATTTGTCGCAAACCTCGCAACTGCCCAAGCCTTATGTATTGGCATTTTGGCAAAAGCTGGCCTCACCATTGGCGTTAATATCTCTGGTAGTCATTGCCTGCTCGTTTATTTTTGGCCCACTTCGACAACAGTCGATGGGTTTTCGTTTGGTGATTGCTTTATTTATTGGCCTGGGTTTCCGTTACTTACAAGACTTTTTAAGTTATGCCAGTTTGGTGTATTCACCGTCCCCAGCATGGTTTGTACTTTTGCCCATTATTATTTGTTTTGGTATTGGTGCCTATTTGCTTAACCGTGCCAAATAAAGTGGTTTAAGCAAACTTTACTGAAGCCCTTAATAATCAGGGGCGTTAGTGATGAAGAAGCGAGTTATTAATGAAGCCAGTGATCAAGGAAAATAAACATGGCTAAAGTCACCACACGCGATTATGCATCATTGTATGTCAGGGTAATTGGACGTGGACAGCCCGTCCTGATGCTGCACGGATTGGGCATGCAAAGTAGTCAGTGGTTGCCGTTTATTGCGCCATTTTTGGGTCGCTTTAAATTTTATATGCCCGATTTTCGTGGCTTTGGTCGCTCTGCGGCAATTGGCTTAAATCAGCCAGATGTATTTGAAAACCATGCTCAGGACATTGAGGATGTTATTCAGCATTTTAAATTAAGTAATTTTTATCTGGTGGGTTACTCGCTTGGGGCAAGCACTGCCCTTCACTTACAACACAGCCCTGAATTTGCCCGCGTGCGCCGTTATTTACATATTGATCAGTCACCTTGCGTAGGCAATCGGCCTGATTGGCAATATGGGTTATTTGGGGAGCAGCAAGCCAGCTTATTTGCTGCATTTGAACAGTTATTGGAGGTGATTAAACCCTATGATGACGCGCTGTTGTTGCAGCAATTGCCCCTAAAAACACGCCTGCAAGCAGTGAATATTTTAGGTGAAATTTTTGAAACCATACTTGGCAAACCATTCATTAAGCACATTTATAATTTAGCAGCGTATTGGCCAGCCTTAATGGCGCGTATTATTTCCTTATCAAGATTACAAGACATTCGCTATTATTTAACTGCCTATATGCGTGGCCAGCACGATTACCGTGACATATTGGGGCACTGGCAGATTCCAACCACGGTAATGATAGGCATGCAGTCACCACTGTATCATGCCTGTGGGCAACAAATCGTAGCCGAAAAAATGCAGCCTTCTCGTGTGGTTGAATTTCACAAGTCTGGTCATACCCCATTACTTGATGAGCCATTAAAATTTATGCGCGAGTTGCATCGGTTTTTACGCTAGTTTGCATTTTTTACACCTCAGCACTGATTGTCTGGCATTTTAAATAGATAGTTGTAACTAGTGCTTAAAATGACTGCCAAATAGAAAGATAGTTGGCAAAAAATATAGATATTTAGTTAAAAATCCTAAATAAAACATTGAATAGTATAATTTATCTTATTAATCAAAATGCGAATACAAAACGCTACAATTAAGTGACCAGGGTTCTTTTAGAATCCGTGAAATTTTAAAATTTATCATAATAATTTTGCATATGACCGTTTTTGATGCACTGACCCAATGGGGTCTTGATCCGCAGCAGCGTAGTGTTCGCATTCAATTTTCTGACGCCCTGCTTAATACGCAAGTATTTTTACAGCGTATTGATGGCCAGCATGCGATTAATGATGGCTTAACTGCCACCTTAACGTGTTTGTCAGCCAATACGCATATTGCCTTAAAGCAATTTATCGGCACACGCGTCAGTATTACGCAGCGCACAGACCACAGCCAATGGCACCGCACCAGCGGTATTATCACTCAAGCCAGCCTTGGCAACAGTGATGGCGCGCTGACATCTTATATACTTGGCCTGCAAGACTCCACCGCACTATTAAAGCAACGCCGCAATAGCCGCGTGTTTATGAATAAAAGTGTGGTGGATATTAGCCGAATTTTATTTGATGAATGGCAGGCCAATAGCCCATTATTTGCTGCAAGTGTGCATCTCAATTTACAAGGTTTAAAACCTGACTATGACGTGCGTCCATTTGTGATGCAAAGCAATGAATCGGATTATGAGTTTTTAAGCCGATTATGGCGCAGCGAAGGCATTAACTGGCTGATTGATGAAACCAGTTATCTAATAGCAGATCCGAGTATCATTGAACCGCAAGTGCTGCGTTTGATTGATGAAAATAGCCATTATAAAAAATTATCACGCCAGCACATTGCCTATAAACCAGCTAGCCAGCAAAACAGCAATCATGTTGAACAGTATGACCATATTAGCCAGCTGATTGCACAATACAATCTGCAACCTACTGCCGTGTCTGTGCAGCATTGGCACCCAGCGCAGCATGACTCTCAGCAATATACCGCTCAGGGCGGGTCTAATACTGCCGATTTAAGCCTTGAGCAGGCATGGTCGTTAGGTTCAGCATGGGTGACCGACTTCAATGGTGCAGATGGTGCAACCGCATCAGGCAGCAGCCAACTGGAAAAATTACAGCGTCACTTAAGTGATTTTCATACATCACAAACGCAGTTTTTTAGTGCAACCAGTACGGTACGTGATGCTCAGGTAGGCTATTGGTTTAACCTCAATGACGCTACAACAGCTACTGCCATCGCTACTAAAGCAATGAGTACCAGTGCTAGTGAAACCAGCGAATTTTTAATTACTGCAAAGCAGTTTCATCATCAAAATAACTTACCCAAAGACTTGCAGCAGCAAGTCAATCGTTTGCTGGGTCAGAAACAGCAAATCGCGTGTAGCCAGCAGGCACAATATGCGGATTTACATGGCAATCAGCTTACTTTAGCCCAGCGCGATGTTGTGATTAGGCCTGAGTACCATCCTTTGCAGCATCGGCCTGTTGCTCAGCCACAGCGAGCTCGCGTGGTCGGGTCACAAGGTGACAGCATTTATGTAGATGCATGGGGGCGCATTAAAGTTCAATTTTTGTTTGCTCGTGCGGCGGATCATCAGCATAGTGGTGGAGCAGGCAGTAGCGGCACAGAGAGTGATTCAGGCTG
This sequence comes from Pseudomonadota bacterium, assembly GCA_023393635.1. Taxonomy (GTDB): domain Bacteria; phylum Pseudomonadota; class Gammaproteobacteria; order Pseudomonadales; family Moraxellaceae; genus Alkanindiges. The sequence goes on from JAEWKT010000038.1 coordinate 36,895, forward strand.
GATTGATGTATTAACCCCGTGGGCAGGCGATGGAAGTAGTACAGATACCAACTATGGCGCACGGTTCTTACCACGCATTGGCGAGCTGGTAGTGGTTGATTTTTTAGATGGCAATATCGACAGGCCGTTTGTGGTTGGCCGTTTACATGAAGGATCACGCGTACCTGCACAATTTGACCATCAAGGCAAATTACCTGATACCCACGCCTTAAGCGGCATAAAAAGCCAGGAAATCAATGGTAGCGGCTTTAACCAATTACGTTTTGATGACACCACAGGGCAAATTAGCGCGCAGTTGCAAAGTAGTCATGCGTCGAGCCAACTCAACCTTGGCAACTTAAGCCACCCTAAAAGTACTGACGCCAGCACAGGACGTGGCACGGGCTTTGAACTGCGAACTGATCAGTTTGGTGCATTGCGCGCTGGCCAGGGTATGCTGATTTCTACCTATGCGCAGCCCCAAGCCAATGCCAATCATTTAGATGCTGGCGAGGCAAAACAGCAGCTACAAAATAGTTTAAGTAGCAGCAGTGCATTAAGCGAGGTGGCCAAAAACCAGCAAACTGATCCACTTGATGTATTGGACAGTTTAAAAACTTTTATTGAAGATATAGCGCAGCAGGATCAGGGCAAAGCATCAGCGTTTAAAAAGGCGTTAATGATTTTAAGTGCACCAGACTCACTTGCCTTCAGCAGTCAGAAGAATATACATTTATCAGCTACCCAGCACATCAGCCACAGTGCTGGCGAATCCATCAACCTGAGCAGTCAAAATAACCTGATTGCGCATGCCAATCATAAAATCAGCTTATTTGCAGCGCAACAAGGCATAAGTGCGACTGCTGCCAAGGGCAAAGTTGAGCTACAAGCCCAAGATGATGCACTAGAACTGATTGCCAAAAAAGTCATTCAGATTATTTCTACAGAAGACATTATTGCATTGACTAGTGCCAAGGAAATTATCCTTACAGGCGGTAGCTCGCAAGTTAAAATCAATGGCAGCGGTGTATTTGCCACCACAGCAGGTAAGTTTGAAAGCAAAGCGGCTCAGCATGTGTTCAATGCAGGTGCTGCGGTTAACGCACAGTTGCCGATGATGCCAAAGAGTGGTTTGTTTAGTAGGCGGTTTGATTTTAGCGATATGTTTAACCGAGAAGATTTAAAAGGACAGATAAAGTTTAAAGTAATTAATAAAACGAAAAGAATCGAGTACGTTGGCATATTGGATGATCAGGCTAGAACACCACGAATCTATAGTGATTCAGCCGATAACGTTGAAATTCAGTTTGTGGATGATGCAGTCAGTGATGAAATACCAACCATAGAGCAAGAAGACGAGCCATACAACTATGATGTTGGAGAGTTTGTAGACGACAGTTTAGATGCAACAATAGAGCAGGACTCGAACGCTGCTTTAGAGGATGATTTAGAAAATGATTTTAAAAGTTTTGGAGCATAAGATGATGAAGTATTGCTTAGCTTTAACAATCCTCATTAGTTTTTCGACTATGGCTATTGCACAGGAAAATGAGTGTGAAAAAATCTGGCAAAGCAACAAAAATACATATCAAAAAATAAAAACAAGCAATAAAGAAGTTTCTTGCAAGCACGTGTGGGAAGACCAAAATAAAATAAAAGCGGTTAAGGCAATGGGTATTAACCCGAACAGTAAACAATGGATGTCTACTGGTGATTGCGAGGTTATTGATTTAAATGACAAAAAGTACCAAGTGTATTATGCTAAATTTAAAATTGATCATAGTGACCTATGGATTATAAGCGATACGAATAAAAACTATTTTGCGTATTTTAGGGATCTTGGAAAGTTTGACACGATGAAAGACGAGTTTCATCCAACGAAAAAATCAAATAAAAAAGGTGTAGAACTCAAATGCGCTACCCTTGGTAACTCTGAAAATTTAAAGCCTCTACTGAGCTCATATCTGAATAACAAAAAAATAGATGCTGAGGAATTTTCTTTTGAGGATTGGGGAAAATGAAAATAGGTAAACCCATCAGTGGAAAGTCTTATCCTTTGACACGTCATGGTTTCATTTGCGCTGTATCGCGCAAAGAATCATCTTCTGACTTAAGCCAATCCTTGAGCGCAAAGGAAAATGTTAATGCTGCAAAGATAAAGAACACCCTAGGCTATATTGGATTATTTCAGTTTGGTGAAGCCGCTTTAATAGATTTAGGATATTATAATCACTGGGATAATAACTCTGATAAAACTAAAAAAAATGACTGGACAGGTAGCTGGGCAGGTAAAAGAAACATTAAATCTTTAAATCAATTTTTAAATTCTCCTAGCCTACAAATTCAGGTAATTGATGATTGGATTAATTTTTTATGTAAGAAATTAAGAGGCAGAAGTTTTAATGAATATTATGGAAAAATAATCAACGGTATTGAAATTACAGAATCAGGTGCAATTGCTGGGTCACATCTAGTTGGAGATGGTGGTTTAGGTTCTTTTCTAGGTGTACCCGGCTTTAAAGGCAAATATAAAGAATCCGATGGTAATAATGTTCATATCAGTAAGTATATCGAAATGTTCAATCATTATGATTTAGAAAGCTGCTGTGAGCGAAAAATATATATCAGTTTAAAAAACCAAATAGGACAAGTCGTTAAAAATAAAAAAGTGGTTGTTGAGTCAACCTATAGTGGGAAATTTAAACAGCCTAAGTTTGCTGTCAGTATGGAATCTGATGACCACGGCATGCTACCTGTGATAGTCAGACATCCAGGTAGTCAAATCATAGTAAAAGTAGATGGTAAGCAATCTAAGGTAATTACTCAGGAAGCTGCCAAAAAGCAATCTTTGGAACTAAAAGTTAGCGAAGATATTACAGTAGAGGCAGTGTTAGCCAAACCTGCTGAGCCACAAAAGATCCCTGATAAAATTACTGTTGTCCAAGAATCACAACCTGCTCAGGAAAATGCGGTAGCAAAGCAAACGAAGGACGTTAAGTTTGATCTTGCTATTGTTGAGGGAGATACAGGTAAAAAGATAACAAACATGAGGTTCTTTTTAAAGTATAAAGGCAAAATAAAAGAGCATGTTACCGATAGCACGGGCATCAAATCAGGCCTAATTGCTGAGGAGGGGGAAAGCATTGAGGTACTGGTTAGTGGAAATAAAGCGCATCAAAAAATAAAAACAATAGATGTTGCCAAGCAAATGGAAAATACATGTATTACAGTGCCGCTCAATACGGTGTCTGTGAAACTAAAAGTACATGATCAAAATAATAAAGTGCTTAAAAATAGCTTTTTTTTCGTTGCTTATAGAGGGCGTCAGATAGAGAAGAAGACAGATAACAATGGGATTATTCATCTGAAAATGTTAAATGCTTTTGTTTACAAGCTCCTATTAAAAAACAAGAAAGAGGTCTTGGTTCTTAGGAATGATGCCAGTGTTTCTATTGTTAATGTCAAATTGAATGAGGCCGCGGCTCGATCTCAGCAGCGTGGATCTACTTCTTCTAACACTGCGCCTAAACCTACGACCCCTGCTCCTAAGGATCAGGCACCTAAAAATGCTGACACTTTGGTAGATCACATAATAGATCTAATTCCAAGCATTGGAGAGACAAAAAACACTCATACCGCGAAAAATGGAAATCCATTAACGAAGGTATATGGAACAGAAGTGTCATTCACAGTTAAGACCATTAATAAGGCAACTAACAAAGAGGAAAATCTACCTTATTCAATCAAGTATAAGGGAGCTAAAAAATCACACTATTCTGGGCAAGATGGATTAGGATTAAAAAAACATCGAGGTGAACAGGGACAGACCATTGAAATTTCAGTTGTCTCAAATGGTAAAGATCAAGTGTTATACAGTGCCACACTTCAGCAATCAATGCCTACGATAGAATTGAAAATTGAAAAACCGAAAGATGATGGACAATATTTGTATCCTTTGAAAACTTCTAAAAAAGCGACATCTTATAAAAGCGGTGCAGGCCGATTTGGCTCTAACAGAAGTAAAGGTAAGCGTAAACATGGTGGATGTGATTTATATGCACCCACTGGCACTGAAGTCAGGGCAATGGCAAATGGTATAGTAAGATATGTTGGGTACTTCTATGAAAATACTGATCATATAGAAATTGTTCATAAAAATCATATTATACGTTATGGCGAAGTACTATTAGGTAAATCACTAGTGAAAGCTGGAGATGAGGTAATCAAGGGACAAGTAATAGGGTACGTAGGTAAGCTGTCGATAAAGGTGCCAAGTATGATGTTGCATCTAGAAATGTATTCTAATCCTAGCGATAAGGGCACTTTAAGTGGAAACAGTATTTATAAGCGTCGCTCAGATTTAGTTGATCCAACCCCCTTTTTAGATAGCTCATCATTGTGAGAAGCTCAATGAACCGAAGTTTAGCTCTAATTTCTATTATTCTGTTTTTAGTTTCTTGTAGCGCAGAGAGACAGGATAAAGAGCAGCATCAATTAAATCCTTTGGCAGAAGGAGTAAGTGAAATAAATCAGCGCCCAGCGGCTAAGAAAGACGGCCAAGTAGAAGCTTCAGCTACTTCTTCCGAGGATAGTAATCTGGCTAAGTCATCAATTCAAAAAACGTTCTGTCTGGATCAAGATATAAGCAACTGGTACGGCTTTAAGGAGCAAGATGGGGAGCGGGCGCAATGTAAACTCATTAAGGACTATAAAGTAACCAATTACCAATGTGAAATGAGACTAGCTTTTGAAGAAGGCTTTGAAGCCATGTTTGTATTGGCGCCTAGCACAACAATTATTAGCTACTCTGCTTTAGATAAGTGTACTGCAGCAAAGGAGATATGGGAATCGAATGGCCCTTAACCTAACAAATTATAATGAGCATAGAATTTTGGCCTTTCGCACCTCAGCGCAATGCAAGGAAGCATTAGAAATACGAGAAGCAAATCGGGAAACTGCCTAAGGTTTTACAGTATTACCAGTGCCATAAAACATTATAATATGCGGGAAGCCAATAGCTGTTAAAGCTGACCCGACTCCATTTTTAGATAAATCAATATTGTGATGAAGTGAATGAATATTAAAATATTAGCTGTTCTTTGCATCCTTATCAGTGGATGTAGCTATCAAGATAAAAGCGACCCAAATCAAGACCGTCCAAATCAGGGCGAGCATATAAAAGATACTGGCTTATCAGAGCCATTAAAAGGAAATATAGACGTGTCAGACACACATCATAATACGGCTAAATCGAGCTCAAATGATTTGCCTGCCAATGCTCAGCCGCATCAAGCAGTAATATGTGTCGATCAAAACGTCAATGACTGGTATGGATTCAACACCAAAGAGCTGGACGAAGCCACCTGCAATCAGATTAGCAGTTACTCCATAAAAGAATATCAATGCGCAGTGAGCGGCAAGGCTTTTGGTGCAGATATGGATGCCATGAACATTAAAACAGGAGGTGCATCAATTTTTGCTTATATGTCTTTAGAGCAATGCAATGAAGCCAAAGATATATTTGACTCCAATGCGCCTTAATATTTCATGAAAAATAGTTTGTAAGTCATATAAAGGGTAAAGATATGGTGATCTAGACTATAAATTGTGAAAATTGAGACTTCTACTGACATTTTGGTAAATTTTACCTCATGTCACAGGAGTTTCGATTTTGAGTACAAAAGCCCAGCGGGAAATCGCCCATAAATTAAAAGTATTTGCTCATGCAGA
>JAEWKT010000037.1 GCA_023393635.1 Pseudomonadota bacterium
CGTACTGAACGTGGCGATTTGATCTATTCGCACTCGCTTTACAAAGCACTGCAAGAAGAATTGGTGGCTTTGTTGGCACCGCGTGTTAAACCTTTACATATTGATCCGAACAAAAATCCATTTGTGATTTTAGTCGTGGGTGTGAATGGCGTGGGTAAAACCACAACCATTGGTAAACTGGCAAAACGTTTACAGGGTGAAGGTAAAAAAGTCATGTTGGCCGCGGGGGATACTTTCCGTGCAGCAGCGACTGAACAGCTCCAGATTTGGGGCGAGCGCAATAATATTTCAGTGGTCGCACAGGGTCATGGTGCAGACAGTGCGTCAGTGATTTTTGATGCTTTTGAAAGTGCACGTGCTAAAGGTGTGGATGTGCTAATTGCTGATACAGCAGGGCGTTTGCATAACAAGAGCAATTTGATGCAGGAACTCACCAAAGTAAAACGAGTGATGCAAAAAATTGATGCGACCGCACCGCATGAAATTATGTTGGTGGTCGATGCCGGCACAGGTCAAAATGCAATTAATCAGGTTGAAATGTTTGATGAGGCTGTAGGTCTGACAGGACTGACCATTACCAAACTGGATGGTACCGCTAAAGGTGGGGTGTTATTTAACATTGCAAGCCGTACCCATGTGCCTATTCGCTTTATTGGTGTAGGCGAGAAAATTGATGATTTACGCCCGTTTTCGGCAAAATCGTTTGTTGCTGCGTTATTTGAAACTGAAAAGTAAAATGCGTGATATTTCACACAAACTCCGCTAAATGCGGAGTTTGATGTTTTTATAATAATTGTTTGATTTAAAAAGCAACATTCAAAAATCTCTGATCCAGGGAACAGCCTCATAAAACCGCTAGAATATTAAAATATTGCAAGCTTTAGCATTCGTATTGGGGAGTACTGCTGTGGCGTTATTAGAGAAAATTGGTCAGGTTCTAACGGCAGATATCACCAAAGAATTGAAATTGAAAAAAAGAACCACAGATGAGTTTCATGAATTAACTTTTGTCGATCATTTGAAAAAGCGTCGCAGTATTTATGTGTTGGGAAAAAAGGTTCATCTTAGCCAGACTTACTTGACCCAGCTTATTCAGGAAGCAGTAAAAAGTTGTCCGTCTGCATTAAATTCTCAAAGTTCAAGAATTGTAGTTTTATTTGGCGATTCCCATCAGCAATTTTGGCAAATTGTTAAAGAAGTACAACGCAAATTAGTTGCTGTACATGTATTTGCTGGTACGGAAATGAAAATAGAGCAATGTATGGCAGGATATGGAACCGTACTGTTCTATGAAGATCAGAACACCATACAAAAATTGCAAAAGAAAATGCCTTTTAATGCTGATGATTTTCCAATCTGGTCAGAACAGACGTCGGGTATGGCGCAATATGCAGTATGGACAGCCTTGGCTGATTCAGGTATCGGTGCTTGTTTGCAACATTATAATCCGAGTATTGATACGGCAGTTTCGGAACATTTTCATATTGAGGAATCCTGGTTGTTACGGGCACAACTGGTATTTGGTTCTATAGAGCAACAAGCAGAGATCAAACAGGAACCTCAGAACGCTGAGCGATTTAGAATTTTGAGTTAATCTCATCGCTATATGAATCAAGCACCCGTGAGGGTGCTTTTTTATTTTGATATCAGATGAATATCAGCTGTGAAATTGTTCTATAAATAAAACACAATGTCACTTTTTTAATGATGTAGTGCTTCTAAAATTAACATAAGATCAATCCATTCTAATCCGCTTATTAAAATTCAAAGAAGGTGAATCCATGTCATTTTTAGCCCATATGAAACAACGCCGTACTATTTATGCAATTGGTCAAAACGTTTCGATCACAGCAGATCAAATAGAAGATGTCATTAAAAATGCTGTGCGCCATAGTCCTTCGGCTTTTAATTCACAAACTTCGCGTGTGGTGACTCTATATGGTGCCTCACATGCAAAATTCTGGAATATTGTACGCGAAACATTGCGTAAACTCGTACCAGAAGGTGCATTTGAAAATACCAATGCAAAAATTAACAGTTTTGCGGCAGGATATGGCACGGTATTGTTTTTTGAAGATCAAGACGCGGTAAAGTCGCTTCAAGAACAATTTCCCTTATATGCTGAACATTTTCCGGCATGGTCAGAGCATTCCACCGGAATTGCACAATTTGCAGTATGGTCATCATTGGCAGAACAGCATATTGGTGCTTCTTTACAGCATTACAATCCTGTGATTGATGATGAAGTGGCAGTAACCTTCGGTATTCCTAAACACTGGAAGCTACGTGCTGAACTGGTATTTGGCTCAATTGAGGCACCAGCGGGAGAAAAAACATTTCTTGACGATAGTATTCGTTTCAAAAGATTTGACTGATGAATGTTTCATTTAAGTGAAGTTAAGAGAGTGCTAAAACAGCACTCTTTTTATTGATAAAGCGAATTGCAGATAAATCAGTTAAGTTGCAAAGCTTATCTCAATAAAGTCTTGAAAATACAGCTGTATTAAAAATAGCTTTGTCATAAAATTGTCATTTGTTAATTGCATAGTGCAATATATTTTTAACATTCAAAGAAGAGATAGTGGGATGAGCCTAAAATTAACTGTTGCTGCAGCTGCATTGATGCTAAGTGGTACTGCATTTTCAGCAGTCACTATTTCAGCACCAGAAGAAATTAAAATTCTAGCGGTAAATGATCAGGAAGTTAATTCCGGATTATTTCGCGCCAAGAACAATCAATATAAAGTCGATGCAGGGACTAGCAGTATCAGTGTGCGTTACACCCAGTATTTTGAACATTTGAATGGTGAACACGATATTGTGAAATCTGGTGTTGTGACTATTAAAACACCAGATTTAAAAGATGGTGCAGAATATCGACTAAACTTGGTCAATGCACCAGCAAATTTTGAAGCTGCCAAAAAATATGCTGAACAACCCATTGTTGCACTATTTGATAAAAATAATCAGATACTTGTTCAACAAGCGGGTGCAAACACAGAGCAAAAACCTTGGCTGGGACAGGGTATATTTTCAAAAACTACAGATTTAACGCAAAAGAAAACAGCTTTGCAGAATCAGCCTGCACCTGTATATATACAAGCGGCAGTTGCCTCTAGTGAGTCAGGAGCTTTAGCTGTCACTGGCGATCAGCAACTGATTCAATTATGGCAAAAAGCAAATAAGGCAGAACGTCAGAAGTTTATGTCATGGTTAGCAGAGCATTCCAATTAATAAATTTAAATAAAACCAGCATAAAGCTGGTTTTATTATTTTGATAGGGAAGATTAAAAATTAAAATGGTCGAGATGATCTAAAAAATGAATGTTGCAATGTGTAAAAAACACTCAAAATAACCTTTAAATATGCTAAAAATACCTTTCTGGGTTAAAAAACAAACACTCGAATGCAAAATTATAGAAAATTCTATAATAGGGGTTGTGTTGGTTTGAAAACTCTATAGAATACGCTGCATCCCGACGAGATACACGAAACGAAACGTTAAGTGTTGAACGTTACTTGCTGGTGACGAACCAGCAAGAAGATCATTAAGAGATTATGAAGAACAACTTGTGTGGATTTTTACTGGTTGATCGATCGAAATTATTTTCATTGATTGATGGTAGAAATGACTCGAAGTTTATT
>JAEWKT010000061.1 GCA_023393635.1 Pseudomonadota bacterium
CCACAGGGCTTTGCTGCTGTTCATCGACTAACGATAATACAGGCAGATGAAAATCACGCCACTCTACCTCATGAGTATTCGCCTCGGCACTTAATGCCGCCAGTACCAGATTCTGCGGGATTAACCATGGTAGTTGCTGATGGGCTTCAATCACGTAGACGTCTACAAAACCTGTGGTCGTCGTGAGCAAGCTCATGGCATTGCTTGTATCTTGTTGATTCGTACTAGTATTCACGACTTTTCTCCCTGCTTTGCTGGTATTCATTAATTAATTGGTTTGCTAGCCCTTCGGGACAACTATTAAAACAAACTTGCCCTGTAGCACGCATTTGATCAGGTTGGCTAGGTGAAGTACAACTTTCAGCAGTTTGCGCCCAAATTTTTCCACCACAGGAAATCTGATAGGCAGCGGAATGACTGCCATCATCACCCATTCCACTAAATACGATAGTCAATAATTGTTGCCTAAAGATGCTGCTTGCTCGCCGCATAACTTCGGTGATAGAAGGTTGATAGGCACCTGGCCAAGCTTCATGCTGAAGCTGAACTTTACCTTCACCTGTAAAGCTAATCTGCTGGATAGCAGGAACAATATATACCCTGCCTTGATCAAGCTGTTTATCAGGCTGGTCAAAGCCTTCAAAAACCCACTGATTATGGCGGCCCAAAATACGCGGCAATTGTACCTGCATATGCGGATCAATATGTTGCACCAATAAAAAACTAATTGGTATATCTGTTGGCAACTTGTCCAAAAACGCTTTTACTGCCTCCAAGCCACCCATTGATGCAGCCAGTACCACCACACGCCATAATTCAGGTAACACTGCGCTTGATGTGATTGATCCGTTGGTTAAATGTGAAACCACATGATTGTTTAAAATAGGCACATTATTACTTAATAGTTTTAATAACTTGCGACTAATCACCTGCTTCCAGCGTTTATACATTATTTGTTCAGTAAAAGACGGCGCCGCTACAATCCCTACCAAAAAAGGCTGATCAAAGCCAATTAAATCAAGTAAATCATCTTCGTTTTCAACATCAATGACCCATAGATCAGGCTGCTCTATAAACTGGGTTTCGCCAAATTGGCGTGATGCCAGACAATGTAAAATGTCAAAGCCGCAAAACTGGGCAACATCGCTCAAAGCATGGCGTTGTCTGGCATCATCAGCAACGATGATTAGCTTGGGAGTCATCTTTTAATACTAGCCTCTTGCAGGGATACTTAAACCCTGCTGTTAGCCATTACTGGCAGTGACCAATAGCTCTTCGATATTTAACAGTAACTCTGCTTCCTGGAATGGTTTACCCATGTAAGCGTTTACACCTGTTAAAAATGCCCGTTCACGATGTTTTTCACCTGTTCTGGAGGTAATCATAATAATAGGCAGCTCACTCATGCGTTCGTTATGGCGCACCAGTGTAGCGACTTCAAAACCATCCATACGTGGCATTTCGATATCCAGTAGCATGATATCTGGGGTAATCTCTTCTAGCTTCTCTATGGCATCTACCCCATCTTTGGCTGTCACCACATCATAACCCTGACGTTCAAGCAAACGGGTGGTTACTTTACGAACAGTCACCGAGTCATCCACCACCATCACCAGTTGTTTTCTTTGATCAGTGCGTGCTGGTGCTGATACCACTTTGGCTGTTTTGGTAGCTGTCTGCATACGCTGAGAAGCCGCGGCACGTCTTGCCAATGCTTGTGCATCCAAAATAATACTGACAGAACCATCGCCTAAAATTGTCGCACCCGAGATCATATCAATTGATGCCAATTGCTGGCCTGCAGGTTTAACCACCACTTCAGCACGTGATCCAACCAGCTGGTCAACCTGAATTGCAGTGGACTTACCCATGCTCTTCACCAGCAGTACGGGTAAAGACATACTCTGGGTTTGTAGATGTGGTGCTTTGATGCCTTGAGTAAACTCACCCAAATATCTGAGGCGATAATCCTGCCCATCAATATCAAAGTGTTCATCATCACTTTGATAATATTGTTCTAGTGCCACAGGTGACACTCGTACAATACGTTCAATATGTGCCAGTGGAATTGCAAATTGACGGTCTGCTACCCGCACCATAAGGGCATCAGTGACTGCAACTGTTAATGGTAAACGCAGGGTCAAGCGCGTGCCTTTGCCTGCTACAGAATCTGCGCTCACAGTTCCGCCCAGCAGTTTAATTTCGCTTTGAACCACATCCATGCCAACACCACGTCCAGAAATCTGCGTGACTTCTTTGGCTGTGGTCAAACCAGCATTAAAAATAAATTGAATGACATCATAATCACTGAGCTTCGAATCAGCAGCAATCAGGCCACGTTCAATTGCTTTTTGGCGTACAGCCTGAACATTAATTCCTTTACCGTCGTCTTCCAGCGTAATAATAATCTCATTACCCTGACGCTCTACGTTTAGATTCACCTGACCCATCGCTGGCTTTTTAGCGGCCTGACGCTCTTCAGGCGTTTCTAAACCATGATCCACAGCGTTGCGCAACATATGCTCTAGCGGCGCCACAATGCGGTCGAGTACGGTACGATCCAACTCGCCTTCTGCATTATTAATTAACAACTCAGCTGGTTTGCCAAGTTCATTTGAGGTTTGTCGTACCACACGTTGTAAACGCGGTAACAAGCGTGAAAATGGCACCAAACGCGAATTCATTAAGCCGTCTTGAAGCTCGGATTGTGTTCGTGATTGCTGTAATAGCAGGCTTTCAGTATCCCGAATTCTGTCGCTTAACGTATTTTTAAAATCTACCAAATCCGATGCCGATTCAGCCAAAGATTTGGACAACTGATTTAAAGCTGAGTATTGATCCATCTCCAGGGGGTCAAAGTCAGCATATTGCCCGCGCTCTTCTTCATGACGGGCTAAAATCTGTGACTCCAGTTCACCTTCCATTCGGCGCAACTGCTCCGCCAAACGCTGGATGGTTAAGCCCATTTCATCGAGCACATAACCAATATTATTCACGCCCATTTCGATTCGACCGCGGTTAATTGCGGTTTCACCAGCAAGGTTAATCATTTTTTCCATCATGCTGGCAGAAACACGAATCATTTCATTGGTATTATTGGCCTGTTCAGTTTGTTGGCTATTGAACATGCCATACATTGAAGGAGGTTCGGAGCCATCTCCACGAATCTCAAATAGCCTTTCTTGCTCGAATAAAGTCTGAGCACCGACCTCTTGACGGAATTGTTGTTGCTGCTCGTCGAAACGCGGCAAGGTAGTTAAGCTATCAGGGTCTTTACGGAACAGTTGCAGTGTTTGTAATAACGCGACAGGCTCAAGCGGTTCACGTTGTTGCTCAAGTACCTCAACAGCATCTGCCAGCCAATCATGACAAAGCTCAAGCAACTTGCCTAATAATGCAGGTACAGGTTTTTGCGAGGTGGCTAACTCTTCATACACAAACTCAAGCTCATGCGCAAAATCACCTAGCACGGCAACGCCTGCCATTCTTGCGCCACCTTTTAAGGTGTGCAAACTGCGCTGTAATTCCAGCAATAATCGTTTTTCTTTATTGTCTTTTAGCCATTGTTGTAAAAGTTGACTACTATGATCCACCTGCTCATGTGCTTCTTCCATAAACAAATCGAGCATATCGGAATCTGGTCGATTGTCATTGGTCCACTCTTGAGAGCCTGCATAGTGGTGTCTTATTTGCCCAGCAGCAGACGTGGTAGCCTCTGGCAGAGTTGCAGGAATAACAGTGGCGGGGGTCGTGGACTTGTTAATATCACCTTTATCTGCCAACTGAGCCAGATCAACTGTTTCAACTGATGCAGGCCGCTCACTCGCCACAGTAGGTTCTTGCACTTCAACTGGGCGAACAGAAGATGTTTCTGCAACCACCTGCTGACCGCTTAATTGCGTCAACACGCTATCATCGCCAGTGGCCAGATAACGCAGTAACACCTCCATTTCTTCGTTAGCAAAGAAAGAAGTACCTTGTGTACCAAGCTGTTCAACCTGTTCAGCCACAATATCTTGCGCATGCCGCATGAACTGGATCAGTGTTGGTGTTGAGGTTAAGGCACCATTCACTAAACGTTCATAAACCGTCTCGAGCTCATGACCAAAATCACCCAGACTGCTCACTTGAGCCATACGTGCACCACCTTTTAAAGTGTGCAAATGGCGTTGAAGCGTTTTAAGTGGTTCAACATCTGACGGATTATGTTGCCACTGGCTAAAGCTTATCTCAATTTCATTGACCAGCTCTTCTGCTTCCTCCATGAATATTTCAAGAAGTTCTTCGTCAACCTCAGTATCCATCGCTTTAGCAGGTGCAGTAATACGTTCTGGTGACGTAGCAACTGGTTGCGCCTGTGACTCTTCAATAACGCTGGTCGTTGCCTGATCAGCTTTATGATCAAACTCAAATTCATGTGCCAGAATATCACTTAATTCATCAAGCACTTTAATATCTAAAGTGGGCTTTTGCACGGCTGCCAAAGCATCAAAAATTTCGGTCAAGGCAAAATGTGCTTTTAATAAAGATTCGACATGCGCTGCACCAATTGCCTGTGCAGGAACATTTTTAAGCTTGTGATATACATTACATAAATATTGAGTAAGCTGCTGTAATACAGTAAATGGCGTCTGTAAGGCAGCTTCATGCAACTGCTGACTTTGCTCAATGAGCGTTGCAAAATATTCGCTCACCTCGCCACTTGCCAGATTTTCTTCCAGATCATATTCAGCATCTAGCAATTCATCTAAAGACAGATTTAACAGTTGCGTCACAATGCCCTGACCACCAAATGGACTAGCACCTGTTTCTGTATCCTTAGCATGAGCCAATTCTGAATAGTGCGACACTTGATCCATTAGCTCAAAGTCATGTGCCTCAAGCTCTGAATGCCTACCATCTTCAAGGGCTTCTAAATGCGAACCCACGCATTGCACAAACTGCTCCAAGAAGCCCACATGCTCTTTGGATACGGGTTCATGCATACGGATTAAACGCTTAAATTCTTCTTCCAAAGTGATTGCAAGTTTTGAAATAGAATCGACATGCGACATGGCAGCACTACCACGCAAGGTATGCAATGCTCGGATGACCTGATCAGGCACTTCATCAAGTGATTCATTGTTTTCAATAAATGAATGTAGGATTTCGATATGTTCTTCGGCTTCTTCAATGAAAATACTTAAGCCTTCTTTATCATCCAAGGCACCTTGTAGTGCCTCTGATTCTTGTACCTCTGCTGCTTTGTCGGTATCTTGTGCAGTAACAAGGTGCTGTTCCATGTCTGCTGCATCAATGTCAGCATGACGATCAACTACTTTTTCAGTCAGGGTGAATACTAATGCTTCAGAGTCTGCCCATGGTAAGTCTGAATCTAAAACCTCTTCGCCTTTACTTAAACAGTTTGCCACATAAATATACGGACGCGAGTCAAAACCCGAAACTTGCTTATTAGAAAACTCAGCCACTAATGAAGGATATTGTTCGATTACCTGAGTAATTAACTCAAGCATTACTGGTTCAACACTTACTGTATTATCCAGCACGCGATTAAGCATGTTTTCTATTGACCAGGCCAACTCGCCTGATCTAAAAGCCCCAACCATACGCCCTGAGCCTTTTAGGGTATGAAACGAGCGTCGAATGTCTTTTAATAGTTCAAGGTTTTGAGGCTGTAATGACCACTGCGGAAAGTTTTCCTGAAGGCTTTCTAGAACTTCAGTGGCCTCTTCCACAAAAATTTCACGGATATCATCATCCTGAGAGAAGTCATCCTCAGGTAATTGTATGTCTAATATTGCTGCCTGAGTTGCGCTAGCGACTTGATTGTGCGTGGGCATCTGTTCAGCCATAGCTAATCCTTCAATAGAGGATAACAACTCTACAGGAGTTGTATCATGATATATCTTTTCCCCACCCATAAAAACGACTGGCTCATCTTCGGTGGATTGAATAATTTTTTCCAGACTTTGCTCAAATGTATTTAAAATTTGATCGTCCTGAAAGTGGGCAGCCAATTGATCCAGATAGTACTCAAGCGAAGCAATATTTTGAGCGACTAGATCAATTTGCGTACGGGTTACTGCATAATTCTTTTTAAATATTGTCTTTTTTAAAATATCATTAAACTGTGCAACAAGATGCGCTGCACGTGACAAATTAAGGAATATAAAAATCCCTTTTAGCTCTTCAAAGCGCGCTGGTAAATCTTTTAATAACTGGACATCGTGCTTAACACTATAATTTGAAAAAATATTTTTTACTGCTTCAAGTGCAACTCGAGACTCCCTGACCACGGCACTATGGGCATCATTAATGATGACCTCACCATCTATTGCGCTATCAGCCTGTGTTTCAAATGCTTTAGCCAAATGGGTTAAATTTGTTTCTGCTTTTTTTAACTGCTCTTTTGCTGATTCAATATGTTCTGATAGATTATTTTTCTGCTGTAGATGTGCAATCACTTGCTGAACTTGCTGACAAATCTCGCTCCAGCCTGACAGTTCAAGCAAACGCATGGCTTCCGTCAGTAGTGCGATAGTTTTGTTTTTTTGGGTCGCATCAAGTGACGGAACTGACAGCAATTGCTGGCCAGCACTTTTAACCAGCAATAAGATTTTATCCAGAACCAGTGTAGAGGTTGCATTACCATCACCCATCGCCACACTCACGGCATGCTGATGCAGTGTAAACTCATGCTCTACACTAAACAATTCAAATAACTCAAGCAATTCAAACAACATACTTTCATCAAATTGATTTTGCGAAAGCATGCGCTCCAGACGTATCAAAGTTTGCTTTAAGGTGATTGCTTGCACATCAATACTATGATTAAGCATTTCTTTATGAAGCTTAGACAGTACCTGCCACAAGCCTGCTTGCTGAATAGTATTAGCACCCGCAGCAAAGTACTGGGACACTTTAACCAACCCTTCCAGGGTGGTTTGATCTTTGGGATTTAATAAGAATTCATTTAATAAATAGCGATAAGTACTGGTAGCAGCTTGCCAGCTTTCTTCATTTAAAGGCTGCTGAATTTGATCAGGTTCAACTAACAAACTATAGTCAATCCGTGGATAAGTTTTATTGGTAGTTAGTTTTTGTTCTTCAAGTAAACTTCTTAGCTGCTTAACCACCCGATAAATCGTTAAGGGCTGCAAACGTTTTGAATGATGCAAGGTATATAGTTCATGCTTTAAAGTATCAATACCCTGCGTTAGTGCTACTGAATGTTTAATATCAATTTTTTTGGCTGCAATAAAAAACGCTAACTGCTCTAAACTTTCAGACAGAATTAATGGATCAGGTAGTTCAGTCATTGTTAAGGTGCCACTCACCTGATGCAAGAACTGTCCTACTTCTTTAAATTGATTGGCATGTTGAGCAGCTTGGGCAGCCTGACGCGCACTAAGTAGTGTCTCATTTAGTGAGTCAATGACCCAGCCTAAAGCCATGCTCGATTGCTGTGTTGTATCCTGCTTTGATATATTCATATTATCCAGTCTAGGTGCAGATTTTTTCATATGCCAGTGTCCCTGACCATTCGATCTTTTTCAATTGATGATGGTGCCACTCAAGAACTTCACCAGGTCCTAATACCAATATACCGCCAACATCCAAACATTTCACTAAAGCATTTAAAATGTCACGCCGATCAAATTTTTTAAAATAAATCAGGACATTCTGGCAAAAAATAATATTCAACCTTCTAAATGGAACACTAACCACATTCATTAGGTTAAATTGTCTAAAAAAAACATGCGACTTTAAATTATCAGCGACCTGCCAGTAAAGTTGCCCTACCATTTGTCCATTATCGGAGAGTAACCGTGCTGGAATGTGCTCAGCTTTTCTGGCCAGATAAAGACCTTCTTTTGCAGTCACCAATACTTGCTGGCTAATATCAGTTGCAAGCACTTCATAACCATACATTGCAAAGCGTTCAGCCAGCATTGCCAGTGACCACGCCTCTTCACCAGTTGAACAGCCAACGCTCCAAACCTTGACGTGTTGCTTGGCATGCATCAAATAATGCTCCACCAGGTCAAAAGAAGGCTGATGACGAAAAAAAGACGTCTCATGCACCACCAATGACTCGGCTAGGCGTTGCCACTCTGATTTATTGCGACATACCAATTGATAATAGCTTTCTGCGTCAAGCCGATACTGAACCATATTTTTAACAATACGCTGCTCAAATAAACGATGCTGGCGTACGGGTAAAACCATGCCAATACGCGACTCGATTAAAGAGCGCCAGAGACTGGCAAGCTCAGTATCTAACCCAGACGAAAAGCCATTATGTGTCACTTCATCCATGACGACACTCTCAGTTGAAATTACACCTACATATCTTCTGGTAGTTTAAAGTCAGATACAGAAGCACGTAACTCAACCGCCATATTTGCCAGATCACCAACCGACTTGGCCGTATTAATGGTACCTGTCGTGGTTTGTGTCGTAATATCCTGAATAACATTCATGGTATTGGAAATATGACCTGCCGAAGCCGCCTGTTGACGGGCAGCGTCAGAAATGTTCTGAATCAAATCTGCCAGCGTTCTAGATACAGTTTGTACTTGCTCTAGGGCAACGCCCGCATCTTTTGCCAAGTGTGCACCGCGTACTACCTCACTTGTGGTTTGTTCCATTGAAATAACGGCTTCATTGGTATCACTTTGAATGGTTTTAACCAAGCCTTCAATCTGTTTAGTCGCTGCTGCTGAACGTTCTGCAAGACGCTGTACTTCATCCGCTACCACCGCAAAACCACGACCTGCTTCACCTGCCATCGATGCCTGAATTGCCGCGTTCAATGCCAAAATGTTGGTTTGGTCGGCAATGTCATTAATTAACGATACAATATCACCAATTTCCTGTGACGATTCACCCAAGCGTTTAATACGTTTAGAGGTTTCCTGAATCTGCTCACGGATCATGTCCATGCCTTCAATAGTGCGCTGTACCACATCAGCACCCGTATAGGCAATATCAACCGAACGTTCCGCTACCGCTGCTGACTCCATGGCGTTTGCAGATACCTGGTCAATAGACACAGCCATTTCATTAATTGCTGCAGAGGCACCCGCAATTTCTTGCGCCTGATGCTCAGAAGAATCAGATAATTGCATAGCAATAGACTGAGTTTCTTGAGAATAATCAGCAACCTGGGCAGAGGTTAAGTTAATTTTTGAAACCAGTTCGCGTAGTTGGTCAATCGCAAAGTTGATTGAGTCAGCAATGGCGCCTGTAAAGTCTTCAGATACCGTTGCGTTGGTGGTCAAGTCACCATCTGCCAAGTCACCTAATTCATCAAGCAAGCGCAAAATAGCGATCTGGTTTTGTTCGTTTTCTTCCTGAATCGCTTTGGCACGGCCAATATCCTGTTTGGCACGTAAGCTAAATAAGCGGTTTAAGGCATAAGCAATTAAGCCCAAGCCGAAAATAAACAGAATAGCCACACCAATATTAGTCAGGTTATAGCGCGAGTTAACACTACTACCCAATTGATCGAGTTTATCCAGTAACGTATCGGAGTCAGTAAATACACTATTGGCCGCATTACGAACCTGAATAATTTGTGGAGAGTTTACTAACACACGGCTTGCCGCTACTTTAATCACTTCATTATAAGTATCTTGAATGGATTGTAATGAGCTACGCAGGCCAGCATCACCAATACGCTGAACCCCTAATTCTGAATCACCACGTAACTGACCATTAAGATAACGACCAAAGTCTTCCGCATCGGTACTAAAGTCATCGGCAGAAGCAACGGATGCTTCATCCCCAGTCAATACTGAGTTTACAGAACGCAAAATACGCTCAGCGAGCCAGACCTGGTTTTTAGCCAAAGCAACCTGACTATTTGGTTCATTAGCGCGAACCAGGCCATCAACCACCACGTTATACTCGGCCTGTACGTCAGGAATAGCTTCCGAAATACTAACGCCAATATCATAAAGCGAGTTTACGGTTTTTTGCTGAGATAAAATCAGGGTGACACGTTTATTAATGTTACCCCAAAGCTCATCAACACTTTTAATGGCCTCTGAGCTATCACCATAAATATCATGTACATCTTCTAGACGCGCATTAAACTGGTCTTGAGAGTCTTTAAGGTTTTTTGCTGCCGTGGCATCACCCGATACAGAAGCCTCTGTCGCATAACGTGATACCTGCTGGGACAATAAGCGCAATTCACCAACATCACGGGTTAGCGAGTTAGCATTCGGTACATTAATAAATAAGTACACCATGGCAATCAGGGTAATAATTAACCCCGCTACACCCCACCACAACAATGGTCTGGCTTGCGCAGTATCACCAAAGGTTGATGCCGTCGCATCCCAGTAGGCTTGTACCCCTTTCACCCACTTTGGTACATTGCGGTCTTTATTGCTCAACTTAAATGGAAACGGTTTTTTACCTTTCTCCGTGTTTTGACTCATGCCCAAGACTCCCTAATTCTTTATAAATTCGACCATATCAATTCTAATTACGCAGAAGCATTCAAATACGCTTGATCTTGTATCAACTTACTGAATAGAAAAATATGCCACTGCTGACCCTGACGTTCAAAATATCCGCTAGCATATTGCGCTAAAGCATCTGGCAACTGCGAACTTGAACTAAAATAACTTTGCTTATTAAAGTGCTGAATCCCCATCACCTGATCAACAATAATGCCCCCATAACTGTCAGGTTGATCAATGATCATTACCTTACTGAGCTTGCTTAATTCGGTCTCAGGCAAGTTTAAAAAGATGGCTAAATCAGTTAATGGTAATAATCGGCCACGTACGTTGGCCAAGCCACGTATCCACGACTGAGCACCAGGTACTGTGGTACTGCCAGGTACTGGAATCACCTCAGCCACCTCACCCAAAGGCGCAACAAACTGATAGCCCGCAAAGGCAAAAGCAATTCCTGACCAGCGTGTATTTTCATTTTCCTGGCCACCCTGCTGACGCTGCCTGCCATAGTCCGCCAGTCTAAGTAGTTCAATGAATCCGCGGGCTGCCATAACTAAACTGCCGAGAGAAGTTGATAAATAACACGCATCAAAGACTCTTCTTCAATGGGTTTGGTTAAATAGTCACGAGCACCTTGACGTTTGCCCCACACCCGATCCGTTTCCTGATCTTTAGTACTGACAATAACAATAGGGATATGCTTGGTCTCGGCACCACGTGTTAATTGACGGGTCGCCTGAAAACCGTTGATCCCTGGCATGACCACGTCCATCAAAATTAAATCTGGAATTTCAGCACGCGCCATACTAATGCCATCTGCGCCATTAGGTGCTTCTAGTACCTCATGACCATTACGTTGCAGGATTTCACGAAACCGATAAGTTTCGGTTGGAGAGTCATCAATTACCAAGATACGAGCCACAATGCTGCTCCTTTTTAAATACTAACGTGTTGTCGAATGGCACCAAATAGTTCTTCTTTACTAAAGGGTTTGGTCAGATATTCATCAGAACCAACGATACGACCTTTTGCCTTATCAAACAAACCATCTTTACTAGACAGCATAATGACTGGCGTTTTCTGAAAAGTTTGGTTGTTTTTAATCAATGCACAGGTCTGATAACCATCTAAACGTGGCATCATAATGTCGACAAAGATAATATCAGGATTTGAGTCAGCAATTTTGGCCAGTGCGTCAAAACCATCAACTGCAGTAAATACTGTACAACCTACTTTCTGCAATAACGTCTCAGCAGTTCTACGGATGGTTTTGGAGTCATCAATGACCATTACCTTCAAGCCAGAAAAGTTCTCTTCCATTGGTTTCATCTTCCCGTGTTATCTTAAGTGCGCGCTATAAATTTTGCTAAGAACGGCGTTTTATCGACCATAGGGTCATGCCCTAGTTTACTTTTGACTTTTTAGCATAAATGCTACAACTTTGCCAATGCACAAATACAATGTTTGACTCTTCTATTCATTTTTTTTGCATTTATTAGTGTTTATAATCAATTTATAATCACATTCATTACTTCAGCCAATAAAAATGTTATTTTAGGCACTAGACATTTATGTTTATTGCATCACTCTTTGATTTCTGCTTGAGCGGGAGGATTCAAAGGGCTGTAAACTACTGATCCTAGCAGTCTAAGGGCGTCAATGATTGTGACTAAATTGTCATTTAACTATCTTCCTTTACTTAGGTAATTGCATGAGCCGACTTTTTGCTACGCCAATATATGCTACGTATCTTAAGGCAGTAAACGTCAAATTGTCTTTATATCTCTCCATGCTCGCAAGCGTATGTGGTGTATTCATGGCTTTTGGCCTCTTATATACTGTGCCTTCTATTGCGATAGCTTATGAGTATGCCAACAGCTCAAATAACACCATGGCGCAACCAAAAATAAGATGGTATCGCTATTATAATAGTAATGGTCAGCCCAGTTTAAGTAGCACCATTACTGACCAGCATTTAAAATATGGTTATGAAGCACTTGACCGCAACATGCAAGTTGTAAAACGGGCTTCTCCCTACTCTGCTGATAGTTATGCAGTGCAAAAAGCCAAGCGCGATGCACAAGAAGCAAAACGCCAATCCGATCTTAGCTTAAAAAAGACCTATGGCTCTGCAACACAAGCAGCGGCTAAACGTGACCAGATTCTGGCGGATATGGGCTCACGCAAGGTGTATTTGCAAGCGCAGTTAACCAGTCTACAGCGGGCATTAGGCAGTGACATTGCTCAGGCGGCTGTGTTTGAGCGGCAAGGTAAGTCAATTCCAGCAGGGCTTCAAAAAAGCCTGGACACAAACCGTAAGAATGTGGCTGATGCCGAACAAAATATCCGTGCTATTAGCGAGCGACAACAACAAGTACGGCAAGAATATGAGGAAATCATTCGCCGCTTAAACAGAATATAAAACAAAAAAACTGCATCCTTCAATCTGCTTTTGGTATGCTTGGCGCGGCTTTATTTTTAACATCAGGTGATTTAAGGTGAAGTAACACTTTATATCACTGTCGAAAGCTACCATATATTAAGATTACGCTCATTTTTAAAAGGCGTTTTTTATAGTAATTTGAATAATATAAAATCTGGGACTGATTTTATGAAAAATATACGCCTTATTTCATATCCTATTTCTGCTATTTTATTGTCGTCACTGTTGCTCACTGCGTGTAACAAACCTGAAACTAGCACGCCATTACAAAACACAGTTCAGCCTATTGAGTTAATTGGCTCTGATCTGGTTAAACCTGAATATAAAAGTCTAAACCATACGGTCAATTTTACAGGCACACTTCAAGCCAAACAACGCACTTCAGTACAGGCGGAAACCTCAGGCTCAATTATCCAAATTTATGCCAATAACGGTGACCGTGTGAACAAAGGTCAAACTTTATTGCGTTTAAACAATCAGGATGATCAGGCACGACTTTTACAGGCTAAAGCCAACTACACTGCTGCCAAAGCCCAGGCAGATTTAAGTAAAAATCTGGCTGAGCGCAATAGACGCTTATTTCAGCAAGGATTTATTGCAGAAATAGAATATGAGCGCAGTCAGGTAGATGCACAAGCGCAACGTGAGAATTTGACCGCTCAACAAGCATTAGTGGATATTGCAAAAAAAGCCGCCAATGATGCCATTGTCCAGGCGCCTATATCTGGCATTATTTCTAATCGTCAGGTACAAACTGGCCAGACCGTAACCAATGGCCAAACTTTATTTGAGATAGTAAATCCCAACACCATAGAGTTGCAGGGTTCTGTGCCTGATAACAACCAGACCAATTTAAAAATAGGCCAGTTGGTTCAATTTCAATTTGCGGGTGAAACCAAGCCTGTGTTTACAGCCCACATTTCTAGAATTAATCCAATCGCTGATTCCGCCAGCCGTGCTTTACTATTTTATGCTGATGTCAACAATACCGCTGCAAGCTTAAATATTGGCAATTATGTGCAAGGAACAATTACGCTTGAGGGTGGCCAAAGTGGTTTAGTCATTCCAAACACCGCAATTTGGCAACAAGATAACCACTCTTATGTTTGGGTGGTGCGCGGGCAAAAACTGATGAAAGTAAAAATCAATATCGTCGTTATGGATGAGATGAACAACACGGCGTTGGTAGAAGGAATTGAACCGACCGATCAGGTGAGTTTGATTAAAGTGCCAGACGAATCCAATGGCAGAGCAATTAAAATTGGCAGTTAACCACTTTAATTGCTTCACTCAAACCAGCAACTCACTCGATGCTCTAGTACTGTAGTAATAAGATAAAAATATAAAGGTAAAAATATGTGGCTGACCCGAATTAGTGTTAATAACCCCGTATTTACTGCCATGCTCATGCTGGCGTTGATGGTCATCGGTTTGGCCTCATGGCAACGCATGACTGTCGAAGAATTTCCTGATATCGACTTCCCTTTTGTGGTGGTATATACCACCTACCCTGGTGCATCGCCAGAAATGGTAGAAAGTGACGTTACTAAAAAACTAGAAGACTCTATTAACACGATTTCAGGCGTTAAGCAGGTTATTTCGACCTCCCGTGAAGGCTTATCTACCGTTATTGTTGAATTTAATCTGGATGTGGCATCGGGCTTGGCTGCGCAAGACGTACGCGACAAAGTTGCCATTGTTCAGCCGCAATTACGTGATGAAGTAGAAGATCCGTTAATTCAGCGCTATAACCCCAGTGATGCGCCTGTATTGTCTATTGTATTTCGCTCTGAAAGCATGCCCATCCGCGAGCTGAGCGACTTTTTGGACAAGCAAATTATTCCACAGTTACGCACTATTTCAGGTGTGGGTAACGTGAACATGCTTGGTGGTGTAGAACGGCAAATTCGGATTGAAGTACAACCTGAAAAAATGCAGGCCTTAGGGGTCAGCATTGACCAGATTATTAATGTGCTACGCAGTGAAAATCTACAACTTCCCAGTGGCACATTAAAGAGTGGCAATCAGGAGTTGGTGGTTGAAGTTAAAGGCAGGCTAGCAAATCCCATTGACTTTAATCAGCTGGTGGTGGCACGCCAGCATCAAACCCCTATTTATTTGTCTCAAGTAGCCAAGGTCATTGATAGTCAGGCTGAAGCCGACTCAGGGGCGTTTTTAAATGGTAAATCTGCTGTTAGTCTGGATATTTTAAAAACCTCAGAAGCCAATATTATTGAGGTAGTTGACCAAAGCAAAGCCAATTTAGAAAAAATACGTGAACAACTGCCAGCTGGGGTCACTTTTACTTTAAGTTCTGATCGCGCAAAATCTATTCGGGG
This sequence comes from Pseudomonadota bacterium, assembly GCA_023393635.1. Classification (GTDB taxonomy): domain Bacteria; phylum Pseudomonadota; class Gammaproteobacteria; order Pseudomonadales; family Moraxellaceae; genus Alkanindiges. The sequence goes on from JAEWKT010000061.1 coordinate 15,258, forward strand.
CTCAATCACTGACGTGGTGAAAACCCTGCTTGAAGGCGGCGTACTGGCCATTGTGATTGTATTGCTATTTTTGGGCTCCTGGCGCTCTACCGTGATTACAGGCCTAACCTTACCCATTTCTCTACTTGGCACCTTGGCAGTCTTGTGGGCATTTGGTTTTAGCATTAACTTAATGACGCTGATGGCACTGTCATTATGTATTGGTTTGCTCATTGATGATGCAATTGTCGTGCGTGAAAATATTGTGCGCCATGCGGCAATGGGCAAGGATCACAAGCAAGCCGCACTGGATGGCACAAAGGAAATTGGCTTGGCAGTATTGGCCACTACTTTAACCATTGTTGCGGTGTTTTTACCCGTTGCTTTTATGGGTGGTATTATCGGTCGGTTTTTCTACCAGTTTGGGGTAGCGGTCAGTTCTGCCGTACTCATCTCTATGTTCGTCAGCTTAACGCTAGATCCAATGCTATCGGCCATATGGCCTGAAAAACCACAACGTGATGAAAATAAAAACTGGTTCCAACGCTTTTTAGATAAGTGCTCTGATGCCATTAACAGCTTAAACGACATTTATACAGGCATCCTAAAATTTTGCTTACGTTTTCGTTTGCTTACTGTCGGGGCTGCTGTTTTATCACTAATTGCAGGATTTGGTCTTGCTGGCATGATTGGTAAAGAGTTTGTGCCTACACCTGATCTGGGTGAACTAAAAATTCAGTTTGAAACACCTGTGGATTCTACCCTGCAATATACCGAAGCCAAGGTAAAACAAGTTGATCAAATTTTAAGGGATTTTCCTGAAGTTGTCATGACTTATGGATCAATTAACTCAATAGGTAATGCAGGTCGCAACAGTGCAGTACTGAGGGTAACACTTAAGCCCAAGCGCGAGCGAGAACGCGGCTTAAATCAACTCACTGATCTGATGCGTGAGCGCTTACAATCAGTGGGTGGCATTACCCTCACCTCCATTTCAGCCCAAGATGACAGTATCTCGGGCGGCCTAAAACCCATTATGATTTCGATTACAGGGCCTGAACTGGATCAACTCCAAACATTGTCTGATCAATTTATGGCAAAAATGGAAAAAATTCCAGGAATTGTTGATTTGGAGTCATCGCTTTCTGAGCCTAAACCGACTCTGGCAATCCACTTAAACCGTGCCGCCGCCAGTGATTTAGGCTTATCTGTGGGACAGATTAGCCAGGCACTACGCCCTTTATTGGCGGGAGATAACGTCACCACGTGGCAAGATCGTCGCGGTGAAAACTATGATGTGAATATTCGGCTACCTGAGTCTGGGCGGCAGGATGCGGCACAACTGCAAAATCTGTATTTTACCTCAAGCAACTTAATGACCAATCAATCTGGTGAGCAACAATCCAGTTTAATTCCGCTGTCTCAAATTGCTACTTTTGAACAAACCCTAGGTGCCTCGCAAATCAATCGACGCAATTTGTTTAGAGAAGTATTGATTGATGCCAATACATTTGGTCGCCCAGCAGGCGACATTGGGGATGACATTAAGCGTATTCAAGAAGAAATGAAGTTACCAGCGGGATATCACTTTCAAACTGAAGGTGCTAATAAAGACATGGAAGAGTCGATTGGTTATGCAGGTACTGCATTGCTGCTTGCCGTATTATTTATTTATATGGTACTCGGGTCGCAATTCAATAGCTTCTTGCATCCACTCACTATTATGGCATCACTGCCGTTGTCATTAATTGGTGTGTTTTTATCGTTATTCTTATTTAACAGCACACTCAATATCTTCTCCATCATTGGCATTATTATGCTGATGGGATTAGTCACCAAAAATGCAATTTTGCTCATCGACTTTATTAAAAAGGCAGTTGATCGTGGCCTACCCCGATACGATGCCATCATTCAAGCAGGACAAACACGGCTGCGGCCTATTTTAATGACAACCAGTGCCATGGTAATGGGTATGGTGCCATTAGCCCTAGGCTTAGGTGAAGGTGCAGAACAGCGTGCCCCAATGGCCCATGCCATTATTGGTGGGGTAATTACTTCTACCTTATTAACACTGGTGGTTGTGCCCGTGATTTATACTTATATGGATGATTTAAAAAACTGGAGCGCGCGCCAAATAAAACGAATTAGCCATCGCAACTACTAAGGAAAGTAATAGTGGCTGCGATGACGAAACTTTTGTCTAAGTTAAGCTTTTTTACGTCTACTTTTTAGATGAGTCAATTCTTTGAATAAGCCATTTATTCAGGTAGATGTTCATGCAAAGAACTATTTATTTAGGAAATATAACTGTTTAACTCACTAAAATCGTGTGAACAAAACACCTGCACCTCATTGCTATGCTGATCAATTAATTGTTTAACTCGTTTGATATAGCTAAGCCGTTGTTTATTATCTGCTGCCATTAAGTTTTCCGCCTGCCGCAATAGACTGGGGGCTTTGCCATCCAAGCTACGACGATCCATGTACAAATCGCCCACATGGAACAGCCATTGGTTATCCGCATTTTTAACGGCGACACCGCAGTGCCCCTGTGTATGTCCATGCAAAGGCACTAATAAAATGTCTTCATGTATTCCTTTTAAGCGTTGGACATTTTCAAAGCCAAACCAACTTTCTGTCGTATTAATAGTTGCTGTCCATTTTGGTTTATAGCTAAATTGTTTAGCGCGATAACGAGACTTTTCCATCCAGTTTCTGGGATTTAAAGCAGCTTCTACCTCGGTGCTACACGCATGAATATTGGCCATTGGAAAATCTGAAATACCGCCCGCATGGTCTAAATCCAGATGGGTTAATATAATATTTTTTACATCACGTCGGTTAAAGCCCATTTTATCAATTTGAAACAAGGCAGTTTCTTCTAATAATAACTGTGGTTGCATAAGTAATTTAAATGCACGCCCCAAGTGCTTTGAGTGGACAATATCTTGAACACCAAAACCAGTATCAACAAGTATTAAGCTATCATTAGTTTCAATTAACAGGCAATGACAGCACATACGGGCTGTCTCCAGCAGTCCACCACTACCCTGCAAGAGTTTTTTACAGCTTGGGCAAAACGTACCACAGTTAAGATGATGAATTTTCATTATTTTTAAAGAGTCCTTACACGCTTATATAACTCCTAAAGTTTATAGCGCATTTTCTTTACTGGGCAGACTTAAAGTTTATTTTATGTGAACAAAAATTTCCTGATAGTTACCACATGTTATTAAATGTAAGTTAAAGCTTACATTTAATGCTGTGATTAGCACTATGCCTATAGCAAAATTTATTGCATTATTCTTTACAGCGATACAAGGACGTCATGGCAAGGGTTTAGCCATAGGGATAGCATCAATCGCAGGGTTTGTATGGATGATTCGAACGGATTATTCAAAAGACAGGAAGTCAACCGTTGTACCAAAAAATGCCCGACCATTCAGGATGAATCATGTCGGGCTTTTTTATGTCTATTCATCACATCTCCGCTCTCTATAAATGTTCTAATAAAATGTTTATTTGCATCTGGCACGCGCTACAATTATTCCTCTCACTGACTAAACATGCTGCCTCAATGCGTGAGGATAAATTTTGCGCAAAATCGTACATATTGATATGGATGCTTTTTATGCGTCTGTAGAACTACTTGATCAACCTGAGCTTCAAGGGCAACCTGTTGTGGTGGCTTGGGAAGGCGAACGTTCAGTGATTTGTGCGGCGTCCTATCCTGCCAGAAAATTTGGCCTGCATTCAGCAATGTCAGTTGCTAAAGCAAAACTGCTCTGTCCTCATGCTATTTATATTGCGCCCAATTTCGATAAATACCGTGCGATATCACAGCAGATTCATACTATTTTCAATCAATATACCTCACTAATTGAACCTTTATCATTAGATGAAGCCTATCTTGACGTTAGTCATAATTTAAAGGGCTTAGCCAGCGCCACCGAAGTAGCACAGGCAATCCGCGCCGATATTGCCAAAAATACAGGACTCACAGCATCGGCGGGAGTCGCACCCAATAAATTTTTAGCCAAAATTGCATCCGACTGGCACAAACCTGATGGCCTGTGTGTGATTAAGCCACATCAGGTAAAAGACTTTTTGCCAAACTTGGCAGTGAGTAAAATACCAGGCGTTGGACGAGTTACCTTGCAAAAAATGCATCGTTTACATATTAAAACTGTCGATGATTTGGCACAGCATAGCCAAGCGGCGCTTGCCCATCATTTTGGGCGTTATGGTTATCGCCTCTATGACTTAGCACGCGGCATAGACGATAGACCAGTCAATGCCAGCCATCAACGACAACAACTATCAATTGAAACGACATTTATGCAAGATAAGTCTTTAAATGAACTACAAGAAGTTTGGCATGATCTTGCCACTGATGTATGGCAAAAAATGAAGCAAAAAAAGTTAGGTGCCAGAAGTGTTTCTATAAAATTAAAAACTACCGACTTTAAAATAATTACGCGTTCCATTACTTATACTTCCGATATTCCTAACGCGTACGCCTTACAGCAAGCGGTACATACTATTCTCAGCAGATTAGATTTTACTGAACCTTTAATGTTTCGGTTAGCGGGTGTGGGGGTGGCAGCGCTTTCAACGTCCCAGCAAACAACGCAACAATTGCGTTTACTGGATTAAATATATTTTTATAAACTGTTTTTCTTGCTTACGTTTTTATTGATGCTGAGTACGTTTATGCGCATACATACGCTGATCAGCAATAAGCCATGCTTGCTGCAAGCCAGTAGCAGGCTCACGCTGGGCCACTCCAATTGCTCCTTTGATATTCTCTTCTGCAAATAAAGTATCAATGCGTTTGATTAATTGTTCCACTCCTTGCTCATTACATTCTACACATAAAATTCCAAACTCATCTCCGCCCAACCGTGCCACCACATCATTACTACGTGCTGCCTTACTTAATGCTCTGGCAGCACATTCAATCAGTCGATCGCCTGCGGCATGACCATAATTATCATTGACAAATTTCAGGTGGTTTAAATCAATAACTAACACTGCTGCAGGGTGACCATGACGGCGGCAACGCTCCTCTTCTGCTTCCAACAAACGATTCCAGCCACGGCGGTTGTACAAGTGCGTCAGTTCATCCGTCAGCACTTCTGCTTCTAAACGTTCTGTGCGCCTTATATGCACATTACTTTTTAGTTCTGCTTGCAAAATTGTGCTTAATAATGTCCCCATCAACTCCAGCAAGGGTTGATCTTGAGTTATATTTTTTGGTTGTGAGCTTGGATGAATAGCGCATAATGTACCAAACAAACTGCCATCAGCATAAGTGAGTGGCTGACCAATATAAGCCTGAATATCAATATGCTGTGCAATAGGTGCTGCAGCATACAATGGCACTTCTTCAACAAAAGGCGCAATACAAGGACCATTACCTTTTACCATTTCTGAGCAAAATGAATCTAGCCAGCCAAACACTTGTCCCGCGCTTACCCCATAATTATTCTCAGTTGCCTGTAATACAATCCAGTCATTTCCTTCGGTGCGTGTAATCATCCATAAGTCAAATCCAAAATGCTGCTGAAGATAACTCAATACGGCATGACCCGCCTTTTCAAAGCTACTAAAATCTACAGTATTCATCTTAATTTTCCTTACATCATTTGATGAATGTTATTGGTTAAATATGTAGCATAAATTAGCCATAGCCCATGTGTTAAAAAGTAGGACAATTTGTTGGTGAAATATCTGTAAGTTTTTAATTTTTATATTAAATTGGAAATTAATAACTAAAATACTAAACTCTGCTTACAGGAAATAATCGTTTGCTTCTCTATTTATGATAAAACTTTTGCTAGCTTATCAAGGAAATAGACATAGCCATTGCTAATTAGTTTCTAATTACCAAACTGGTGTTTAATCTTAGCAAACAGTTTATTTTAAATAATGAATTCACACAGGAATGATAAATTGATGAAAATAACTTTAAAGCGTACTTTGTCAGGGGCAGTATTGTTAGGATCACTATTAGGGTTAAGCCTCAGTGCCAATGCAGATACAGCGCAAAAACCTCAATATCGTATTATTCAGCTGCAAGCTGATGCAACGCGCGAAGTTACCAACAACCAAATGCAGGCGATCCTGTTTACCGAGTTAAATAGCAGCAGTCCTACCGAGCTTTCACAAAATATTACCCGTATATTAAATGAAGCCATGCGTCAGGCATCCAAATATCCTCAGGTAAAAGTGAGTACAGGGACGCAAAGCACTTATCCTGTGTACGACGATAAAAACAAATTGAAGAGCTGGCGCGCGCGGGCACAAATTGAGCTTAAAAGTACTGACTTTAAAGCCACAAGCGACTTAATTGCTGCGCTGCAAAACAATATGCAGGTGCAATCAATTAATTTTAGCGTCTCAGATGATGAACGTAAGCGGGTTGAAAACGAACTCATGGTTGAAGCATCGCAGGCCTTTCAACAACGTGCGCGCTTATTACAACAATCATGGCAAGCCAGTGGCTATGAATTGGTAAGCTTAGATTTAAATGCCATGAACAATGAGCGCCCACCTATTATGTATGCCATGAAAGCCAGAGCGTCAGCCGATACAATGGAAAGCCAAAATGTTCAGGGTGGCAATAGCCAGTTAAAGGTTAATGCTTCAGGCAGTGTGCAATTGCGCTGATACCTAAACTTACCCAGACTTAAGCTATCCAGTTTAGCTAAATAAAAAAGCCGTCAGTGCATGTTGATCTGACGGCTTTTTATTGAATTTTCAAGCTGCCTTAACGCACAATGCCACGCTTTGACAACGTTAATGAATCAATCAGCAACTGCACTTCAGGCGCTTGCGGCAACAGTTGAATATTGAGTTGCTCAAGTGCCTGCACCGTGGTTAAATTTTCACGATAAATTATCTTAAAGGCTTTGCGTAAATTATTAATTTTGTCTGCATTCCAGCCTTTGCGCCGCATGCCTTCATAATTCATGCCATGCGCCTTGGCAGGATTACCAGAAACCATGGTAAACGCAGGCACGTCTTTTAAAATAGTGCTACCACCGCCAACCATACTGTATGAATCAATACGGCAAAACTGATGAATGCCAGAGTTGCCACCAATAATAATATGGTCACCCACGCTGACATGGCCTGCAATACCGACGTTATTGGCAAAAATATTATCGTTACCAATAAAGCAATCATGGGCAATATGCGTATTGACCATCAATAAATTACGATTGCCAATTTTGGTTAGACTTTGATCTTGGGCTGTACCGCGATGTAATGAACAGGCTTCGCGAATAATATTGTCATCACCAATTTCCAGCCAGGTTTCTTCACCTTTAAACTTTAAATCCTGACAAACCTCACCAATACTGGCAAACTGAAAAATACGGTTGCGCTGCCCAATACGGGTTAAACCTGCAATAACCACATGCGACCCAATCATGCTGTGATCACCAATAGCCACATGTGGGCCAATAATGCTATAAGCACCAATGCTAACCGATGCACCAATGATGGCAGTTGGGTCAATAATCGCAGTAGGATGTATGACTGCACTGGCATGAATATTGATATTATTTGTCATATTAAAGTGATCTGTTGTTCAGAAACAAGAATATCAGCACTTGCAACCAGTTTGTTTTCAACATGTGCCGTACAGGAAAATTTTAAAATTCCACGGCGCTGCATTAATAGCTCAGCACTAATGATGAGTGTATCACCTGGCAGTACTTGCTGCTTAAAGCGCACTTTATCAGCTCCCGCAAATAAAAACATGTAGCCATCACGTGGCCGTTTGCCAACACTAATAAAACCTAGCATCCCTGCAATTTGAGCCATGGACTCAACAATAAGAACACCTGGCATAATAGGCAGGCCAGGAAAATGGCCTTGAAAAAACTCCTCATTGATTGAAACGTTTTTCAAGCCCTTGATAAACTTATTGGGGACGACTTCGGTAACGCGGTCTACCAGTAAAAATGGATAACGCTGCGGTAAAAAAGTACGGATCACATCTGCCTGCATCGGCAAGTTATAATCCAGCGGCAAAACAGTAGAAGTATTTTTAGTCATCGTGAGATAAGGATGAGTTCGATTGAAGCGATGAGCGCGATTCTACCTGTTCAACACGCGCTTGCAAATGCTCAATTTGTCGAATTAACTGATTTACAGGCACATCAGCTAATTGCCTAAGCCGAACAATTGCTTTTTTCCATTGGCTATTTTCTAAAAAGGATGTGCCTGAAGAATAAGTACCCGCTTTGGTAATTGACTTGGTAATCATGGCCATACCAGTCAAATTCACATGATCACAAATGCTTAAATGCCCTGCGATTCCTGAAGCACCACCAATAATGCAGTGCTTACCAATAATTGCACTACCTGCAATGCCCACATTGGCAGCAATCGCGGTGTAGTCACCAATTTGTACGTTATGAGCAATTTGCACCAAATTATCAATAATCACACCATTGCCAATTATGGTGTCATCAAGCGCACCGCGATCAATGCTACAATTTGCCCCAATGCGCACATCATTACCAATATGCACGCTACCCAGCTGGGCAATACGGTGCCATTGACCTTGATGCGGTGCAAAGCCAAAACCATCACCACCAATCACAGTACCTGCATGTACCCGCACACGCTCACCCAAAGTGCAATGATGCTGAACCACGACCTGTTTATCCAGCCAGCTTTGTTTACCAATAATACTGCTATTGGCAACACACACATGGCTTTCTAACACCACGTCGGCTTCTATAACCACGTTATCTTCAATCACCACATAAGCACCAATAGATGCCGTTGGGTCAATTTTCGCAGTCATGGCAATAATAGCTGTGGGATGAATTCCTGCGGCAGGCTTAGGGGTTTGATCGAATACGTGTGTCAAGCTGGCATAAGCAGCGTAAGGATTAGCCACAATAAGCGCGTTTCCCGTGTAACCAGCTAAATCCTGCTGACAGATCAGCACCGCCCCTGCGTGTGTGGCTTGCAACTGGGACTTATAGCGGCTATTGGATAAAAACGCCAAATGACAAGGCTTAGCATGTTGTAATGATGCTAAGCCTGTAATCAGAATCTCTGGATCGCCAACAAGCTGAGCATTTAACTGCTCAGCAATTTGCCCTAATGATAAAGAAAAATCACTCAATTTAACTAGCGAACCAATTAAGGGGTAGCATCAAGACGTTGAGTAATTTTTTCAGTCAAATCTACAGTTGGACTTGCCCAGATGACATTTTTCTTCTCAATGATAATGTCGTAATTGCCTTCTTTGCGTAAGTCTTCAATGATCTTCTCAAGCTTAGGCAATAAGGTTTTGTACATGCTTGCCTGAGTTTCATCTACACGCTTTTGCAAGCCCTCAGCGGTACTATTGTACTCATTGATTTTACTTTGTGCTTGCGCCTGTAAGGCACGAACCTGATCTTCTTTAAGTACTTTTGCGTCAGTCTTAAAGCGGTTTTCAATACTTGCCAGCTCTTTTTGCAATGAGGTAATACGATCACGCTGCGGCTTTAAACTATTGTTGAGCGTATTAATCGATTGCTTGGCATATTTTGAATTAAAAATGGCTGCTTGTGAGTCAGCAACTGCTACATTATTGGCGTAGGCAGCACTGGCGGTGAGCGTTGCAAAACCAAGTACTGCTGTTGCAAATAAATGACGCATAATAAACTCCTTGTTTAAGTGTAATGCTGTTCTAGCATCCGTTTTTTAAAACGTGCGGCCAATTTCAAATTGAACACGTTTTGTTTCATCACCATCCTTGCTGTTCAGTGGATAAGCATAGCTTAAAGACAGCGGACCAATCACCGTAATCCAGGTAAAGCCTACACCAGCACTGTAGCGCAGGTTATCGGCATCAATTTCAAAATCATCAGCCTTGGTATTATAAACCTGTCCACCCTCTAAAAACACGACAGGTCTAAGCTGGCGTGTCCAGTCACCTTTGAAGGGTAAAGGCAATACCAGCTCTGCGCCACCCTGAATCAGTGCATTACCACCAATTGCTTCTGGATCGGGGTCTGTACTACCAGTTTCCTGATAAATCACCGCAGGACTGCGTGGGCCTAAAGTGCTTTCACGATAGCCACGTACCGAGCCATAGCCACCAGCAAAAAAGTTTTTGTAAAACGGCAGATCATTACCATAACCTAATCTACCATAAGTGCGGAATACAAATTTGTCACCGAGAGGGAAAAACGCCTGGGTATCGTAGGTTAGCTTTTGATACTCAACATCGCTGCCAGGCACGGCAATATCTAGCGAGAGGCGATGGTAAAGACCGCGAGTTGGAAATACTGGACGGTTTAAGGTGTTATATGCCCAAGCCAGGTTTAGATTATAGGTCAAGAAATCACCTGAGAATGCTCTGCCATAGGCATTATCATAATCAGGGACTTGCGTGTAAACTGGAATTGGCTTTTGATTTTTATCCAGAATTTGCTTCCCTTGATCATCTGTCAAGTAAACAGGATTACCCTTATCATCCTTTTGTTGCTCACCATTTTTATAAGGCACAGTTTGCGCAGTGGTTTTACCGCCATTGGCCAGTAAATAATCACGCACAGATACCGACACAAACTGGCCAGTATTAATTTCGGTATTATCAATATTTAAAGAGCTGCTGACGCTCTGGTTTTCATCAATAGGGTAACCAAACGTTAAGCTACCACCTACCGAGTCAGTGACATAGGTACTCACGTTGAGCTTATTTAGCTTTGTTTTTCTAAAGTAAGCGTTATAGCCACGACTAATACCATCAATAGTAAAATATGGATCAAGCACATTTAAATTATAATAATCAAGGGTTTCAGAACGCGATAAATCAATTGCAACCTGATTACCTGTACCCAAAAAGTTAGTTTGACTTAAACCAAGCTGAAAAGTAACACCGCCGCCTTGAGAATAGCCTACCGCTACCGTGCTGGTGCCCGAGTTTTGCTCTTCTACCTTCACATTTAAATCAATTTGATCGGTGGTGTTTGGCACCCGAACTGGCTCAACGGTTACTGTTTTAAAGTAGCCTGTGCGCTCAAGTCGAACTTTGGACAAATCAATTTTTTCATTGGTTGCCAGCGCGCCTTCCATTTGACGCATTTCACGGCGTAATACATCATCGGCCGTTTTGTTGTTACCGCTAAAGTTAATACGGCGTACAGTAACCTGCTTACCAGGATTAATAAAATAGTTGATATCAACTGTTTTACCAGCTTCATCTATATCTGGTACCGCATTTACTTCAGCAAAATAATAACCAGCATTACCATATTTACGTGTGAGCAGTTCTTTAACGCCATTAACTTGCGCCTGCGAATACACGCCCCCTTCTTTAAAGGCGGCTAAAGGACGCAATTCATCTTGTGAGAACAAGGTATCGCCCAAAAATTTGGTTTTGCCAAATTGGTACTGTTCACCCTCAGTAATATTTACTTCAATAAAGATATTCTTTTTATCTTCGCTAATATTAAGCTGCGCATCGTTAATATTAAAATTAATATAACCTTTGTTTAAGTATAACGCGCGCAAGTTTTCAAGGCTGGCTGTCATACGTTCACGCGCATAGCGGTCATTGCGGGTTAGTACGGAAGACCATGTACTTTCTTTAACAGTAAACGCTTGTAATATGTCACTGTCTTTAAATACAGTATTGCCAATCACATTAATATTAAATACTTTGGCCGCATTGCCTTCAATAAATTTAAAATTTAAATCAACACGGTTATTAGCACGCGGCGTGGTTTCAACAGTGACATCGGCATCATAGCGACCTTGCTGCACGTACTGTTGTTCAAGCTCATTTTCAATCGTTTGTATGGTGGCACGCTTAAGCACTTGCCCTTCAGCCAGATTTAATGATTTTAGCCCTTGCTTTAGCGTATCAGTAGGAATGAGCTTATTGCCACTAAAGGTGATGTTAGAGATAACAGGACGCTCGACCACTTTAAAAATCAGTGTATTGCCATCACGTACACTTTGAATATCATCAAAGTTGCCAGTAGCATATAAAGCACGAATACTGTCTGCAATTTTTGCATCAGTAATCTGGTCGCCACTATTGACTGGTAATACGCCATATACACTGGCTGGGGTTAAACGTACCAGCCCATCTACCCGGATATCACGTGCTACAAAAGCTTCCGCATTGGCTTGTTGTACTATTGCCATTGCGCTAATCAGTGTCAGAGGCAGTGTAAAATGTAAGTGACGCATGCCTAAGGGTTCCAAAGTTAAATTAATAAAAAATCATTATTGCGCGCGTGTTATATGAGCCGCGCAAAATCATTAAATAATGCCAGAACCATTAAAGCTCCCAGCAATATAATCCCAATACGTAAGCCCAGCATTTGTATTTGCTCAGATACGGGCTTACCACGTAACGCTTCAATAAAATAATAAACCAAATGTCCACCATCCAGCACAGGAATTGGCAGTAAATTTAATACCCCAAGGCTAACACTCATTAAAGCCATAAAGGAAAAAAATGCTTGCCAGCCCATCTCTGCGCTTTGTCCTGCCACTTTGGCAATGGTGATGGGGCCTGACAGATTATCTAAGCCAATTAGTCCTGAAATCATTTTGCCAATGGCTTTAACAGTCATAATGGACAACTGCCAGGTTTTATTAACCGCCATGCCCAAAGCTGACAACGGACTGTACTGAACAGTTTGAAGATATTCTGTTGGTATTTTATAATTTTCTATTTTAGCCCCAGCACCGATAAAACCATATTCTGTCCCCATCGCATCACGCATGGCTTTAGGCATAATTTGCAGTTGTACAGACTGATTATCTCTGATTACTTTAAAATCAAGCAGTTTTTCTGGGTTTGCCCGAACAATAGTGGTGACATCAGTCCATTGCGTGGTGGCTTGCTGATTGACTTCAACAATACGATCACCTGCCTGTAAACCTTGTAATGCTGCAGGTTCACCACGACTGACTTCGCCAATAACAGGGGCAATATCAGGTCGATAGGGTAAAAAACCAACTTGCTCAAGCGGCGTTTGACTGCCATGACGCATAAAGTGTTCAATAGGCACACTAAACGACTGGGATTGACCTGCGCGCTCAGCATTCACTTGAAGATTGCCTGTTTCACCCATGCGCTCAACCAGTGCATAGTTTAAGGTTTCCCAAGTAGCAGTTGGCTTCCCGTCAACAGCGGTAATACGGTCACCTATTTGTAGTCCAGCCTGGGCAGCAGGAGAATTCAGCACTACCTGACCAATACGCGTATTGAGTTGCTCACTGGCAGGTAAATATAAGATCCAGAACAAAAAAACAGCAAACAACAAGTTAATAACGGGGCCAGCAGCTACAATAGCCATACGACGCCATGCTGACTGCCGATTAAATGCAAACGGCACATCCTCTGGCGCAACTTCGCCTTCGCGCTCGTCTGCCATGCGCACATAGCCACCCAACGGAATGGCTGCAAGCTGATAACGCACGCCATCTTTACCGTGCCATTTTAATAATGTAGGGCCAAAACCAATGGAATATACCAGTACCTTAACACCCATACGTCTGGCCACCCAAAAATGGCCAAACTCATGAATTGCAATTAATGGCCCTAATAGGACAATTGCTGCAAGAATAATAAACAGTATATTCATGAACCCCTACTGGCGTGTGCCGTTATCCATTGCCTTGCCAGCGCACGTGCCTCAAGGTCTTGAGCGAGGATTGTGCCAAGGTCTTGTGCAGGAAGCACATTAATTTGTGTTATTACTGCGTGTATAAGTTGTGTAATCTGTGTAAAAGCAAGTTTACCACATAAAAAAGCAGCAACTGCCACTTCATTACTGGCATTCAAAATAGCAGGGACACAGCCACCTGCCTGCATGGCTTCTTTTGCAATTTTTAAAGCAGGAAAACGCTGGAGGTCAGGTTGCTCAAAGTGCAAACTGTTTATTGCAAATAAATCTAATGCTGGTACTGGCGTACTAATACGTTCTGGCCATGCCAAAGCATGCGCGATGGGCGTACACATATCGGGGTTACCCATTTGCGCCAGTGTTGAGCCGTCAATATATTGTACGAGCGAATGAATAATACTCTCGGGATGAATAACGACCGTGACCCGATCTACTGGCAAATCAAATAAATGACAGGCTTCAATTAATTCCAGCCCTTTATTCATTAGAGTAGCTGAATCGACTGAAATTTTTTGACCCATCGACCAGTTAGGATGCTTACAGGCTTGCGCTGGGGTGACGTTTTGCATTTGTTCTGATGACCATGTTCTAAATGGCCCGCCAGAAGCAGTGAGTAAAATTTGTGATACACCTGCACGGTGATTTTGCTGGTCAAAGCTATCTTTACTGACAAAATAATTGGCAGGTAAACATTGAAAAATTGCATTATGCTCTGAATCAACAGGCAATAACGTTGCGCTTGCCTGGCCAACGCGCTGCATAAATAGCTCACCAGCCATCACCAGTGATTCTTTATTGGCCAATAAAACCCGTTTGCCAGCATCAATGGCGGCAAGCGTGGGTTTTAATCCTGCACTACCCACAATGGCTGCCATGACAATATCAACTTGAGCATGTGACGCGACTTCACATAAGCCAGCCTCACCTTCTAATATTTCGATTGCATTTAAAATTTTGTCATTACATTGTAATTTTAGCAATTCAATAAATTGATCTTTTGTACCAGTTTCCACCACCACCACTTGAGGCAAGTATTGCTGGGTTAATTTGGCAAGTTCTTCTAAGCGGCTAAACCCAGTGAGGGCAAATACTTGATATTTATTGGTATGTTGTGCCAATACTTTTAATGTACTTTGACCAATTGAGCCAGTCGCACCAAGAATTGAAACCTGAAGCTTAGGCATTTTAAAAACCACCTAAAAACTGTTGCTGTATCCATAAACCCAAAGCAAAAATAGGCGCAGCAGCTAATAATGAATCAATACGATCTAACACACCACCATGACCTGGCAATATAGCACCTGAATCTTTAATCCCTGCTTTACGTTTGACCATGGACTCAAACAAATCACCCTGCACTGAGGCCAGCACCGTGACTAAAGACAAAACAATGAAATTTGCCAATGCTGTTGCGCTTAAATTTAAAGCAGTAAATGCCACTACTACAATAATAACAATGGTCAGCAACAGCCCACCAAGCAAGCCCTCAATAGACTTATTGGGACTAACACTTGGCGCAAGTTTATTCTTGCCAAATTTGCGTCCCACAAAATAAGCACCGCTGTCTACACCCCACACCAGGGCAAACACATACATTAACCACCAAGGGGATTGCTTCCAAAGTGCAAAAATTGCCACAACCGCAGCCACCAACAGTACCCAGCCCCATATATTTAAAGTGCTGTTATACCATTCGGTTTTTTCTGGATAACGCTTTACCCAAACCAGGCTAAGGAGCCAGAACAATAACGAAACCACCCAGAAATACGGCCAGCTTTGAGGAATAAAAAATATACCCACCGTTATTAGGCTAACAATAGCAGCATAGGGTTTATGGTGCTGATTTGGGATTAACCGCGCCCATTCATAACTGGCAATTGCTACGGTAAGCAGCATTAATGCCATCATTGGAAAAATGCTTTTGGTGGCAAACATACACAGTAAAACAATAGTCACCAAAACCAGCGCAGTACGAATCCGTTCAATCATTATTTAAATTCTCGTTGTTATAACCAAGCTGTCTGTTTTGTGCATTCACCTGCTCACTGGTGCGGCCAAAACGACGTTCTCGCTGCGCAAATACAGTTAAGGCTTTATTAAACTCAGCAATAGAAAAGTCTGGCCAGAGCGTTTCGGTAAAATACAGTTCGGCATAAGCGGCCTGCCACAATAAAAAATTGGACAAGCGATAATCACCCCCAGTGCGGATGAGTAAATCAACTGCGGGCAAATCGGCTAAAGAAATATGCTGCTGCAGCGATTGCTCGTTAATTTGCTCCACATTCAGCAAGCCGCGCTCTACTTGCATTGCGACTTGCTTTGCTGCCTGTGCAATATCCCACATACCACCATAACTTACCGCAATGACTAATGACATGGCCGTATGATGTGCGGTAATGCTCTCGGCCTCGGCCATGAGTTGCTGGAGTTCATCAGACAACTGCGTACGATCACCAATAAAGCGCAATGCAATATCATGTTTTTTCATGCGCGGAATTTGCTCGCGAATGGTTTGCGCAAACAACTCCATCAGCAAAGCAACTTCTGCGGGCGGCCGTTGCCAGTTTTCACTGGAAAAAGCAAAGACGGTCAGTGCGCTGATCCCTAAACGACGTGCATGTTCAACAATGGGATCAAGCTGATTTTTACCAACCCGATGCCCTTCTCCCTCTGCCAGCGCCTCTCGTTTGCCGTAGCGGTTATTGCCATCCATAATAATTGCCACATGCTCTGGCAGGTTTAGGGATGCTACTGCAGTTACATGAGGTGACGTCTGTTGCTCGTTATTCATGGGTTAACTGACCGTGGGTTGAATGATGTTAATTAAACCTGAATCAGCTCTGCTTCTTTGGCGGCTAGCATTTTATCAACCTCAGCCACATATTTATCAGTCAGCTTTTGAATATCATCACCTGCACGACGCTCATCATCTTCAGAAATTTCTTTTTCTTTTAATAAATCTTTAATGTCGCCCAATACATCACGGCGAATATTACGTATTGCCACTTTGGCGTTTTCAGCTTCACCGCGCGCTAGTTTTTGCATATTACGGCGGGTTTCTTCAGTCAATGCAGGTAATGGCACACGAATAATATCGGCAGAAATTGGGTTTAAGCCTAAATCACTTTCTCGAATGGCTTTGTCAATCACGCTGGTCATATTGCGTTCAAAGGGTTGAACCACCAGCGTGCGGGCATCATCCACACCCACGTTTGCCACCTGATTTAAGGGTACATCTGAGCCGTAATATGACACCATAATGCCATTGAGCATGGAAGGGTGCGCGCGGCCAGTCCGCACTTTAGCAAAGCCAGCTTCTAGCGACTCAATACTTTTTTTCATGCGGCTTTCGCCGTCTTTTTTCAAATCATTAATCATGGTTGGTTCCTCAACAGTTTTGGCATTAAAGCAATGTGATATTTAATAAATCTAGCGATAATTTAGATTGGCTTAGTGACTCACCTGCGTGCCTTCATCCTCACCCATTACCACCGATAACAATGCACCTGGCTTGTTCATATCAAATACTTGTAACGGTACGTTGTGATCGCGGCATAAGCAGATAGCGGTTAAATCCATTACACCTAATTTGCGATCCAGCACTTCATCAAAACTCAAACGCTCATATTTAATGGCATCGTCGTATTTGCTTGGGTCTTTATCGTATATACCATCTACTTTGGTGGCTTTTAAAATTAAGGTGGCTTCAATTTCAATGCCGCGCAAACAGGCCGCAGTATCAGTAGTGAAAAATGGATTACCCGTCCCAGCAACAAATACACAGACTTCACCATTTTTTAAATGACGAATGGCATCACGACTGCTGTAGGTTTCTACCACACCATTAATAGAAATAGCTGACATTAAGCGGGTCTTAATATTACGACGCTCTAGCGCATCGCGCAGTGCCAGGCCATTCATGACCGTAGCCAGCATCCCCATCTGGTCACCTGTTACCCGTCCAACCAAGCCATCTTTTTGTAGCTGACTGCCACGGTACAAGTTACCGCCACCCACTACAATACCTACTTGCACACCCAGGCCTACTAAATGCGCAATAGATAATGACATTTGGTCAAGCACTGTGGCATCAATGCCCATATCTTTATTGCCTGATAGTGCCTCTCCTGACAACTTAAGCAATATGCGCGAAAAACGCGGGCTATTTTCAGCCATAACGAGCTCCCAAGCAGGTAATTTGTAAAATATTAAACTAAAAAGCTGTCAAAAGATTGTAAGCAATGTTTGACGGGGGCGAATGGTAGCAAAAGCAATGCTTCACGCCAATCCATCTGCCTCACTCAATTCACAAATTAAGCAACAAACACCGTCTTTGATCGTATCTATTAAGGTCTGTCCCACTTTGAGCAGGGTTTTAAGCCACAATCAACTTTGCAAACAAGTCATACTCATCAGCATCGGTAATTTCTACCTGTAACAGCTGACCAGGTTGAATCTGGCTCTTGTCGATATCCTCAACAAACACATTACCATCAATTTCAGGCGCATCCGCATATGAACGCGCTACCGCCACTGGATGCTCTTCATCAAGCTCATCAACCAACACCGTCATGCGTTTGCCAATTTTATCTTTTAATTTCTGGGTAGAAATTTCTTGCGCCACCTGCATAAAACGCTCATAGCGTTCTTGTTTAATATGTTCAGGCACAGGGTCTGGTAACTCATTAGCAGGTGCATTTTCAATGTTCGAGTAAGTAAAGCAGCCTACCCGATCCAATCTGGCTTGTTTTAGCCAGTCGAGCAAATACTGAAAATCTTCTTCGGTTTCGCCAGGAAAGCCCACCACAAAGGTAGAACGAATGGCCAGGTCAGGGCAAACTTCGCGCCATTGCTTGATTTTTTCTAGCGTATTTTCGCTATGTGCAGGGCGTTTCATCAGTTTTAAGATACGCGGACTGGCATGCTGAAATGGAATATCCAGATACGGCAGTATTTTACCGTCACGCATCAGTTCTAGCACCGCATCCACATGTGGATAGGGATAGACATAATGCAGGCGCACCCATACGCCAAGCTGACCTAATGCCGCGCATAAATCATAAAATTTGGTTTTAAGCGGCTGGCCATTCCAAAAATCGAGCTTATATTTAGTATCCACGCCATAAGCTGAGGTATCCTGCGAGATCACCAAAATTTCTTTGACACCTGCCTTGACCAAGGCTTGCGCTTCGTCCATCACACTGCCAATAGGACGCGATACCAGATCACCACGCAACTGCGGAATAATACAAAACGTACAGCGATGATTACAGCCTTCAGAAATTTTTAAATAAGCATAATGCTTTGGCGTTAAACGGATACCTTGTGGCGGTACCAAATCAATATACGGGTTGTGATCAGGCGGTGGTGGCACATATTCATGCACAGCACTCATCACATCACTATACGCTTGTGGCCCTGTTACCTTTAAAACACTAGGATGCATGGCACGGATTTTTTCTTCATCCTTACCCAAGCAGCCTGTCACAATGACTTTGCCATTTTCATTAATGGCTTCACCAATGGCGTCCAAAGATTCCTGCACCGCAGATTCAATAAAGCCGCAGGTATTGACCACAACCAAATCAGCCCCTTCAAATGACGCTGCAACGTCATAGCCCTCAACACGTAACTGGGTAAGAATACGTTCAGAGTCCACTAAGGCTTTAGGACAACCCAGGGATACAAAACCGACTTTAGGGGACTTCATGCAATACAGCTCCAACAAATTAGCGCATATTGTAAGCACTTTGCCACTGCTTTAATAGTACGAATAACTGGCGAACCACCGATTTTTATCACTTGGTCATGATTTAAAAATATGGGGGCATGACTCATGTTGGTGCATTATTTAATTGGTTTTGTTTTGCACAAAAAAACGCATCATTTTAGTGCTATACAGTAAAGCTGTTTTAAAGCGTGGATAAGCATTGGCTTTATTTGAATTATTCCAGTTATAGCAACCATTTAAAGCCAACTTAAAAGTTATTGAGCGCGCTAGTGGTAACATAAAATTATGAAAGAGGTTTATTTTTTGCAGGATAAATACTTGGCGCGTTAATTGCTAAGCCTGTATGGTCATTATTAATTGCCTCCATTATTTATACGCTGGCACTTATGCCCTATTGCGCTTAAATTTTAATATTCAAGGAATATTATTTTTATCATGACTCATGTTGCCCAGTATCAATCTGACATTGATTGCCGCCATGTGCTTGAGCATATGCTCACTGCGGTGATGCAGGTATCTACAGCTCTTGAAATTGAATATATGAATCCAGCTTGTGAAGCCTTGTTAGAGATGAGCTGTGTGCGCGCCGTTGGTATAAATTTGCTGTCGGTACTCTCTGAGCCCGAAGAAACCTTTAATACCCACGCGGCCTTGCTCACTACCTTAAATACTGGCCAGCCTTATATACGCCGTGAGGCGATGCTTAATGTCGGCTTAAAAGACAAAGCCGTCGATTACTCAGTGACTTTAGTGACTGCCACAACCACTGACCAGCGTGATCAGCATCCGTTGAATGCACTGTCTCTGGCTAAGCACCATACGCAGCAATGGGTTAAAAAATACTTGCTCATCGAAATCCAGCCGATTGATGGTTTGCTGCGTATCAATCGCGATGAGCAATTGGCACAGCAATATCAAATTGCCAGGCAACTGGTGCGTGGCGTGGCACATGAGATTAAAAATCCCCTGGCAGGTATTCGTGGTGCAACCCAATTATTAGCAAGGACGACCCCAGATCACAGTATCAAAGAATATACCGATATTATTCTGGATGAAGTCGATCGACTTTGTATTTTGGCTGATACCATGCTGGGTTCAAGACAGTTGCCAGCATTTAGTAAAGTCAATGTGCATGAACCATTAGAGCGGGTACGCAGTTTAATTTTAAGTCAAACCAATAACACGGTTCATATTGTGCGGGATTATGATTTGTCGCTGCCTGAGGTCAATGCAGACCGCGACCAGCTTATTCAGGTGATATTAAATATTTGTGTCAATGCCGTACAAGCCATGACAGAAAATCCTGAATTTTTTGCAAACCAGTCGCGACAAAAACCACATCTTATTTTGCGCACCCGTATTCAACGCCTATTTAATATGCATGGAATATTGCATCGTAGCGTGGTGCGTATTGATTTAGAAGACAATGGCCCTGGCATTTCTCCTGATATTATTGAATCAGTGTTTTATCCCATGGTGACAGGTCGCGCTAGTGGCGTGGGGCTTGGTTTGAGTCTGGCACAAAATATGATTCATCAGCATGGCGGGGTGATTGAATGCCATTCCGAAGCGGGCCGCACCGTTTTTAGTTTATCGTTACCTTGGCAATAAGGGGAGAAAGTGATGAGTCAGGAAACAATCTGGGTTATTGATGATGACCGTACCATGCGCTGGGTGCTTGAAAAGACCTTTAAAGAAGCGGGCTTTAACGTATCAAGTTTTGAGGATGCTCAAGCCGCGCTAGATCACCTTAGCAGCCAGCAACCTGATGTGATTTTAAGTGATATTCGTATGCCAGGCCTTGATGGTCTAAGTTTCCTGGCACAGGTTAAAGCGCAGTACCCAGACTTACCTGTCATTATTATGACTGCACACTCTGATTTAGAATCTGCGGTGTCTAGCTATCAGACAGGTGCGTTTGACTATTTGCCCAAACCGTTTGATCTTGATGAAGCCTTAACCCTGGTTAATCGGGCAATGCAACATGTCAGTAAACGCCAGCAGCAAGATACTAGCCATGACATGCCGCTTAAAACAGACAATATTATTGGCGAATCTCCTGCCATGCAGGAAGTATTTCGGGCGATTGGGCGTTTATCTCAATCTAATATTACCGTGTTAATTAACGGTGAGTCTGGCACAGGTAAAGAGCTGGTAGCACATGCCTTGCATCGTCACTCACCGCGCAATCAAAAGCCATTTATCGCCTTAAATATGGCTGCTATTCCCAAAGACCTTATCGAAACCGAACTGTTCGGCCATGAAAAAGGCGCATTTACAGGGGCGAGCATTCAACGTCAGGGACGGTTTGAGCAAGCCAATGGCGGCACGTTATTTCTGGATGAAATTGGTGATATGCCATTTGAAACCCAAACTCGACTTTTACGCGTTTTGGCAGATGGTGAATTTTATCGGGTGGGTGGACATATTCCTGTCAAAGTCAATGTGCGCATTATTGCAGCAACGCATCAAGCCCTGGAAAAACTGGTCACCGCAGGCAAATTTAGGGAAGATTTATTTCATCGCTTAAATGTCATTCGCATTCATATCCCAAAACTGCATGAGCGCAGTGAAGATATACCAATGCTGGCACAGCATTTTTTAGCACAGGCAGGCCGTGAACTGGCTGTCTCCCCAAAAGTGCTAAGACAAGAAACCATTCATTATATGCAACAACT
Organism: Pseudomonadota bacterium; assembly: GCA_023393635.1. Classification (GTDB taxonomy): domain Bacteria; phylum Pseudomonadota; class Gammaproteobacteria; order Pseudomonadales; family Moraxellaceae; genus Alkanindiges. The sequence goes on from JAEWKT010000061.1 coordinate 37,310, forward strand.
TCCCTGGCCAGGCAATGTTCGGCAACTTGAAAACACGTGTCGCTGGCTTACAGTCATGGTGACTGGACGTGAAATTTTTCCTGATGATTTGCCCGCAGAAATGCGCCAACAGCTGAGCGAGGCTCATCAAGAACTGGCACAACGAGAACACGATGCTGCACAAGCAAATACCCAGGCCATAGCACTCACGACCAATCAATGGAGTGAACTACTCAAGCAATGGGCAAAGCAACAATTGCAACAAGGTGAGCAGCAATTATTAGAAACCGCCCTACCCTTGTTTGAACGCACCATGATTGATGCCGCCCTGGAATATAGTCAGGGACGAAAACGCCACGCGGCTGAATTGTTAGGTTGGGGTAGAAACACTTTAACCCGCAAATTAAAAGAGCTAAATATTCATACCCATGACGAAGAGAGTGACTAGTCGTTTAAGTGCATAAAAAATGAGGCTTTGTATAAAATTAGTTACCTTAAAGGGTATCTTTAATTGGTTTTGCATAGATAGGATGGGTATGATGAAATTGCTGTAAAAAGTTAAAACAAAAATCATAGCAAGAGGATAAAAGTCATGATCAGATCAAATTGGGATAACCGCTTTTTAGGCATGTTTGTCGCCTTAATTATTATATTTGTTTTGGTAGTAAGCGGGGTTATTTTTCATGAAAATGACTTAACTGCCCATGCCTCATTACCCACTTCAGTGTCCTCAACCATGCCAACACAAAATAACGCCAACCCAGCCATGACTACTGTATATGCGCCCGCTCAGTCGCCGCAAACCACCAGGCAAATGTATGTGCGTATGCAACAGCCTGTGGTGGTGACCAAGTTATCTTCTGCTCATAGCATGGATCAAAATTATAATATTGGCTATGAATGGGCCAGTGAGTACAAAATTTCTTCAACCGATCAATGCAAGGTATTAAGTGCTGAATACTTAAGTGGTTGCAATGCCTACATTGAAGTCAAAAACTATATCAATAGTACTGATCCCAGTGGCAATGCAGCACGCCACTAAGCTGGATTTTACTGGATATTGTTACATTGAATAGGATGCTACGGCTTGGCTAGTTTGATATAACTCACAGCTTTTAGCGCGTTATGCCAATTTTATCGGCTAATTTGCATGATTTAACAGTGTTTAATTTGCATCTAAAGCGGCGCTCGCGCATTATCGCCTTTAATTTTTATTGTTAAATTGATATTTCTACGCATGAAGTTTTCACGTGGTTTTGCATTTATTACTTTAGTCATTGTTTTATTGCTACTTACTGCCTTTGTTGGCTTAGGTATTTATACAATACGGCTAGATAATGTGGTTCGTGACAAGTTTGAAGGCAAACGCTGGGAAATTCCCGCTAAAGTATTTGCTCGTCCATTAGAAGTATTTAATGGCGCGCATGTGACCAAAGCCAATTTAACGCAAGAACTAAAGCTTTTAAATTATAAAAAATCTGATGGATATGAAGCCCCTGGTACTTATGTCGAAAAAGGCAATGTGATTTATATTCACACGCGTGGTTTTGACTTCGGTGATTCTAATGAACCTGAACAAGTGCTCGAAGTAACCACAGGACAAGCCCAGATATTAGATGTGCGCAGCACCCAGCAAACGGGTACAGGCATTGCAAGACTAGAGCCTATTCCTGTGGGTGGTATTTATCCGCGCCACAATGAAGATCGGGTTTTGATTCAGCTAGCCAATGTGCCACAACCTTTAATTGACGCTTTAATTGCTACTGAAGATCGTCAATTTTATGTGCATCGTGGCGTGTCTGTTCGTGGTTTGGCGCGCGCCATGGTCAGCAATGTGAGTGGTGGCCCGCGTCAAGGGGGTTCCACCCTCACCCAGCAGCTGGTGAAAAACTTCTACCTAACCCCTGAACGCACTATTAAACGTAAAGCCAATGAAGCATTAATGGCAATATTGGTTGAATTGCATTACAGCAAAAATGATATTTTAGAAGCTTATTTTAACGAAGTGAATTTAGGTCAAAATGGCAATCATTCCATTAATGGCTTTGGTCTTGCCTCACAATTTTATTTTGGTCAACCATTACGTGAATTAAAACTGCCGCAAATGGCATTTTTGGTAGGTTTGGTTAAAGGGCCAAGTTTGTACAACCCATGGCGTAACCCAGAACTGGCACTAGAACGTCGTAACGTGGTGTTGCACAATATGCTGGTCACTGGAAAAATTGACCAACAGCAATATGATGATGCCATCAAAACCAAATTAAATATTATTAAAAAGCCTACTGCTGGGCGCAGTTTATTTCCAGATTTTCTGGATGTGGTACGCCGTCAACTGAAAGAAGAATACCAGGAAGCCGATTTAACCAGTGAAGGTCTGCGCATCTTTACTACGCTTGACCCTATTGTGCAAACCACTGCCACGAATGCGTTTGATAGCACCTTAAATCAATTAATTAAACGCAATCCAAAGCGTTTAAATGGAATGCAAGGTGCGGTTACCATTGCCAATCCAGAAAATGGTGAGTTATTGGCCGTGGTGGGTGGCTCTGGCTTATTTACTGGTTTTAACCGTGCTTTAGATGCCAAACGGCAAGTGGGTTCTTTATTAAAGCCTGTAGTGTATTACAACGCTTTGCAGTCACAGCGTTATAGCCTGATTAGCCCCATTAGCGATGAGCCTATTACTATTAATGGCATGGGCATGAAAGACTGGTCACCTAAAAACTACGATGGCCGCAGCCATGGTACAGTGCCGCTGTCCTATGCTTTAGCACATTCTTACAATCTGGCTACCGTACGTTTGGGCTGGGAGCTTGGTATTCCAGGTTTTATTAATACCATGCACAGTTTAGGCATAGAAGACGACATTAAACCCTATCCTGCTATTTTATTGGGTGCGGTAAATTTATCGCCAATGCAAGTATTGGGTATGTATCAGGTGTATGCTGCCAATGGCTTTCGCTATGCACCGCGCTCTATTCGTAGCGTGGTGGATTCCAAAGGTAATCCATTGCAGCGTTATGGCTTAAATGTGCGTCAAAGTTTAGAACCAGGCGCAGTATATTTATTAAACAATGCATTACAGCAAGTGATGCGTAGCGGTACAGGTGCCAGCGTTTATCGCACCCTGCCATCCAATTTAAACTTGGCAGGTAAAAGTGGAACCACCAACGATGCACGCGATTCATGGTTTGCAGGCTATAGTGGCAATTATGTGGCAGTGGTATGGTTAGGTCATGATGACAACCGCCCTATTGGCTTAACAGGTTCTGGCGGTGCGTTACCAGTTTGGGTCAACATCATGAAACAGCTTAACCTCACTCCAGTTGAGCCTATACAGCCGTCTAATGTGCAGTGGCAATGGATCGATCAAAGTAGTGGTCAGCTATCAGCACAAGGCTGCCCTGGTGCGACTTATATTCCGCTACTTTCAAGTACTGTGCCCAATCAAGCCACCGAGTGCGGTATGTTGGCACTATATAACAGCCAGCAAGCGCCTTATGCCGACACGCAGCTTGATGAGTTTGGCGAACCCGTGTATCAGCAATATGCAAAACGTATTCCTGAACCAAATCGTTTACCTGAACCTGCAAATGATGCAAGCGCAAGCATTACCCTGGAACTTCCACCCGATAAAGAAACTGGCAAACCGCCTGTGGTAAGGCGTTTTTGGTCAGGTGAAAATTAAAGATGAAGGTTTATCCAATGAAAACACATTTATTGCTAAGTAAGCAGCACGGCTCAAAACCTTATTTTGTGGCTTTAGTAGCTACGCTATTAGCAGCTTGTCAAGCCCCCACGCCTGGTAACACGCCCGCGTTAACCACCGTGGTGACTACCCGTCCTGCCGAAAAATCCACACCTGCAAAAAATGACACTCAAGCCAAACGTACTGCATTGCCAGAATATGCTGAGCCATCCATTAAAAGTAAATCATTGCCATCTCTTGTCACTCCGCCGCACACTGTGCAGCCTAAAGTAACCTTGCGTGATGGCAGTAATATTCCAGCGTTTGGTATGCTGATGAACAAGGCCCAACAGCAAATGCAAGCCAATCAACTGGATGCTGCTGAACAAACCTTAATTCAGGCACAGCGTATGGCACCGCAATCTGCCACTGTCTATGCGTATTTAAGCGAAATTGCCATTAAAAAACGTCAGGGCGGTAATGCTGAAGCCATGGCACGTAAAGGCTTGATGTTGTCTAACTCCCCCAGACAACAACATGCGTTTTGGCAATTAATTTCTATTTCTGCTGAGCTGCAAAATAATGCGGCACTGGCAGGACAAGCCAAAACCCAAATGCAACGCTTGGCAAAACAGTTTTAATGCGCTAAAAAAGCCCGAATCCCTGCCACGCCAAAACCACCAGCGCGTTGTACCTGCTTTAAATCTGCTGGTGCAACGCCACCTAGTGCAAACACGGGCACATGACTTTGCTGAGCCAATTGCTGCCATACTTGCCAGCCTAAAGCAGCTTGCTCTGGATGGCTTAAAGTTAGGTGTAATGGACTAATCAAGACGGCATCTACTGTTAATTGATTGGCTTTGGCAATGGCGGCTTGATCATGACATGCTGCAAATACCAATAAATCTTCTGCAATATTGATAGTCTGAACCTGTTGCATTAAATCAGTCTGGCTCAAATGCACGCCACTTAATTGATGATATTGGCTGGTTAAACGCTCAATATGACGAAACTCTGCCACGAGATGCAAGTCAGATCGCTGGGCTTTTAAATCATTAATAACTTGACTATAAATTTGCCCACTCATGGTTTTTTCACGCACATACAGCCAACTACATGGTGCAGTATGTTGAATATGCCAGTCTAGCCATTGTTCTATGTGTTGTATGCTTTGCTGATTGGCCAAGGGCTGCGTAATCACATATTGCTCTGGCAGTTTGAGCATGCGCAAAATCGGGGCATTGGCATCAGGAAAATGATAATTGATTAAATCATTCTGATGAACCCACAGCACGGCTTGCTGTTGTTGTCCTACAGGCTCACCAGCAAATTCTGTCACTTTAAAAATATGCAGGCAAACCGTTTTTTCAGGATAATTAAAAAACAACTGCTGCGCTTTGATGCAATGCTGTACCTGTATTGCCAGCTCTTCATATAACTCACGCGTTAAGGCTTGCTCTGGGCTTTCATGGGCTTCTATCTTGCCACCTGGAAACTCATAGCGGTTGCCCTGATGTAAGCTTGCATCACGCCAGCAAATGAGTACCTGATCATTTTGAGTAATCACCCCAACAGCCACATGAACAATATTATTTTTCAAACTCACCTCTACATCATTAAATGGCATATGTTTTACATTATGCGTGTCTGTTTTAGCTATTACAAAAAGATGTAAAACCCGGAAAGAAAGGATTGACAGCATTAATTGATAATGATTATCATTAATTAACAATTACGGAGTTTAACGGCCATGAATGCACCATTCCAATTTTTTAATAATACCGCTCCTGCCCTACCTATGCTGAATTCACAGCATTTATTTTCGATGGGCCGTGAAATCAGAATTTTACATGAAGGTGAAGAATACCGTTTGCGCCTCACTCGCAATAACCGTTTAATTTTGACAAAATAATATTTTCATCTTTTTTGGCATAATACTTGTAATTTGCACAAAAAATGTGCTATTAAAGAGATGACTTGTTATTAAAGAGCAAACAGTTTCTCAGTTTCTTGTTTGCTCTTTATTTTTTTGCCTTTTTATTCTTACAAAATTACTTTAATCACGCCAAATGTAAATAGGCAGAAAAATATTTTTTGGTTATGATGCCTTTATTCAATAATTACTCCACTGGTTTATTATGCCGCAGTTTTTAGGTTCTAATCCTCGCTCTGGTATTGCCGCCCCCCATCAATTATTAAAAAAGAACATCAACATTGCCCTTTTTTCTGCTGTATTTTTAATATCAGGTTGTCAGGTGGTTAAAGTAAAACAACAACCACTGGCGGTTTCTTTAAGTAGTGAGCGTGACAGTATTTTAATTCGTTCACGCTTGAGTGAAGCCACGTTAAGTGTGCTGTCCAGTACAGGGCAAGACCCAGAAGAATGTACAGATAATCCTGAAAGTTGTTTGGTCAAACTTCGAAAAATCCCCCAGGTGCAAGATGAGCAGTATTTGTCAGTAGGCAGTGAGCTTTATATTGCTAAAGTCAATCAATTAAAAAAAACCAGCGAATGCCGCTCACCACTAGAGCCTGATGTATTCAGCACTGACCTTAAAGGTCTGGGCAATAAAATAGTTCATCCTGTCAATCCACCCAAAGAAATTGATTTAGCATCCTTTCAACAATGCTTGGGTACGCAGCAGGAGTTGCTGGCAAAAAGCATAAAATATGCCTACGCCTATTTGTTCTATAGTAATCGCGACGCCAAAGAGCGTATGTTTGATAACCGTCAGGTACAAGTGCGTGACTTTTATCAGCAAGCCCTGGCAAGCCTAGTAACCACCGCCAACCAGTTAAATGACAAGCAAACCTATAGCAATAAGCCGCTAAAAATAGGGGCGGATACTTTTTATTTTAAAGGTGATGCGTCACTCAATAAAGATTTGCTTAGCGGTACTGAGCTATTGCCTGCCTATGATTTAAATTTTCGTGGTTTGCAGTCGATTAACCGCCGTGACGGTTTTGGTGCCGAGTTTGTGAGTATTTTACCTAAACAAGCAACGCAGCCCAATATTGCCGCCGATGAGCAAACTAAAGTTAAACCTAGCTCGGCAACCCCCGCGGCTATTGATAACAATATTCATGAAGCACGCTATTTGCCTGTTACTATTGTGGCAAAACCACGCGGTGACAGTATAAAAAGTATTTTAACCACTCAAAGTTTTGATGTTGAAATTTACAACCCTTATGAAACCGATACTGTAACCGTAGCGGGTAATCGTTATCCATTGGCCGCCAATTTCTCAGCACCTTATGGCATGTGGCTGGCGCGAACGGATTTGGCCGCAGCAGCATACCGCGGTTTGTTTGCCCGTGAAGAGCGTTTAATTGCCCCTCAGCTTTATATGTTAGAGCCGTATAGCCCAAATAAGCGGGTTATTATCATGGTTCATGGCTTAGCCAGTAGCCCTGAAGCCTGGATTCGCTTAACACATAATGTATTAGGTGATACGGTTTTGCGCGAGCATTACCAGGTCTGGCAGGTGTTTTATTCTACCAATATGCCTATTTTAGAAAGCCGTTATCAAATTCACGCCTTAATTGAAAATACATTTAAACAGCAAGCAACCCAATCGCATGCTTTGGCCGATCAACAAGCAGTTTTAATTGGCCATAGTATGGGTGCGGTGATCGCACGCTTACTGATGAGTAATGACGACTTACGTCCAAATGCCTTGTTAGATATTGACTCAAAAGATCGCCGAAAACTGATGGCACTGCCCATCGTACAAAAACGTTTTACCTTAGAAGCCTTACCTGAAGTGGGACGTATGGTGTTGTTATCTGCTCCACTTCGGGGCACTGATTATGTCGATCGCTGGTTTACACGTGCCATCCGCAAAGTCATTCGCTTGCCCAAATCTTTTATGGAGTCTATTGTCACGGGTACTCAGTCGGTGCAAATAGACCAAAAATTACTTGAAACCATTCATAATATTTCATTAAAGAAAATACAAAATGGCCCGAGTGATTTAGGGGAAGATTCTGATTTTATTCGTCTTACCAAAGACGTGAAAATCGTTAATATTCCTTATCATTCTATTATTGGCAACAATCAGGGTGATGTTCCTAAAGCACAAATAACCGATGGGATTGTCTCTTATCACAGTGCTCACCTCGATGGCGCACAGTCCGAAAAAATAATTGAAGGCGGCCATTCTATTCAGGAAACACCAGAAGCTGTTTTAGAACTACGTCGTATTTTACGTCTACACTTAGAAAAAATAGGCGATGTATCGCCCGATCCACAAGGGCCTAAAACTTAAATTAATAAGGCGTATCGCTTAATTTTTTATGCCTTAAGCAGCGTTATCATTTTTATTCGTCTTAGCAAATTTGCTAAAATGGCACTCATCAATGCTGATAGCTGCTCACTTACTTCATTAATCTATTTTAAGCCAAGACATTCACAGTTTTAAATATAGGCCTATATTTTTTGTTTTTCATCAGATTTTTTAAAAGGCCTGTTATGAGTTATCCATTGCCTGCCGTTATTTTTAAAGGACTTCATGCCTGTGCGAATTAATGATACTGGTTCAGATCTAACGTCCCACACCCCGATGATGCAGCAGTACCTAAAATTAAAACAACAATATGTGCATGCATTATTGTTTTATCGGATGGGTGATTTTTACGAGTTATTTTTTAATGATGCGCATCGTGCCGTCAAGCTGCTTGGTATTACGCTGACTCATCGTGGTAAAAGCAATGGCCAACCGATTCCCATGGCAGGCGTTCCCTATCACTCTGCTGAAGGTTATCTGGCACGCTTGGTCAAAGCAGGCGAAACCGTTGCTATATGTGAACAAGTGGGTGAAGTCAGCAATAAAGGCCCAATGGATCGTCAAGTGGTGCGGATTTTAACCCCAGGTACCTTAACTGACGATGCTTTGCTGCCCAGTCACCAAAGTGCCAGTCTGGCTGCGTTGAGTTTTGATAAAGACAATGTGGGCATTGCGGTGCTTGAGCTAAGCTCAGGGCAATTTCTGGTACAGGAAATGCCATTTGATCCACTGCGCTTAACCATAGAACTGGCACGCCTTGCCCCAGCAGAAATTTTGGTCAGTGAAGATTGCGTGGATAAAGAATTTTTTGCGCCAATCAAGCAAAATACAGAGGCACCAATTACCAAACGTCCCAATGTCGACTTCAACACTCAAAATGCGCAAGATGTCTTATGCAGACAGTTTAAAGTCAGCACCCTGGCAGGCTTTGGTATTGAACAATTAAAACTAGCACAATCAGCCGCAGCCGCGTTATTGCATTATGCCAGTGAAACCCAAAAAACCAGCTTGCCGCATATTCAGCGTATACGCGTTGAAAGCATGGATGCCTTTATTGCGCTAGACCCTGTCACACGGCGCAACCTGGAAATTACCGAACCTTTGTTTGAGCATGGCACCTCATTGCTCAAATTGGTCGATCGTTGCCAAACTGCAATGGGCTCTCGTCTTTTGGCACGTCACTTAATGCAACCGCTGCGTGACACGCAACTGCTGGATCAACGCCTAGATGCAGTGGACGATATTTTAAATGGCTATCACGAAGAAGCAATACGGGTAGCACTGGCAAGTGTAGGAGACATTGAACGCGTCTTGGGACGGATTGCCTTGGGCACTGCCCGACCACGTGATTTAGTCATGCTGAGGCAAGCTTGTGGTCAACTGCCACTGATTCATCATGCGCTACAGCCTGCTGTACAGCCAAACAGCGTGTGCTTGCAGCAAATTAGCGAACAACTGGGTAATTTTAGCCATATATTTGACTATTTAGCACAAGCTATTGTGGAAACACCGCCTGTACTATTGCGTGAAGGTGGGGTGATTGCTGAAGGCTTTGACAGTGAGCTAGATGAACTTCGGCAAATTCGTGATCATGCCAATCAGTTTTTACTGGACATGGAACAACGTGAACGCGCGGCGACTGGCATTGCTACCCTAAAAATTGGCTATAACCGTGTGAGTGGTTACTACATTGAATTATCACGGGCACAAAGTGCAGCCGCACCAGCGCACTTTATCCGCAGACAAACGCTAAAAAATGTTGAGCGCTATATTACGCCAGAGCTAAAAACCTTTGAAGATAAAGTACTGTCTAGCGAATCACGGGCGTTAAGTCGTGAAAAACAACTGTTTGATCATTTATTAGCAAGCTTGCGTCAGGACATGGGTGCTTTGCAAAGCATGAGTATGGCGGTGGCCAATTTAGATGTGTTGTCTAACTGGGCAGCACAAGCCCGTAACCGCCAATGGACGCGGCCTAGCTTTCAACCTGACTGCGCCATTGACATTCAAGCTGGGCGGCATCCTGTGGTGGAATCGCTGATTAAAACCTCGTTTACGCCCAATGACGTGCACTTAAACGAAAAAAATCGTTTAGCACTGATTACTGGTCCCAATATGGGCGGTAAATCCACTTATATGCGCCAAACTGCCCTCATTTGTATTTTGGCTTATTGCGGCAGTTTTGTGCCTGCCAAAAAAGCTTACCTTGGCCCAATAGATCGCATTTTTACCCGTATTGGATCGGCGGATGATTTATCAAGCGGCAAATCGACCTTTATGGTTGAAATGACTGAAACCGCCCAAATTTTGCATCATGCCACCAGTCATTCGCTAGTGTTGATGGATGAAGTTGGCCGTGGTACCAGCACCTATGATGGCTTGTCACTGGCTTGGGCGTGTGTGCTTGATTTATCCAAAAGAATCGGCTGCTTGTGCTTATTTGCCACGCATTATTTTGAGCTGACCGAGCTTGGACAACAAGCAGGCATCGATAATTATCATGTGGCTGCCAAAGAAATCAATGGCGACTTAATTTTATTACATCAGGTGCATAGTGGGGCGGCTAATCAAAGTCATGGTTTGCAAGTGGCCAAATTGGCAGGTATTCCCGCTTCAGTATTAAAAGATGCCCAGCAGCGGCTTAAAATACTGGAGCGGCAACAAAGTAAATATATTGGCGGCGCGCATCAAAATGATTTATTTGATTTTGATACTGATCTTGAAGTCCCAGCCATGAACAATCTTAAGCCACAAATAATCGAGGTTGAAGTAGAAAAACCATCACCCATTATTGATCAGCTTAAGCAATTACAGCTAGACAATCTCACGCCGCGTCAGGCTTTGGACTTATTATATGAATTAAAACAAAATTTATAAGTTTATTTTTAACGCAAAAAGCCTGTATTTCATGGCATTTACAGGCTTAAGCGGTGTTATATATAAATAATATCAATAAAAGGAATTGTTAGTCATAGGCAAAACCGCCTAAAATAGTGATCAATTGTTAATATTATGTTCTAGGGTAGCCGTCGCCATGACCTTTGTTGTCACTGAAAACTGTATTAAATGTAAATATCAGGACTGCGTAGAAGTTTGCCCAGTCGATTGCTTTTATGAAGGCCCAAATTTTCTGGTGATTAATCCAGATGAATGTATTGACTGCGCGCTATGTGAACCAGAATGTCCAGCCAACGCTATTTTCTCGGAAGATGAACTGCCAGAAGGTCAGGAAATATTTCTTGAAATCAACACTGACCTATCACAAAAGTGGCCCAATATCACTCAAATTGGTGATCAGCCAGAAGATCGTGAAGAATGGAATGGCAAACCTGATAAGCTCAAATATCTAGAACGATAAGCCATGTTTTTTGTAAAGCTCACTTCGGTGAGCTTTTTGTTTTTTAACAACTTATATAAATTTGCTTACTTTTTACAAAAAAATGTGCTTAAAAACCTTGCAAAATTTTAGTATTGTTACAATATAACATTTAAATTTACTGTCAAACAAAGGAGTGCCAATGCTACAGCAGACGCTAAAGCAGACACAGTTTCGTTGGATAACGCTCTTGGTTTTAACCCCATTATTAGGCAGTTGCGTTAGTACACCTGTGCAAAAACCGTTGCAAGAGCAAGTAATTAATAGCAATACGAAGACATTGCAATTGAAAACACCGCCTGCCACGCTTAGTGTAGAAAAAAAGACCCATTGGCATCGTGCTGCGCCACAAAGTTATGATGAGTGGCTGAAACAGGCATCGCATAAAGATCAAGTGAATCACTACTACAATTACCTGATCCGTCATGATGTGAATCATGCCGCGCCAATGTTTGAATTACTAAAAAGTGCACGTGACTGGCAGCGCTGTGGTCGTGAGCCTTATGCCGTGCCTTCCAGCGAGTTATGGGATAATTTAACCCCGACCCTAAAAGTATTACAGGATTTGCAGGATAAAAAAATTCTGGATGATATCGAAGTAACTTCAGTGTACCGTGATGCCAGTTTAAACCAATGCGCTAATGGTAGCCCAGGCAGCAAGCATGTGCATAATTCTGCACTGGATTTTCGCATAGGTTCTGAACAGCCTACCTATGGTGAGTTAGAAAAAATTGCGCGCTCCAAACAAGCCCTTTGCCAGTACTGGAAAGAAAATGGTGCGCGTTTAAATATGGGCTTAGGGGTATATGCCAGTGGGCAGATTCATATTGATACGCAAGGATTTAGAACCTGGGGGCCTGACTTTAGCCGTCATACGTCTATTTGCGCCGCTTAAAGCCAGGCTCTTTATGTATTAAAGTGGAGCTGCTCACGCCCTGCGGTGATTGCTTGTAGCCAATCCTGAAACTCAGCTTTAAATTGTTCTGGAATAACCACCTCTAGCCTAATACCCAGTGCCTCAAAATGCTGCTGGGTAATTTGTATGTTTTGCGTCTTTAGATAGTACTCTACCCTTGCCCACTCAGCAAAATGGACAAAGAAGCTGGCCTCTACAGTATGGATTTGCTCTACTTTTATTGCCTGCTGTAAACATAATTGTGCCGTGCCGCCATACGCACGCACCAATCCGCCAGTACCTAACTTGACACCGCCATACCAGCGACTCACCAGCACCAGTATATTATCAAGCTGTTGGCCTTCAATGACTGCCAATATTGGCCTACCTGCGGTACCACTGGGTTCACCATCGTCATTTATACGACTTTGACCGTTAATTTTCCATGCCCAGCATTGATGGGTAGCACTGGCATCATGCTGGGTGAGTAAAAAATCTTGTGCCTGTTCAACCGAGCAAACAGGCGCAGCAACAGCAATAAAGCGGCTTTTTTTAATGTCTTGCTCAGTGCTGACAAAGTCAGTAATAGTAAACGTCATATTTTAAAAAATTACTCGTGCATTTTGATTGCCGTCTATTAATAGGCCGTCACCCAATAATTATCAAGTGAACGCGGCTATTGTATTCACTTTTGCCAGAAGGCTTTCACCTCAAGCACAACCTATTCATGCAAATATAAGTAAAGCCCTAAAAAATCCAGTACAATGCGCCCAATCATTTTAGCCGCCTTTAAATTTCCCATGACGCAGCCTTCTTTGCCACCAGAACAGCCCATCTCACAGGAACCTATTCAGCTTGCCGATCAGCAGGATGATGCGAAGGCACAGCGTCAAGTGCTGACCTTTATGCGCCGATCTTCGCCTTTAAATACCTCACAAAAACAAGCCTTAGAAGACTTTAAGCATCTTATTGTGCAAGCACCTATTGCTGATGCACGCACTTTATTTGAGCAGCCTGAACATCCATTAACGATTGAAATTGGATTTGGCATGGGCAGCTCACTGGTGCAAATGGCCAAAGACGCACCCGAGCGCAATTTTTTGGGCATTGAAGTCCATGTGCCAGGTATTGCGCAATGTATTTATGAGGCTGGCCTTGCAGGAATCAATAATTTACGGGTGATGGATGCCGATGCACTTGAGGTATTAAAGGGGCTGCCCGATGGTTCAATTGATCGTTTGCAACTCTATTTTCCAGATCCCTGGCAAAAAAAACGTCATTTTAAACGGCGTTTTGTGTCACATGAGCGGATGCCACTGGTTGAACAAAAATTATTGCAAGGTGGCTGGTTTCATGCTGCTACCGATTGGGAACACTATGCGGAATGGATGCTTGATGTATTAGAGCATCGGCCTGCCCTTAAAAACGTGTATGGTGTAGGCAATGCTGCACCTCGTCCTGACTGGCGGCCTTTGACCAAGTTTGAGCGCCGTGGCCATGAGGCTGGACATGGGGTATGGGATTTTATTTTTGAAAAACTATAGTGCCTACTGTTGGGACATTAGGATAAGCTGCTATGTTTGAAAAATGGTTCAAAACTAAAACTGCATATGTTCAGGTTTTTAAAGACAGTTTTAGAATTTACTGTGCTGAGAGCCAAAAGCTATTTATTGTCGATGGCAGCTTTTCGCATCCGCGTATGCTGCTTGGCGACTTTGCTCATGCTGAGCAAATATTAAAGCAACAAATAAAGCAGCAAAGCATGTTTAGTAACCTGGGCAGTTTTAAAGTGATTGTGCATCCCAAAGAATTGCTTGAAGGCGGCTTGAGTATTATTGAACAACGTGCGTTTAAAGAGCTTTTTTTGAGCGTTGGTTTTCGTGAAGCAGTGATTTGGCAACATCAGGATTTATCTGATGAGCAACTAAAAACCTTTGACTGGAAAGACTAGCATCTACTTATTAAGTATTTTTTCTGGCTGTTGTAACTCAATAATCCCGTCACTTAATAATTTATAAAGTTGCTGTAAGGCTGGCTGACTGGCTAACATGTTTTGATGCATTTGCAAGATAGCCTGATCCCCTCGAACAGCTGGGCCAGTTTGCACTGTCATAGGTACATGCTGTTGAATTTTTTGCGCTGTTTCCATAATTAAAGGTTTAAGTAAATTAAAATCAACGCCTTGTTCATCTAAATACTGGTTAGCCACATTGTATAAATAATTAGAAAAATTACAGGCAATCACTGCCGCCAAGTGTAAGCCACGACGTTGCTCCGAACTATAGTGATAAACCTGCTGGCTTAACTGCGTGGCCAATTGGTTCAAGGTATTTAATACCTCGGCATTACTGGCCTCAAGCAACAACGGCACTGATTTAAAATCAACGGGCTGGGCTTTGGAAAAAGTTTGTAATGGATACAACACGCCATAATTTTGTCCAACACCATGTAAAGTGTTCATGTCTGTGCTGCCAGAGGTATGTACCACTGCCCCGCTTAAGTTAAGCGCAACAAGATGATTGGCAACCATGGCAATGGCAGAATCATTTACCGCAATAATATAAAGGTCAGCTGGCTGTAGCTGTGCCAACTGATTAGTCGCTTGTGCATTTACTTTTTGCGCTAAGCTTTGTGCATTTTGGTTATTTCGGCTATAGACTTGCACAATAGGATGGCCTAAAACAAACAATGCTTGTGCCAAATGAGTGGCCACGTTACCACTGCCGATAAAGCTAATTTTCATCAGTTTTTAGTCCAACAACGTATCAGTGTAAAATTACACTAGGATAATACATGAGTTCTGAGCCAAAGCAGCTGCTTACCGCCCAACAAATTACCCAACTGATTAGTCAAAGCGTGCCATTAAGCGACATGCAGGGCTTTTATACTGATGAGATAAATTTGCCAGCCGTACGGTGTATTTTGCCGTTTAAACCGACGCAAGTAAGGCATGGTAATACAATTTCAGGGCCTATTATTATGGCATTGGCCGATGCAGCCATGTATGCCTTATTATTAGCAGTCGATGAAAAAAACTTGAATGCGGTAACTCGTGATTTTCAGATTCAGTTTTTGAGTCGTCCTGCTGCACAAGATTTAATTGCAGTCGCCCACCTCATTAAAGACAGTAGCAAGCATACGTTAATGCGGGTGGAGATTTTATCCAACGACAAACTGGTTGCGCATGTGACAGGCAGCTATGCCAAACCAAGTTAAACTAAAAAATAAAGCCAAGTGGATAAAACAATATTTATCTACTTGGCCTTTAAATAGCTGTGTTAGTTGGGCACAACAAGAACAGCAATTTTGATCCATCAAAACAATACGGCTTAGTCTTTAAAAAACACCTGCGTGGTTTTGCCTTTAAGTCTGGCTGCCAAAAATGGCGTATTTTTACCCTGCGATGCAATTTCATCCTGAGTCACTTGCCATTCTAAGTCTGGATCTACCAACACCCAGCCGCCAAGCGCTTGCCACTGGTTTTCAATCCCAGCAATTTGCGCAGGCTTTTGGCTAATTTGGCTGGCCAGTTGCAAGGGGTTAAGTAAGCCCTGATTGACCAAAGCCACACCCAACGCCATAAAAGTATCAAGGCTTGAAATACCTGCTTCGGTTTCAGCAAACGGAGCAAGTTTAGCCGAGGTAGACAAAGGTTCATGATGCGAGCAAATAGCATCAATCACACCGCTGGCGACGCCTTGGCGTAATAATTCACGATCCTGCTCACTACGTAAGGGGGGACGTACATGCGCCAGTGAATTAAATCCATCAATGGTGGTATCGGTTAAATGCAATTGATGCATGGCGACATCAGCAGTAACCGCCAAACCCTTGGCTTTGGCTGCTTTAATCAAATCAACTGATGCACCGCAAGACAGCAAACCAAAATGTGCCTGTACCCCTGTGGCTTCTACCATCAGCAATTGTTTGGCCAGTGCCACGGTTTCTGCAATGGCAGGAATACCTGTCAATCCCTGACGTGATGCAGTAAAGCCATCATGCACATAGCCATCTTTTGCGAGGGCATGTTCTTCTGGATAGAAAAATACCTTTAAGCCAAGGCTTGCTGCATATTCTAAAGTACGCAACATCACGTCATCATCGGCAAAAGCCGCGCGTGCATTACTCACTGCAATACAGCCACCTTGTTTTAAGCTGGCCATATTAGAGGGTTGCTGGCCATCTAAGCCTTTGGTTTGCGCACCAATTAAATGCAAATAAATGCCACCATCGTTAAAGGCTTTTTCACGCAGGCCTTTTAATAGCGCACCATTATCCTGTACAGGGCGAGTATCAGGTGGCAATACCACATGCAAAAACCCAACCCCACGCGCAGCCTGCCCTTCACTTTTTAAGGTGCCATGTTGTTGTTGACCAGGTTCACGAAGACGCGCGCATAAATCTACCAATGCTGGCATCAGCCACTTGCCTTCTCCATCTATGGTGTGATCAGCCGTAGTCCCATCAACTAGTTTTCCATTTTCAATAAAAACCGTGGTGACGATATCAGTCTGGCCAACAGGATCAAGCACACGCACATTTTTAATTTCAGTTATTGCCATGATTTTCTTACCACCAAGTGTATTCTCACTACAAATTCTATATTTTTGCGATTACAAATCGTTATCGAGGCAAGCAATGCAAGGGGCAAATATTTGAAAAAAGCGCAGTTTACATCGCGGTAAATGAGCATTTTTGAAAATATTTTCAACGCCGCAGTGCCAACGCAGATCGGTTTTACAAACCTTTTGCTTGCAATTGTCCCTGCATCGCCAGCGATAACACTGCCATGCGCACTGCAATCCCATAATTAACCTGTTTTAAAATCAATGACTGCGGGCCATCAGCCACATTTGAGGCAATTTCCACCCCACGGTTCATAGGCCCTGGATGCATGACTAATGCATTGGGCGCAGCACGTTGTACACGACTTTCAGTTAAACCATACAACTTATAAAACTCTTCGCTCGATGCCAATAAAGGCGAACCAATACGTTCATTTTGAATCCGCAAGGCAATCAGCACATCACAACCTTCCACACCTTTGTCCATATTTTCAAATACTTTAACGCCAAACTCTTCAATACCGCTGGGTAACAACGTTTTAGGCGCAATCACTCGAATCTCTTTTGCACCTAAGGTTTGCAAGGCTTCAATATCCGAACGTGCCACGCGTGAGTGTTTAATATCCCCAATAATGGCCACGGTTAATTCCGAAAACGGCTTACCTGCATGACGGCGAATGGTCAGCATATCAAGCATGCCTTGTGTCGGATGTGAATGCCGCCCATCCCCACCATTAATAATAGCCACATCAGGACATACGGTTTGTGCCATAAAATGCGCTGCACCCGATGCCGAATGCCGAATCACGAAAATATCAGCCGCCATGGCCTCTAAATTCCATAAGGTATCGCGCAGGGTTTCACCTTTTTTGGTGCTCGATTGCTGCATATCAATATTGAGCACATTGGCAGATAAGCGTTTGGCCGCCACTTCAAAAGTAGTACGTGTGCGCGTCGATGGTTCAAAAAACAGATTCATCACCGTGCGCCCATCAAGCAATGGACTATTAATAATCTGGCCGTTTTCGCCCAAAAAGGTTTCGGCAGTTTCTAAAATATGCGTCAAATATTGTTGCGATAAGCCTTCAATACTTAAAAAATGGCGCAGGTTGCCATGTTGATTCAACTGGATCTGACTCATGGTGTGCAAAGCAGCAAGATGCATGGACGGTGCTCATAAATAAGCTTGTATTACTGCTATTGTAACTTAAATATTTAGTTCACTTTGCCAATAATATAGTTTTAAACGCAAAGAAATTTTCAAGCTTAAAAAAATAAGTTAGAATATTTAAACATATAAAGTTAATTATTTGTTTTGAAGTATTATTTTGAATAAAAGGGGAATTACATGAAAGGACAAGTATTAGATTTTTCGGTTCAAACTAATAGTGGCATTATTTCTGGTGATGATCAAAACAGATATCATTTTAGCGGCACGGAATGGCGTGACCAAAAGCCGCCAATGCGTGGTGACTCAGTTGACTTTAGCCATGATAATGCTGGCAATGCGTTACAAGTTTATCGAGCATTACAGCAATCTAATGCCTTTTCAGGCCTTAACAGCCAGCTGGATAAAATCTCAAATCTCAATCAATCTGAAGAGAATTATAATATAGTCGACTGGACAGTTAAAGTCCTGAAAAACTATGTCAATTTTGAAGGACGTGCTCGTCGCAAAGAGTACTGGTTTTTTGTGCTAGCCACGATGATTGTGGGTATTATTGTTGGGATCGTTGGGGAAATTTCAAACACAGGTGATTTACTCAGTGGAATACTAAATTTGGCCTTGCTTTTACCAAGCATTGCTGTTGCAGCACGCCGTTTACATGATACTAACCGCTCTGGCTGGTGGCAGCTGATTGCATTGACTATTATTGGCATAATTCCATTGATTATTTGGCTGGCAACAGAAACAAAGCAAGAAGCAAATAAATGGGGACAGCCTGCAAAATAGCGAATCAAATCAATAAAGGGCTAAAAAGCCCTTTTATTTTTTGGTTCAATTAGCCATATTTACGCGCAAAATCTTCATCTGATGTGCATAAATAAATAATAAACTCAATAAAAGCAACAATACCAGGAATGAAAGTCCAGCAAAATAGCAAATAAACAACTCCCCAGCCAATGCGTCCTAAATAGAACTTATGTATGCCAAAGCCACCTAAAAAAAGTGCTAGCACTGCAGCAATAATTCTATTTTTTTCACCCACTTGATGGTGGGACAGTTGCGGTATTTGAACTGCTGAATTTAAGGCATACACACTGGTTGCATTACCAGCACCATCAATATCAAAATCGACCGAAAGTCCACGAGATGGCACCCGCTGATCACGCCACTCTGCCCCAATAAATTGGTATCGATTTTGATCGTCCCCCGAAATAATCCCACTATTGGTTTGAACAGAATAGTCCAGAATTTGGCCTTTCATACAGCTTCTCATCAAATTCTTAAAGTTAGTACAGAAAATGTAATTTATTTTAACAATAAAGTAAAATATTACTATGAATATCCATAGCTAAGGATCAGGCAGTTTGAGCTTATTCTAGAGAACACTTCACATTGGCCTCGTTTAAACTTCATTACCAGCAGCAGAATCAGTTAAACTATCCCACATTCAATACATCGCTGTCTGCTGGAAAAACTCATGACTCAATCTTCTCGCCTCAATACTTATTGGGTCACCTGTGCTGATGGCCTGGAAAATTTACTAACTGAAGAATTACAAGATATTTTGGCACAAACTGGTGGTAATGTTGCCTCTAAAAAACCAGGCCGTATTATTATTTCAGGCACCTTAGAAGCCGCTTATCGCATTTGCTTATGGTCACGTCTGGCATCGCGTGTGTTATTGCCTATTCATAATTTTGAACTTGAAAAGACTCACGATGCGCGCGATGTGGCGGAAGAAATCTATGAGGGCGCAGTCAGTTTTGACTGGTCACTCATTTTCTCACCAAGTAGCACTTTTGCCATTCGCTTGCAAAGTGAACGCGATATTAAAGTAAATCCAAAGTTTGCCACTTTACGCGCCAAAGATGGCGTGGTGGACAGCTTTATGGAAGCGCAAGGTCGTCGCCCCAGCATTGACACCAAACAACCAGAAATTACTTTATTTGTGTTGGCGGGCAAAGAGTCGCATGCTTACTGTCTGGATTTATCAGGTGATAGCCTGCACCGTCGTGGATACCGTCGCTATATGACCGACGCTCCTATTAAAGAAAACCTGGCAGCAGCGATTTTACGCTTGGCAGGTTGGCATAACACCTCTTTTGATGTATTGATTGATCCCATGTGTGGCTCAGGCACATTTATTATTGAAGCATTAATGATCAAAACAGATCGCGCGCCTGGTATTCAACGTCAGTTTGGTTTTATGGGCTGGCATGGTCACGACAACGCTTTATGGCAATCGCTAAAAACCGAAGCTGAGCAACGCCATGACGCTGCATTACAACAACCGTTGCCACAGTTTTACGCTTATGATGCCGATTGGGACGCGGTTAAAGCCACCAGGCAAAATATTCTTGCGGCTGGCTTTGAAGAATTACTACCCAATATTAAAATTGAAGAACGTGTCATTAGTGACTGGGAAGATTTTAAACTGGATGGCAAACAAGCCTTAGTGATTACCAACCCACCTTATGGCGAACGGTTAGGTGATAAAACCAGTAACCGTGCCTTATATCAGGGATTAGCTTGGCAGCTACAAAAATACTTGCCTAATCAGCATGCCGCAATCTTGGCATCACAAGTAGAACAAGCCGACGTACTGCCACTGGAAAATACGCAAACCTTGCGTCTGATGAATGGCAACTTGCCGATTTATGTGCGTAGTGGCGTTATTATTAATAAGTCAGACAAAGTACCCTTTTTAGCCAACTGGCAAGCCACGCCTGTTGAAATTGAAGGCGCGCAGGATTTTGCCAATCGTCTGCAAAAAAATATAAGTACTTTAAAAAAACAGGCTTTACGCGAAAATGTAAGCTGCTTGCGTTTGTATGATGCCGACCTACCCGATTTTAATTTAGTAGTTGATTTATACGACGACAACCTACATGTACAAGAATACGCCCCACCTAAAATTATTGATCCTGAAAAAGCCAAAAAGCGTTTCAACTTAGCCTTGGCAGCGATCCGTCAAGTATTAGGTTTGCCACGCGAAAAAGTATTTATTAAAACGCGTGCACGCCAGAAAGGCCAAACGCAATACGAAAAACAAAGTGAAGTCAGCAAACGCTTTATTGTGCAAGAAGGCGATATTCGGGTTTATATCAACCTGACTGATTATCTGGATACTGGCCTATTTTTGGATCACCGTCCTATGCGCTTGCGTATTGCAGCCGAGGCCAAAGGAAAGCACTTTTTAAACCTGTATAGTTACACCTCAACGGCCAGCGTGCATGCAGCGGTAGCTGGTGCAGCCAGTACCACCAGTGTCGATTTATCCAATACTTACCTTAGCTGGTCAAAACAAAATTTTGCGCTAAATGGCTTAACGGTTGACCATGCCGATCAACAACACCAGTTTTTTGATGCCGATGTATTTGAGTGGTTAAAAGAAGGCCATGAAACCTATGATCTGATTTTTATTGACCCACCAACGTTTTCTAATTCTAAAAAGTTTCAGGGTACATTTGATGTACAGCGCGATCATGCCTCCTTGCTTAAACGTGCCATGAACCGCTTAAGTAATGGCGGCACGCTGTATTTTTCTAATAACTTCCAAAGGTTTGAACTGGATGATGAACTAGCAGCACGTTTTGATGTGCAGGAAATTACCGATAAAACCATTGGTTTTGACTTTAAACGTAATCAAAAAATCCATCGTGCATGGCAATTTCGCCATCTTTAATTGAGTCAATGTATGCCCTAAAAAAAGCCCAGCTATAAAATACTGGGCTTTTTTATGATTAAACAACATGAAATAAAGACATTAACGTTCATTCAACATAACAATATCAGTTAAATACATAGTTTGCACGACGGAATTTAGAACCACGATCATCGTCATACGACACCGCCTGGATCTCAACAATGCCACGAATATTACTAAGTTCGTAACTACCCGTATTAGTATCAAAATAAATGCCAGTAATGGCACTTAAATCATAGGTCTGATTAAACTTACCATTCCAAAAATAGTTTTCAGATTTGGTATCGTTTAGTGCAATTTCATTTAAAATATCAAAAGCAAGCAAAGGGTCTGAGCTGGTCAGTGTTTTTTTGCGCTCTTTATTGCTCAAGGTTACTGTCACATTCGATATATTACTGGCTTGTACCAGATCGGCAAACGCCTGTTTGATGCGCCCAATCTCTTCAGGCTCTGGTTCAGGTGATATAGCAGGTGCCATGGTTATAGATGGCGCAATTGCTGGATCTGCTGGATTTTCTATGGGATTCTGTGCTGCTATATCCTGTAATTGTTGCTCTGCCTCACGCTGTTTGTCTTCAAGTTGCTGGAGCGCAGTATCATTTTGCAGTAACTGAATAGAAGCAAGTTGCGGTGACGCAATATCATTGGATAAAAAATTATTGGTGAGTTCATTATCGTTTAGTGGTATCGCAGCAAAACTTGCTCCAGACAATAGCAATACAGCACTAGCAACCAAAAAGCGGCACTGGGCTAAATGATTGTTAGTTTCTATTCTCTGAACAAATATGCTTGGTAAAAGCAGCCTTTCCATTTGTCTGACTTCCCACTTTTTTTATATTCATTTTCACTCTATCAACTTGTTGTTCAAACTTCAATCATATTTCGATGAATAGCTGGGCTTAATTTTATATTCGGCCACATTCTAAATAGCTAATTCGCTTGGCATCAAATCTATTTAAAGGGTTGCCTTCAAAACTATGAAAACCGTGAATAGCTTGCACTTTTTGGCTAATAAATTGAGTACTGCAATTTCGTCTGGGATCTGTTTCAGCCAAAGTAAAACAAATGGCATAATATTGTTTATTAATCGCATGTTGATGCGCTGCCCGTAACATGTTTTCAAATAAATCAGCATCATAAGGATTACATAATACAGAATGAAGCATCATATAATTTAATGTTTCCCCTTTTTTAGGCAGGCACAATTGTTTAGTACGTTTTGCCCAGTAATTATAAGCAGGACGTATAGCAGCAATGAATTTTCCATATTCTGCAATTCGGGTTTGTTTAAATGACCCTTGATTCCATAATCCGTATAAACCAACAATCTGCCCAGCCCGTTTTACAATATAAAAATCATTAAAGCTTAAGCCATTCCAGTAAGGATCTTCAGCCGTGATCCCGTTAAAATCATAGGCAGGTAAAAAATTATAATAATCAGCCATGTACTGAATAAAGCGATTAACGCCTTTAATATCTTTAGCAGTCATGGGATTAATAGATAAATGATTACTTAATTGTTTTTTGGTTTTAAATCCCGTCAAGGTATGAGTTTCTACCCGATCACACATATAGTGAGTAGGAACTTCTGGACGATTTTCGTGTAATACTTTGCGTGCCGTCATGTTGTCATTTAAAACAACCGTCTGGTAAGTCTCATCTAGTGGAAAACATTGCTTCAAATAAAGCATCAGCAAGTTAATTAATCCTTTGCCACGAGTAGTCTTGTTAATACGCAAATCACCCACATAACGTAATGGCTTAACTAGCCCATTGATATAACAGTTACGCGTGCCCAGATTAAACATGGCCAGAATTTTTTCTGGCTGTTCATCTGCAACGATTACCATCACGTGCGGCTGCTCATATTGGGTATGCGTTGCTGTAAAATAACTGGGAAAACGTTCAAACGACAATAACACGCCATTAGACGGCATAGATTCGGCAATTAACTTGACCAGCTGTTGATCATCCATTAAATGAGCAGGTCTAATATGTAGCCCTTCTACACTTTTTGCTCTAAAAACTTCAACTGATAAATTAGTCTGGTTATCGTTGGAATAATCGTTAGCGTCAATCATGGTTTAAAACCTTTTTTATAATTCAGCCATTATTTGTGCTGGTATAAGATCATTTATATAAATTTTTTTAAGGGGTTCAGGTTTAATATTGCCTTCAATCATGCCGCTGTGCATGGCCAGTTGCTTATAATATTGCCAGCCGTCGTCAACGCAAATGGATTGCGCAGGCGCTAACTGATTCAAATTGCGCGCAAGCTCATAATGAAAGTTTTGTTTAAGACAGTGATCAACCAGCTTCGCGCACGGTAAATTGTTTTTACCACCTTCAAATACCGCAAGATAATACGGCTTTGCCTGCCCTTGTGTATCTATTGCGAGCAGTGACACTGGCTTACAATCTGCCACACTTTGTGCCGCACGCTGTAATGTCTTTAACGCAGCATCAGGGTCAAGTTTTTCGCCAACTAAATCCACGCCAAAACGACGTCCCTTAAACGTAAAGCAGGGCAAGCTGCCATAAAATTTACTCACCACCAAATGGTCATCCATGCAATAGCGTATCAAGCCACTGCCTGTGGTTAAAATAGGGCTAACTTCATCGCCTAATTTTAATTGCCAGCTAGGGACAATTTTACCCGTCACCAGATTTTCAAATTCATAAAAATGACTTTGATAAGCCAAGGGATAATGTCCATCATAAGGAATGGTTACTACTCCTTCGGTAGCCCATAGTCCCTTGCCTTCAAATTTCGCAAATGGCAGGCGAGATTGCAACTGCTGCGCCCATGTCGTAGCTCCTGCCGTGTCCCAGCATGACACAAGGCACAAATCTGGCCATAGTGCTTGCCAGTCTATTAACGTTTTTTTAAGCAGCCGTTCTAACACATAGGCGCGACTGCGTGACTTAGGTGCCCTAACCTGTGCCAATGACTGCTGCCGCTTGCCCCAGTGGCCTGTGCTTAATACCTGTACAATTTCCTCACCCCATAGCGGTATATTATCCAATAATTGCAGGGCAAACGTTGGACTCCACACAGACAGCATGCTTAAGTGGGCATCCGCGACCAGATAACACAAGGTAGCAAATAAGGCATCTTCTGCACTGTCTGCAAAAGCAACTTCTGATGGCACCGCCTGCGTGTATTGGCTCAAGATGCGCTTACCCCAGCCTAGCAAGACGCTATCATCATTGAGGTTGGTATCAGTCAATAAATGGCGCTGGCTTTCAGGTAACCAGGAAATTGACCAGTAGTGCGAACCTCGTTGAAGCTTGGGATGTAAGTGATACATACTGCTTAGCCATGGGCCTATTGCACTATCCAACTCATTTAAAAAATCCTGATAATAAGGAATAAACTTGATGCTTTCGCTGGAGCCACTGGTAGGCTGATAGCGCACCAGCTTGCTACGGCTTAGACCTTGCTGGCCTTGACGCATATGTTCTATACGCTCTTTCCAGTCACTGTAGCGTGTTAATGGCCACTGCGCAGCAAAGCTTTCATACTGTTTAATGCCTTCTTGCGTCTCGAACAAATGCAGCTGACTTAAAATTTTGGCCAGCTTTTGACGTTGGACTTGTTCAAGCCTTAGGCACTGCTTTTTAAAACGCTGATCTGCATTACGGCAAACTAGTTTTAAAGCCTGGTGACTGGCATGTGCTAATAAATTCATCGCTTATACCGATTGAGTTTTAGCCAAAATTGCTTCAAGTTTGCCCTGACTCATGGGCTTGGTCATAAAACGCTGGGCATATTTGGCAATATCCTGCCAAGTAATTTCACCAATACAGGGTAATTCTGTCCCTTGAACCCAGTCTGGATTACATTTTTCAAAAAACCTGATTTTAGGGTTATTGTCACGCATATGATCAGTAATTGGTGCAACACATTCTTTTAACGGCTGGTAATTATCACCAAAATCCAGTATTTGCTTGACTGGATCATAGTATTTGGCAAAGTACTGTTGACAGTAGCTATCGACAACGCCAGCCAAATGCTGATTTTGGCCTTCAAAATGCGGATAGTAAGTAAAAAAGTTATTGGCCAATAACAGATAAGTTTTAAAGCCTTTGGAAATCAGCATCCAGTACACAGGCTCTGTGGGATGTTTTATTTTTTCAGTGATTAAATAGATATACATCGCACGCTGTAATGCGCGATTACCCCAGAATTCCTTTTCAATGACTGTATCACCACTAAATAATGCGTGATACATTTTAGTGCCTACTTTAATGTCACAATTCATTAAAGTTGAAAAACCAACTATTTCGTTACTATCTGGATGGCGTAGCACAAATGCACCAGTTTTTTTGCAAAAGTCACTGACAAAAATTTCAAAACAGGTATTTTCATAATATTTTTTATAAATGCCATACATGATTTGCAAATCATGCGCCGAGAATTTTTCAATTTTCTGAAACTGTGCAGTTAATTCGGGTTTACGCCAATTAAATATTTTCATCATTGCTGATCCTGTCAAACGATTCTATTTTCCATAGAAAAATGTTTAGTCGGATAGTTAACGTCTAGTCATGAGTCATATAACTTTTAATGAATTTATACGGTTAAAGTGATATAGGGCTACATGGCTATCAAGCGGTTAATACTTTTGATTCACCGTTAATTATCCTCGAGCATGCTTTCGTCCACCTGAATTTTTAACAGAAAATAAATCTCCTGCAAAAGCATAAGATGTCAGCGAAGCGAGGGCTGAGAGTGTTCCATATTCGTATTTTAGCGACAATAGGAAATCGCTTACAACAAAGTAAGCCATAACGTCATATTTTTATTATTTTTATCAAAAAATGACAATTTTTGCCAATAATCTCACAATTATAATTAAAAAATAAACCCCTATCACTATTGCGATAAGGGTTCAGTTAGACTCAGACTAAACACATCATAGACTTAATGAAATTTTACTTTCTCAAAACGGAGTTTCCCATCTTCACGCTTCACTTCAATTTGATCGCCTGCTTGAAACTCACCCGATAAAATAAACTGGGCTAGTGGATTTTCAATTTCAGATTGAATGGCACGTTTTAAAGGTCGCGCACCAAATACTGGGTCATAACCCACTTGTACCAGCTCATCAAAAGCCGAGTCATCCAGTTGCAAGCCAATTTCTCGCTCTTGCAATCTTGCACGCAGACGATCCAGTTGAATATCTGCAATGCCGCGAATTTGTGCTTTACCCAAACTATGGAATACCACCACTTCGTCAATTCGGTTAATAAACTCAGGTCTAAAATGCTCTCCTACTGCATTCATTACAGCAGCTTTTACATCACTCGCTGGCGCATCTTCACCTAATTCACGAATCGCATGTGAACCTAAGTTAGAAGTCATCACAATCACGGTGTTTTTAAAATCAATCACGCGACCTTGAGAGTCCGTCAAGCGGCCATCGTCCAGCACTTGCAGCAGGATATTAAACACATCAGGATGTGCTTTTTCTACTTCATCCAGCAACACCACGCTATACGGCTTACGGCGCACGGCCTCCGTTAAGGTACCGCCCTCCTCATAACCCACATAACCTGGAGGCGCACCAACCAAACGGCTGACACTGTGTTTTTCCATAAATTCGCTCATATCAATGCGAATCATGGCATCATCACTATCAAATAAGAAGTTAGCCAGTGCTTTGGTCAGCTCAGTTTTACCTACCCCTGTAGGGCCAAGAAATAAGAACGAGCCACTGGGACGGTTTGGATCAGACAAACCCGCACGTGAGCGACGCACCGCATTAGACACTGCAACGACTGCTTCATCTTGCCCAATCACACGCCGATGCAAAAAGCCTTCCATATCTAATAATTTTTCACGCTCACCTTGCAGCATTTTCGCCACTGGAATACCAGTTGCCGCGCTCACTACTTCGGCAATTTCGTTGTCAGTTACTTTGGTACGCAGGAGCTTAAAAGTCACTTGTTCCTGACCTTCGGCCTGTTCGGCATTGGCTAGTTTCTTTTCTAGCTCTGGAATTACACTATATTTTAAGCGTGACATTTCAGCAATATCACTATCACGCTCAGCTTTAGCGTAGGCAATTTTGGCGTTATCCAGTTCCTCACGGAAACCTTGTGCGCCTTGCATCAAGGCTTTTTCAGACTGCCACACTTCAGTCATGTCAGCTTTTTCTTTTTCCAGTTGCTCAATTTGAGCCGTCAGTTGCTTTTGCTGCGCAATGGCATGTTCGTCATGCTTAATCACCTCATATTCCATTTTCAATTGAATCAGACGACGTTCTACCTTATCAATTGCTTCTGGCTTGGAGTCCATTTCCATACGCAGGCGACTGGCTGCTTCATCAATTAGATCAATGGCTTTGTCTGGTAACTTACGGTCAGTAATATAGCGATGCGACATACGTGCTGCGGCAATAATGGCCGAGTCTTCAATCTCTACATTATGGTGTAGCTGGTAGCGTTCTTTTAAGCCACGCAAAATAGCAATTGTATCGGCAACACTTGGCTCATCCACCAGCACTTTTTGAAAGCGACGCTCTAATGCAGCATCTTTTTCAATGTATTGACGGTATTCATCCAGCGTGGTGGCCCCCACACAATGCAGCTCACCACGCGCCAACGCAGGTTTAAGCATATTTCCTGCATCCATTGCGCCATCAGCTTTACCCGCACCCACCATGGTGTGTAATTCATCAATAAATAAAATGACTTGTCCTTCTCGCTTGGAGAGGTCATTGAGCACTGCTTTTAGGCGTTCTTCGAACTCACCACGAAACTTGGCACCCGCAATTAAAGCACCTAAATCCAGTGATAACACTTTTTTATTTTTTAAACCTTCAGGCACTTCACCATTGACAATGCGCTGCGCCAAGCCTTCTACAATGGCGGTTTTACCCACCCCAGGCTCACCAATGAGTACAGGGTTATTTTTGGTACGACGCGCCAATACCTGAATAGTACGGCGAATTTCATCATCACGGCCAATAACAGGATCTAGCTTACCGTTTAGTGCCCGTTCTGTGAGGTCAATGGTATATTTACTTAAAGCTTCACGCTGATCTTCATGGGTATTACTCGTCACTTTTTCTCCACCTCTAATTTGTTCAATGACTGCACGTAATTTTTTACTGTCTATACCTGCTGCTTCAATAATTTTTTTACTGGCACCTTGCTCGCTTAAAGCCTGCAAGACCCATTCACTAGAAATATAATCATCGCCTGCTTTTTGGGCAAAACTGTCCGCCAGATTTAATATGCGCACCGCTTCTGGGGTTAAATTGACATCACCCGTTGGGTTAGTAATGGTTGGGGCATCATTTAAGGCTTGTTCAATTTTTTGTTGCAAGGTGACCATATTTGCCCCTGCCTGTTGCAATAAGCTGCTATTCGATGGCTCCTGTAGCAAGGTTGCCAGAATATGAAAAGACTCAATACCTGTATGATCACGGCCTGCTGCTAATGACTGGGCATTGGAAAGTGCTTGCTGAAGGCGGTCGGTAAATTTTTCAAAACGCATTATTTTATTCCTCCGTTGCTGGCTTATCACCAACATTATTAACGCATCATGCTTCTATGATGCGATGTGTTTTTGTATTTTCAAGGGGAACTAATATTTTTATTAAACTGTCAAGTTTTTTGCGATTAACGGTTAGTAAAGATGCTGTGATACAGCCTGAGATTATTCGTTATGGATATTAAGCCGCACCCTGAAGTGGTTCTTCTACTTTAAGATGCGGGTCTACAGTGATATTAGATCAGGATGAAACAAGCGTTAATTGTATTCGCCTTCACGCTCTGGCTGATATAGTACCTTTTCAATCATCACTTGCATCATTTGACCATTAGGTTGTGGCCAGTCAATGGTGCGACCTTCTTCCATCCCCAATAGCGCGCTACCAATTGGAGTCAATACTGAAACAGCGCCTTCATGCTGTGCCAAATCATGCGGATAGACCAGTTTCTTTTCAAACGTTTCAGTGCCAGGTAGCACTTTAAATTGTACTAATGAATTCATGCTCACCACATTGGCAGGAACTTCATTAGGCGCCACAATATTGGCGCGTGCCAGCTCGTCTTCTAGCTGAACAATTACTGGATTACTACTGGACTGGTTATCCAGTAGGCTTTCTAGCCGTGCCAAATCCTGGCTGGACAACGTGATGGTTGGTTTAGTCATGGTTACATTCCTGTCTCATTATCTATTTTCATACTAAAAAAAACGCCCCCTTGAGGGAGCGTTTAAGGTCTCAAGGTTTATTTATCCAGCATATACTGGAAACTTGGCACAAACGGCTGCCACTTTCTGGCATACCTCGCCAATCACTGCTTCGTCGCCTTTACTGTCTAAAATGTCAGCAATCCAGCCAGCCAGCGCGCTCACTTCGCTTTCACCAAAGCCACGGGTAGTCACTGCTGGCGTACCAATACGAATACCAGAAGTCACAAATGGTGAGCGTGGGTCATTCGGTACTGCATTTTTATTTACTGTAATATGAGCCTGACCTAGCCATGCATCAGCTTCTTTACCAGTAATATCCTGTTTGATTAAAGATAACAAGAACAAATGGTTTTCTGTACCGTTGGATACCACATCATAACCACGATCCATGAATACTTTGGCCATTGTCTGGGCGTTTTTAACCACTTGCTTCTGGTAAGTTTTAAACTCATCACTCATGGCTTCTTTAAAGCAAATTGCTTTAGCAGCAATCGCATGCATTAAAGGACCGCCCTGATTACCTGGGAAAACAGCCGATTGCAGTTTTTTCTCAATTTCCTCATTGGCACGGGCTAAAATTAAGCCAGAGCGTGGACCGCGTAAGGTTTTATGCGTGGTAGTAGTGGTCACGTCAGCAATGCTTACTGGGTTTGGATACACACCAGCAGCCACTAAACCTGCCACGTGCGCCATATCAACCATGAAATACGCACCCACTTTATCAGCGATATCACGGAATTTTTGCCAATCGATGATCTGGCTATAGGCCGAGAAGCCAGCAATAATCATTTTAGGCTTATGCTCAAGTGCCAAACGCTCAACTTCCGCATAGTCAATTTCGCCAGTTTCAACATTTATTCCATATTGAACAGCATTATAGTTTTTACCAGAGAAGCTGACTTTTGCACCGTGGGTTAAATGACCACCATGCGCCAGGCTCATCCCTAAAATAGTATCGCCTGCTTCTAGCAATGCCAAAAATACGGCACCGTTGGCTTGCGAACCTGCATGTGGCTGTACGTTGGCATAATCTGCACCAAATAATTGCTTAGCACGGTCAATGGCCAATTGCTCAATGATATCAACATGCTCACAACCGCCGTAGTAGCGTTTTCCTGGATAGCCTTCTGCATATTTATTGGTGAGCTTGGATCCTTGCGCTTCCATGACTGCTGGTGAGCAGTAGTTTTCAGAAGCAATTAATTCAATATGGTTTTCTTGGCGTTGATCTTCAGCACTAATGGCTTGCGCCAATTCTGGATCAAACTCAGCAATGGAAATGTTGGCAAACATGAGGGACTACCTAAATAATTGACTAAAAAAGCGTAGGCAAATAAAACGTGTGCTAGTGTAACATGAAGTGGTTATTTTAATAGACTGATATTTCTTCATTATAAATTGAAACCGCTGCACGCCTGCTAAACGCAAACATGCAGCATCAAACATTCATTAGACCTACTAATTAGTACTACTGAGCAGGCATGTGTTTCTTAATAAAGGCTACCAGTTCAGGACGTTTTTCAACGATAGCAGCAGTATGTGATGCTCCTTCAACCAACTCAAAGGTGACATCTGTTCCCTTGGCTTTGAGACCCTGTTGTAATGCATCAGTCACCTGATATGGTACAGCCATATCCGCCTGTCCTTGAATAATCAATGTTGGTGTATTGAGCTTTTTAGTGGCAGGTTGTGTATTTTTGAGGAACTCTTTTAAGGTTTCGTTTGTGGCAAACTCTTCCTGATCCAAGCCTGGATAATCCAGAACTGTTTTGCCTGAATTTTCATCTATATATTTCTGAATATCCTTAGCATATTGATCATGCAAATCGGCTAAGCAAATACCATTATCACCTGTCGTACCCTCTGCATTTACGGCAATCTTGGCTGCCCGATCAGAAAACAATTTTTTATAATCAAAACTTGGCTCATAGGCTTTAATGCCCACTCCTGTGTATGCTGCATAAGCCAATAATTCAGCATAAGCCTCTCTTGCCGTACCAACTGGCAACATACCTAATGCTTCTCCCTGAAGGGCTCGGGCAAGGGCTTGTGGTGCAATTTCCATAATAATTTTGCCCAAGCTAGACGCTGGTGCGCCAGCCACTGTGCCTTTATAGGTAGGATCATTGGCTGCATATTCTGCAATACCCAATACCGCATGGCCGCCTTGTGACTGCCCAACTGACATCCAGTCATCTTGAATATTATTTTTATAATGCTCTTTCACTGCTTTCACGGCATAGATGGCAGAGTTGGCTTCACTACCCAGATTTAAATAAGGATGAATGCCAGGTGTGCCTAAGCCCTCATAATCAGGTGCCACAATCATATAACCGTCGGCCAGCAATTGATCAGCCATTGCTGAAAAACGATCATTGGTAAATTCATTATTGCTTGGCGCACAACCATCACCCACGCCTACTGTACCATGTGCCCATACCACCACACGCCAGCCATCTTTAGGCATTGTGGTTTTAGGAGTCATTACCATGGCAGTGGCTTTTACTGTTTTACCTGCTACACCAGGCATATTATAGCTCATTACCTCAATGCTCTTGGCATTATCAATTTTAAACTTACCAGTATTCTTGGTATACGGGGTTTGGTTTAAATAAGTATTGTCAGATGGGTAGACATAATCATCAGAAGAGTTACTGCCACAGGCGCTTAAGCCTAATACGCTGGTGAAAATAGCAGCAGCAAGTAAATGCCGTGTAAACTAAGGTGCTTTCATAACTATTCATCCTTAAATGTATTTAATATAAGTAGCCGTTTCTTTTTACTACCTCATCTGAGATTAATTTAAAGTACATATTAATGTAAGCAACATGAACAAAAAAACACTTTTTATACTACTAAAGTACAATAAGGAGAAAATAAACATTTATTGAATTAAAATAAAAAAACACCATAAATTTTGGGGGATTTATGGTGTGGGGTTAAACTTTTAATTTTTCTAATATTTAAATAATTAATTCATCTAATCTGGAGAAAATGGAGCTGAATTATTTGTGGTTTTCGCTTTTTCGTGATTTGAACCTTTATCTTGATGAAGTAGGTTATCTTCTAACTGATCTTCGTTTAAATGCTCTACCGCATTGCGAATATTTTGATTCCCTGCACTGCCATCGTTCAATTGCGCTTGGGCTTGTTTTTCTGAACCTTGCTCATTGAGTGCATTTTCAGGATTTTTATCTAATTGCTCACTGAGCGCATCGGTATCGGTTAAACCTTCTACTTGTTGAGAACTCACTTTATCGTTATTAAATACTGCATCGGCAGTATAATCTTGCTTGGCAGGCGCATGATTTGCATCAGCATTTGGATTAGTACGACTTTGTGGATCAGTATTATTGTTGCTGTTTGAAGAAGTCATGCATTATCTCCGTAATTGGTAGATTTGTTGAATAATTCAACTATAACAATTGAGCGAAGAAATGTTGCGATGCTCTGTGTATAAAACATATAGCCAAGTGTTGCTAACGTAGACAACAAGTAAATTATGCAGATAAAGCGTAAATTATTGGCCTATAGATTACTAACAAAATAAGCCATAATAATCGCTAACCATATCACTAAACCTACCCAGCGATTATGACGAAATGCCCAAAAAGTATTGATCGGCTGACGATCAAGGGTTTTATAAAGCTGGTATATAAATAAGCCAAATGCAATGACTAAACCAAACGCACCAACTGGCAAAATATTGTTTAGATAAAATGCCCAGCCTAGTAAAATGAGGCTTAACACTTGCAGCATAAAGATAATGGCAAGGTCATATTTGCCAAATAAAATAGCTGTGGACTTGACGCCAATTTTTAAATCATCAGGGCGATCTGTCATGGCATATTGGGTATCGTAAGCTACTGTCCAGCTTAGGTTTGCTGCATAGAGTAACCAGCAAGATAAATCTGGCATTTTGCCTTGTGCCACATAAGCCATGGGAATAGCCCAGGAAAAAGCAGCACCCAATACAAACTGCGGCATATAAGTAAAACGCTTGGTAAATGGATATAACGTGGCCAGCCCCAATGCACCAAATGACCAGTAAAAAGCCTGAATAGGTAAAAAAAACAATAAGGAAGCACTGACTAATACCAGAATAGCAAAAATCATCAGTGCTTCTTTACTGGAAATAATACCGCTGGCTAAAGGACGGTTTCTGGTACGCTCAACCAGACCATCAATTTTACGATCCGCAAAATCATTAATGGCACAACCTGCTGCACGCATAAACAACACGCCCAAAAACATGATTAAAACCACTTTAAAATCAGGCTGCCCACTTGCCGCCAGCCACACTGCCCAAAACGTTGGCCATAATAGCAACTCTGTGCCAATGGGTTTATCAAAGCGCGTGAGCTGAACATAGGCTTTAAGACGTTGTGCCACAGTTAAAGGTTGAGCGGTCGGTTGCATAGCAGTATCTTAAGCGTCCTTTTTGGCTTGGATAAACTTCTCAAAAGCAGGCAAAAAAGTTTCTTGCACAATGAGCGGCTGGTTATGCCAGTGATATAAACTACGTCTTGACCAACCTTCTGGAAGACAAGCAATCTGGCGGGTGCATTCAGGCTGTCCACGATAAAACAACAATGATCCCAAGGCTTTATTTTTCAGGTAGCGTAAGCGCAACCCCTCGCCTTTTAAGGTTTTTAGCGGAAATATACTGCGCGCTTTTACCCAGGGCTGTTGATCACAACCAAATAAATATACTTCACGCACCCACGCCTGTTCATCAAGGCCCGTATCTAATAACTGGCTTTCATGTAAATAAATAGAAGAAAAACCTTGCTGTAATGGCTCTACATGAAACTGCCCATTGGCCAAAATAGTGAGTTGCCGAGTCAGTGAACCTGATGCCAAAAGCCAGTGGCGCAATGATATGGGTAAAGACAGCAATGGCTGCTTAGGACTATACCAGCGAGTTAAATGCGTAGGCAAAAAAGCAGACATCATACCAATCTATGATATTCCTAAAATAAAACTAGCGTGCAGCAGGTTTAGGTTTATTGGCCTGATTTGCTGGGCTATTTTGCGTAATTTGATGTACCGTCACTGTGGTGCTGGCTTCTTTAAGCACTTTGCCTTTGGTATCCATGATGCGTGCAGTAATACTATGCGCGCCGCGGTCTAGACTTTCCGTAGAAATAGTAGCAGCACTACCGTTAGCCACGACTGTGCCGTCTAGCAAAATAGTCACATGATCGCCGTTAGCAAGGGCTGGCGTCACATTTAGCTGCACAGTAATACTATCTGGCTTGCGTACTGTTTGGTCATTTGCTGGCTGCGCAAAGCTGAGCTGATAATTTTGTACCGCGGCTGTTTTTGCTTTCATGGCGTTGGCTTGTGCAATTTGTTCAGCGGACAAGCTGGGTACAATGGCAAGCGGTGGTAATTCAATGGCTTTGGCATTTTTGGTCGGTGAATCACTATAAACCACATTGCCTTGAGCATCGGTAGATTTATAAATTGCTGCCTGAGCGATACCGCCTAGCAACAATGTTGATGCAACCACCAAAATCAAATTATTTTTCAACATTGTTTACTCCCCACTGCCTTATGCCTTGTTGAGTATGGGTTACTCAAGCAGCTTAATTATATAAATAGTGAACCATACATTGTATAGGCTTACAGTATAAGATTAAAACAAATAATACTATGTTATAAAAAGATAAATCAAAATTTAAAAGGAGGGTGTGTTGGCATTTCATCACACCTTAATAAAAAACACCCATCACAAAGGACAGGTGTTTGGATGCAGCAACGTTTTTAATCAAAGCAGGTCTTCAAATGCTTAGACCTTAATGCTATGAATAAAAACTTAGCAGCCATAGTACACCATCCTATAATAATCAATTACTTAGCAACAAAAGAATTCAAATGAGGGACAAAATAGGGGGCATCTAATTCAGTCAATTTTTTAAAATTATAATCTTGGTTAAATCTGATTTTATAAATGCAATGCTTAACCACTGCACTTACACAGCATAGATAACTGCATGCCTTAAAGCTATAAAAAATATCAACCTAAATTATTATTGTTATGTTATATTATAACAAATCACAGGCTAGCTACCCATGACTGGTTTGTTAAAAGATTATCTATCCCTATATCAGTTGACTAGTCGTTAGTTCATAACCCCTAGTGCAAGCGCGCCACAACATTGACAACGAACCATGATTCATAAGCGGTGCCCAGATAAATCGTAGCTTGTAGTTAAATAAACTATTTCAACTCATCTATAAGCTGCTGCATCTCACCGATTTCGCGCTTTTGTGTTTCGATAATGTCATCAGCTAATTTTCTAACTCGTGGGTCTTTAATATCTGCTCTAGAACTGGTCAAAATAGCAATTGAATGATGTGGAATCATGGCTTGCATCCAGTCAACTTGATCAACCGTTGATTGTGACCTGACGCCCCAAATGCCCACTGCAAATAACAACACACTTAAGCCATATATCATCAAATTCAGCTTGGTTTTTTTATACATGTTGGTCATAAATGCCAGCATCACCACTGACATGCCAGCGCCCATGTATAGAGCCATATAGGCTCTCGTCTCACTGAAGTACACGTGATCTAGCTGATACGTGTTGAAGTACATCATAATAAACATCACCACTGTAGAGGTGACAATCATCAATGTAAATTTTACATAAGGATTCATGTGGTTTTGATTAGTATTATGGTTAAAATCATTCATATTTTATCTCCGCTTGGTCTAAAAATAGAATAAGTAAGCTTCTAACAAGGCTCAAAAAAATGGCAAATATTTAATAAGTTATTCACACTGAACCGTATAACTGCTTGTTAAGCATCAGTTCGATCATAACCCTAAGATATTTTTATTCTACTAAAATAACAAAAATGTAATTTTCAGGTCATCTTCCTGTTGAGTAGCTAATGGCATGATGGTCATAGCAAGCAAACTATATTAATTTTATAAGGCCTCAGTTTTCTCAGGCATCGGCTATAAAGTCGTGAGTGTTTTCACATCATTTGCTTTCATCATATTTCTAAATATAAGGGCTTCATCATGAAAATTAATCAACATTTTTTTAACGCAATGTGCCAGATTGTAGTGACTTCAGCGCTTGTCGTCTCAACTACGAGTGCATTTGCCCACACCAGCCTACAAAGTGCTATACCCGCAGTCGACTCAACGGTTACTGCTCAGCCCAATAAGTTAGTCGTTAGTTTTGGTGAACCCGTAATGTTGATGGGTATTAAGCTGGTCGATGCCAAACAAAACAATATTGAACTAAATTACAAAGTAACCTCGGGTCTTAAAAACACCCATGAAATTGCTATTCCCCAATTGGCTGACTCTACCTATACCGTCGTCTGGACAAGCATGGGTAAAGACGGACACAACATGAGTGGCAGATACAATTTTAGCTTAAAGCAGTTACCCAACACTCCTGTATCTAAGTCTATGCCTAACATGGCTCACGATCATAGTAACCACTGATCATTTACTTGATGGCATTTTGCAACCTCATCTTGCGAACAACTTAATGCACATCAGAAAGTTAAACGTGAACAACAGGCATGGCCTTCAAACTGCCATGCTAAGTGAATGGTAATTTTAGGCGAGTCGTTATTGTAGGTAAGCAATCATGTTGGGTGAGTATTGGTTATGGGCTGGCTGGATTACTAAAGTCATGCTTTATCTGGCAACAGCCATCAGCATAGGTGGTGCATTTTCATATTTTTTATTATCTAAGTATTACCACTTAAATAAACCAATCATTCGATACATGATAATTGGCGCTTATTTAGGCGCTCTTTCAAGTGTTGCTGGGTTTTTGATACAAGTCGGTAGTTTTGCCAACACAGGTTGGCTTGGCTTGTTTGACCCTACCTTTTTAAATATTTTACTAGGGACGCCTGTTGGCACTGTTCAGATTCTGAGAACGCTAAGTTTTGGCCTGATTGCAATTCTATTGATGGTTAAATATGCTCGACTTCAGCACTATCAAGCTGAACATCATCAATTTAAAAACGAGAGTAAATCTAATAAATTGTCTTATTTACTAAGGACAATCATTGCTATTGCATTACTGCTCATCGTTTATAGTTTCTCCCAGATGGGACATGTCACCAATCAGTCTTTTATTGCGCAGCTGCTACTGAGTTTACATGTCATCGCCATGTCGCTTTGGATAGGATCATTGTTTCCACTATGGCGACTAAGTCGTACAGTAGAAGGCCTGCCGTTAAAAAACAGTATGCACTTATTTGGGCAACTGGCTGTCGTTATTGTTGGGGTATTGGTTGTTTGCGGTTTGACTGTGGCATATCTACTGATAAAAGATTTTGACACCTTGATTTCGACACCATACGGTCAAGGTTTTATGCTTAAGCTAGGTCTGGTGGCAGCTATTTTGTTATTAGCTGCATTTAATAAATGGTACTTCACACCATGTCTACAGCAGCCTAAATATGCCAAGCAGCTAAGCTATGCAATTCTGTTTGAGATGTCACTTGGGTTATCTGTGCTACTGACTACTGGCTATATTACTACTGTCATTGGTATTGAATAACAAGGAGCGGTTCATGAATGAAATTATTAAAGGACTCATTTTACTTACAGCCCTGCATAGCTTTGCTTGGGCAGAAGACAAATCTCACGTACAAAAACTGCAGACAATGTCAGATGATGAAATGCAAGTCGTATCTGATCATGGCTCAGCCACTCCAGCGCAGCAGGACAAATCTGAAAGTCAAGATAGTCACAAGAGCCATGACCACTATCATGGTGCGCAAGACGATAGCTTGAGTAGTAGCAACAAGACTCCATTCTTTACTCAATACCGCAATCAAAAATTTTACCTTTAAAATAGTGTTGTGATAGCGGTTAAGCAATGAGCCAAAACCAGCTTACTTTCAAAAATCACTACTTCCAAAAACGACTGTAAAAGTAATCCAGCCGTTTTCAAACTTGGCATCAATGGTCGCGTCATGCAACTCAAGAATAGACTTAGTAATCGCAAGGCCTAAACCTGTGCCCTCTTCAATTCTTTGCCTAGACAGGTCGGTTCTATAAAAACGGTCAAATAAGCGCGATAGCTGTTCGGGTGATAATGATTCCGCCCTATTTTTAATTGAAAAAACAGTTGTACTACCGCTATGCTTAAGCTCAATGTTGACCACAGAATCTTTATGGCCATATTTAATTGCATTGGATAACAGGTTGTTTAACGCACGGCGTAACATGGCTGGATCTGCCATTATCGTCGCGGCGCCAGACTGTTTTAAGCTAATCCCTTTTTCAGCAGCCAGCGCATCATAAAAATCAAATAGTGCTTCAACCTCTTCTGCCAGATCAATTTTCTTAAAATTAAATGCATGAATCCCATGATCCGTTTTGGCCAAAAACAACATGTCTGATACGGTTCTTGAGAGACGCTCAAACTCCTCTAAATTTGAAAATAGTACTTCTTGATAGTCGCTACTATCTCTGCTACGTGATAGACAAACCTGCGTCTGTGTCATCAAGTTATTAATCGGTGTTCTAATTTCATGTGCCAGATCCGACGAAAAATCGGACAGCCGCTCTAGTGCTAACTCTAATCGATCAAGCATTGCATTAAAGGCAACCGCCAGTGATTGAAGCTCTGTTGGAATGTTATCGATCTCTAGCCGATGCGACAGATATTGCGCAGAAATTCCTTCTGTCACCTGCGCCATTTTTTGTATAGGTTGTAAGCCTTTCCACGCTGCAAACCAGCCCAGAAGCATTAAACATATTGTTCCTATTAGGCCAATGTAAAAAAGTTGCCAGCGAAAGTCATTTAGAAAATTTGAATGCGCAGCAGTATCAATTCCCACTGTGACTTGAACAGATTGGCTTGGCGTTGGCTGGCTTATGATTGACTGATTTAAGGTTGACTGCGATGGATTAAATACAAGCAGCCTATAGGTCTTATTTTGGTTATGCCATTTAAGCCAAGCTGGTTTTTCTGATCTTCTTAGTGGCGTGTTTAATGACTTTGTTGACGAATCAATTAAGCTATTTGCATCAATCATAGCAGGTGAGGTACTAAATATAATGTTGCCCAGTGGCCGCTCCACCTGAACAATTAAATCATGATGGCCAACTAGTGCATCTTTTAAAAATAAATTGAGCTTTGGCGTATTATTAGGGTTTTGTTGAAGCAAGTTTTGAATCAGTTGGGCTTTACCCTGCAACTGCTCTCGATCTTGCATGTCGAAGTGGTGCGTTACCAGTTGGTGGATAACCAGACCCATTACGATTAATATAATTATTGTGGCGAGCGAAAAAACGAACGTGATACGAAAGCTAATCGAATTTAATAAATTACTTTTCTTCATCATTTACTTCTAGCACATAGCCCATACCGCGAATATTTTGAATCAGCTTGGTTGGAAAGTTAGCGTCAACTTTACTTCTTAAGCGTTTAATCGCTACTTCAACCACATTGGTATCACTGTCAAAATTCATATCCCATACTTGTGAGGCAATCAATGCACGCGGTAGAACCTCGCCACGCCGCCGCATAAATAATTCTATCAGTGCAAATTCTTTGGCGGTTAAATCAATGCGCTGGCCTGCTCTGGTCACTCGACGTTTTCGCAAATCAAGTTCAAGGTCAGCAATAGTAATAAAAGCATTATCATCTCGTTGCTGTCCTCGCCTGAGTAAATTTTTAATCCGTGCTAATAGCTCTGAGAAAGCAAATGGCTTGACCAAGTAATCATCTGCACCTAAATCAAAACCCTTAACCCGATCATCAATTTGATCACGCGCGGTTAAAAATAAAATGGGCATCGTTTTACCACTTTGGCGAATATCATCAATAACATGCCAGCCATCAAGCTTAGGCAGCATCACATCCAATATCACTAAATCATATTGTTCTGATAATGCATAATGTCTGCCTGTTTCGCCGTCTGTCACCCAGTCGGTGATATAGCCTGCCTCAAATAGCCCTTTTTTAAGATAGTCACCTGTTTTTTGCTCATCTTCTACCAATAAGATTTTCATTCTTTATTCCTACTCTTGCTACAGCCTATAGTAAGACCAGATCACGTAAACATGCTGAAAATGACAGAAATGTCATTTTCACGTCACCTTAATGTTGAGTAACGTGTCATATAATTAATAAATTAAACGCTATGCCCGATTTGAATCACTGCCGAATGAATAAACACCATAGCCATTACGCACTTCTGGCAGAGTCAGCAGCAATTTTTATTTAGAAAATGATTATTTAGGAATCATACATGTCAATAAAATTTAGCCCTACTTTGCCATTTGGCTTGGCACTTGTCATCGCAACCGCTACTGGCTTTTTAGCGTCTACCAATGCTCTAGCTGCTGTCAAACATTATGACCTAATCATTGCTGAGCAGGTAGTGAACGTCACTGGTAAGCCAGTAAAGCGCATTACGGTAAACGGTAAATTTGTAGCGCCGCTGCTTGAGTTTGAAGAAGGTGACGACGCCGTAATTCGAGTGTATAACAAACTTAAAAATCAGGACTCTGCACTGCATTGGCATGGTTTGCTACTGCCAGGAATAATGGATGGTGTGCCAGGCTTCAACCAGTTTAAAGGTATTAAGCCAAACCAAAGCTATGAGTATCGCTTCAAAATCCGTCAGAACGGAACTTACTGGTATCACTCGCATAGTAAAGGCCAAGAGCAAGATGGTTTATATGGCCCATTGGTTATTTATCCGAAAAATAAAATCCCTTTAACATCATCTGAAAAAACAGATAGAGATTATGTTGTTTTGCTTTCTGATTTTCATAATTCAACAAGTGATGAAATTATGAAAAATGTTAAAAAAGATTCGGACTATTATCAAAATAGTCGCGAAACTGTATTTGATGTAGCAAAGCAAATAAAAAGTACTGGCTTAAAAGCCACATGGAAAGACCGCGCCATGTGGAATCAAATGAGAATGCTCAAAACAGATATGTCTGATGTGTCAGGCTATACCTTTCTGATGAATGGCAAAACACCAATGCAAAACTGGACGGGTAACTTTAAAGCAGGTGAAAAAGTTCGCTTACGCTTTATTAATGCCTCCGCCATGTCTTTTTTTGATGTGCGAATTCCAAACTTAAAAATGACCGTGGTCAGTGCTGATGGTCAACCCGTTAAAGCAGTGCCAGTCGATGAGTTCCGTATTGGTACGGCTGAGACCTATGACGTTATTGTTGAACCGAAACAAGCAAATTATCAGATCCTAGCAGAATCAATTGATCGAAGTGGTTTTTCAATTGGTACATTGCATGATGAAAACACCTCAGCTGTAAAACAAATTGAAATGCCAAAATCCAGACCACGTGCTTTATTAACCATGGAAGATATGGGAATGAATCATGACATGTCTGGAATGAAAAGTATGGATCATGACATGGCGTCAATGATGAATAATCCTCAAGGTCATTCCATGGCTGGTATGACCCACGATATGTCCGCAATGGATACAGGTGATAAAACCTCAACATCCAAGGGCAGTAATACAGTGTTTGGTTGGGCAAATGCTTCAACACCTGAAGGCAATAAAGCATTGCAATATAGCGATCTTCAATCCTTAACGCCGCAATCGGATACACGCGCGCCAACACGAGAAATCGAAATTCGATTGGACGGTAATATGGAGCGTTATATTTGGACAATGAACAATAAGAAGTTTAACGAAGCACAGCCTATAGAAGTAAAATATGGCGAGCGTGTCCGATTAAAGTTTGTGAAT
Source organism: Pseudomonadota bacterium (assembly GCA_023393635.1). Taxonomy (GTDB): domain Bacteria; phylum Pseudomonadota; class Gammaproteobacteria; order Pseudomonadales; family Moraxellaceae; genus Alkanindiges. The sequence goes on from JAEWKT010000061.1 coordinate 79,917, forward strand.
GACAGCATGATGGCGCACCCAATGCATTTACATGGCATGTTTGTGCAGCTTGAGAATGGTCAAGATCCAAGCAATATGCCCAACAAACACACTTTAATTGTTGCCCCAGGAAAAACAGTAACCGCGTTATTAACTGCTGATGAATTGGGGGAGTGGGCAATTCACTGCCATTTGCTGTATCACATGAGCGCTGGAATGATGAATAAGTTAATTGTGGCTAAAGTGAATCCTGAGCACGCAGCGGATAGTACCAAAGCTCTGCCAACCCCAGTGCCAGTTATTCAAGGAGTAAATCCACATGCACATCATTAATAAAAAAATGAGTGTAAATATGCTTTCATTTAAAGAGTTTTTACTGATAACAGTTGGTTTATTCACACTAAGTTCTGCGACCAGTGTTATTGCGGCAAGCACCGATTTATCTGCAAGCTCAAATAGCCATATGAATCATTCAAGCCAACCTCAGATGACAGTAACGGATCAAAGCGATGACCAACACAAAAAAGAACATGGCGGGCAAATTTACCAAACCACCAAACTTGAGAATGCATGGCTTATTGATGAAAACGGTCAAGGTGATTTAGAGTCAAAGTTTGAGACCTTAATTGGAACCGATGAAAACCGTCTATTTGTCGAAGCCAATTTAAGTAAAGCAGAAAGCGAAGATTCTAAATATGATATCTCGGCACTTTATAGCCGTAATGTTGCGCCATTTTGGGATGCTCAGGTAGGCGTTCGATATAGCGACGATAAGGGTAATCCAGATAGTGGTCGCATTGATGCTGTTATCGGAGTACTGGGACTTGCGCCATACTTCTTTGAAACACAGGCTTACCTTTATGCGGGTGAAAATAATTTCTGGGGCGCGAGCTTAGAATTAGAGCGCGACTTGTTGCTCACTCAAAAACTAATTACTCAGCCATATATTGAAGCGGACATGGTATTTAACGATGACGTTAACTATGCATTAAAAACTGGTTTGTCTGAGCTAAGAGCTGGAATCAAAACCCGTTACGAGATTACCAAAAAAATTAGACCGTTTATTGATGTGGCCTATAAATACGAAAAAGGCCACAAAGCGCCTTCACTACAATCTGCTCTACAACCTACAATAGCACCGATAACAACGTCAGAAAAAAATTGGCTGTATGGTGTTGGTCTAGAATTAATGTTTTAGTTCTTCGTTAAATTTAAGTTAAGGGTTGTTGCTTAGGTTATAAAAGCAGTTAAAGCAACAACCCTTAGCTAACTTAACAATTGCCAATAAATGATACTTCCAGAATCCAGCGCAAGATTGCCAGTTTTAAAGGATTAAAACTGCGGCTACTCACCAATGATGCGCTCAATATAAATCAAAATGATGGTGCATCAAATGATGTGCAATAAGTAATAGAATTAATTTCAACACTGATATGTACCAGTTCCTCATGAATACTGAGCTGATGGCGCACTTCATCTGCACTAACGGTAATAGGAGACAGCAGTGATAAAACACACGCGTATTTACCCTTACCCACTTTCCACACATGCAGATCCGTGATTTCAATAGCTGGCGATATATCAGCAATTACTTCACGTACTTCATCAACCACTGGCTCATCCATTTCAGCATCCAGCAATATTTTAGCGGTACTTTTAATTAAGCCATACGCCCACACAGCAACAAGTACCGAACCCACAATACCGAGCACTGGATCTAGCCAGTTTAGTTGAAAAAACTTACCTGCCAATAATGCAATAATTGCTAATACCGACGTGGCTGCATCAGCCAGCACATGCAAGTAAGCTGCCTTTTGGTTTAAGTCATGATGATGGTCGTGACCGTGGCTATGCTCGTGGTGGTGGTCATGATGATGTCCATGCTCGTCATGGGAGTGATTGTCTTTGAGCAACCAAGCACATATCAAATTAACGATTAATCCAACCACTGCAATAAAAATAGCAATATCGTAATAAATGACTAGCGGATTAAATAACCGCTCTACTGAATAAAATAGCATTGCTCCTGCCACAACCAATAAAAGAATGGCACTGGTAAAGCCACCTAAAATTTCTATTTTCCAAGTTCCAAAACAAAAACGTTTATCGTGGGCAAAATGCCTCGCCGCCGCATAGGCACCGTAAGCTAACCCTAGTGCTAGTGCATGTGAACTCATATGCCAACCGTCTGCCAGTAAAGCCATTGAGTTAAGAATTACACCCCCAGCAATCTCAACAACCATCATGACCGCCGTGATAATCACAGCAATAAGGACATTACGTTGTGCTAGCGGATTGCCTGTGTCAAACTGATGGTGATGTACCCTTGAATCAGCCATAATATTCCACCTCTCTTCATATTAAAAATATACCCCCCCTCAGTATATTTTATTTTAGGAAATTATACGATGAGTCATTTACACGCTGATAAAAATAAGTTGATTAACCGTATTCGTCGGTTTAAGGGCCAAGCCAATGCTTTGGAAGAATCACTATTAGGTGACGATGTTGAGTGTATTCAGGTCTTACAGCAGATCGCCGCAATTCAGGGTGCCGTCAATGGCTTAATGAATGAAGTACTAGAACAGCACATTAGGGCACATTTAGGGAATAACGAAACGCAGCAGGAACTTGAAGATGTGTTGGCTATTATCAAGCGCTATATGAAATAATTATCGGGAATTAACAAACCCACACTCTCAAAAGGTAAAAATCATCACTCTCTTTTATTTTTTGTAGTTCTCTTTCGTTACCACGAGTCTTTGAACAAATGTCTACCGATGAAGAATGCTTAGATCACGATGTCATGTGGCGATCACAAGATTCTGGCTATCGACAAAAGCTAACTTTTTCGACAGCCAAAAATCCAAAAATGGTCGCATAAACGTAAGGATAGGCAACAGAGCTTCTGTAAGCTACTCTCTGGCTTGTAATGGATCACAGTGTAAAATTATTGATGCTTTTGATGAAGGTAAAGCGTCAATTAAAAAACAATGCTTGAGGGCTGTTCACCATATATCAAGCAAAAAAAAGAATGGTGGGGATACCATTCTTTTTAATACCCAACCAATAATTATCAATTGAGGTTTAAGTGCTAATTCACCTTCTGTACCGTTTGCCGTAAAGCTTGCTGCATGGATAAATCAGGTGAGACTAAATTGGCTGCTCTGCCCTGCTGATCCGCCACGTCATCAGGCATGCGATCTGAATCAGTTTGATAAAACTCATCCACCACTTCCAGACCCTCATCACTATTGATTTCAAACTGCGCATTGGCAAAACCTTGCCGTGCCACAAAGTCCAGCGCCTCTTGATAAAAGCCTGCTGCTTTACTGCGTTCGTCAATTTCACGTGCCATGGCAATAGCATCGTTTAAACTCATATTGTCACGTAAGGTTAAATCCACGTAATACACAGGTTGACGATAGCTTTGCGTGGTCGATTTACCGCGCAATGTTAATTGCAGTGGTAAACACGACAATAGATCACCTGATGCCGCATGGTAGTAAGACAGCCTCGCAGCTAGGGTTCTGATGCTGTTATAGCCCGTGGTTCTAAACATAAACGTGCCGAGTTCATCCGACTCATCCAGATTTACGGTTAAGCGACCATAGGGTTTGCATTGACCACCTTTTGCAAGTGAGCATAGATCAGGTGATGGGCATGGATGCTGTTTAATACCGTTATCAGTTAAACGCTGACAAGTGTCGCCATTGCCCGTACAAATGGGTCGTCCTGTTTGTCGGTCAAACATGGTGTACTCAGCACGCAGGTTTAGATCGGGTGCATTGAAGATCATGCGTACTGGAATACTGCGTAGTTTGCCATTGGGTGCATCGGCTCTAAGTTGCTCATCAAGTGGGTGTTTAATCCAGCCTTCCTTACTTTGGATCTGACTGGTAATGGTGAATTGATCGTCCTTTTCGGGTAGACGCTTACCGTTCTTTTCAACCACACGGCCAATGCTGATACGGCCTAATAATGGTGGTGTGATGGCGAGACCTTTAATCATGATGGTGTCCTTGATAGATTTAAAATAAATAAAAAAGCCCAGAGCGAAATGCTCTGGGCTTTATGCGGTTGGGTTTGATTGGATGAGCTTTAGTTGCTAGGTGGACTTTGCCTAACTAGCTATTACTGGCATACACGTTAAAGCGCCTGCTACCAGCACGCACTTGTGGGTATTTTTCCAGTAATTCAGGCTGATCTTTAAGCAGTGCTTTTTGTTCAAGTATCGTGCTGTCCTTAGAGCGCCGCCATGTGACACTGCCTTTACTAAATACGGCTTTGTCTGCATCACGCATCAGGGACTGAATCTGGTGCTTGGTTTGGTCATAAGCAGTTTGGTGCTGCTTGACCTGATGATCTTGCTGCATCAGCTCATCGAACAATTTGTCTATTTCAGGCACTTCAGTAAAGTCGATACTGTTAGCTGGGTCGTGCTCAGGGTACAGCTGTTGTAGTGCCTTAGCAGCGGATTCACTGCTATCGACTGCTGGTGGCATATCGTTTTCCACATGCCACCAGAATAGTTTCTCAGCGGCAATAATGCTGCTAATGACTAAATCATTACGCTCGACTTTAAACAGCTTGCTTTCATGCCCACACATCAGCACACAGACATGCGCTGCCTGTTTGCCCGTCACTGCCAGCTGATGCTGTACCTGAATGATCACATACAGTGGAATGCCATGTTGCCAGTTCTTCATGCCCCATTGACCGACGGACTTGCACTCAAGTATCTGTACTTCATTACTACCAATCACCGCATAATCAAGATTAGCTAACATAAAGTGCAGTTCTTCATCGCCATGCTGTAGCACTGCATTGACACGGCGTACCTTGTTGCCAGTTTTATCTTGATAGTGCTCGGCGATTAGTGGCTCTAGTTGATTACCCCAGTACAGGGGTGAATAACCCTGTTCCTGTTGTTTATCCAAGTCATTTTGCATACGACCTGTTTTAATCATCCACAGCTCCAGCATGCTCATGTAGGGATTTAAGCCACAAGCAGCTGCGGCATCACTGCTACCGATACCTTGCTTGCGTACCTGCAACCAGTCCTGACGATTCATGCCTTTGGTGTTGGCAAGACGTTTGGCTGATTTGGTAGGCTGGTCTAGCTGGGTTGGCTGTGCGGGTTTACTTGATGGTGCGGGCTGAATGGATTTAGTGAGTGGCTGAGGCAGAATCTTGGCTTTAACATTTTCAAGTTGATTCATGATTATTTCCTTTTGATGATTATGGAATAAGAAGGTTATGGAATAAGAAGGTTATGGAATAACGGGCATAAAAAAACCACATCACGGCAAGCCGTTAAGCCTGTCGGATGCTGTCTTTTAATTTTTGCTGCTTGTTGCTAGTGGTTCGTTTAATACTTAGAAATTAAGCCAGTGCCAATGCCTGCTCAAGACTACGTTGCTTGAGTGCCGCACCATTACCAAACCACGCAGAGTCCAGTCTGTGGTCGGTACTCATGGCACGGCGTTCATGATCGACAAACTCGGTCATGGCACACAGCAAGCCATAGGCGGTATCTTTAGCCGATGACAAACCAGCACCACGACCTTGCCCATTAAACATCTGCATGGTCTTGGTCATGGCTTTACCGTTGGGGATAGTTGCTTCAGCTTTGCCTTTGGTTGTCTGCTGCGGTGCTGATTTAGCTTGGCTTGCCACATCACGGTAATACTGGATGATATTGTCCTCCTGTTGTGCTTGGCTGACTTGCAAGCTGTTGTTAATAGCAGGGTTTATCGTCGTGTTGTTAAACACCGCATCAAAGTAAGCTGCTGCTTCACTTTGGCTCACCTTACGCTGGGTTAGTTGCTTCATCTCATACATGTGCTCATCCCAGCCACGCACTGAAATACCCAGTTGCTGTTTCACGCTATCGGCATCAAACTTGGTGCTGTGCGGTACTTTAACCACGCCTGCATTGGCAGAAGCACCACGCAAGGCAATCGCTAACGTGTTGTTGCACACGACCCGAATGGCGGTGAACTGCGCTGTGGTTGCCAGTGTGCCATCACAGGCAGTAGCAAGCAGAACATAGCCGTTGGAGATGTCCTTGCCTTTAAGTGCCGTAGTCTGTCCAGTCCGTGCCAATGCCCAGAACTTCTTGCCGCCTTTTAATACTCCTGCTGTTTCAAGCGCAAAGCCTGATTGCTCGGTTAAGTCACGATAGAATTCCAGAATCTCGGCAGGCTGAACTTCCTGATAGCGCTGACTGACCACTGATAGTGGTGCATGGGTGTCTGAGCGATATAAAACACGCTGTTCATCGTAAGGCATGATGATGCTTTGCCCACGCTCATTCTGTGCCATGTAGCTGACATTGGATGATTCGATACGCCAATCCATGCCTGCCTGCTGTGCCCAGACTTCGATGGGCTGTTGCTGTGTCAGTTGGTTACCAAGCCCATGCCATGGGGTTGCACCCACATAGACCATTGTTTCAATTTGATGTGCCATGATGTTGTCCTTTAAAAAAAGCGCATAAATAAAAAAGCCACTGCATTGCTGCGGTGGCTTATGGTTGTTGCAATATGAAGTAGCGTATTAAATAACAAGGGTTTGAGTGATTTAAAACAACTGCGGTTAGTACAATTCACTGTTCACTTAAGTAATATATATCTATAAAAAATTGCAATCAGATCATGTTTTAATCAGGGCTCTTTAATTGAGCTAAAAAATAAAAGACAGGGCTAACACTTAACAGCGTAATGATAGGAACAGGCGGATAAATGAATATCCGCCTTGCTCTGGTCTAACGAAATTTACTACATCAAAGCAAACCGTAGATTAATCCGCAAACTAGACTACGCGTTCGCGCTGCACAATTAGTGACGCTGCATCTCAAACACATGCTCACAGCTTTTACAGAACAAGGTGAAGCAAGTAACATGACGCGGTGCGGATCTTGATGGCGTGCTACTACCAAACAAACCACCGAGCACCACACCAGCAAGGCCACCTGCTAAGGGACTGGCAAAGCTGGTTTGCTTGGCAATGGTCACACCAAGTGTTGCAAGCCCTGCCATGCTTTTAAGCAGGCTTGATGCATCGCCATCATCGTTACCTTGATGGCTTGATTGGTTCTGCTGAATAACAACGAAATTACTGGATTGACAGTGAGGGCAATACATAACCATGGGGTGAACTCCTAAAATTGAAAAACAGGCAATAAAGAAATGAATTCTTCATGTAAATGATGTGTACCTGTAATTTTTTGGAATCCACGTTTTAGACAGTACTTGCATTGCTGAGTTAACGAGAACGCGTTCTACCCCGTTTTTTACCTTCACCCTGTTTTGTTCTGCTGGTACCAAAACCGCGTTTACCTAATAGCTCATTATACAGGCGGTGGTCTCCGTATCGCCTCACGATCTCTGCTTCCATCACTTTTACTATAGGCATGTAATAATCATGCTTGGTCAAGTAGTTAGCACATTCCTCAATTAAGTGATGTCTTTTTTCTATGTCGTCATACTCGATTTTACCAATCCCTAATTTTTTATATCTATCCTTGATGGCATTACAATTAAAGTAAATACCATCACCTCCAGTAATATCATTATTCCAACACTCACCGATGCGCTGTGCCAGTACCACGTCACCTTGTAGCTGATTACCATCGAGCAGGATAAGCATATGTAAGTGGTAACTCTTATCAAAGCCATACTCTAACTTCCAAATGTAATCAAGCAACGCATCACCAATTTTTTGACCTCTTGTGCTGATCAGACGAATTAGTCGTTCTCGATGTATGCAAACATATGGAAGTGAATATTGCCTATCAAGACGATAACCAAAATCCAGTCTTAACGCTAATATACGACCATGCTGGTCAAACAAGGAATTGATTAATTTTTTACTGCTATTATTCCGATCATTTACCTGCTCTTCCAGAGCGTACAGCTTGCGTCTAATTGGCGGGTCTTTTAGGTTTAGATGAATATCTTCAATGCAGCGGTTAAGCATTTCATCCGTTAAATAATCTTCATCACTAAAATAAAAGTCCTCATACATGCGATTAACACTGGCCATAAAACTTAAGATTGGTACTGGGAAACATCCAGAGGGATAGAGCTCACAGAGCTCCTCTACACGTTGAATAAGCGCTAAAAATTCATCTTGAAGCTCATAACGCTTATAATTTGTTTTTGAACTCAAACCATTAGCCGTACCGAATAAAGAATAATTTATCAGCCTGAGGTCATGCACCAAGTACTCAATCCTGTGCAGATAACTTAAAATACGATCAAAGGCTGAATCAGCAATGCAAGGGACAGCTTGTTCTGGGAAATAATGTTTCATGGTAAATCTCATAAAATAGGACTGCTGAGGCATTGATCAGAATTGGTGTTGACGCATTTATTGATAAAATTCAGGCAAACAAGATCCCTACCGCACATCCCTGTTGAGTGCGGTATATGAGTTGCTTAAGTTCCTTAATAACATAAGAACCGTAATGACGGCACACGTGAGGAAGCAGTATTAAGTAGGAAGTTCTTGTTAGCGAGAGAGAGTATCAAACCATTGGTATCATTGTGTTTAATGACTTTTTCATTATTCTGATCAGCGCTTTAAGCAGTGATTAAGTGAAATTAAGTTAAGCGGAATGAATGCAACCAAAAAGCAATAAAATGCCAGCGTTATGAAGCACTACAACACTGATGAATCCAGAGCAGTATGTCAGCTTCACGCCAGCCCACAGCAGAGTGGCTAGAAGTACCCAGTTTGACCTGCTTGGGAAACTTTGGATCATAGCGTCTGGACTTAGGATCAAGTCGGTCATAAATGGCTGAGCGTGACAAGCCAGTCATCTCGACGACTTGCTTTAACCGCAAAATACGATTGGCAGGATAATGTGGTGTCAGAAGCGACTGAGCAGCCACAACAGAGCTATTAGTCTGGGTATTTGGACAAGGATTCATGGTGATCTCCAATTAAAGTATGGTGGGTTACACACATCAATTGGCAGGTCTGTATAAAATTGCCTAGGACGTATACGCACAGCTGATTAACACGGATTGGCTGAACTATTCATAGTTAGGCTGTCCTCAGTTAGCTGAGCGGTTTTACCAGGTAGGTTATTCGATGGTTTTTTCGGTTTTTTACGCTTTGGTTTTGGCCCTACTCCTCGGATTAACCATTTGCTTGTCGATCTATAGAAATCATCATTTAATAAATCTTTATAGACAACAAGAGGTACGATAGCTTTAATAAAATCTTTTCTTAGATGAGAGTTAATAGTTTCAATAAGCACTAACTTACTTTTAAATTGATCCAAAGATGGCAGCACAATTTCCTCTTTAACGTGTGGAATAAGTGAAGCACTACTATCCATTCCTTCAAAAATTTTCTCAGCCGCTACTTGCCATGCATTTTTAATTTCCTTAAATAAATCCCTATGGGTGAGCATAGCCTGCTTTTTGAATATAAAAGTTATATCGGCCGAGAAGTGATCATAAGCACTATCCCGATGCATCACTCCACTCCAAGAACCTAGGTAAGCTGTAATCTGAGAAAGTGGAGCACGCCTTTTTCCAGCGTGCAGCATTTTGGATAATATTTTAGATAAATCAGGTTGTCCAACTGAACGCTCATTTATGTCGCATGTAAAAATACATCTAATAATGGCCACATCAGTTTTCATAGCCTGATCAAGATAGAGTTGTATTTTTGAGGCTCTATTCATGTGACGTGGAATATCAATAAGTTTATTTAGGTGGATTACATCATTTTCTTTTTTATTAATTGCAGTTTTTAAGAAAATTTCACGATGGTACCTTAGCCTCGAAAGAAGTAATTGAATTTTATGTCGTTCATTTTTATCTTTTATATCAGCCCCCAGAGCTTTTCTAATTTCGATCGTATTCTCTGCATAAGCTTTTAAAAAATGCTGGGCTAAAACAGAGCAATGGGTTAGCTCAATTTTATCTATCATTTTGATAATAAGATCGTGACTATCAAAAAGCTGTACAAACTGTAATAAGGAACGTGTAGCATGCTCTTGTACAGAATCATTTTTCCACTTCTTCCCTCTTCGAGTCGTAATGGCGTCTTCAAACGCTAAAAATGGTGACTCCCTAAGAGTCAACATGAATAATTCTATCTGATTTAGTGTTGACTGATATGACGATGACACTCCTCTTATATTTGTCGCTGCCAATCCTTTATAAATAATTTTTATATTCTCCAGATAGGTCTTTGCATAAGCAGATAGATGATCACTTCTCCATATCTTTTCATACCTGCCTAACTCTCTTACTGAATACAAGGTAGTAGTTGCATTCGGTATATTAAAATTTTCAATATAAATTTGATCATATAGCTTTTTTTCCTGTATACCTATAAATAAAGTAGTGTCAAGAACAGAGAATTTTTCAAATTCGAATAAAAAGCCAAAGAACCAATTACAAACTTTTTCATTTTCTAAATGCGAATAGTTGGTTAAAAAAAACTGGTAATTGTCGTCTAAATTTCTTATCTTTCTAAATTTAGGATTAAGATTCTCAACCGTAATGATCACTTCAGAATGGTTTGATGAATAAGCTCTTCGTAAACCTTGTTTTGCCTCCTCAACTACGACTTTTTCATTAAAGTTTTTTTCAAAATCTTGAATAGTTAAAATAGCAAAATATTCGATAATATTGCTTAGACCCGTAAATGGTTGGTAGTAACAGTTGATAATTCCATTGACAAAACGTAGAGCATTTAAGCCGTCTTCGAGCTGTTGCAATTTGAAACTTTGGTGATCTGGTGAGGTTATCCTTCCTTGATGATCAATTTGAACTTTAAGAGCAACTACAAAAATTATCCCTGCAATCGAAACTTGCTGGTTGATTGAGTCGTAAATCTCTTGATGTAATTTTTGATGTTTACTTGGCAAGTTATCCTGATAATACTCATTAGGCTGCGCTATGACCTCTTTTTGAAACTGTAGTAAGAAATTTTTATATTGTATTTCTTTAATCGAAGAAGAATCTAAAAAACTCGATGAGATAGTATCGAGAAAATTTTTTAAAGATTCTTGAAAACATATAATCAATTTTGAGCGTATGCCATTTTTGTGTATCATCAACCAGTTTGGCAATTCTGGTAAATTTATCAGACTTTCTAAAACATTATTAATCTCCGTGCCTTTACGAAAGCCATCATCTTCAAATTTTGAGAAAATTTCTGATCCTTGCTGCAACCTCTGAATAAGTATCTCCACGTGTAAAAAAAGATCAATCGTATCTGAATAAATAGTAAAGAGATTAATTAAAAAAAATTGATCACGTTTCCTATCTTCTAGAATTTTACTTAAAAGTCTTAAAAAATCAGACCGTGCTAGTGTCGGCTTTTTAATATTCAACTATTCGACTCCTGTCATTTGGTTTTTTAAAAATAGAGATAATGAAGCTTAATTTGCCATACAGCCATTGAAAACAGTGAGAAGACCAAAATCTAGTTACAGATTTATCACCACTGGGTTATGAAATAAAACTAGGATTTATAGTTACTAAAAATAGCATTTGCATCTGTGTTTTATAGCACGGATTTTTGATAAATTATTTACAGTTTTATAAATGAAATTTTTGTTTAAGGGAAAGAGAGATTTTTAAGAAATAAAAATTTTTACCAGGGTGAAATTGCGTTTTTAAAAATCCATCTATTTATAATTTTTCTAAAAAATCCGCCCACTTCTGGAGCCATTCTGCACATTCTTTCTCATAGATATGTAAATTATAGGTACCTTCAATTCCTTTTTTGGAGTGTCCTAAAACTGCTTCGGCAACTTCGCTTGGGCAGCCAAGACGGGATAACATGGTTCTAACGGTTCTACGCAAATCGTGTGGATTCCACTCTCGCATGCCTTCAGGCCATAGTTGCTCAGGGGTAAAATTGTGGTTTTTAGATCTACCATTCTCCATTAATAACCATTTAGCTTCAGTTAGTATTTTTTGAGCGATGGGCTTATTCGTTCTGATAGAAGGGAAAAGAAATGCTTGACCAATGCTAGGTAAACTTTTCAAAAGAGCTATACATTGTGTAGAAAGTTGGACATAGCGATCAGTACCATTTTTAGTTCCTTTTAAATGCCAAGCGCCTTTATCTAAATCAAAGTCAGCCCATTCAGCAGCACAAATCTCTCCTGTCCGACATCCAGTAAACAATGTTAGATGCAATATATTTTTATGATGTTTAGAAAACCCTGATACGGGTAGCCAGTTAAGTAGGCGTCTTAATTCCTTATCGTCGAGCACTCTCGTACGCTTATTTGGAGTCAATTTAATACGGCTCTGCTTTAAACTAGCTTTAGCCTGTAGTGCTGGATTAACAAAATAATCTGGAAAATAGTCTAATCCGATTGCATATTCAAAGGCGGAACTTAGCTCAGACAGAACCCTTCCAGCCTGGACATGGGCACCTCTATCAATAATTTTTCGGGTCATTTCCACTACGTTTTTACGGGTTACTTCAATAGCAGGTCTATCGCCTAAAATGCGAACTTCGTCCGAATATAAAGTGCGTTTGGCTTCATTTTGTCCCTTTGGTAGCCTTGAGCCATTGAAAAAAATTTTGGCTCCAGTTCGTTGATCAATCACAACCCGATCTTTAATCACATTCTTTAAATACAACTCAACCACATCTCTAACTCTGATTTTATCATTTTCAATCTCAACAGTTTTTGCAGCTCGACTATTTACTTTCTCTTGTTTTAGTTGTGTTGCTGGACAGACAGTCACCTGTCAAGCGCAGCTGTTTTAATACTTGAAGTTTAACCCGCGCCCCGGCCAAAGACATTTCTGGATAATGACCAGGGATAGTTTCTTTAATGAATTATCTAAAGGCGACAATATAGGTACACAAAACTTTTGCGACCCGTCTACTCCCTAGCATTAACCCTATCTGCACCGCCTCACTTCATTTTATCAATTTTCAGCTCATCCAAATAATCAGCCCATGCCTGCATCATGTCGGTTCGCTATTTAATCTTCCAGGTGCGCAGCCATTAGGGTCTCCAACCTGATGGCCTAGCTGCATTTCAATCAGGTCAGTAGGGTATTTAATACCTCTAGTTATGACTGCATCACCTAGACTTTAGCCTAATTACCGATCTTAAGTCTTAGAATTTTATGTTCGTAGTTAGATATAACTTTTAGCAGATATAGAATTATACTAACTGCCGAAAAGTAGCTTTTACAACTTCTTGTTCGCTTACAATGCCATCTAAAAAATCTGCCCAATTTTGCAACATTTCCAGTCGCTGTTGTTTATATTTTGCATGTGCATATATACCAGCAACTCCAGGTATGGCATGGCTAAGCGCAATTTCGACAATCTCAGGTGAATGACCTAATTCTCTTAAATGAGTACTTGCTGTATGCCGATGGTCATGGATAACGTAATCTTCTATGCTGGCTGCATTGATCGCTGCTGCATGAGCACCATCTAGATTATTACCACTCATAAATCGATTTGGATTTGTTGGCATGGGAAGAACCCACTTACTTCCTCTACCAAGACCTGCCAATTCCTTTAAAATCGTGATAGCCTGCTTTGGCAAGTAAATATGATGCTCTGCTCCAGATTTCATCCGGTTTGCTGGAATCACCCACTCACCCTTATCCAAATCGAACTCATTCCAACTTGCTTGGCACAGTTCGTTCTTTCTCAAGGCAAGAATCAGCAGTAGATTTAAAGCTAATTTATATCCACGATAGGTATTAGCTTGATAAAGTCCTAATAAATAAACTTTAATTTCAGGCACTTTCAAAAAACGGCTACGCTTCCCTTTTACTCCTATTCTAGCCGCCTTAATTTGCCGTGCCGGGTTTGTTTTACACCACTCATTTTCAATTGCAAAATCAAATATCCGAGTTGCCCAGCCATGTGCATGTAGAGCCGCTTGTACCCCCCGATGCTCTCTCACTGAAAACAATAATTCCCTCATCTCTTTAATATCAATTTCTTCAAGTACTTTGTCCGCCAATATAGGCAATAGATGTACTCTTACTGGAGAAAACCCTTTATCTGGATTTTTCCAATTACGGTTTACCCATTCACTTTTATAATGATTTGCTACCGCTCCAAATGTTATTCGCGACTCAAGATCAATTTTGTCTTGTACGCTTTTAGCGACTTCTAATTGCCTTTCAGCTAATGGACAGATGCCCCTGTCGACCATTAATTTAGCAGCCTGATGATCTCGCCTAGCCTCTGTAAGGGTAATCGCAGGATATGTGCCCAAAGGTAGCTTTTTCTTTTTCCCATCTATCCTATATTCATATCGCCAGTGCATAGTGCCTTTAGCCCGCACAACAATTACTAAGCCGTGACCATCAGCCACCTGATACTCGTTGCCAGTCGGTTTTAATTTTCTAAGTTGCACATCAGTTAAAGCCATTTCTCAGCAATCCTAATATATAAATATCAATGAACTGGTTGTCCCCTATTTTATAGCACCATGTCCCCTACCCATTGATAAATGGTTAAAACAGGGGACACTTAGAGGTGGATTTCATTAGAACATATCGGATTGCATAAGACAATAAAAAAGCCAGAAAGCAATCATATCAATGCTTTCTGGCTTATATTAGGACATCCTCGGATGACTTAATACCGCTACATCAATTAGCAGCTATAGTACATTTCAAACTCAACAGGATGAGTTGTGGTATTTAAGCGGCGTACTTCTTCCATTTTTACTTCAATATAAGCATCAAGTGCATCTTTGGTAAACACATTACCTTTGAGTAAGTAATCATGGTCTGCTTTTAATGCGTCAAGTGCCATCTCTAAGCTATGCGCAACCGTTGGAATTTTTGCTTCTTCTTCTGGTGGCAAATCATACAGGTTTTTGTCTGATGCTTCGCCTGGATGAATTTTATTTTGCACGCCATCAAGACCAGCCATTAACAAGGCAGCAAAGCACAGGTAAGGGTTAGCCGTTGAATCTGGGAAACGTGCTTCAATACGCTTGCCTTTAGGACTAGACACATACGGAATACGAATAGATGCTGAACGGTTTTTGGCTGAATAAGCCAGCATGATTGGTGCCTCAAAATGGGGCACTAAGCGTTTGTAGGAGTTGGTAGACGGGTTGGTAATGGCATTTAATGAGCGGGCATGTTTAATAATACCACCAATAAAGAACAAGGCCATTTCTGACAAGCCTGCATATTCATCACCAGCAAACAGGTTTTTGCCGTCTTTGCTGATTGAAATATGCACATGCATGCCTGAACCGTTATCGCCCACTAAAGGCTTAGGCATAAAGGTGGCAGTTTTACCAAACGCATGGGCCACATTTAAAATAGCGTATTTGGTAACCTGAACTTCATCGGCTTTACGCACCAAAGTATTAAAGCTTACGCCAATTTCAGACTGACAAGATGCCACTTCATGGTGCTGCACTTCAATTTTGCCTTCACCCAGCATGGCCTCAATAGCATCACACATCGCAACACGCAAATCATGTGCGCTGTCTACTGGTGGAACTGGGAAGTAACCGCCTTTTACACGTGGACGATGGCCAGTATTGCCTGCCTCATAATCTTTAGCTGTTGACCAGGCAGCTTCCTCGGCATAAATAGTATGGCGCGCACCAGACATATCAATGTCCCACTTCACTTCATCAAAAATGAAGAATTCTGGCTCAGGGCCAAAAAATGCAGTGTCACCTAAACCAGTCGATTGTAAGTAGGCTTCAGCACGACGCGCAATCGAACGTGGGTCACGGTCATACCCTTGACCAGTAGTTGGCTCAATGACATCACAAGTCACCACCACTGTTCTGGCTTCAAAGAACGGATCCATAAATGCTGTTTCTGGATCTGGCAGCAAAATCATGTCCGAAGCTTCAATGCCCTTCCAGCCAGCAAGTGATGAGCCGTCAAACATTTTGCCGTCTTCAAAGGTATCTTCGTCGATAGTGGCAGCAGGAAAAGTTACGTGTTGCTCTTTACCGCGTGTATCGGTAAAACGAAAATCGACCCATTTGGCCTCGTGTTCTTGAATCAGATTGAGGACTTTGTTCGTCATGCTTACTTTGCTCCAGTAATGCCCATATTGGGTAATTGCACCCTATGGTGCATCTACAAATATCATATCGATATATTAGCAATATTATTAGCAAAAGCCGTACCAACTTTCTTTTAAATTTATAACCCTTTAAATTATAAAGAAAATTTTAATGACAACTTTAAATAATATTTGCCAAATTATACGCGCTCTATAGAAAAAAGCATCAGGTAGCCTTATTGATTTATGTTATAGGCTTAAAAAATAAGTTGAAGCACTAAAACAGTGCAATAAAATTTACTTCAACCAGAGCAACCATTTAAACAAGTATTTTTTTACATTAAAAATCAAATGATTATGCCAGATAAAACCGAATAGAATTCGAATTCCCTTAAAATTAAAAACCAAGTCAGTCTGCGCACCATTTTTGCGCATGCGGCTAGTATTTTGTATATTTACACCAATTAAATACAGAATAAATCTTTTGCACCTTCTCTTCCCTCCTAAAAGGGTTTGATGCAAAAAGACGAGCAATTCATGCCTATGTGTCATTGAAATTGGCTAAAAAAACTCCATATCTTTCTAGTGACTGCTTTAATGTCAGCATTTTTTATATCTGAATTTTTAAATATTAAAGTAGTCCAGGTTAGTAATTATCTCAGGAGGTTAAACATGGCTGGTGGTTGGTCACGCGATGGTGCAGAACAAGAGCAAATTGAAGCAACCATTACTGATGCGCTAGAACGTGCAAGACTCTCCATACCCAGTGGGATGAGTGCGTCTATTTGTGAAGAATGTGAAAAACCTATTCCAGAAGCACGACAAGTGGCCATACCAGGCGTGCAGCATTGTGTACAGTGCCAACAAGAACTTGAAGCCCATGCAAAAAAATTTGAATTATTTAATCGGCGTGGTAGTAAAGACAGCCAACTACGCTAAACCAGGCCAGGCAGTCATATTTTCAGATTATCTTCTTTATTGTCTGGTTTAAACCTGATGACATAACTGTTAAAATGCCCCTGCTTATTAAGGGACACTACTTATGATGTCCTGCCTTATTGTGGTTGTGCATAGATACATATACTCCCTATATCGTCAATTGTTCTTCCAATTATTCTAATGAAATAACTGCTTATTCTCATAAGGTTGCAAACAATATGCTTCTGATGATCGACAATTATGACTCGTTTACTTACAACATCGTGCAATATTTTGGCGAACTTAACCAGGACGTTAAAGTTGTACGCAATGATCAGTTAACTATTGCAGATATTGAAGCATGGCAACCACAATATCTGGTGATTGGGCCTGGGCCTTGCTCGCCCAATGAAGCAGGTATCTCACTTGACGCTATTCAACACTTTGCAGGCAAAATTCCGTTACTGGGTGTGTGTCTTGGCCATCAAGCCATTGGACAGGTATTTGGTGGTGAAGTAGTACGCGCTCGCGAAGTCATGCATGGGCGTTTATCTACTATGTATCATGCCAATGTAGGCATTTTTAAAGACTTGCCCAATCCGTATCAGGCTACCCGTTATCACTCACTCGTGGTTAATAAAGATGCAGTACCCGATTGTTTAGAAATTACTGCCTGGACTCAAACACCTGAAGGTGCCATAGACGAAATTATGGGATTACGTCATAAAACTTTGGCCGTTGAAGGGGTGCAATTCCACCCTGAATCCATTTTAAGTGAGCAGGGTCATCAATTGCTCAAAAACTTTATAGATAACTTTGCTAATCAATACGCATAACGAGTGAATTATGGATATTCAAGCAGCCCTTGATCAGGTCGTTCGTCATATTGACCTCTCACAAGCACAAATGCGCGATGTGATGCGCGTGATCATGACAGGTGAAGCCACTCAGGCTCAAATTGCTGCGCTGGTCGTGGGTTTGCGCATGAAAAGTGAAAGTATTGATGAAATTACTGCCTCAGCCACAGTGATGCGTGAGCTGATGTTGCCTGTTCCTGTCGCCGACTTACCTCATTTAATTGATATCGTTGGTACGGGCGGCGATGGTCAACATTTGTTTAATGTTTCTACAGCCTCAGCGTTTGTGGCAGCAGCAGCAGGTGCTCATGTGGCCAAGCATGGCAACCGTGGTGTGTCCAGCAAATCGGGTAGTTCTGACCTACTGGAACAGGCAGGCATAAAACTTGACCTGAATGTCACGCAAACTGAACGTTGTATTCGTGAAATGGGGTTAGGATTCTTATATGCGCCCAATCATCATTCAGCAATGCGTCATGCCAATCCAGTGCGTCGTGAATTAGGCATGCGGACTATTTTTAATTTACTTGGCCCATTAACCAATCCTGCTGGTGTACAACGATTAGTGGTGGGTGTATTTAATGAACGCTTATGCCGTCCGATTGCTGAAGTATTAAAACAACTGGGTGCAGTACATGCGCTGGTAGTGCATTCTAAAGATGGGCTGGATGAAATCAGCCTTGCGCAAACTACCCATGTGGCTGAGCTGAAAAATGATGAAATTACCGAGTGGGAATTTACGCCTGAAAGTTATGGCATTGAGAGCCAAAGTTTAATTGGCTTGAATGTTGCAGACTCAGCGCAAAGTTTGAAGCTCATCAAAGATGCCCTGGGCCGCAAAAAATCTCCTCTTGGTGAGAAAGCAGCCAACATGATTACACTCAATGCAGGTGCAGGCATCTATGTGGCTGGTTTAAGTAGCTCTTTGGCTCATGGCATCAGCTTTGCCCAAGACATTATTTATGGCGGCCAGGCTTTAGAGAAAATGTCAATTTTAGCTGAGTTTACGCAGAGTCTGACAGAATCAGTCAACTCCTAAGGTTTGATGCAAACTGTTTAAACTGTTGTGATTATTTTATTTTAGGAAATACATGGTTATGGTACGAATAGAAGACACTATTCTTGGTAAAATTGTCGACCGTAAGCGTGAAGAAGTTGCTGCACGTGAAAAAAAAATATCGTTGCACGCGCTGGAACAACGTGCAAAAGAAGCCTCACCTACTCGTGGCTTTGCTCAAGCACTACAACGCAAAGTTCCTGCTGTTATTGCTGAGGTTAAAAAAGCATCCCCATCCCAAGGTGTGATTCGCGAAAACTTTAATCCAGCAGAAATTGCCAACCAGTATGAAAAATCTGGAGCTGCCTGCTTATCGGTGCTTACCGATATTGATTTTTTTCAAGGCAGTGATCAATACTTAAAAACTGCACGTAGCGTGACCAAACTGCCAGTACTACGTAAAGATTTTATGATTTCTCCCTATCAAATTATTGAAAGTCGCGCACTTGAAGCGGATTGTATCTTATTAATTGCAGCTTGTTTATCTGACGATCAAATGCAGGAATTATCTGCAACCGCAGTAGAGCACGGTATGGACGTTTTGGTGGAAGTACATAACCATCAAGAACTTGACCGCGCCTTAATGCTGCCTAGCTCGCATATTTTAGGAATTAATAATCGTAACTTAAAGAATTTTTCAGTCAGCTTAAATGTCACTTTAGGCTTAAAGCAATATATTCCTAACGAACGTCTACTAGTGACTGAAAGCGGCATTAAAACCCGTAATGATGTTGATTTAATGCTCGCCAACGGTGTTAAGGGCTTTTTGGTGGGTGAAAGTTTTATGCGTCAGCCACATCCTGGGCAAGCATTAAACGAGCTATTTGGCCAGCCTAAAGTAGTGACTACCTCATAGCATTTGAGCGTTGGTATCAATTTTTGAATAGATGGAATTTTTTATCGTTGTTCATCATTTTTCAATCGTTGCTTTAACGCTTCACTAACGGTTTGGTGATATTCGACCCCTAGTTAATTTGTTAGCATAGGGGTTTGTTTTTATAACATAATAAAGGTGCGCCATGGCTCAATCATCTTCTTTTTCCAAAGATACTCAGCACGCCCTCCGCACGCTTAAACAACAGCTCAAAACTGCCGACCAGAAAGCCAAAGCTGAAACACATGCACAAAAATTAAATACCCCTAAAACCGCGCCAGCACCTGCCGATGAAGAAACCTTGTTTAAACAAGCCATGTCAGGCGTTAGGCCATTAAAACAAGAAGAAATTCCTGTATTACCTACCGCCAAACCCAAAAAACCAAGTGCACAAATCCTGGCTAAACGTGCAGCAGCAGTGGGTCAAGATGAGCACAGTGCTCAGGGAATTTCTGATACACAAGCCATGTTAAACCCAGTGGCCAGTGAAGCCACGTTGAGCTATCGCCTAGCCACCTTACAGCATCGCGTGTTTGAACAGCTTAAAACGGGAAAATTGCGTTGGTACGAAGCCGTAGACTTACATGGCTGCACTATTGAACAAGCCCGCAGTGCCGTACTGCAAATTATAGAAATGGCACGTGCTGAGAATCAAAATGTGATTAAAATTGTGCATGGCAAAGGGCCGCAAGCCATTTTAAAAACCTATGTGAATGGCTGGTTACGTCAGCACCGTGAAGTGCTGGCTTTTGTAAGTGCCCCCGCAGAACAAGGTGGTACTGGTGCAGTACTGGTGTTATTAAAGCGTGCAGAAAATAACCCTACTCCAGCAAAAAGATGAGCTACTATTATAAAAGTTCACTTTAGCCATATTCAGGTTTATAAAATGACCGCCAAAAAGCTGCATTTCTGATACAATACGCCACCTCTGCTATGCGGCCACTTGAGTGATCCAACACAATGACTATGCCCCAATCTTATGCCAATATTATTACAGCAATTGGCGAAGATTTAGAACGTCCAGGTTTAATTGACACCCCTGCGCGTGCTGCCAAAGCATTTTCGTTTTTAACCCATGGCTATAATTTAAGCCTGGATGAAGTCACCAATAATGCAGTATTTCCGTCTACCAACCGCGAAATGGTACTGGTTAAAGGGATAGAGTTTTATTCATTGTGCGAGCATCACATGCTGCCATTTATGGGTCAGGCACATATTGCCTATCTGCCCAACGGCCATGTATTGGGTTTGTCTAAATTTGCCCGTATTGTTGATATGTATGCGCGCCGCCTACAAATTCAGGAAAGCCTATCGCAACAGATTGCCCAAGCCGTCATGGATGCTACGGGAGCGCGTGGTGCAGCAGTGGTGATGGATGCAGCCCATATGTGCATGATGATGCGCGGGGTACAAAAACAGCATTCCACCACGCGCAGTGTGTCTATGTTGGGTGAATTCACTACCAATACACAGGCTCGGCAGGAATTTTTAATGGCTGTGCCTAAAGAGAATATTTAGCTGCCTAATACGCTTGCAGCGTCTTCTTTAGCTGCTGCAAGCTTTGCTTTTGTTGGCCGTGATTCTCAAAAGAATCACTATCAAAATTATCCGCGCTTAACCATTGTTGCATCGCCTTGCGCTGGCTTGGCCATTCGCTGTCCAAGATAGAAAACCAAGCCGTATTTCGATTATGCCCTTTAACCACCGCTACCTGCCTAAATAATCCTTCATAGCTAAAGCCTAAGCGAAGTGCAGCCCGTTTAGATGGCTCATTGAGGTCATTACACTTCCATTCACAGCGGCGATAGCCCAAATCAAACACCTGCTGCATTAATAAATACATGGCTTCAGTGGCAGAATAGGTTTGTCTTAAATTGGCTGAATAATAAACATGGCCAATTTCCACACTACCAGAAGCAGTGTCTGCCCGCATTAGCCCACACCAGCCTGCAATCTTAGCGCCACTATAAATAGCATAAAGCAATATATCTTTATTCCTTAGAAAATCCTCCAGCCAATCCTTAAACATCACTTCTGTAGCAAAAGGGCCATAAGGCAAATATGTCCAACATGAATCATCAGGTTCTTGCTGAATTAATTCCCACAGACTATCAGCATGTTGCTCAAACTGTACAGGAATAAGTTCAGTATGCTCGCCAGTAAGCATTTGCCGCGGCGGTTTAATTACACCGTGCCAGTCTTCAACCGTCTGGCCGATCAATTGCCCAAAATCATTCTGTTTAATTTGCAAATATACAGGCGTTTTACTGTTCATTTTAACTCGCATTCATTTTAATTCAGATCACAAATATAGCTTAGTGCCAAGCGATTACATTAAGCGCCAATTGCCATTAATGTCTCTTTTTCCCATTACTGCCAACACGAGCACCAAGCTCAACGTGAGCAATAAATACCATGAACCAAGCTTGCCCCAGCCTACCATGTGCCAAAGCTCGGCCTGCGTTGGATAACGCCAGATATTGGCAAAGGTGGCAATATTTTCTGCCAACCACACCAAAAAAGCCAAGGTTAATAATAATGGTAAAAAGGGTAATTGATACTGTTTGGCTTTATCAGCTTGCCAATTAACTGGAACATTAATTTGAAAAAACAGTCGCGTTTTCCAAAATAAAATAATTGAAGCCACAAATAAAATATTGCGTATGTCAGGCATAAAAAATTTGGTGAAAAAATTGGCGTAAGACAATACAGCCAATAAGCCTAGCCAAACCAAACTGGGCAAATTGACAAAGGAGATTTTAAACAGTCTCAAGCCACGTGCCAAAAAGCTACCTACCGCAGAATACATAAAACCTGCAAATAACGGCACATTGGCAATTCTAAAAATGGCTTGCTCAGGATAATGCCAGGAGCCAATTTTGGGATGGGTTAAAAATAGCTCCATTGCCATCGCCATCACATGGAAAATGGCAATCACCCACACTTCTCGTGGTGTTTCCAGCTTAAAATAAACCAGAAACACTTGAATTATTAGTGCATAAGCCAGCAAGGCATCGTAACGATAAATCCCTGCAATGGGCCAGTTCAGTTGATGCGTAAGTACAAAAGCCAGCAACAGTAATATGCCAAATAAGGCAGACGCGACACCAAGCGCGCTGCCATAAAAAAATGTCCTTAGCACGTTGTGCGCTGACTGCTACAATGTCTATTACTGCCTGGCATGAAACAGTTCATTGCTATACTCATGCACGGCATTGACAAATACCCCTGCATGCTCAGGATCAACCCACTGGGTAATGCCATGGCCTAAATTGGCCACATAGCCCGTGTGTACCCCATCGGCATACGCATCATTTAACATGGCTTTCACCGCTTGCTTAATACGCTCTGGTGAGCCATATAAAGTATTTGGATCAAGGTTACCCTGCAAGGCTACTTTGCCCTGTACTGTTTGTCGCGCGGTTGCCAAATTAGTTGTCCAATCTAACCCTAAGCCATCTGCACCACTATTCATCATTGGTGCTAACCACTGCCCGCCACCTTTGGTAAATAAAATCACGGGGATACGACGGCCATCATATTCTTTAATTAAGCCATTGATAATCCGATTCATATAGTGAAGCGAGAATTCAATATATTCCCGATGCGCAAGTGCGCCACCCCAACTATCAAAAATCTGAATGGCTTGTGCGCCTGCCCTAATTTGAGCGTTTAAGTATTCAGTGACTGCTATGGCTAACTTATCAAGTAATGCATGCAATAACTCAGGGCTGCGATACAACATGGCTTTGGTATGCTGAAAATCCCGACTACTGCCACCTTCCACCATATACGTTGCCAGTGTCCACGGACTACCCGAAAACCCAATTAATGGCACTTGTCCACCCAAGGCGGAACGAATCGCTGTTACTGCATTCATCACATAATCCAGCGAATCTTCAGGTGCAGTCCATTCAAGCCTGGCAATATCCTGTTCGGTACGCACGGTTTTTTTAAACTTAGGCCCTTCGCCCTGTTCAAAATACAAGCCCAGACCCATGGCATCAGGAATGGTTAAAATATCAGAAAATAAAATAGCAGCATCCAAAGGAAAACGCCGCAGCGGTTGTAAGGTCACTTCACAGGCCAAATCAGTGTTTTTACATAGTGACACAAAATCACCAGCTTGCGCGCGCGTGGCTTTATACTCTGGTAAATAGCGTCCTGCCTGACGCATCATCCATACTGGGGTGCAATCTACAGGTTCGCGTAACAGCGCTCGCAGGAAACGATCATTTTTTAGCACAGACATAAATTTTCCTCACGATAGCTTCTTATTTACAGCCTTAATGGCAGCTAAAGCATAGCAAATTAAGCACTAAATAGATAATTTTGCGTCATATTTAAATTCAAGTGTGTGTATCAAGAAATCTGCATTTATTTACAGTCAATCACTGCTTTTCTCGCCACTTCTGTCATACTTGGTGCGTAGATATAAAGTAATATACTTAGGAAAAACATGATGTTTATTCGTTCTGCTTTTACAATTACACTTGCTTTAAGTTTAAGTCAGCCTACCTTTGCTGCACAATCTGAGGCTAATGACTCTGGCAATTTACCCGCTGCCACGCCTGCTCTAAACACTCCAGCGTTAAATGCGGGTGATGACCAGGACTTACAGCCCGTTTTGCTTAAACAAGAAGGGGGCTTGGATGATCAAACTCAAGCCAGTGATGTTAAAAACCCATCAGTGCAACCTGTTAACTTAAAAGCGCAAGCACCAAACAACCAGGATGATGACAGTCAGGCAATTAATTCCAGCACTGAACAAGCCTTAGAAAAGGCGCAAACAGTGATTGAACAAATCGCTGACGAAAATCAGGCGGAAAAAGCAAAAGTCAGCAGCTCGGCCACAAAGTCCCCCAAAAGCTGGACGCTAGATAACTTAAATAATGCGACATGGACTGGCGACTTGGGTAAAGGCCAGTTTGTAGAACATGCCAAAATTCAAGTACTGCTGAATCGCTTTCATTCATCACCAGGCGTCATTGATGGCATTAGCGGCACCAACATGATTAAAGCCATTTCTGCTTTTCAGGTGATGAATAATATTACTGCAAGCGGTGAAATGAATGCACAAACCTGGGATGCATTGACTCAGGCCAATAATAATGACGTGTTTCAAACTTATACCGTCACTCAGCAAGATATTGATGGCCCCTATGTCAGCAGTATCCCCAGTGATTATGCCGATCAAGCCAAAATGAAAAGTCTGGGTTATGTGCGCGTTACTGAGATGCTGGCAGAACGCTTTCATATGGACGAAAATTTTCTTAAAAAATTAAATCCTGAGGCCACATTTAATAAAGCAGGTGAAACCCTTATTGTTGCCAATCCACGTCAGGAATCAGCCACTCCTGTTTCATTAATTATTGCGCATAAAGGTGCAAAGCATGTGTATGCTTTTGATGCCAACAATAAAATGATTGCCGCTTTTCCAGCAACTATTGGTAGCACCGACACGCCCTCACCCAAGGGAACTTATCAGGTTAAAGCCATTGCGCCTAATCCATGGTACGGCTACAACCCGAAAAACTTTGTCCAAGGCAAGAATATGAAGCCATTATCTTTACCGCCAGGCCCTAATAATCCTGTTGGTAACATGTGGATTGCGTTATCTAAGCCCTCATTTGGTATTCACGGCACGCCGAATCCGTCTTTAATTTCTAAAACAGCATCACATGGTTGCATTCGTTTAACCAACTGGGATGCCAATAGCCTGTCGAAGCAAGTGCAAAAAGGCGTGACCGTACGCTTTTTAGAATAAACTTACACTGCATCCACATCATTAAAAACCAGCTATTCCTGCTGGTTTTTAATACTCAAAAAAAGCACCTGAGTGATTTCACCATGGTGCTTTTTTTTAAAGAGATTAAACTCAAAACTATAAAATTTTATTATTAAAATGGCGCATCAATTAATTTAAAATCTTGCAAGCAAAATGGCAGCAACCACAAATGCACTTCGGCATCTCGAATATGATGAAACACTGCCTGCTCTACTGCACCGCTAAATTGTGCAGTTTTAGGATAGATCAAGCAGACATTCCCGCCATGAGGCAAGTAGGCTGCTGCATAAGCAAATACTTGATATAAATCCTGCTGACTGGGCTTTAACTGATTAAAAGTATTGCCTATTTTAATTTTCCATTTAGTGTCCAATATAGCAACGGCCTGATTAAGCGCATTGTATAACAGTACATCTGGCTGTAATTTTTGCTGTGGCAGGTTATTTACTTGTAATAAAGTAGCACCTTGCTGCTGGGTTTTTAATTGCCAGTGATCAGGTAATTGCTGCCTAAGCTGTTGTGCCACGCTATTTTCAAACAGCTTATTCATATCAAATAACAAACTAAACGCTGGCTGCTCACCAAACGCCACTGCTGGCCTAAAGCCATTAATAATTACTTTTGCCCACTGTAAGGCAGGTGCATAATGCTGGGTGTTTCTATCCAGTGTGATCAGCTTAAAATCTTGGCAGGCATCTAAACTTTGCGGCACACACATCAGTTGACGCATATAATTTTGTATCAATTGCTGTTGACTGGCTGAATGAGTAATCTTACTCAAACAATCCAAGGCCAACTTTAAAACTCTATTTTCTGGGCAGTTAACCACATAATCTTCGTGCTGGCTATAAAACCGCGCCTGGTTACTATGATTATGTAACAGTTGCTGCTGCACCAATAAGCGTCCGCGCAGTACGGCTGTATTTTGTTGGCTGGTTTGATAGTCACGCTTCAGGCCATGCTGTAATACATGCAAAATACTTGCTAAAGCTTGCTGAACAAATAAAGTTAATAAAGGCAGCTTGGCCAGTTGTATTAGCGATTGCTGATTAAGCATCTTAAAGGGCGTGTTGGGTAGTGCCTGTAGCATACGCAGCAGCATCAGGCGCATTTCTGCTGCTGCATTGTCTCCCTTTGCATCGTCTACCTTGCCAGTTTTAGGTAAAATTTCTAACGTATGGCCACAGCGTCCTTGCACCACTCCGACATAATGCTGGGTTTTTAGTACAGCTTGTTTACCGTGCCAATCCCGCGTTAGCCAGCCTTCTGCTTGTGCGGCATCAGTTTTGCAGGGATGAAATAAATCACTAAATAGCTCACGAAATAATTTTGCTGGAATCTTGCGCAGACTTTTCCCAGCCGCCAAGCTTTCACTGGCAGAACAAAGCCGCTCATGCTCAAAGCATACTATGTGCTGCTTTAGCATGTTGCCTGATACGCCTCAATTTGCGTAAAGGCAGCTTGATTAATGTGATAAATTGGTTGTAGCGAAATATTCGTAACCTCACCAAATAGGTCAATGGCTTGTTGTTCACTGTGAGTGGCCTGAATAAACTGTAGATGTTCAGGCTTACGGTGATCATTTAATACCAGACGGATTTTTTGCCAATCATCAAAAAAATATTCTTGCAATAGCGGAATAATTTTATGTTGCATCACCGTGCTTAAGTCTTCAAAACGATTAATGCCGCAAAAAAATGCATGTCCTAATAAATAATCGCGCCCTAGCAACATCTCAATACGTGCATTTAATATACGCAGTAGCTGACTTAAATCAATTGCGACTAACTTGGTCTGGCTAGAAAGTGTTTGCAGCAATGCATAATTAGGCTGCATCTCAACAAACTCAAAGCGCCGCCGTAAAGCATGATCTATCGAGCTTAATGAGCGATCTGCGGTATTCATGGTGGCAAAAATACTGATATTGGCAGGCACACTAAATTTACGCTGGGAATAAGGCAGCGTCACCTCTAACGCATAAGACATGCCCTGCCGCTTATCTACTTCAATTAAGCTAATGAGTTCACCAAAAATTTTGGCCACGTTACCGCGATTTATTTCATCAATAAACAAGGCATAAGAATGGGCAGGATCAAGTCGGGCACGCTCGCATAACTCAACAAATATCCCTTGCCGAATTTCATAGCGGATCTGGCTGTTCTCATCATCATCCAGTACAGGCCTTAAACCTTCTATAAAATCTTCATAGCTATAAGACTGATGAAAAGTAACTGTACTATAACGCTCAATAACTTCGGCAGCTTGTGCCCCACGCTCAATGACTTTTAATAGTTTGCCCAAATACGCAACATCATCTTTGGCATTGGGTAATAAAAACCACAAACCAGCTTCATCTTTATCAAATAAGGCAAGGCTTGAGCGTTTATCAGGATTATATTTAACGGTGCTAGAGTCCAAGGCACTATGTCGCATGAGCGTGCCCCATATGGTCTGACTTAAATGATTTTTACGGTGCATCAGTTGCACCTTACAGCGCATTAACGGATGATTTAAAATTTCAGGGACACGCAGCAAGCGTTTTTCTTCTAAAAACACTAAACAAATGACTTCTGCCCAACTTAAATCGCGCAATTTTTCAGTTAAAAATGTCTCGTGATCCTGCTGTAAAAGCTGCTCGGTATACTCCTGTTGTAATTGCTGTAACTGGTAGGTTTTGCCTGTGCCTGGCGCACCAAAAAAGATCAGGTTTTGCGGGAATTTTCTCACACGACTTTGTCCCACAGTGGTGGCCACCTTACTATTTTTCTTAGCCATCATTAATGCACCCGCTCATCATGTTAATGCGGCACGCCACTATGAAAGCGCAGTTGCTCATCAGGCGAAGTAATTAATTCTGCCTCAAGCTGGCGAAATGTTTCTACTCGAGAAGTAATATCCTCTTTACTGATCGATTGTGCAAGAGCCAGATAATCTTCAAAATGACGTGCTTCGGACTTGAGCAAATATGTGTAAAATCTGGCCAGCTCATCATCCACATACGGTACTAACGCTGCAAAACGCTCACAAGACCTTGCTTCTACAAATGCCCCGACAATTAACACATCAACCAAGGCTTGCGGCTCATAGGTTTTAATTTCCTTGCGCAACGCACCTGCATAACGTCCTGCTGGGATTGCTTCCCATGCCTGCCCACGCTTGCGCATAATGTCGAGCACTTGTTCATAGTGCAGCATTTCTTCACGCACTAGCTGTGCCAGTTTGACCTGTAAATCGGTGTAAAAACCATAGCGGAACATTAAATTAATGGCCGTACTGGCCGCTTTTTTTTCACAGTTGGCATGATCTTGAATAATTAATGCAATATGTTGCGGTTGTCTGGCTACCTCCAGCCATGCTTTGGGCGTGGCACAACCCAAAAAGGCATGGATCGGCTGCAATAAATTGTCAATGACAGGTGAACTCATAAATAAACTATAGCGATAGATTAAATAAAAACAATAATATAGGGAAGTTTATAACGCAGCTTGTGCAATGGCTTGTTTCATGTCGATTACAGCCTGGCGTAAACCAACAAAGATGCTATCACTAATAATGGCATGACCAATATTTAGCTCATAAATGTGCGGTAGCCGTGCAATGGCCGCCACATTTTGCAGGTTTAAACCATGTCCCGCATTGACCACCAGACGCTGAGCCGCATAATCAACCGCATGGCGAATACGTGCCAGCTCTTCATCCAGGGCAGTGCCTGTTGCTTCTGCATAAGCTCCCGTGTGCAGCTCTATGGTTGGTGCTCCGCAAGCAATAGCGGCATCAATTTGAACAGGATCGGGATCAATAAATAGCGACACATCACAGCCTGCCTGGGTAAGCTTTTTTGTGGCTGCTTTTATTTTCTCAAGCTGGCCTGCCACATCAAGTCCGCCTTCAGTTGTGAGTTCTTCACGCTTTTCTGGCACCAGGCACACATGTTGCGGCTTAATTTGACAGGCAAAATCCAGCATAAAATCGGTGACGGCAATTTCAAGGTTCATGCGGGTTTTTAACAGCGGACGCATTCTAATCACATCGTTGTCCTGAATATGACGACGATCTTCCCGCAAATGCAGGGTAATACCATCGGCACCTGCTTCTTCACATAATAAAGCAGCTTGCACTGGATCAGGATAAACCGTACCACGTGCTTGTCGTAACGTCGCCACATGGTCAATATTGACGCCCAGTAAAATACTCATAGACTGTGCAACCTCTTATTTATGTTGACTGAACCTATTTGCCTTGTTGGGCAATCCACAATTCACGACTTTTGAGCGGCTTGTCGTTGAGCAGCACGGCCAATGCTTTACGATATACCCTTGTTAGCATTGCAATGACTTCTGGCGCAAGCACTTGTTGGGAAAACGCCATATCAGCATTTGCCATGGCCAGTAAATGTTTCCCCAGTTCACCTGAATTATTCGGGCTAAATCCTTCACTGGGGGTAAAGCGATAAAGCTGCTCTGGCTGAATATCAATGCCTAAAAAGTCCTGCGCAAAGTTAATGGCATAGCCTAATTCTGCCAATAGCACTGATTCAAAACGCCGTAAGGCAGCCATTAACGCCAAGTGATTCACATCGGGGATCGGTAAGCTTTGCAATGTATCTAATAGCTGGCTATAGGCAGCAAATGTATTGGGCATTGCTTCTTCTAATGGTGCCAGACGAACCAATAGTTCATTGGCATAAAAACCTGCAAACAATGCAGAACCTTGCAAATTTTTAGGCGCGCCTACCCACTCCACTTTGCTCAGGCTTTTTAAAGCAGACTTGCCTGAAGCATACAATAAAACAGGTTGATACAATGGAATCGCACTACCACGCACCACACCATCTATACGTCCAAACTCAAGCGAAAAAAAATGCACCAATTTGCTGTTTTCGCGATAAGCACGCTGATGAAGCATAAACCCATGCAAAAGCTGTTGGCGCAATGTATTTCCTCATTGATAAACTAAACTAGCCTATTGCAGCACGAAGCGAGTCTGTGTGACATTTATTTTTTGTCATCAGATGAATTATCTTCGCCATCTGGAATCACCGCCCCAACGACTGCGCCTGTTCCCTTGACCACAGCTTTAGTGGTGCCATAGGCAACCTTAACAGGCACGGTCACCAGTTTGGTTGCCATACAGCCCTGCAAACTAAACACTAATGTAATACCACTTACGAGAAAAAATAATCTGGTCATATTCGTTTTGCTTGGTGGTGAAATAAGAGTTAAATATCGCTGTAACCTAAGCTTTTTAGTGCCCGCTCATCATCCGACCAACCACCTTTGACTTTCACCCATAAGGTCAGCATCACTTTTTGCTCAAACATTTTTTCCATGTCCACGCGTGCTTCCATCCCAATGAGCTTCAGCTTACGGCCTTTATCGCCAATCACAATGGCTTTTTGACCCTGGCGCTCGACCAGAATAGTGGCATCAATAAACAAGCAGGCAGGTCTAGGTTTACCTGTTTTTTCACTAATGGTGGCTGGCTCTTCTTTAAACGACTCAATTTGTACCGCCAGATCATACGGTAACTCTTCGCCCAACTGACGCATGATTTTTTCACGTATGATTTCACTGGCTAAAAACCGCTCAGAGCGATCGGTTAACTGATCGACGCCATACATCGGTGGCGCAAACGGTAAATACTTGGCAATCACCTCATGCAAAAGATCAAGATTAGCACCACGTAACGCCGACACAGGCACAATATCACTAAAGTTCATGCGCGTGCCATGCTGTTCAATCAATGGTAATAACTGTCTTTTGTTTTCGACGGTATCTACTTTATTAATCACCATAACCACTGGCATTTCGGCATGCTGTAATTTTTCTAATACCAGATCGTCGTCAGGGGTCCATTTCATGCTGTCCACCACAAACAGCACCAAATTGACATCCCGTAATGCAGATGATGCGGCACGATTCATCATTTTATTAATCGCACGCACTTCTTTTTTGTGCATGCCTGGGGTATCAACATAAATGGCTTGTACATTAGCGCGTGTATCAATGCCCACAATTTTGTGCCGAGTTGTCTGTGGCTTACGCGAGGTAATAGAGAGCTTTTGGCCAATCAAATGATTCATGAGCGTCGATTTGCCCACATTGGGACGACCGACAATAGCAACAAAACCACAGCGAAAGTCTGCTGGAATCTCGGCAGGGCTATCTTTAAAAAATTGGCCAATCACATCATCTGCTACTGGACTATCTTGTGAGGCAGACACTTGGCTGTCAACATTTGGACTAGATGCGTTCTCTTCAGTAGGAGTTTGAGTTTGATTCGGTTGGGTGGTCATAATGATGCCTGCTCCAATTGCTTTAAAATAACACTGGCAGCGGTTTGCTCAGCACTACGACGACTAGCCCCCTGCCCAGTTGCTGCAGGAAAATTAGTAACTTGACAGTGAATGGTAAAATGCTGATTGGGCGCTTCACCTTGCACCTCAACCAGTTTGTATTCGGGCAATGGTAAATGCCTGCCTTGCAAATATTCCTGCAAGCGCGTTTTGGGATCTTTTAATGCATCTGTGGGCGCAAGGTTAGTCAAGTACGGGGCATACCATTTTAAAACGATGGGCCGCACTTGTTCTAAATCATTACAGTCTAAATAAATGGCACCGATTAATGCCTCAACTGTATCTGCCAAAATAGACTCGCGGTGATGGCCGCCACTTTTCATCTCACCCGTGCTTAAAATTAAAGCCTCACCCAACTTTAAATCACGGGCAATGGCTGCCAAAGACTCTTGACGCACTAATGTCGCCCGCATACGGGTCAAACGTCCTTCCTGCTCATTCGGAAAACGCTCGTATAAATACTGCGCCACTATCACACCCAGTAACGCATCGCCTAAAAACTCCAATCGCTCATAATTATGCCGCTGGCTGGCTGATCGATGTGTTAACGCCTGCTTATATAAAGCAGGCTCCACAAACTGATAGCCCAAACGCGTCAATAAGCGTTGTTGAGTAATTAAATTTATTTTCCACCTGCCTTGATCGTACGTTGATCAAAATGCTTTTTAAAGCTTATTACCATGTCTATATTTGCTATAAAATTTTTACGCACTTCATAGTCAGTATCGACTACCAGTCCGCCATTATAGCTGACCTGCATAATATCTTTTGCTTTGATATCACGCAGATTGTTTAAACTAAACTGCTGCTCAAGAGCACTCATAAAAGCAGCAGGATTAGTATCATTAGAGTTTTTTAATCGCTCTTCAATAGTCGTATTGATTAAACGATTGTCCCAATATGCTGGCCACGTCACTAGGGCGGCTTTAATTACCAATACCGCCAGCATAATGCCAAACATGACTCCCCAGTAGGACACCCCACGTTGCGCACGAATATTCATCATCATTATCCTTTTTGAACATGCGACTCAGTTATTGGCTTAATTTAGTTGATGCTGCCATTTCTTGCAAACGATGGAATATGTAAGCCAGGCTCTTTATGCATCCACACATAAAACGCACGACCTGACAAATTTTGCTCAGGTACAAAACCCCAAAAACGGCTGTCTGCGCTTTGATCGCGGTTATCGCCCATGACAAAATAATGACCGCTCGGAACCTTCACTTCCCAATGCTGACCCTGGGTTGCGGCATATTTGCCATCTTCATTGGCCTGACTATTAATAAATGGCGCAATAGCTGCGGTATTACTGCCATTTAACTCGCGTACCAAATGTTGACGTGTGCCTAAGTGTTCTTCAAAAAACTGCTCATACTCAGGATTGCCCATATCAACCAGTGGTTTTTTGGTTAAAACCTTACCGTTAATGCTGAGCATCCCTTGATCATAAACCACATGATCCCCTGGCAAACCCACCACGCGCTTAATATAATTAATGGAAGGCTTTAACGGATAGCGAAATACGGCAACATCACCGCGTTCAGGCTCACCTACATTTAAAAACTTGGTATTGCTAATGGGCAGGCGCACACCATAGCTATATTTATTCACTAAAATAAAATCGCCAGTTTGCAAGGTAGGCACCATGGATTCTGATGGGATATTAAATGGCTCAACCAGAAACGAGCGAATAATCAATACAAACGCAAGCACTGGCCAAAAATCATATGCCCAGCCAACCAGCATATTTTCATGACCACGACCTTTAAGCTCGCGCTGTTTCCAGACCAGCTTATCGAGTAACCAGATCACAAAAAACGCTAAGGTTGCTGGCACTAATATCAGGTTAAAATCAAAATCCACGCTGTAATCCCCTATTTCTTATCGACTTGTAATACAGCTAAAAATGCTTCTTGTGGAATTTCCACGCTACCCACTTGCTTCATGCGCTTTTTACCTTCTTTTTGCTTGGAAAGTAATTTTTTCTTGCGCGACACGTCACCACCATAACACTTAGCCAACACGTTTTTACGCATGGCTTTCACGGTAGAGCGTGCAATCACCTGACCACCAATGGCTGCCTGAATAGCCACATCAAACATTTGCCGTGGAATCAGCTCTTTCATTTTTTCAACCAGCGCATTACCACGATAACGAGATTCATTGCGATGACAAATCATGGCCAAAGCATCTACTTTTTCGCCATTAATCAGCACATCCACTTTCACCAGATTAGAGCTTTCAAAACGCACAAAGTTGTAATCTAGCGATGCAAAACCACGTGAAACAGACTTTAATCGGTCAAAGAAATCCATGACCACTTCAGCCATTGGTACTTCAAACGTTAAGGAAACCTGATTGCCCAAAAATTTTAATTCTTTTTGTACGCCACGACGCTCAATACATAAGGTCATCACGTTACCCAGATATTCTTGCGGCACTAAAATATTACACTCAGCAATCGGCTCGCGCAGATCTTCTACCGTACCGCCTTCAGGCATTTTAGACGGGTTATCAATATAAATCAGCTCGCCATTTTTCTTAATCGCTTCATAAATAACGGTGGGGGCTGATGTAATTAAATCTAGATTATATTCACGCTCTAAACGTTCCTGCACAATTTCCATATGCAGCATGCCCAAAAAGCCACAACGGAAACCAAAGCCTAAGGCGTCAGAACTTTCGGGTTCAAAAAACAAAGCCGCATCATTAATGCGCAATTTTTGCAGGGCTTCGCGAAAGGCTTCAAAGTCACTTGAATCAATGGGAAATAAGCCTGCATAAACTTGAGGTTTAACTTTTTTAAACCCAGGCAGAATAGCAACATCTGGGGTAGCACTTAAAGTAATGGTATCGCCTACAGGCGCCCCAAAAATATCCTTAATGCCTGCGATGACAAAGCCAACTTCACCTGCTTCCAAGATGCCTGTTTCAAAATGCTTGGGCGTAAATACGCCCACAGAACCCACCAGATGACTCTGGCCAGTGGATTTAATCAGCATTTTGTCGCCTTTTTTAATACGGCCCTGTTTTACGCGCACCAGTGACACCACGCCTAAATAATTATCGAACCATGAGTCAATAATTAAAGCCTGTAGCGGCGCCTCACGATCACCTACAGGCGCAGGAATTCGCTCTACCAAGGCTTCTAATAGCTCATCAATACCAATACCAGACTTGGCTGAAACCCGTGGTGCATCTTCTGCTTCAATCCCAATAATTTCTTCAATTT
This sequence comes from Pseudomonadota bacterium, assembly GCA_023393635.1. Taxonomy (GTDB): domain Bacteria; phylum Pseudomonadota; class Gammaproteobacteria; order Pseudomonadales; family Moraxellaceae; genus Alkanindiges. Next base: position 114,997 of record JAEWKT010000061.1, read on the forward strand.
CCTTGATCACACGTTCAGGCTCAACCTGCGGTAAATCAATTTTATTGAGTACTGGGACAACTTCTAATCCCTGATCAATGGCGGTATAGCAATTTGCCACTGATTGCGCTTCAACCCCTTGCGCGGCATCTACCACCAACAACGCACCTTCACAGGCCGCTAGGGAGCGAGATACTTCATAAGAAAAATCGACGTGGCCTGGCGTATCAATAAAATTCAACTGATAACGCTGACCATTGGGATGGTTGTAATATAAAGTCACTGAATGTGCTTTAATGGTGATTCCACGCTCACGCTCAAGATCCATGGAATCTAGTACTTGTGCCTGCATCTCACGTGCTTGCAAACCACCACACGTTTGAATAAAGCGATCAGCTAAAGTAGATTTGCCATGGTCAATATGGGCAATAATAGAAAAGTTACGAATATTCTCTATTTTACAGTTACTTGCATTACTTGACATTCAATAAAACTCAGCAGTATGTACAGCTATTTGTACACAGAATATTTTTAGCAGCATTCAATTGAATGCGAGCGTTAGTAAGTGATGGGCGATTATAGCAGACAAAGAAAAGTGCGCCTAACCATATTAAGGCACTGCATAGGCCTTTTTAAATTCTTCTGGCATACGAACAGGGCGGCCAGTGGACATTTTCACGCAAACCCAATGCGTTGATGCTTCAAATACTTTTTTATTGTCGTGCTGGCGAATAATTTCATAGTGACGGTATAAGTTAAAACCATCATTTTTTGTTAGCCACGTATTTAAGGTTAACTGATCATCTAAAAAACAGGCGGACAAATAAGTCAACTGATGGTGGCGCGCAACCATCGCTGCATCCAGCCGCTGATACGCAGATAAATCTAGACCTAAATATTGTGAATGTGCCCAGGCAGCATCTTGCATCCACTGTAAATACATGACGTTATTTACATGACCCAAACCATCTAAATGGTGAGGCCCGACAGGAACAATAAAGCTAAACATACGCTATATTAGGACTTGGCTTTTTGGGCGGTTTGCTCCACTGCGGTAGCCCCAAACGTATTGATGGGTTTTATCATCCACGGTGATAACCCATAGTAAGACCCATTTAATTGTGAATAATGCACCAGCGTATGGCGAAAACGACGGTAAGCTAAGCGATTAACCCGACCAGGATTACCCCAGAACTGATCTAGTGTGCCCTGATAGGTAAGTCTGGGTAAATTGTAAATAGCCCGCCCCATGGTCTTTACAGGACGATCATGAAATAAGGCCTGCAAGCCCGTCGTACTATTAATCGTAATTAAAGCCACGCTATGCTTTAACAAGGTGGGTAGATGCACATCGCATACATAATGAACCCGATCACTTACCCCTAAAGTTAAGGCATGTTTTCGTATTAAATAACCATAATGCCGATAACCGCGATCCATCGGATGATGCTTAAGTACTAAATGTTTATGAGATGGCGCATGGTTGGCAAAAGAAGTCAGCACCTCAACAATAAATTCTTTCACGTCATGATAATCACTGTGCACACGCACCTGGCTGTCATTATGCACTTGTAGCGCAACCACAAAATAATGTTTATCGTATTTTTTTATAATATCTAAAAAGCGATGTGGCTCGATGTGAAAATTGATAGCACGCCTGACCAAAGAGCGTAACCAGCAGAACACTTCTGCCAATGGATGAATCAAACGGTGATGTCGATAAAAAGGAAACAGCCAAAAGAATAATGCCCACATTATATAATATGTGAGTGCAGATTGAACAAGCAGTCGATAGTTAGAATTTACTGGCGTAGGCCGATCAGGTAATGGTAGCTCATTGGTTAAGCTTAAAAACCGCTGTTTTACATCCGAATAGTCATTGACCCCACCGCGCTCAAGAGTGATGTAATTCGGTCGAATATAACCCTCTTCAAATACAAAAAAGTTAATTCCTAGCTCTTGCGCTAATATTTTGGCCTCGACATGATAAAAACGGCAATCACCAAAGCAAACCACAGCATCAATATTTAGTTCAAGTAAATGATCTTTTAACCAATTTCTAAAATGGCTTAGACGCCCATAATAATTGAAGGTATTACTGCCGTGATAAAAAAACCAGTCACCTGCATTAAAATTTACTTTATAACATTCAATAGCATACGACTCCAGCCAGCCACTCAGCTGTTGAAAGAAACTTCCCATTGGGCCTTGCAACAGCAGCACTTTACGAGCACTTAAAAGCTCATCGACTGGCAAGCTCATATCGCGCCTTTATTTACTTGAACTATCACTATAATAACCCATAATGCGGTCTATATTGAATATTTAGCTTTATTTCAATTAACGTTTATAAATAATAAATGCACGTAAACGTGCTATCCAAGAACGCTTTTTAAGGTTTTTGGTTTGTTGTAACGTCTTACGCTGTTCAACTAGATAAGCGATGGCTTGCTCAGGAGTGGCCAAATAATCGCTATGTGGGTATGGTAGTTTGTATAACGGATACTCTACTAAAGCTCCATATACCAACTCATCAAGGCTTAAGCGTTTTTGCCGCCTTACACATTCAATACGATCGGTGGTTAAACCCCACCCCGCATAAAATGGTAAACCATAACAGTAGACTTTCTTATGGCGTAGTAATGCTTCAAATCCAGTTAACGAACTAATAGTATGTACTTCATTAATTTTTTCTAAACAGCTTGGCATATCCAGTTTATAAATCACAGAATCAGCGTATTTATTTAGCGCGTCACTATCAATTCTTCCTGGCCTTAAACCTGCCACCACATCAGGATGCGGTTTATAAATAATCCAGGCATCAGGATGATTTTTTCGCACTGCTTGCAATAAGGCTAAATTGGTATAAATACCACATCCACCTAGCCGCACAGAAGCATCGTCTTCTACTTGCCCAGGCACTAAAATAATAGTTTTTTCCAACGGAATATCAGGCCAATCTTCAGCCTCACCGACATTATACTTGCTCAGCTGATGTGCCACTAGTTGTTGCCTTAAGTTAGAGGCACGCATTTGCTGCGCAGCATTAAGCTTAATATAATTTAAAACAGTTTCTAGACGAGAAGGTTTGGACGCATCATAATAAATCCCTTGATCATCTAACACCAATGATAATGGTCGTATTAAGTTAGCACCTAGCCCGACTGAACGAATAAAACCATCTTCCATACGCCAGACTTTGGCTTGCTGATTTTGTTGTAATCTTTCCCGTTGCTTTATTTTTTTATTACCCCAAATAATATAATGTGTATTTGGTTGAGCAGTTTTAGGAAAAATTCTTTTGAAACTAATGGAGTTAGATGCCTGACGTAAATAATCTTTAATAAATTTTCGCTTCCAGCGACTAAAACCTAAAGCCTTTACTTGTCCCCCAAGAATATCATTCCAGTGCTTTTGGTAAGCGATTAACTCAATAATCTCTTCAAGTTCACAGCGTTGTCCTGTATTTGGGTTCACATAACGTGCATAGTCAAAATACGCAGCACTAAACAGCTGCGTTAAGCTACGTTCAACTTGCCGTCGTCCTTGTAATATCTCCAAGGACGCAAAACGATCATTGGTTAAGCCCCAGCCTGCATACCATGGCACACCGAAACAATGCACTTTTTTGCCCAGCATCAATGCTTCAAAACCCATGTGCGAGCTCACCACATACACCTCATCCATTTGCCCTAATAGACTAATGGGATTACAGTTTTGAGTAAGCACTTTAACTTGTTTATCTTGAGCAAGTTTTGAGGTATCGAAGTGTCCTTGTTTTTTACCTGATATCACATCGGGATGTACTTTTAGCCAAATTACCGCGTGTGGATGATCCAGTTTTGCTTGTTGTAGCATTTTTTCAAACGTTTTTGGGTTTGCGCCAGCAAATTTAATAGATTGGTCACCAAGAGTTTGATCAATAACCAAAATATTCTTTTTATCCACTTCAATAGGTAATTTAATTAAAGGTGCATGATTATATTTTGATAATTGATGATGCTTAATCAGTGTCATAGCACGTTCGGCACGCGTCGGCTCTTCTTTACCTATCTCAATAAGCTTTTCTAAAGTTGAGGCTTGGTGAGAGTCAAAGTAAATGCCCAGCTCATCAACAATGAGCGATAAAGGTTGATACCCTTGCACCCCTAATCCTATTGAACGAATAAAGCCATCTTCTAAGGTGATCAAGGGGAGATTATATTTAATGGAGTATTCTTGCGCTTTATAAAAACTGGGACGACGGCCCCAGCCAGCGATGTAAGTGTTTGATTTAACCTCCTTGACCTTTATCAAACCTAAAAAAACTTCTAAGTTTTTAATTTTTGCAATTGCTAATGAAGTAATAAAATACACAAAGCACCATAAAAAATTCGTAACATTTAACTCAGCAATTAAAAATCTACTGCTAGATGTTCTAACTTTTTAAATACTACACACATAGTTGAACTCGCCTAAAATACTTCTTTATCCTTAAGAGTAGAAGTTAAGACGAGTTGTATGTGATTAATAGATGAATAAGTTAGCCCTTCGTTAGAAGTAATAACTGATTAAATCTTTCCCAGTTTTCCAGACGATCTCGTTCTGGATATCGAGATAACAAAGTTTTTAAACATAACTCTGCCATAATAAAATCCTGCTTTAGAATCGCAAGTTCAGAGATAATTTTCCAATACTCATAAGGATGCTCAACACTTGGTTTCACCATTGATTTATAAGCATTTTCTATATCGCCAAGCCTATAAAATGCCAGAACCAATGGATAAATTACCCTTTCTTTATTAGGTATTGTTTTTATTGTCTCAATAATTTCCTGCCATAAGTGTAAAGCCATTAAAGTATTAACGTAGACGAATCTTAATTCGTCTTGATGAGGGTGCAAGTTAATCCAATCAGGTAAATTCGAATGCAAATATGCCCAATCTTCTTGTTCAAGCAATGCTTGAGCAAACATCAGTATTGTTTTACTAAAGAAAAATGCATTTCCTTCCTGTAATTGCACTTCCTTTAGTAGAACAGCCACCTCACTTGTATTACATTTTAAAAAACGAGTTTTGGCTTTTTCAATAAAGTTTCTAGCAGCATAAGCCTGATCAACTTTCCATTTCTCACATGCTTCCTCTATTAGAAACTGATGTCTATATGCACGTGAAAGTAGCAATTTAAGCTCGGTTTGGTACTGTTTATCTAATACTTCTCTACTAGATAAATCCAGACTAGCTTCATCATTAAAAGTTTCTTTTTCCAGATACTCCGCCAAGCTACTCCAATTTCTTTCGGCTAATAATAATAAAGCTGAAATTAATATATTTAATGGTTTTGAATGCTCTTCATCACTTATAAGACTTGCAAAATAGCGAGTTCTTTCTATGTCCTTGAGTTCTGCAGCGCACTGGATAGCAACAACTTTTTGCAATAGCGACAGTTCCCTAGTTAATTCAAGCTGCTTTAAAACTTCTTTCCATTTTCCTTGTGCAAAATATATTATCCACTGATACCCATAATAATTATTCGCTGTCAAAAATTGCTCTAAATCTCTCCAACCCTGTAGTTTGACGAGTGATTCGATATACATATCTTTCGCAAAGCTTACCCCTTCTATTCCTTCCAACTCTATTAGTCTCTCACTTCTTGTTTTGACTAGAATCCAATCTCTGGAATTATAAGCATTCGCGATGAACTGTTTGAGTATAGAGATGTCAGTGCCTGCTTGCTCTGGTTGCTCTAATGATAAAATGGCCTGATAAACACGTTCACAATTTTTACCATCCCTAAAAGGAAAGGTTTCTTTCATACGAGTGATATAGGGATCACAAGCTTTCCCATCGTTCTTTAATATATTTTCTAATGCTCTAAATGCCTTTTCCTCATCATATGCAATGGGGCCAAATCCGTCTTGACTATAATCAAAATAACCTTTTCTATAAATATGACCAGTGCTAAAAATTTCCTCATAGTCAAATTGGTAATAAATGACCATTTTTTTTAGAAGCCCCATCTCAAAGGCGACCGAAGAATAATCGGTTATCATTATTTTTGAGGTATTAAGTAAGGTTTGGATACTAACAGTCTGATTATCAACTCTCACAGTACTGATATATTCTGGTACTAAGAATTCATTTAAATAGGGCGCAATATTAGGATGAGGAGCAAAAATTATTTTATATCCAAACTCTTCAGACAGCCTCCTTAAATTTGGATTATGAATAAATTTAAACCAAGCTTGAGCATATGTTGACTGCATAAATGCTTCATTATAACTTCTACTATTCGTATGTGCGGATGTTTTACCTACTATATTAACTCTCCATGTTGGCATAATTAATATAGACTTGTTATCAGGTTTATCATTCGCAATTAAAGCATCATGACGGGGTAAGCCAGTTAAAACGACTTCCTTCTTAGTTAATTTATATGATGTATTATCCCTAACAATAGAGTCATATTCAGATTGGGTAGAAGTAATAAATTTGCTTATATTATTTTTGGTATTAATCCATAGAGATAAGTCATGTGGTATTATGCCATGCTGTAAAAAAACAAATTTCTTGTCTAATTCATATTCATCATTGAAATAACTATAAATGTAATTATCAAGCTGACTACTAATAACAATAGAGCAAGCCCTTAATTTGCTTTCAAAATCTTGACTTGCATATTTAATTAAATTGAAGCCTTCCTCTGATAAGCGATTCCAGTCAATAGAATCTTCTCTCAATGCAAAATAGCATCTCTGTTCTGGATAGAATTTTCTAATAAACCGATACAGATGCTCTGCATTATCATCTGCCCTAAAATCTCGATCCATTAAAACCCAAGATCCATCAGCACTGTATTTTCTAGACTTTGGAAATTGATTTATAATATTTTCAATAGAAATCCCCCCTTTATACTCTTTACCTTTTAATGCTAAAGTTACTTTATTTCCATCTAAATAAAATTGAAACTTTTGTTCTTCGTTATTATATGGCAACCACACCCTTCTCTCTGATACAAACTTTTTACCCACAAATTCATGAGCAATAGTTTTCTCATAAGTAGGAATTATATCAATACCATCTAATTGGAAACTTTCACACAAGTCATCAAAATAAGTAAAGTAATTAATAAGAACTTGTTTCTTAACTCTATCTACACTCTCGATATATGCAAATAAAGTATAAGGCTTAGCATTCTTAAATAGTCCAAAAAGCGCAACCTTATGGAAATACCAAGTTCTAATTAAATAAAACTTCCAAATTGTATCTGTATCTATATAACTAAAAATATCACTAATCAACTCAAAAAACTTTTCTTTCTGTGATTCTGACAGAAAATTAATTTTCGCATTGTCATTTAACAGATATTTCACATACCATATCACATCATATAAAGTAGTTCTTTGAATATCTAAAGGTACAATTCCTTTTCTTGAATGGTACTTTTTCAGCATAGCTAAATGCCCATGCTCTAGTACATTTAAATATTTTTCTGGCTTTTGCCACGAATTATTTAACGTTGAACTATTATCTGCTCTTTTCCTATAAAAATATATAGAATTGCTATTAAAAGAAACCTTACCCCTCTGACACTCTAATAGATAATCGGCAATAAATTTTCCATCTTCAAAGTTCGGCTTGACATTCTCATCAAAACCAATCTTATAATCTCTTATTACATCATATTTGAATATACTACTTGCAGCTGAGACATTAAAATTTCCCTCTAGATTATCTATATCAAAAACCTTTTTTACCCCATGAAATCTATAGCGTAAGGGATGAGTATCATTGATACTCTTTGTATCTTCCATATAGAAGTGCATATTTGCGACAATAATTTTTAAATCATCAAAACTTAGTATATTTTTATCTATTTCTTCAAAAAATATAGTATTGAGATAATCATCAGGATCAATAAAGGTGACCCAATCGGTTTTAACATACTCTAAGCCTAGGTTTCTGGCAGATGACTGTCCACCATTAGTTTTATATATATATTGTATGTTTTTTGGATATTTTTTTTGCCATTTCTTAATAATCTTCGCAGAGCAATCAGTAGAGCCATCATCAATACAAATAATATATATATGCTTTTTAAAATCCAAACTTTGTTTTACAATGCTTTCAAAGTATTCATCTAAATACTTTTCTACATTATAAACTGCTGAAACAATTGTGAATTTATTTTCGCCCTTATATTTCATCGGAACATATTTTTTGATCTGATTGGAACGCTTAAATACCATATCTCTTAAAAATAGCTCTGGATCTCTTCTTAATTTATTATACTTACGCTCAAGTCCAAGCAGCTTAATGCCGTGTTCAAAATCAATTTTCATAATTCACACCTAACCTATTAATCATCAAAATAATATTTTTGCAACATTGACTCTAGCTGCTCACGGTAACCAACCATCTGTTGATCACTACTGAAATCATTTGCGCAAAAAGAATGTGGTGCTCTATCTTGATCCTTTGCTAACAGTAGTTTTCTATATTGAAGCATTGCGTGAGCAGAACGCACATTAAAGTAGTAACAGATTTCTGGCGTAATCACAGATTCCTTTGATAAATACATATACCAAGGAACAAAAAAAGTTGCCAAATTCAGATCATTATTTGCCCTGAATTTATTCATTAGGAAACTTTCTATCTCTGCCGCATACTCTTGCCAAACTTTTACGAAAAAGCTTTTTTTTAATGAAACATAAGTATGTACTAAAGGAGAGTCTACTAACCGAGAGAATTTTTTCTGCAAAAGCTGCTGCACGTTTAATGAGGCCGCTAATGTAGGAGTTTTTACACCTTTATAGGTCATTAAAGCCAAACTTTTGTTTGAAACAAATATTGAAGCTAACCCATTGGAGCGGAAGAAGTGTTCTTTTTTGTGCTCTCTTGCCACAAAAACATCATCATTAAAATAAATAAAATTTTCACTTAGTCCTTTTATTTTATATAAATGTGCTTCAATGACATGAGAGTTAAAAGTTGGTAGAAATACATCTGGAATAATATCTTTATGATCTATAACTTCTACTCTATCAGAAGGACTCAGCCATTCTGGCACCTGCTCATCAGTTACAATAAAAATCTTTCTAACCCACGGTAGATATTTTTGCACACTCAGCAATGAATAATATAATTCGTTGTGATTTTCAAAGCGTGCTTTATCTTTTGCATGTAATCCAATAAAGTCATAGGTATTATTTTTATATTTATTATATTTTTCCTGCCAAATTTTATCTTGATTATCTACCCAAGTAAACACAACATCTACTGGTTCACTATTGGGGGAGCCATTTTTCTGATCAAGAGAAATTAAATATTCATGATTGCGAATCACCGCATACTCATCTTGCTCCGAATATGCTTGCTCCGTATTCATGACTGGATATCTTTTGATAAAAAAATCGCGCATAAAGAAGCCTGGGCTCTTTATTAACTTGCTTAATTTACTCATAACCTCACAGACAACTTAATCTATAAACTATTTAAATTCTACAAATCCAAAACTACTTTAGCCGCAATCGCTAATTGATATAAAATCTGGGTTAAACCACGGCCAATTTCTACATTTTTAGTAGAAACTTTTGGCAACACCATAATCTCATCACCTTGCTTTACCGCATAATTAGATTTCACTAGTTCAGATTCACCATTTTGATGAATCACAATAATTTTGGATTTATTGGATTTTTGTGTATAACCGCCTACCTGCTCAATATAGTCTTTAGCCTTTAGCTGAGGTGACCAAGCAACAGCATTTGGAAACATTACTTCCCCATGAATCAAGGTAATAGAGCTTCTTTCTGGAATATTTATAATATCGCCTTGCTCTAAAATAATACTATCGAGGTTGTTTTTATTTAAAATAACTTGCCCTTTAGGCTGTACCTGCCGCGCTTTAGCCACAAACTGCTTAATCAGCTCAGCATCTTTTAGGCGCAACTCTGCTTCTTCACGGGTTGCTGATCGAACTGATAACGTAGACTCTTCTAGTTTGTCTAAAGAAACATTGAGCATTTCCTTTTGGCGCTCAGCCACGGACGGCCGAAATAATTGGATTGCATCCAATTGCGATAGTGCATTAGGCTGGATTTGTTGCAGTATTTGCTTTAGGGTCGCGCCATAAGGTAACACAACGGCATGCGCACCATTATGTGCTCCTTCTACCCGTACTTGGATGGTTCCTGCATAACGATCAGCTGTTACAGTCACTACATCGCCATCCTGCAATAGAACATTTTGAGCTTGCGCAAGGGTATAATATTCGCTTTTAAATTCAGTACCCTGACGGCGCATAATACTAATATTGGTTGCCCCTGGTTTTAAACGTGCCACAGATAACGCTTTTGCCACGGTCAACTCAGGTACATCAAACTCAAAATCATAACTATTATAAACTTCACCACTAATAGAAAACGTGTGTTTACGTGGTGCAACCACAATCACATCGCCATCCCTAAAAGCAAATGGTTTAATTTGACCAGCCAGTAAAAAATCATACAAATTAACATACTGTACTAATGTACCACCGCGCAAAATTTGTACATCAACATAGCTTCCGCGCTCTGCATCAACACCACCTGCGCGATCAAGATAAGCCAATACAGAATCTGAAGATACGCCGCCATATGAACCAGGCTGCGTGACAGACCCTGTTACCAATACTTTAACGGGCTGAGCTTGTTCTAATGCAGCATACACACCAACATTAGAGACATAAACGCGACGTACTGCTTGCTGAACAACATTTTGTAACTGGCCATTATTAATGCCAGCGACTTTTAATGGACCCACATTGGGAATAAAAATATTACCCTGAGGATCAACAGTTAATGTACCAGCAAATTGATAAGCGCCCCACAAGCGCAACTGAATATTATCGCCTGGATTAATTGCGTAACTTGAGTTAAATATACTTCCAGAACTACTGGCAAATGCGCCTTTAAAAAGCTGGGCGCCAAACATACGACTGGTACTTTGGTTATACGCTTGGCCACTATTACCCAAGTTAATTACTGAATTGGTAGGCAGCATAGCCGCAGCATTAGCTTGCTGAACATTAGACTCAGTTGTCTGCTGTTGATAATTATTACGATTAAGGTTACTCGCGATATCTAAATCTTCAGGCAAATAATTATTTACTGCAGCAAAACTAGAGCCAAACACACAGGAGATTGCGATAAACAAACTTAACTTTTTCATGTTGTATTACTCCTGATGCTCACGAATGACGGAAGCAATAAGCTGCCCGATACCAAATAAGATAGTAAGCATTAAAAATGCAGATAATAAAATATAACCACGTCGCGGATAATAAGCATCCTGTGCCAATTGCGGGCTGGTAATTACCACTAAGTTTTTAAGTTTACGCACTGCTTCCAAACGTGCCTTTTCTAAAGAGGCTAGGGAAATTTTATAAAGATCAGTACTAAACTCAACCTGAGCTTTTAACGCCTCAAAATCGGCAGCGCGCTGATTTAATTTATTGGAGGTTGTGGATGAAGTTAACTTAGCTTTTTCATTTTTAATTTGTTGCTGTAATGCAGCAATTTGACTGCGTATTGCAATGACTTGCGGGGCTTCGGGATTTAGATAGCTTAAAAGAGCACGTTCTTCGGTATTTAACTGAGCCAGATTAGCCTCTAAACCAGCAACAAGTTGCACTACAGCGCTAGCCTGAATTTGTGGATCAAACATTTGATTGCGGTTTTGATAGCCAATTAAACTTTCACGTGCTGTAGATAATTGTTTGGTTGCTTCATCCAACTGCTTTTGAGCAAAATTAAGCTGATCCTTGGCAACGCGCTGCGACACCTCATTAATAAATCGCTCACTTTCGCTTAATATCGCTTTATTAAACAATAAAGAAAACTCAGGACTAAAACCTTCCGTAGTAATGTTCATCATCATGGTTTTTTCATCTAAAGCAATCTTGACACGCTTATTAAAATATTTTACCAGCTCTTCTTTAGAAGCTTCTTTAGATAACTGAAATAATGGGTCACCTCCGTTCCCTACAAAGGCTTGCCGTAAATTTATTTTTTTATCTAAGGCATATACCATATCTGGAGATTGCATATATGCTTTTAAAAACTGCGCATCCTCACCACTGGTATTATTAACACCCAGTAAGGCACCCAGCCCAGTAGATTGCTCTATTCCAACTTGGCCTACCTGCTTCACCACTATCGTAGATGATGAAATATAACGATCTTGAGCCGCAGTATACAAATAGATAGCAATAATAATTAACGGCAATAAAACAACCAAGCCATAAATTAAAAATATGCGTTTATTTTTTAGCGAGTGCATGTTGCTTATAAACCTCTATGGCTTGTTCCATATTTTCAAAGTATTGTGCTTCACCATTCATCACCACGAAAGCAACATCACAATTTCTGGTTAAATCGTTTAAATCATGGGAAACCATAATAATATTTGAATTCGCTTTTAAATCATCAAGTAGTTTTTGGCTTTTGGCTCTAAAACTTGCATCCCCCACAGCACCTACTTCATCAAGCAAATAATAGTCAAAATCAAAGGCCATGCTTAAGCCAAATCCAAGACGCGAACGCATACCTGATGAATAACTCTTTATCGGCATATCAAAGTATTTGCCTAATTCAGCAAATTCTTCAACAAAGGCAATTTTTTCTGGCACTTGAGCTTCTGGTACATACAGCCGCGACACAAATCGGACGTTTTGCCTGCCTGTTAAGCTGCCTTGAAAACCACCTGCTAATGCTACTGGCCACGAAATGCTTTTACTAGTAATGACCCTTCCTGAATCTGCGTAATCTATGCCACCAATAATGCGTAGCAATGTACTTTTTCCAGCACCGTTTTTACCCAGTAAGGCAACACTTTTGTTCTCTGGCAATATAGCGTTTAAGTTTTTAAACACATAGTGACGTCCTTTAGGCGTCACAAATGATTTGGTTAAATTCTCTAGCCTAATCATCTGGTTTTTAGCATCCGTTTTTCAGAGACACGATATAAAAGCAAACCTAAAAACAGGATAACGATCAAACTTTTAATAAAATATAAAATACTAACGTGATCTACGGGATAGGTCGGAGCAACTGCATGACGCATCGTTTCAATACAATGAACGATTGGATTCCAAAGCAAATAACCTTGATATTGGACGGGTATAATATGGATCGAGTAAATAATACCTGACATTAAATAAAAAATAAAAAATATAGCGCCAATAAACTTACCCACTTCTTCAGATAAGTCACCAATCACCATCATGATTAGGCTAAAACCGACCGAAAAAATAAACAGTAATAGCCAGCAAAAAAGCAAAAAGGGAATATGTGAAAAGCTCACTTCTTTGCCTAGCCACAATAAAACACCTGTAAATAAGATGTAAACAGCGAAATACAAAGCTGATTCTAAAGCGGTTCTAGCAATTAAGGCATCAATAGGCTTTACTGAGCGATAGCTAAATAACCCCCTATTGGACTCTACAGCACTTAAAGATCGCGTAGCAGAGCGCATAAACATAAAAAAAGGAAACATGCCGTTAATTAGAAAAAGCGAATAATCCATTCCTGGCGTAACCCGCTTCATGATTGTGCCAAAGATGATTAAAAAGAAAACCACTTGTAAACCTGGCTCTAAAATCGCCCACAAATAACCCAGACGATAATGCCCAAAGCGAGTTTGTAATTCTCGCAAAAATAGAGCGCGAATGGCGGCATATTGTACCGCCAAGCCACCACGGGGCTTTAATCGTTCTGGGCGTGTGCTTAAGTCACTCATGAATGCTTTTTAAAAGAAAGGGAGTAGTATTTGGGGTGGCGCTATTGTTGCATAAGCCACCCTACTTTTTAATAACATTTTGTATAAAAAAAGGCATATAGCTTTTTTTTAATCCCTGATTGGTTATTTATTCCACCCGCAAGCCAATAATAGCTGGCACACCATCACGCTGAATTGACACCCGTACCACCTGATTGGTGGATAAGCTACGAACTGCATTAAGCAAGGCAGATGTATTGGGCGTTGAGGTATTGTTAATCCGAGTAATGACATCGCCTGGCAATAAACCAGCTCGGGCAGCCAAACCACCAAGTAGTACATCTCCAATCACCACGCCCTTAATTTTTAATGCCTGACTTTCTGCAGGGGTCAAATCACGTAGCTGCATCCCTAGCGATGGCCCTTTACCCTGATTGGTTTTGGTGTTTTCAGTGGCGGGAGTATCATCAGGCGCACTGGTTAAAAGCGCAGTCACAGTTAGCTGTTTATTGTTGCGCTGGATCAGCATTTTTGCTGACTGATCTGGACGCGTACGATTAATCAAATTAATTAAGTCGGTGGTGCGGTTAATGGCAATATCGTTATAACTTAAAATAATATCACCATCTTTTAAACCAGCTTTGCTTGCTGGCGTATCTGGTGATACTTGCGTAACCAACGCGCCTTCAGGACGTGATAACTGATAGGCTTCAGCCAAATTACGGTCAATATCCTGCAGCATCACGCCTAAATAAGCACGAGACACCTTGCCTGTTTTGATGATTTGATTGGCCACGTCCATCGCCACATCAATAGGAATAGAGAACGACAAACCCATATAGCCGCCCGTTCCACTAAAAATTCTTGAGTTAATCCCTACTACTTCGCCATGCTGATTAAATAAAGGGCCACCTGAGTTACCAGGATTTAAAGCAACATCAGTTTGAATAAAAGGCACTGCTGTTTCGCGCGACATGGTTCGTGACTTTGCACTGACAATACCCGCTGAAGCAGAATAATCAAAACCAAATGGCGAACCAATGGCTAATACGGGTTCACCTACTTTTAATTGATTGGCGTCGCCAGTTTTTAATGCTGGAAAGCCACTTTCTTTAACTTTTAATACGGCAACGTCAGTACGCGCATCACTGCCTACTACAGTTGCATCTAGTTCACGGCGGTCATTTAAAGTAATGGTCACTTTGCTGGCATCACTAACCACATGATGGTTGGTCAGTAAATAACCGTCCTTACTAATAAAAAACGCGCTGCCATAAGAGTTTTGTTCTTGTGGACGCGGCTGATTTGGAATCTGAATGTTATTGCCGAAAAAACGTTTGAGAATATCAGGAAGTTGCTGCTGTAGTAATTCTTCTTGAGTCAGCTTCTTGGAGACGTGTACACGTACTACTGCGGGGCTTACCGCTTCAACCAGAGATGAAAAATCGACTGGTGTTGCGGCCACGCCAGGTTGGGCAATAACTATTGAGGTAGCTACTGCAAAAAGACCCTGTTGGAGATGATTGATACTCATTTATTCGTTCCTGCTGAGCACTTTTAAAAACAGTCCATTCTTTTAACAGAATTTTTAAAAAGATTCTGTTAGCGATCGTTTCAAATTAACACAAGTATGGATTTTAAAAGCATGCCGTGTAAAGCAGTAAAAATTAGCCTTTGTTTCTTGCTGACATTAGAATTCACCTATCCGTAATTTATACGATTTTAAAACCCTTATCAAAGCTGAGGTCGTGCAAAAAGGTGGATGCAAGCGCTCTATTGAAATTATTTAATTAAAACACTTGCGTTTTTAATCATTTTGGCGTGTTATTCAATCCAGTTTTTTTAGATAATCCAGGCCTTCCTTGATGCCCGATTCTCATCGTATCCATCGTAGCAATCCTCAATATGACGTAGTTATTGTTGGCAGCGGTGCCGCAGGTTTAACCCTTGCCTTGTCACTGCCTGATCATTTTAAGGTGGCTGTACTGGCCAAATCTGTATTAACAGAAGCAAGTACTTATTATGCCCAAGGGGGCGTTGCAGCTGTACTAGATGAAACTGATTCTATAGAACAGCATATCGAGGATACATTGATTGCAGGGGCGCATCTATGCCATAGAGATGCCGTAGCATTTACGGTAGAGCATGGACGCGATGCCGTTAATTTTTTGCTAGAACAAGGGGTTCGGTTTACGCTTGATGAAGCAGAACAGTTACATTTAACCCGCGAAGGTGGCCACTCCCAGCGTCGGATTATTCATGCGGCCGATGCTACTGGGGTCGCGATTTCAACCACGCTGGTTAAGCGCGTACGTGAATGTAAGCATATTACCTTACTTGAAAACTATGCAGCGATTGATGTGATTACCAGTAACCGTCTGGGTTTAGACGAGCAAAAACGCACGATTGGCCTGTATGTATTAAATATAGACTCTGGCGAAGTAGAAACATTTCTTGCGCCATTTGTAGCACTGGCTTGTGGCGGTGCGAGTAAAGCTTATCTTTATACGTCTAATCCTGATATAGCAACGGGTGATGGTATTGCCATGGCATGGCGTGCTGGTTGCCGTGTGGCCAATCTTGAATTTAATCAATTTCATCCCACTTGTTTATATCATCCCCAGGCACGGTCTTTCTTAATTACTGAGGCCATGCGCGGTGAAGGTGCATATTTACGCTTACCTGACGGTGAACGCTTTATGCAGCGTTTTGATGAGCGGGCTGAGCTGGCGCCACGTGATATTGTAGCCCGCGCAATCGATTTTGAAATGAAACGACTAGGTATTCGTCATGTGTGGCTAGATATCACCCATCAGTCAAAAACATTTGTAAAATCTCACTTTCCAACCCTGTATGAACGTCTATTAGAGTTAGGCATTGATATTACTAAAGATATGATTCCAGTGGTACCTGCTGCGCACTATACCTGTGGTGGTGTCATGGTAGATGTGCATAGTCAAACCGACATTGCGGGACTATATGCCATTGGTGAAACCTCTTTTACAGGTTTGCATGGTGCCAACCGTATGGCCAGTAATTCACTGCTTGAGTGTTTTGTCTATGGCATGAGTGCCGCGCAGCATATTGCTAATTTACATCCCACTATGGCAGCCTTACCTGCTGTACCAAAATGGGATGCTTCACGCGTGCAGAATCCTGATGAGGACGTGGTAATTTTACAAAACTGGGATGAGCTACGCAGCTTTATGTGGAACTATGTGGGCATTGTCCGTACCACCAAACGCTTAGAGCGGGCATTAAACCGTATTGAATTGCTTAAACGTGAAATTGAGGAATACTATCAGGGCTATGTGGTCACTAAAAACCTGATTGAACTGCGTAATCTGGTGTTAGTATCTGAAATGATCGTGCGTTGTGCGTTGCAACGCAAAGAGTCCCGCGGTTTACATTACACACTTGATTATCCGCAGTTATCGAATGAAATTTGCGACAGTGTATTGATTCCACCAGATTTTAAAGCAATATCACCGTCAGTTAACTCCTAAAAAAGATAGTTAACTCTTAAAAAAAGCCCTGTCGCTTAGGTTGATGGGGTTTTAATGAATGAGCAAAAGATTTGGATGGCTTAGCCAAGATGCCTGTTTTTTAATACTTCAATGGATTGCGATAGCATAATCTCAGGACTTTGAGTGGCATCAATACGCACAATTCGATCAGGTTCAGTCTGCGCACGCTGAGCATATACTGCTC
The DNA here is from genome assembly GCA_023393635.1 of Pseudomonadota bacterium. Taxonomy (GTDB): domain Bacteria; phylum Pseudomonadota; class Gammaproteobacteria; order Pseudomonadales; family Moraxellaceae; genus Alkanindiges. The sequence goes on from JAEWKT010000061.1 coordinate 132,423, forward strand.
GCACCCGTTCAAAAAACTCACGCTTTTCCTGTTCAAACCGATCTAAGGCACCCCGCTTTTGAGCGCGCTGCATGCCTACTTCAACGGGTGCATCCAGCCAAAAAGTAAGCTGTGGCATTATTCCAACAAATTGCTGCTGCAAAAGCGCAATTTTTTGCTGGTCTAATTGACGTCCCCCGCCCTGATAAGCAAAACTGGCATCTACAAAACGATCACTCAATACCCATTTGCCTTGCTGTAACGCAGGGCAAATCACCTGATGAATATGTTGAGCACGCGCTGCAAAAATCAATAACAGCTCACAACCCTCGTTAACCATCTCATCCTGCTGACTTAACAGCAAACCACGGATTTGCTCGGCCAGCGGGGTGCCACCAGGTTCACGAGTGAGCACAGTCACATGACCGTTTTGATTTAAATAGGCATTAAGGCTGGTAATTAATGTTGTTTTGCCAACGCCTTCTGTTCCCTCAAAACTAATAAACATTATGGCATTCCTACTGGTTGATTTTGTGCACGCTTTTGCCTTAAGGTTTTTAGATAGTTAGCCACAGCCTGATTATGCTGCTCTAAAGAATCACTAAAATTATGTCCACCATTGCCTGTTGCAACAAAATATAAGCTTTTGCCTTGGGCTGGATGCAAGGCAGCTTCAATGGAGGCTTTGCTGGGCAGCGCAATTGGGGTGGGTGGTAAGCCGTTAATGGTATAGGTGTTATACGCGGTAGGTGTGAGTAAATCCTGCCGACGGATATTGCCCGTGTAGGTATCGCCCATGCCATAAATCACGGTTGGATCAGTTTGCAGGCGCATGCCTATTTTTAAGCGACGTACAAATACACCTGCAACATCAAAACGCTCACTGGCAATCCCTGTTTCCTTTTCGACAATAGAGGCCATAATTAAGGCCTCATAGGCATTTTTATAAGGCAAATTAGGCGCACGATTTTGCCATGCCTGATCTAAAACTTTTTTTTGCGCGCGATACAAGTGCTTCAAAATAGTAGCATCGGTTTCACCCTTGGCAAAATAATAGGTATCGGGTGCAAACCAGCCCTCTGGATGCGCTTGCTCAATTTGCAGTGTTTTTAAAATTTGGCTGTTATCCAAGCCAGTTAAGGTTTGGGTGACATAAGGATCATTGGCAAGTCGTTTTTTTAACTGTCCAAATGTCGTTCCCTCAATTACCAACACACGATTCATTTGCGCCATCTCACCGTTACTCAGCATTTGTAGCAAATGCTGCACGCTGGTGCCTTTTTTTACTTCATACACCCCTGCTTTTAAGGTATCGTGAATAAACAGGCGCTGGTAAATTTTGGCAACAAGCGGGATACGAATTTGCCCTTTTTGTCCAAGCTCATTGATTAAACCAGAATAAGTTTGTCCTTGTTTAATGTTGAGCATTTGGCTAGCACCGCGCATGGGAATATCGCGCCATAATCCCTGCCATAGCAGCCCCATCAAGGCAATTAAACCACCAACCACTAAAATAACCAACAGCTTGATGACCGAGTGCTTCAATACACTTCCCCACTGAAATGCAGCGTTTAGGCCAGATTTTGTTTTATTTTTGACAGGTCGCTTTGCCATAGTGATTGAAACATAAAAAAAGAGGGCTCAAGCATAGCAGAACTCTTGCCTGATTTTGAGTATATGCTGTCATTGCTCAATGGAGGTTCAGAGAATAGCGCGCCTAACTACACCTAACTATAAATCAAATTGATCTATTAATTGCTGCACAGGGGCTAACTCAAGTGGTCGGTCCAACAGCGTTTTTACAGGTAAAATTCCTATTAAAGCATTACAGAAAAACATGGCTTCAATGTGTTCAATAGCAGCCTTTGGCACATTGACCACACTATGGGCAATATCATGTGTCAGCATTTTCTCAAGAATCTCAGCGCGCATTACCCCTGCAATACCTGCCTGATCCAAAATTGGTGTATGCCACTTTTCATCCATATAAAAAAAACAATTGCTGGCTACTCCTTCCACAATATTACCTTGTAGATCAGTGACCAATGCTTCAGCCCACGGGGTGCTGGCCAGCTCATGTCGTAACAACACTTGTTCTAAGCGGTTAAGGGTTTTTAGTCCCACTAATGCAGGCATGGTGTGACCTAAAGTTAATTGCAATAGTCCACTGTCAATGGCTTGTGCTTGTTTTTCTGCATCATTGCTCGCCTCTGCTTGTTGTTCATCATGTGGAAAACCGTGCAAATAAACATCGGCTTTTTGCTCAGGGGGCATATAGCCGCGCTGACCCAAACCACGGCTTACAATAATTTTCAGGGCACCCGAAAATTCAATATATTCGGCTAAAAAATCATTCACCTGTGCTTCAATCTCTTCGATATCGATATCAAAAGTCAGTTGCTCGGCACATTCAATCAAACGTTCAATATGCCGTTGCCATAACCGTGGCTGGCCTTGCGTCACTTTAATTGTAGTAAAAAAACCATCGCCATATAAAAATGCCCGATCCTGACAATCAATCGCGTGGCAAGGTTGACCATTTTTTATACTTATCATTTTTTACTCCAAAATCACCTTTAGGATATTTTCTGCCAATCTTAGCGTGTTCTAAATCTGTTTTGTGCATAACAAATGCTTTTTTTCTTGTTTTTTAATTTTTAAAAAATTTCCTATGCTGATGAACACAAACATGAATAGCTAATTTAAAGCACGACTAATTTTGGAGAAATATCATGTCACTATACTCAAGATTAGGCCTAAAAGCAGGTTTAACGACTGGGCTGGCCGCACTGTTACTCAGCACTAGTATTTTTGCGGCACCTATTAATTTTTTAAACGTATCTTATGATCCAACCCGTGAGCTTTATGATGAGTTTAATCAGTCTTTTGCTAATTACTGGAAACAAAAAACTGGGCAGGACATTAATTTTCGCCAATCCCATGGCGGCTCTGGCAAGCAAGCACGGTCGGTCATTGATGGTTTAGAAGCTGATGTGGTGACATTGGCACTGGCTTCGGATATTGACGCCATTGTGAACAATAGTAGCCTGATCAAAAATAAAAACTGGCAAAAACAGTTCCCGCAAAACTCCACACCTTATACCTCAACCATTGTATTTTTAGTGCGTAAGGGCAACCCCAAGCAAATTAAAGATTGGGGGGATATTGTCAAACCCAATGTTGAAGTGGTAACGCCAAACCCTAAAACTTCAGGCGGTGCGCGCTGGAATTACTTGGCAGCATGGGCTTGGGCCAAGCATCAAAAAGGCGGCAACGATGCTACCGCGCTTGAGTTTGTGCGTCAGGTGTATGCCAATACCAAAGTACTCGATTCAGGCGCGCGTGGAGCCACGACTACCTTTGTTGAGCGCGGTATTGGTGATGTATTGCTGGCTTGGGAAAATGAGGCGTATCTTGCTTTACGTGAACAGCCAAGCAAGTTTGAAATTATCACGCCCAGTCTGTCTATTTTGGCAGAACCACCTGTAGCGATTGTGGATAAAAACGTTGATAAGCACGGCACACGCAACTTGGCCACAGGTTATTTAAATTATTTGTACTCTCCAATTGGCCAAAACATTGCGGCCAAAAACTTTTATCGTCCACGCAATGCCCAAGTGCTGGCCAAATATAGCCAAACGTTTAAGCCACTAAAACTGGTAACGATTGATAAGGAGTTTGGCGGGTGGCCGAAAACTCAAAAAGCACACTTTGATAATGCAGGAATATTTGACCAAATTGTAGCCAAAAATGCGGCCAAAAAATAAGCTAAGTTTAAACAACAATTGAGAAATTGACCGTTTACTGGTGGGTATGCCTAAGTTTGTGCCTCTCCCACCAGTGTTTTTAATGTATGAGGTGGTGTTATGGCGAAGCAAAAACATGTGCTCCCAGGCTTTGGGCTTTCTTTAGGTTTTACACTGGCCTATTTATCACTCATTGTGCTAATTCCTTTGGCTGCGGTATTTATTCGCTCAATGGATATTGGCTGGCAAGGTTTGCTTAACATTTTAACCGATGCCCGAATTGTAGCGGCATTACAGCTTAGCTTTAGCACGGCAATAGTAGCTGCACTGGTAAATGTGGTGTTTGGCGTGTTATTGGCTTGGTCATTGGTGCGTTATCAATTTCCTGGTAAACGCATTGTTGATGCACTGGTTGACCTCCCCTTTGCCCTACCCACGGCAGTAGCAGGCATTGCCCTCACCACCTTATATGCCAAAAATGGCTGGCTGGGGCAGTATTTAGAAGCCTGGAATATTCAGATCGCATATACCAGCTTGGGGATTACGCTGGCTTTAATCTTTATTGGTTTACCGTTTGTGGTACGTACTGTGCAACCCGTACTGGCAGATCTTGAAACCGAGCTTGAAGAAGCAGCGGCTGCACTGGGCGCAACCCGTTTTCAAACTATTTACAAAGTCATTTTACCCATTATTTTACCTGCTTTAATTACAGGTTTTACCCTGGCTTTTGCACGCGGTGTGGGCGAATACGGCTCGGTGATCTTTATTGCAGGCAACCAACCCTTTAAAACGGAAATTGCGCCCCTGCTTATTATCTCTCGCCTTGAAGAATATGATTATGCAGCTGCAACCACCATTGCTGTCATCATGTTACTGATTTCATTTTCGTTATTACTCATGATTAATCTATTCCAAAGCTGGGCAAGTCGACGTACTGGGAGAGTTGCACTATGAACTTGTCGACTTCATCTAGCCAGCAATTGGCAGTACGCTTGCAATCACACGATGCCACACGTGAAGCGCCCTGGGTGCGGTATGGCATTATTAGCCTAAGCTTGATATTTTTTTTAGCCTGCCTGCTTTTACCGCTGATTCTGGTATTTGTAGAGGCTTTTCGACAAGGCATGCAGGTTTATTTTCAGGCATTAGTACATCCCGATACACTGGCTGCGGTCAAGCTTACCTTACTCACCGCTGCCATTGCAGTACCGCTGAATGTGATTTTTGGCGTGGCGGCAGCATGGTGCGTGGCCAAGTTTAGATTTCGTGGTAAATCTATTTTAACCACCTTAATAGACCTGCCGTTTTCGGTATCACCTGTGATTGCAGGCTTAATGCTGGTACTCATTTTTGGTACGCAAGGCTGGCTAGGCGGGTTTTTACAACAGCAGGAAATACGCATTTTATATGCGGTGCCTGCTATTGTGTTAGCGACTATTTTTATTACTGTTCCCTTTGTTGCGCGCGAGCTTATTCCATTAATGGAAGCACAAGGCAATGAGGAAGAAGAAGCCGCAATAGTACTAGGGGCTAGTGGCTGGCAAACTTTTTGGCACGTTACCCTACCCAATATCAAATGGGGCTTATTGTATGGGGTGATTTTGTGTAATGCACGAGCAATGGGTGAGTTTGGTGCAGTATCCGTGGTGTCTGGGCATATTCGTGGGGAAACCAATACGCTGCCCCTACAGGTCGAAATTTTATACAACGAATATACCTTTAGTGCGGCATTTGCGGTGTCTTCCCTATTGGCCTTTTTAGCCATTTTAACGCTAATTTTAAAGGTCTGGATCGAAAGCCGAAATCAACTTTCTCAAGACTACTCTTCGCAAAAACAGTCCATGCACAGTACTACTTAATATTCATCGTTTTTGTCGTTTTACTCTTAAGTTTAAGCAAACATCCGTTTTATTTTTTATGGAATATGAAAATCATGAGTATTCAAGTTAAACAAGTTGATAAGCACTTTGGCCAGTTTCATGCATTAAACAATATAAATTTAGACTTTCCAGATGGTGAGCTAGTGGCATTATTAGGCCCTTCAGGTTGCGGCAAAACCACGCTATTGCGCATTATTGCTGGATTAGAAACGGCTGACAGCGGACAAGTACTTTTACAAGGCGAAGATGCCACTAATACCCATGTGCGCCAACGTCAGGTCGGTTTCGTATTTCAGCATTATGCCTTGTTTCGCCACATGACCGTTTTTGAAAATATTGCCTTTGGCTTACGGGTAAGACCACGCAAGCATCGGCCAAGCGAACAAGTTATTAAGCAAAAAGTAAATAATCTGCTTGAATTGGTTCAATTGGGATTTTTGGCAGATCGCTTTCCAGCACAATTGTCTGGTGGCCAGCGGCAGCGCATTGCCTTAGCGCGTGCCTTGGCTGTTGAACCTCAAGTATTATTACTGGATGAGCCTTTTGGGGCATTGGATGCAAAAGTACGTAAAGAGCTACGACGCTGGTTGCGCACCCTGCATGATGAACTGCATATCAGCTCAATTTTTGTCACGCATGACCAGGAAGAAGCACTTGAAGTAGCGGATAAAATTGTAGTGATGAATCAAGGCCAAGTGCAACAAATAGGGAGTCCACGTGAGGTATATGATCGCCCTGCCAACCCCTTTGTATTCGACTTTTTAGGTCAAGCTAATCGCTTAGAAGGTCAAGTAAAAAATCAGCAACTTGTTTTTGCGCAAGATCAGCTTATTTTGCCATCACAATATCATAGCAATATCGTCAGCCAACCCGCTGTAAGTAATAACGTGACGGTTTTTGTACGGCCTGACGAATTACATATTCATCTGACAGACCCGCAGCAGCCTGCGATTCAAGCCACTGTATTACGCGAAGTTTGGCTAGCGGGAAAAACACACGTCGAGCTACAGGATCGGCAAGGCCAAATGCTAGAGGTGGCTATAACAGATCAACAGCACCTGCTTCATTTAAAACCTGGTCAGGTGGTGTGGGTTACTGCCAGTAATTTGCATATTTTTGACGAACAAGCAGCCTAATAGAATATCATGCACTTAAGTAGCCCGATATTTAAAACAGAAGCGCCTAGTTCTAATTTTTGACTATGCAAAAAGTGGTGGAGATAAGCCATAATGAATTTTCAGCAATTACGTATTATTCGGGAAACCGTGCGTCAGAATTTTAATCTGACGGAAGCCTCAAATGCGCTATTTACTTCTCAATCGGGTGTGAGTAAACACATTAAAGATTTAGAAGATGAACTGGGCGTACAGCTTTTCGTGCGCAAGGGCAAGCGGATTTTAGGTTTAACCGAACCTGGGCAAGCATTATTGGGTATTGTAGAACGCATGCTGCGCGATGCAGATAATATTAAACATTTATCCGATGATTTTAATCGCGTCGATGAAGGCCAGCTCACCATTGCAACCACGCATACCCAGGCGCGTTATATTTTACCGCCTATTGTAGCCAAATTTAAAAAGGCCTTTCCGAAGGTGCATTTAATATTACAGCAAGCCAGTCCTATCGAAATTGCTGACATGTTACTGCATGGCGAAGCAGATATTGGTATTGCCACAGAATCACTGACTCAAGAAGATGCCTTGGTGAGTGTGCCTTATTATCATTGGTATCACAGCATTATTACACCGCAAGGTCATCCCCTCTCCCAGCAGCAAACCATTACCATAAATGACCTGGCCGAGTGGCCTTTAATTACTTATCACGGTGGTTTTACAGGTCGGTCTAAAATTGATACAGCCTTTACTCAAGCCAACCTAACACCCAATATTGTGATGTCTGCGCTAGATGCCGACGTGATTAAAACTTATGTTGAACTGGGCATGGGTGTGGGTATTGTCAACTCTATTGCTTATGATACCGAACGTGATCGCAGGCTACACCAACTGCCTATTGAATGGTTTGGTGAAAACACCACATGGATTGCTATACGTAAAGGGCATTTACTAAGAGGCTTTGGCTATAATTTTATTTCGCTTTGCTCGCCTGACACTGATATTCAATTAATGAAAAAAGCCGCTCATCCTGATGATTAGCATTTATTTTAGGCATAAAAAAGCAGGTTATGAAACCTGCTTTTTTATTACTTTTACTTCTAATTGCTTAGAAGCGGAAGCTCAAGCCAACTTTAGCAACTGGTAGCCACTCATATTTGTCATCATTACGGATTTTATTAGCATCTACATTAGCAGCTTGTTGTGCGCTACCATTTGGATCAATACCTGTTCCTGCATAGGTTAGGTTATTAGCATTAAGGCGAACTTCTGGGTTACCAGTATAGTAAGCACCTACTTCACCAAATACACCAAAACGATCAGTAATTGATGGAGAAAGACCTAAGCCCAAGTAAGGAGCAAGGTTATTTTTATACTTCATTGTGCCTGTTACACTACCTACACCATTAGGTGTTGCAGCAACATAATTTTCACCGTTGATCTTGATGGTATCACTACCAGCAGCACGGCCTTGTAGGTCATAATCGTTATCGATATAAGCAGTACCAGCAGCGACGTAGAACCAGTTAGCCCATGGACGAATCTCAGCGTTTAAATAAACATTGTTATTGTCCATATCTAGATCATAAGTTGCGCCGTTTACTTTAACGTCGTCTGACCAGGAAATGTCACCACCGTTATAACCTAAAGTTACACCAACGTATGGGTTAACGTTATAAGAAACAGCACCACCGTAACCAGTAGTACCAACTTCAGCACGCACTTGAGCAGGCTTGAAGAAAGAGAAAGTTGCTACGCCTTCATCAGTTACCACTTTTTCGTCAGCAAATACTGGACTAGCAGCAAGCATCACTGCTGCGGAAACCGCTAAAATACTTAAATTTTTCATATCACCACTCCTCAAAAGGGTTTTTACATCTATCTATCGGTCAAGGTGTATTAAACACACCTTCACACAGTTTTTCAGTCACAGTATTCATTATTTTTATAGATTTTCTGTAAAGTTTTGACACATTTTATAAAAATTGATTAATTTTCAGCAAAATAATCAATTCAATATAAAGGTCACATCCCTTCACATTTATCTAAATGAACGCCCTCACTATACCTCTTAGCAGGCAAAAAGTATTAAGCGGTCAAAAATTTGTATAAAATAGCTGCAATACAGATACATTAAAAATATTTGATTTTACACTTGGAAGCAGCCAATTATTTGCGTAGAATTAACCCCGCTTGAGGGGTGCTGCAACAGTGTATTATTACTAAACTGCTAGGCTCGAGCACGTCCTTATATTTTTATATAGCAACGGCATCCGCGAATTGACAGATCTAAGGAGATCCTCATGAACGCGGTGACCACGCCTGCTAATAGCACATCTGCTCATAATCATTCTAATTTTACCGACTATAAAGTTGCTGATATTGGCTTAGCCGATTTTGGCCGCAAAGAAATTTCTTTGGCTGAAGCAGAAATGCCTGCGCTGATGGGCTTACGTCGTCGCTATGCTGCTGCCAAACCACTAGCAGGCGCTAAAATTCTTGGTTGTATTCATATGACCATTCAAACTGCCGTGCTGATCGAAACCCTGATTGACTTAGGGGCTGAGGTACGCTGGACATCTTGCAATATCTTTTCGACTCAAGACCATGCAGCCGCAGCAATTGCCGCCAGTGGCATTCCTGTTTTTGCATGGAAAGGAGAAACTGAAGCAGAGTACGAATGGTGCCTGGAACAGCAAATTCATGTGAATGGCACAGATGCGTTATGGGATGCCAACATGATTCTTGATGATGGCGGTGATTTAACAGGTTTAATTCATAAAAAATACCCACATCTGTTAGACAATATTCATGGCGTGACTGAAGAAACCACCACGGGTGTGATGCGCTTAATTGAAATGCATCATGCAGGCAGCTTAAAAGTACCTGCCATTAACGTCAATGACTCGGTTACCAAGTCTAAAAACGACAATAAATACGGCTGCCGCCACTCGCTCAATGATGCGATTAAACGTGCTACCGATATGCTGCTGTCTGGCCGTCGTGCCTTGGTAATTGGTTACGGTGATGTGGGCAAAGGTTCTGCACAGTCATTACGTCAGGAAGGCATGATTGTTCGCGTATCGGAAGTTGACCCAATTTGCGCCATGCAAGCGTGTATGGATGGGTTTGAGGTTGTTTCTCCTTATAACAATGGCGTTGTCACAGGTAATGAAGAAGATATTAACCATGCGCTACTGAGTACCACAGACTTAATTGTTACTACCACAGGTAATGACAAGGTATGTGACAGTGCCATGTTAAATACCCTAAAAAACGGTGCAGTCGTATGTAATATTGGTCATTTCGACACTGAAATTGATACCGCTTATTTGCGCAAAAACTATCGTTGGGATGAGGTAAAACCACAGGTTCATCAGGTATTCCGTTCTGATGACAATGGCGATTATTTAATCTTATTGTCTGAAGGCCGTTTGGTGAACCTGGGCAATGCAACGGGTCATCCTTCACGTATTATGGATGGTTCATTTGCCAATCAAGTGTTGGCACAAATGCATTTATTTAGCGAAAAATTTGCTGATTTGCCAAGTGAGCAAAAACAAGCACGCATTCGGGTAGAAGTTTTACCTAAAAAGCTGGATGAAGAAGTGGCTGCTGCGATGGTGTCTGGTTTTGGTGGCATAATGACTAAATTAACACAAACTCAGGCAGACTATCTGGGTGTTCCAGTTGAAGGCCCATTTAAGCCAGACAGCTACAAATACTAAAATCAATAAATATTTTTTAAGATAGCCGCCAAGTAAATGCTTGGCGGTTTTAGTATGGGTTTGATTTTGAGCATCTTTATGACCACTCCAATTTCTTTTGAATTTTTCCCGCCCAAAACTGATATTGGTGCAGAAAAATTACTGAACGTGCATCAGCAACTACAACAACTTAATCCACAATACTTTTCAGTCACTTATGGTGCTGGTGGTTCTACCCGTGATCGCACTTTATCGACTATTGATGCCATTCATGGTCAGGGTGCGCCTGTTGCACCGCATTTATCCTGTATTGGTGATGATCGGGCACGTATTGCTGAGCTATTAGATTTATATAAAGCCAAAGGGATTAACCGTTTGGTGGCATTACGTGGTGATTTACCTTCTGGTCAAGTGGGCTTAGGCGAATTACCTTATGCCACTGATTTAGTAAAATTTATCCGTCAGCATTCTGGTGATCACTTTCAAATTGAAGTGGCCGCCTATCCAGAAATGCATCCACAAGCAGCCAGTTTTGATCAGGACATTGCACGCTTTGCTGAAAAAGTACAAGCAGGTGCTAACGCGGCCATTACCCAGTTTTTCTTTAATGCCGATAGCTACTTTTATTTTGTAGACCGCCTGCAAAAACTAGGCATTGATACACCTATTATCCCAGGCATCATGCCAATTATTAATGCCAGTAATTTAATTCGTTTTGCCGATTCAAGTGGTGCAGAAATACCACGCTGGATTCGCAAGCAACTGGCAGCTTATGGTGATGACAGTGCCAGCATTAAAGCCTTTGGGCATGAGGTGGTGCTTAAGCTGTGTGAACGCTTAATTAATGCAGGGGTCCCAAGCTTGCATTTTTACACCATGAACCAAACTGAGCCAACGCGACAGTTGGTAAAAGATTTAAAACTGGGTTGATTATTAACCACTCAACTTGCCTATAAGTTGGCTTATCTATTGCTTGTTAGCGGCCTAACTATGGACGCTAACAAGCCCTGTTTTATTTGGCTGTTGATATGACACAACCTGACTCACCACTTTGGCATCCATGCACGCAGATGCATCAACTACAACAAGATCCAGTGCAACAGGTGATTGGTGCTAAAGGGGCATATTTGCACCTTAATAATCATCCACCTGTGCTAGATGCTATTAGCTCATGGTGGGTCAATTTACATGGTCATTGTCATCCAGCCATTAATGCAGCAATTAATCAGCAACTTGAACAATTTGAACATGTCATATTGGCAGGGTTTAGTCACGCGCCGATTCAATCGTTAGCGATGCGTCTGGTGGAGCTTACCCCTGCTCCCCTAACACGCTGCTTTTTTGCCGATAGCGGTTCTGCGGCAGTCGAAGTAGCTCTTAAAATGAGCTTGCAATACTGGTTTCAAAAGTCAGGGTCTCAAAAATCAGGGTCACCACATGGTCACGCTCAACGGAAAACCTTTATTTCACTAGAAAATGGCTATCACGGCGAAACCTTGGGCAGTTTGAGCGTGACTGATATTCCATTATTTTCTAATCAATATCAGCCATTGCTCATTCAACACCTGCGTGCTCCCTCACCCGATTTATCGCTGAAACAACCCGATCAAACTGATGATGAGTTTTTAGTACAATGCTTTGCCAGCTTAAAACAATTGGTAGAAATACATGATGGAACCATTTGCGCCATTATTGTAGAGCCTTTAGTTCAGGGTGCGGCGGGCATGAAAATGTACCCACCCATTTATTTACAATGGTTGCGGCAGTTGTGTGATGACTACCAGATTCATTTAATTCTTGATGAAATTGCAGTAGGTTTTGGTCGCACAGGCACGATGTTTGCGCATGAGCAGGCTGGCATTTGTCCTGATTTTTTATGTTTATCCAAGGGATTAACCGCAGGCTACCTGCCTATGTCCTGTGTCATGACTACCGATGATATATATCAGGCGTTTTATAGTCCTGATGTAAGCAAGGGTTTTTTGCACTCTCATAGCTTTACAGGCAATCCGCTCGCAGCCAGTGCTGCACTGGCATCTTTAGATATTTTCAAGCAACAAAATACCTTAGCCAATAATCAGGTGTTAATTGCCTATTTTGCCAAAAAACTAGCTGAGCTGAAAATGCATCCGCATGTTATCAATACACGGCAAACAGGCATGATTGTTGCGTTTGATGTAGTGCAAGCGAATGGTTTGGCCTACCCTGCGCAACAGCAAGTGGGACGTTTAATGGCTCAATATGCATTAAAACATGGCGTGCTGATTCGTCCTATTGGCAATCATGTGTATTTTATTCTACCTTATTGCATTACTACCACAGAAATTGATCAACTATTTAGCGTGACAATTAAAGCCATTGAGTGGGCTATCTCACGACCTGCGCCTGTGTTTAACTCAGCATTTGATATGGATTTTACGTTACCTTAATAGGCTCTTGCTTAGAATATTACTGTTGACTTCTTGCCTGCCCAACAAAATAAATGGATGAATGAATGACCCGCTTTTACGCCAGTATCCCTTTAACGGTCAATGATCACGTTGAGTTGCCCGAAACTGTATTCCATCACTGGGTGCGTGTGCTTAGAGCGCAGGTGGGCGCACACGCAACCTTATTTAACGGCACAGGCGGTGAATATGAAGTGGTGTTACAGGACATTCATAAAAGATCTGCTGTTGTCCAAGTAAAAAGCTTTAACCCAAGCAATCGCACGCCAGATTATCAAGTGACGCTTGGCCAAGTCATGAGCAAAGGTGATCGGATGGATTATGCCATTCAAAAAGCTACTGAGCTTGGCGTACACCGTATTCAATTATTGATCAGTGAGCGTTGTGAGATGCGGTTAAAATATGAGCGCGACCAAAAGAAAATTGAGCACTGGCAGCAAGTGGCCATTGCAGCGTGTGAACAATGCGGCATGAATATTATTCCAGAAGTCTTGGCACCACTCATGCTGGATGACTGGCTGGCACAATCTGGTGCAATCTCTGCTACCAAGCTTGTATTAGCACCTGCCAAACAATCCATGCAATTTTCTATGCCTTTTCCCTCAGCATTTTATTTACTGGTTGGGCCAGAAGGTGGCCTGTCCGACGCTGAAATCAAGTTGGCAAATAGTTATCATTTTAATAACTGGACGCTGGGTGAGCGGGTATTAAGAACTGAAACTGCCCCTGTGGTGGCACTTTCCGCATTACTGTTTGCTCAATCTTTAACAATTAGCATAGTTAAAAGCTAAAATTTAGCGAAATAGCAGGGCATAACGATTGAAGTTAAGCCGTCAAACGGATATGGTATATTAGAAATATGGTAGGGATTACCACCTCTTGATCTTTTGGTTTTTATGAAGGTTATCAAGAACATTACTAAGGAATACACGGTTGAAAATTCAACGCATAATGATAAATCTAATATTTTTTCGCCTGCTGACACATCGTGCGATTACGGAGTAGCCATAGGATGATGGAACAGCGAAGCGAACAGTATTTGCATAACCGTATTTTCAACATGCAAATCACTGAAACCCAACAGCACCAGAACCTCCAGCTATTAGGTATGGTTGGGCTTATTATTTTATCCTATTTATTTTATAAAGATTCAACCATTATTTCACATCAACACCTAGCCAGTTGGTGCATTATTTCAACAGTTATTGTGGCGTTATCTACCATTTTAAATAACTACCTCATTTCTAGCAGCTTCAAATTAAAATATCTTTATATTGACGCTTATTTACAGGTTAACGCATTTGTTCTTGGTCTGATTATTGCCATTGGGCAAGTATTAATGGGCTGGCAACTGCTCTTTACACCCAGTTCACATCCGCTGTCTCCTGAGTTTTATGTATTTACCACCATTATTGTATTTTCACATTTATTAGGGTTAATTAGTCTCACTATTCGGATTCGCTGTTTTTACTTACTTGTGATTACTAGCATGTCTCCTTTGCTGGTACTGCAATTAACCAACTGGCCTACTTTTTCATTAAACGATCCATTTTTTCTTATTAATGATATTTATATACTGTTTATTTTGTTTTGCGGCATACATCTATATAAAACACGCAATCGCCTAACATGGCTGATTATTCGAAATGATAATCTGGTAGAACATGCCGAGCAGCAACGCAGCATTACAGAACAAGCCTACCAGCAGCTTGAACAAGAAATGCTTGAGCGACGCGCAATAGAATGGAAACTACAACAGACTAACCAGCATTTAGAAGAAATGGTTAAAGAGCGCACTTTTGATATCCAGCAAATTAATTTAAGCCTGGAGCGTTCCAAACAAAGCCTGGAGATGGCCCAACAAACTGCAGGGATTGGTAGTTGGGATTGGGATGTTAAAAACCGAATGATGCAAACCACCAACTTCGATCAGATTTTGGGTTATAACAATGACGAAATAAATGACTATATTGGAAATATTAGCCGTTTAATTCATCCCGAAGATTTTATTAGCGTTAAAAAAGCCATTACCAGCCATTTGCGCAACCAAACAGCGCGCTATGAAAGTGTCTACAGGATAAGACACAAACAAGGTTATTGGGTATGGGTGCAAGATATGGGTCGGGTGATTCAGCGCGATCCTGTTAATAAGCAACCGCTACGCATGGTAGGTATACGGCGTAATATTAATGATGAAAAACTGGTTGCTGAGCGTTTAAAGCTCTCAGCCAGTGTGTTTGATCGGGCGGCTGAAGGCATCTTTATTTTAGATAGTAAACTGCATTATTTAGATGTAAACCCATGCTTTGAGCAAACGATGGGTCTACCGCGAGAACACTTTGTCGGCACCCATGTATTTAGCTACCAGCACCACAGTGAAAAAATTCAGAAGCAACACGCTTTAATTTTAAAATCACTGATGCAATCAGGCGAGTTTGAAGGGGAAATTGTTGAAAAAGGTGCCCATGGTAAAGAATTACCACTATGGATCCATATCAATAGTATTCGCAACGAACAAGAAAAAGTCACGCATTATATCGGCATATTATCTGATTTAACCCAGCGCAAAGAAGCTGAGCAACGTCTGTCCTATTTATCTAATTATGATGCGCTTACCGACCTGCCCAATCGCAACCTGTTTAAAACTCAACTTCATCAACTGATGATGAATAACCGTGATAAAAAAGAAAAATTTGCTTTAATGCGCATCAATATAGACCGTTTCCGCTTTTTAAATGACTCTTTAAATAACGATGGCGGTGACCTTTTACTACAACAAGTGGCCAAGCGTTTAAGGTTGCTTAATGTTGACTCATTGATGGTGGCCCGCTTAGGTAGTGATGATTTTGCAATTATTTTTGAAAGCTATCGTTTTAGAAGCTCGGATGTAAAAAGCCATTGCAAAAAAATTATGCAGGCTTTTGAGCAGCCATTTACCATTGAAGGCCAAGAGTTAATCATTACCATTTCAATGGGCATTGCCATGTTTCCAGAGCATGGACGTCAGGTAGACAGTCTAAGCAATCATGCCGAAAAAGCATTACAGGAAGCCAAACGCCTGGGTGGCAGTACGGTTATTTACTACACTCAAGATGAGCATATTCCTAACAAGAATCGTGTGCACTTAGAATCTGCTTTACGTAAAGCGCTCATCAATGATGAGTTTGTGGTGTATTATCAGCCTAAGTTTGAGGTAGCCAGTGGCAAAATTTGTGGTTTTGAAGCTTTAGTACGCTGGCAGCATCCTGAGCATGGCTTGGTACCGCCTGTACAGTTTATTCCACTGGCCGAAGAAACCAGTTTAATTTCCCATATTGGTACAGTGGTGCTCAGAAAAACCTGCCAGCAAATTAAACAATGGGAGCAACAGGGGCTGGGCAATATTAAAGTATCGGTAAACGTTGTTGCTCAGCAAATTCAACGGGGTAACCTGGTTGAAGAAATAGACCAGCTGCTTGAAAGTTATCAGATTGATCCGATGTCGCTTGAACTTGAAATTACTGAAACCTCATTAATGGATGACTCAGAAGTAGCGCGTGATGTATTACATCAGCTAAAAAATAGAAATGTCTCTATTGCCCTGGATGATTTTGGTACAGGTTATTCTTCTTTATCTTATTTAGGCCATTACCCGATTGATGTACTAAAAATTGATCGTTCATTTGTCACTAAAATTGGCGCACATCGCCATCAAGAAGCCATTGTACGGGCTATTTTGGCTATGGGGCATTCACTGAATATGAGTGTGGTGGCTGAAGGCGTGGAAACGCCTCAACAGGCCAACTTCCTGCATGACGAAGGCTGCGATGTACTACAGGGTTATTTGATGAGTAAGCCATTAAACCAGGAGGATGCCACCGAATTTTTAAGGCAGGCACCACAGCTAGCGCAATTTACTACCTGTCCAGCGCCATAAAATCAATGCTAAAAAATATAAAATAGCTGCTAAAGAGATAATATAGTGCTACCCCCTGACATTTTAAGCATCTAATGGTATAGTTTCGCACTTGTTTAAACCCGTATCACAACACGATACCTTAGCGAAACCAGAGAACGAGATGGATGATCAAGCATTAAAAAAAGCTGCGCTACATTACCATGAGTTTCCAAAGCCCGGCAAAATTAGTGTCACTCCAAGCAAGCAGCTAGTCAATCAACGCGACTTAGCACTTGCCTACTCACCTGGGGTCGCAGCACCTTGTCTAGAAATTGAACGCGATCCATCTACAGCAGCACTTTATACAGCACGCGGTAACCTGGTAGCTGTTATTACCAACGGTACAGCGGTGCTGGGTTTAGGGAACATTGGGCCATTGGCCTCTAAGCCTGTGATGGAAGGCAAAGGTGTCTTATTTAAAAAATTTGCTGGTATTGATGTATTTGACTTAGAAATTGCAGAAAACGATCCAGATAAAATTGTTGATCTGGTTGCGGCATTAGAACCAACCTTTGGCGGCATTAACCTGGAAGATATTAAAGCACCAGAATGTTTTTATATTGAACGTAAACTGCGCGAGCGCATGAATATCCCCGTATTTCATGACGACCAGCATGGCACCAGTATTATTGTGGGTGCAGGCTTAATTAATGCGCTAGAAATTGTTGGCAAAAAAATTGAAGACCTAAAAATCGTGGCCTCGGGAGCTGGCGCAGCAGCGATTTCTTGCCTGGACTTGCTTTGTGCCCTAGGTGCAAAACGGGAGAACATTACGGTTGCCGACTCACGTGGTTTAATTACTACAGCACGGTTAAGTAGCCTGGATGAAAGTAAAGCGCGATATGCACAGGATATTAGTGAAACGCAACTGCATGAAGTGATGCAGGACGCTGATATGTTCCTGGGTTTATCCACTGCTGGCATTTTAACCCCAGCCATGATGAAACACATGGCGAAAGACCCAATTATTTTTGCCCTGGCCAATCCAAACCCAGAAATTTTGCCTGAACATGCGCTTGAAGCACGTCCTGACGCTATTATTGCTACAGGCCGTTCGGACTATCCAAACCAGGTGAATAATGCACTATGCTTTCCTTATATCTTCCGTGGCGCGCTAGATTCTGGTGCAACCACCATTAACGAAGAAATGAAAATTGCCTGTGTGCATGCTATTGCAAAAATGGCGCATGTTGAACCTGATTCCAGTACTTATGGCGAAAAAGCACAATCCTTTGGCCGTGAGTATTTAATTCCAGGGCCGCTTGATCCACGGTTAATTTTAGAAATTGCCCCCGCTGTTGCTCAAGCAGCCATAGATTCTGGTGTTGCCACTCGTCCTATTCAGGATTTTTCCGCTTACCGCCAGCGCTTATCTGAGTTTGTCTATAACTCTGCTTTCCTCATGAAGCCGATCTTTGCTCAAGCCAAGACTGATCCCAAGCGTATTGTGTTTTGTGAAGGTGAAGATGACCGTGTATTGCGTGCAGTCCAAATTTTGGTTGATGATGGCTTAGCCCAACCTATTTTAGTCGGTCGCCCTGCGGTGATTGAAGAAAATATTAAACGCCAAGGGTTACGCCTACAGGCTGGGGTCAACTTTGAAATGGTGAATCAGGATGACGACCATCGTTATACTGATTTCTGGCAGCATTACTATAGCCTCATGCAACGTCGTGGCATTGGGGTAGAGTTGGCAAAGCGTGAAGCGCGTCGTCGCACCACGCTCATCGGTGCCATGCTAATGCATTTTGGCCATGCAGATGGCATGATTTGCGGTACATTTGGTTATTATGACCTGCACCTTGACTATGTGCGCGATATCATTGGTACAAAATCTGGTATTCAGAATTTATATGCCATGAATGTGGTCATGATGGGCGATCGTAATTTATTTATTGCGGATACCTATGTTAACCCTGAACCGACTGCTGAGCAGTTAGCAGAAATGACCCTGCTGGCGGCTGAAGAAGTGAAACGCTTTGGCTTAACACCTCGTGTAGCACTACTTTCGCACTCCAACTTTGGTAGTGCCAATGATGCCAGTGCGGAAAAAATGCGTGAAGTCTTCCGTCTGCTCTCTCTCCAGGCGCCTGAACTGGAAGTAGAAGGTGAAATGCATGGGGATGCGGCCATTGATGAGGCCATTCGTCTGGCGCAATTCCCTAACTCACGCTACAAAGGTGCCGCCAATCTACTGATTATGCCAAACCTGGATGCCGCCAATATTGCATTTAATTTATTAAAAGCAGCGGCTGGTAATAACGTGACTGTAGGGCCAATTTTGTTAGGCGCGGCCAAACCTGTGCATGTACTTACCCCAACAGCAACTTCACGCCGTATTGTAAATATGACTGCGCTAACAGTGGCTGAAATTCAGCATGCTGAGAAAAATCAAGCAACCTTAGCTGATTAATTCGTACATTTCTAACGCATTAAAACCTTAGGGCTAACAAATATCATGTGTATTTGTTAGCCCTTGTTGTATGCTTTATAGCAGGCAGGAGGTTTTAACATGCAAGTTTTTTTGGTGGGTGGTGCTGTTCGTGATCAATTATTGGGTCGTACAGTCACGGAGCATGATTATGTGGTCGTGGGTGCAACGCCTGACCATATGTTGGCAGAAGGCTATTTACCCGTTGGCAAAGACTTCCCTGTTTTTTTGCACCCCAAAACACATGATGAATATGCACTGGCACGCACCGAACGAAAATCTGGCGTTGGCTATGCTGGCTTTACTTTTTATACCTCCCCTGACTTAACCCTCGAAGATGATCTGATTCGCCGCGATTTAACCATTAACGCCATGGCACAAGCGGATGACGGCACAATTATTGATCCTTATGGTGGCCTTAAGGATTTAGAACAACGAGTGCTGCGTCATGTCTCACCTGCTTTTATAGAGGATCCTTTACGTGTACTGCGTGTGGCACGCTTTGCTGCGCGCTATGCCACGCTGGGCTTTCAGGTTGCTCCTGAAACCTTGACACTCATGCAGCAGTTAGTTGAACAAGGCGAATTAAACCATTTAATACCTGAACGGATTTGGAAAGAAACCCAGAACGCTTTAAATGAAGACCATGCTGAAGTTTATTTTGAGGTGCTGCGGGCTTGCGGTGCATTAAAAGTCATTATGCCAGAGGTCGATGCATTATTTGGCGTGCCTCAGCGTCCTGAATATCATCCTGAAGTTGATTGTGGAATTCATACCATGATGACCCTGCAACGCGCCTGTGAAGCCAATTATAGTGACCGCGTGCGTTTTGCTGCTTTGGTACATGACCTCGGCAAAGCCTTGACTCCCGCAGATATTCTGCCGCGCCATATACAGCATGAAATGCGAGGTATCGAGCCTGTCAAAGCGTTATGTCAGCGTCTTAAAGTGCCTACGCAGCATCAGCAACTTGCAGAGCTGGTGTGTAAGGAACATTTGCTCTGCCATCAGGTCATGGATTTGCGCGCAGGCACGGTATGGCGTTTATTACAACGATTAGATGTGATGCGTAGGCCAGATCGGGTGGAAGAATTTATTCAGGCCTGTGAATGTGATTCTCGGGGTCGCTTAGGGCTAGAAGATCGCCCCTATCCGCAAGCTGATTTTCTGCGTGAAGCAATGACTCGTGTTAGAGCCATACGCGCAGCCAGTCTATCACCAGATATTCAGGGGGCAGAGATTGGTGAAGCCCTGGTTGCCGCCAGAATTGAGGCCATCGCTTTATTTAAAAAAGAATTTAGTGCCAACTGCCAATCACCATCCTTTTAAATGCACTTTAATGCCAATACCTTTAAAGCGAATTTAACAATAGCACTTTTATGTATCAAAAGGCATTAAGAATGTTGGTGGATAAAATTTAATTCTTCATGTTTTAGGGCCTTATTTTAGTTTTAATCTTGTTATATAACGGTTTATTCTTTCTATTAAAAAATTTATTGATCACTTTAAGATACATAAAATTATTCAACTTACCTACTTTAACAAATCCCAGCAAATGCGAATGAGTTTTAATATAACAGATATATTGTTAGTACCAAACTCCCGCTTTAATGCCTGCCGTAAAGGAATTTTTTACATTCAAATCATACATTCGAATAATTAGACAGCATCTTTTAGATACGGAGTGCTATATGGAATTTAGGTTGGCTCAGGTGATCGCTTCCTTGAGTATTGTTTTTTTGCCAAGTGCAAGTTTTGCAGCATCGTCATGGTTTAGCCTTAAAGACAATGATGGGTTTAAGCGTTTTTCGGTGTCAGCTGGTTGGTTGCATGTGATGCCGCAAGGAAAACCCAATGATATTAAAATTAATACTGTGGTAGATGAAGGCCGCTCAACAGATATTGGTGACATTCGCTATCAAGACATTGCAGACAACTCGAGCAATATTGATCCAGTGACTAAGGCTGCTTTAAAAACAGCCTCTGCACTTAATAAAGGCGTGGTATCTGGTGATTTATTAAAAACATTAGGTGCAAGCTCTGAAATTTATGGCTTAAACCAATGGACTGCCCCAGGGACGGGATTTAAAAGCAGAAGATGTGGATACTTTGGGACTGGTGTTTAATTACTTTCTTAGCAACCATGTATCAGTAGAACTCATTGGCGGGATTCCACCCAAAGTGGACTTAAAAGGGGTAGGCAATATTACCGCACCTTTACACGCCAAAGCCTCAGCAGCAGGTGGTTTAATTAATTTTGATTTGTATAAAGATTTGCAAATTACCGATCTGGATTCTTACGGTCAGACCGCCAGCGTACGCGCCTGGACACCAGCAACCACATTGCAATATCACTTTGGCCAGTCAGGAGTGAATAAATTTAGGCCTTATTTAGGCTTAGGGGTGATGTATGCATGGTTTGATGACATTAAGCTAAATAAAAATGTGGAAGCTGACTTAATTGCAGCGGGACATCAAATTCAAAATGTGCTTGATGATAAAGCAGGTGCCGCGCTGTCTGGCGAAGCTTCTTCAGGTAATCCTTATGTCAAAGTAAAAGCAGAACCAACGCTGGCACCATTTGCAACAGCTGGTTTTACCTATGATTTTAATGATCGCTGGTTTAGTACGGCTTCAGTGTCTTATACAGCGCTTAGCAATAAAGCCAAAATTTCAGTGATGAGTGATAAAGACCAGTCTCAGCTTATTGGTGCAGAAACCACGGTGGATATTAATCCTGTAATTAGTTATTTAGGAATTGGTTATCGCTTTTAGCAGTTGCTGCTCATAGCAAAATTATAGCGTTAAAAACTATTTCTTCATTGCCGATCAATGGTTAAATTTTATTGATCGGCTTTTTTAATGCTTATTCATTTAGTGCAGCTAAGCTAATTAAAACAGCCGATTTAAGCCGTTCAATGCCGCCACACGATAGGCTTCTGCCATGGTGGGATAGTTAAAGGTAGTAGTAGTAAAGTAATGCAAGGTGTTATTGCATTGGCTGAGCATAATGGCTTGACCAATATGAATAATTTCTGCCGCATTATTACCAAAACAATGAATGCCCAAAATTTCCAGGGTTTCACGGTGGAATAATATTTTTAACACGCCCACGGTTTCCCCTGTAATTTGCGCACGTGCCAAATGACGGAACGAAGACTGCCCCACTTCATAAGGTATTTTTTCAAGGGTTAGTTGCTGCTCAGTTTTCCCAATGGATGAAATCTCTGGAATGGTATAAATGCCCGTTGGTACGTTCACAATGGGCTGAATGTCTTTTTCACCCAGCATATTTGCGGCAGCACAACGCCCCTGATCATAGGCTGCTGATGCTAAAGATGGCCAGCCAATCACATCGCCTGCGGCATACACATGCGGCACACTGGTTTGATACTCATTATTCACTGCCAGCTGACCACGGCTATTGGGTGTTAGGCCAATACTTTCCAAGCCCATGTTGTCGGTGTTGCCTGAGCGTCCGTTACACCACAAAATAGCATCGGCTTTAATTTTTTTACCGCTTTGCAAATGCAAAATGACATAATCATCATGGGTTTCTAAATGATCAATTTGCTCGTTGTGCCGAATCAGCACGCCCAGTTCACGCAGGTAATAAGAGAGCGCATCCGAAATTTCAGCATCCAGATAGTTAAGTAGCTGTGACTGGGTATTAATCAGATCTACTTTATGATCCAAACCAATAAAAATAGAGGCATACTCACAGCCAATCACGCCAGCACCATAAATAATAATTTTATGAATGGGGTAATCGAGGTTTAAAATTTTATCGCTATCAAATACGCGTGGATGATTAAAATCTAATTCTGCGGGCTGATAAGGCCTGCTTCCTGTGGCAATCACCAACTGATCAAAACTTAAGGTTTCTTTGCCACCATCTAAGGTATTAACAATTAAAGTATGCTCATCTTGCAAATAAGCCTGGCCATGATGAATATCAATTTCATTGCGCTCATAAAATCGCGTGTGCGTATCCACTTGCGACTGAATCACCTTATGCGCATTGCGCAGCACCTCAGATAACGGAACCTGCTTCCACTCACCTACTTTTTGGAACAAGGGATCGCGCTGGTAACGCATGATATTAAATACAGTTTGGCGCAAAGACTTACTAGGAATAGTGCCCACATGGGTACAATTGCCACCCAACTGCGAACGCTGATCAACCAGGGCCACTTTCTTGCCGCCTTTGGCCAACTTCATGGACGCCCCCTCACCTGCTGGCCCTGCACCAAGTACAATTGCATCATATTGATACGCTGGTTTCTTGGGAGTTTTCTCGCGACGCGCCATGTATATCTCTCCTGACCTTAGGCCTAATGTTAATTTTTAAAAATAATAAACTGTCCGCTTATGATATGTCATGCAAAAGCAATGATGGCAAAAACATTTCTTTTTAAGCTACTACTTTAGTGGGGAGCATGCTACTAACCCTGCAATATTTATGCAAAATTGATACAACCGCACTACCTCAGCAAATGCATAAATTATCATTCTAGGGGCTTTTGTGGCGTATACTAGAGTCTCAAAAATGTTAGTCAAACGATGTGTTGCATGAATGAGCAGTTTAAATTTTTACTGAGTTTAAGCTGCCCTCACTGAAGCCAACCCATGTTTAAGGGATACCGATTATGTCTGTAATGAATGCCCCTGTTCAACGCGCCATCGTGGGTGAAAAACTTCGTGGCGCAGAAAAATTAGCGCGTATTCCCGTTAAAATTATTCCTACTGTTGATGTGCCGCGCAAGCCCGACTGGATTCGCGTTAAAATGACTGCACCCGCAGAGGTACAGCGTATTAAAGACACCTTACGCTCGCAACGCTTGCATACGGTATGTGAGGAAGCCGCTTGTCCTAACCTGCCAGAATGCTTTGGGGGTGGTACGGCTACTTTTATGATTATGGGTGATATTTGTACACGACGCTGCCCATTTTGTGATGTGGCGCACGGTCGCCCAAATCCGTTAGATGTGGATGAGCCGCGTCATATGGCAGAAACCATTGCTGGCCTTGGCTTAAAATATGCCGTGATTACCTCGGTTGACCGTGATGATTTATTGGATGGCGGCGCGCAGCATTTTGTCGATTGCATTACCGAAGCACGCAAACTTAGCCCAAATACTTTACTTGAGATTTTAGTGCCCGATTTTCGGGGTCGCATGGATATTGCACTACGCATTATGAGCGAATGTCCGCCCGATGTGTTTAACCATAACATTGAAACTGTGCCGCGCTTATATCGGGCGATGCGTCCTGGCTCTGATTATCAGCACTCTCTGGATTTGCTTAAAAAGTTTAAACAAGTACGGCCTGATATTCCCACCAAATGTGGCTTGATGGTGGGTCTTGGTGAAACTGAAGAGGAAGTGATTGAACTGCTCAATGACTTACATGCTTATAATGTGGACTATATTACCATTGGCCAGTATTTACAGCCTTCCAAGAATCATGCACCTGTGGCACGTTTTGTGACGCCTGAAGAGTTTGAACGCTATGCCGAGCATGGCCGTAATTTAGGCTTTAGAAATATCTGGTCGGCACCCATGGTTCGCTCCAGTTACTTTGCAGATCGGCAGTATTATGGTGAGCCTTGTCCGCCAGTTCGCCGTGGGGTTAAAGCTGTTGAGGCATAATGCTTGTGATTTATCTATTTAGGTAATTAGCAACCTTGCCTGACTGGTCAAACGCTTGTATCAACCGCTGTTATTGGCTTATTGCCATGTCTACTATGGTGCTTAGGGATGTTTTTATTCCATGTAGGGCTTTGAACTGATGCTGTGCCAAGCATTATATTTTACTGTACAATATTGCAAATTTTGATTCAACGCATGGATTTTTTAATGAGCCAACTTCCCCAACTGATTGAACAGGCTTTTGAAGACCGCCTACAGTTTTCACCAACCAATACGCCAAATGACGTGCGCCAGGCAGTCGAAGAAGCATTGGCTGGATTAGATAACGGTAGCCTGCGCGTTGCCGAAAAAGTAAATGGCGAATGGCAAGTTAATCAATGGCTTAAAAAAGCAGTACTATTGTCTTTTCGCTTAAATGACAACGTGCCTGTTGATGGCGGTGCTGGCCTGCAATTCTTTGATAAAGTACCCACTAAATTTGCTGGCTGGACTGAACAACAGTTTCAGGATTCTGGTATTCGTGTGGTGCCACCAGCAACCGCACGCAGAGGCAGCTTTATTGCCCGTAACGTGGTGCTGATGCCATCGTATGTCAATATTGGTGCCTATGTTGATGAAGGTTCCATGGTTGATACCTGGGCAACAGTGGGTAGCTGCGCACAAATTGGTAAAAATGTTCACTTGTCTGGTGGTGTAGGCATTGGTGGTGTGTTAGAACCTTTGCAGGCCAACCCAACTATTATTGAAGATAACTGCTTTATTGGCGCACGCTCTGAAATTGTGGAAGGCGTGATTGTTGGTGAAGGCTCTGTTATTTCAATGGGCGTTTATATTGGTCAATCCACCAAAATTTTAAACCGTGCCACAGGTGAAGTGACTTATGGCTATATTCCGCCCTACTCTGTGGTGGTTTCGGGCAATATGCCATCGAGCGACGGTACACACAGTTTATACTGTGCTGTGATTGTTAAAACTGTCGATGAAAAAACCCGCTCTAAAACGGGTTTAAATGAATTGCTGCGTATTGACTAATGTACCAATTGTCATCTAACTGCTGAGTACATTTATTTGTCAGTGAAATATTAAGTTTCATGCGCCTTGTAGCGTTATAATTAACCTGCAAGGCGTTATTATTTTATATGAGCCTAATACTCACTTTATTATTCTTTACCCTATCTGTCCAAAGATTACTTATCACTTATGCGTACCACACAAATTCCTGTTACTGATCCAGCCGCTGGTTTACGCTTGACTGAAATTTTTTATTCCCTGCAAGGGGAAGCCAACGACTCTGGCTGGCCAACGGTATTTGTTCGTCTCACAGGCTGCCCACTACGCTGTACTTATTGTGACACGACCTACTCCTTTGAAGGTGGCGAACGGATGTCCCTGCAATCTATTATGGATCAGGTTCAGGGCTTTAGAGTGGATCATGTCTGTGTAACGGGGGGTGAACCTTTGGCACAGCCCAACTGTATTCCACTACTTAAACAATTGTGTGATGCAGGTTTAAAGGTGTCGTTAGAAACCAGTGGCGCATTGTGTGTAAAAGCAGTAGATCCGCGCGTATCTAAAGTTTTAGATTTAAAAACACCGTCTTCGGGCGAACATGCGCGCAACTTGATGGATAATTTAGTTTATTTAACCCAGCATGATCAAATCAAGTTTGTTATTTGCGATCGCACTGATTATGACTGGGCAAAACAGCAGCTACAGCAACATGGTTTAAATAAGCTGGTCAGCACGGTGTGGTTTTCTCCTGCGTTTGCCATTGATAAGAGCAAAGCCACCCTCCCTGTTTTTGCACGTGACCTTGCCGACTGGATTGTGGCGGATCGCCTGCCAGTACGCTTTCAACTTCAACTGCATAAACTGCTGTGGAACGATGAAATGGGTCGTTAAGTGACCAGACTACGGGCTTATTTGCTGTTGTTAAGCAGCTTGCAACTGATTATTGGCGGCTGGCTGTGGCAAATATTAACCCATGATGAGCCCAGTATCTGGCAATCAGGTTCACTGGTTTTAATGATGATCTTACCAGTGGGGCTACTGTTGGGTGGTCTGGCAAACTTGCTGTGTTTGTTCTGGCTGGCTTACCGCGCTTTAAAGTATCCTGTACTCATTAGCTTGCTCAATTTACTGATGCCAGTTTGGCTGGCTTTAATCTTATTGCTTATTAATGCAATATTATTTGTTATATGGTGAACATATGTCCCTGCAAAAACCTCGCGCTATTGTTTTGCTGTCTGGTGGTTTAGATTCCACCACGTGTCTTGCATGGGCACAGGCAAAATTTGAATGTTTTGCCTTGAGCTTCTCTTATGGTCAGCGTCACTCTAGCGAACTCGATGCAGCACGGGCACTAGCCAAACGTGCAGGTGTTGAACACCGCATCATTGATATTGATTTACGTCAGTTGGGTGGATCGGCCCTAACAGATGATAATATTGATATTCCAGAGGACAGTGACCTTGAAAGTCAGACAGAAAACTACCGACAAAACCAGCCAGGTGCCATTCCTGTTACTTATGTGCCTGCCCGAAATACTATATTTTTATCGTACGCACTGGCCGCAGCAGAAGTGATTGATGCGCATAAGATTGTGATTGGAATCAATGCAGTGGATTATTCTGGTTACCCTGATTGCCGCCCAGAATATATTGAAGCATTTGCCAAAATGGCGGCACTGGCGACTAAATCTGGAGTGGAAGGTAACCCAATTACAATAGAAACTCCATTATTAAACTTATCAAAAGCAGATATCATACGTCTTGGCCTAGCGCACGGGGTAGACTACTCACAGACCATTTCCTGTTATCAGGCTGATGCCCAGGGACATGCCTGTGGACGGTGCGATAGTTGCCGCTTACGCCATCAAGGGTTTGTAGATGCAGGAGTAACTGATCCTACTTTGTACCAAGCCATCACTAATCCCAGCCACTACTAATCAAGACTAGGACGCGAAGATATATATTATGAAAAAATTTTCCACTGTACGTTTTGCCTTAATTGCCGTCGCCATGGCATCAACCAGTGTTTTTGCTGCGCCTACTGATATTAAATCCGCAATGATTGCACGTTGTGCAGATGAAGCTGTTCAGTTGAAAATGACCGATGCAGCCAGTGCTAAAAAAGTATGTAGCTGTACTATTAATGTACAAGCGACCCAATTAAAACTGGGTGAATTCTGGGATATTCAAAGTACCGCCATGAAAGGTAAAAACCCAAATGACTTACCTGCACTAAAACGCATTCAAGGTGACTTAGACAAGTGCCGTGCTGGCGTGAAAATGAGCCCACCACAATTGCCGCAGCAAAGCTCTGGCAAAAAATAAGTTTAACTTGCTCTCCCTTAAGCCCGTTAATTTGACGGGTTTTTGTCTATATAGATTTTATAATTGATAAAAGCTAGTTGATAAAGCCTGGTTGTCTTAGGCTGAGATTCATTTAATTTTTTATCATTCAAGGAGTGATTTATGAGCACTACCACCTCTGAACCAACTACTTCAAACCAGCTTCAACACTTGCCTGATCTGACTGTTAATACCACTCAAGGCGACGTTGATCTTGCAGCTCTTAAAGACCATTACACGCTGCTCTATTTTTATCCAAAAGACTCAACCCCTGGCTGCACCACGCAGGCGCAGGACTTTCGTGATTTACTGCCAGAGTTTGAAAAAAGAGGGGTTAAAATTTACGGGGTATCACGTGACAGCTTAAAATCTCATGATAGATTTACCTTAAAAGAAAGTATTCCATTTGCGCTCATTAGCGACCCTGATGAAATATTATGCCGCCAGTTTGATGTGATCAAAACTAAAAATATGTATGGCAAGCAAGTACAGGGAATTGAACGCAGCAGTTTTTTATTTAATGCTCAAGGTGAGTTGATTCAAAGCTGGCGCAAGGTAAGAGCAGCAGGTCATGCCCAAAAGGTACTTGAATATGTGCAAGAATCAATGAATAAGCTTGATTAAAAATGCACTTAATTCACTGTACCTTTGGTTTGTTGCTGTAGCGCTTTATAAGTGGGTGTTCGCTGGAAGTCTTGCAAAAACGCCAGAGTAGTTGGCGGTACTTGTTGTAAAGTAGGCAGGTTTCCAAGCAAATATTGCTCACGAATTGGCGTGGCAGACAGATAAAAGTAATTCTCTAATTCGACCAGCGGCCAATCTGGAAACAAGGCTAAATAATACGAACTTTGGTCTTTAAAATGGCCTATTAAACCTACTTTAGGGCTAGTGCCTGGCGTGCGTTGTGCAATAATAGCTTGTACTGTTTGTTTGACCAAGGCTGTCCATTTTTCATCATTATAAACATCAATTAACCCAGCAAAATGAAGCTTTTGTTGCTCCTTTGGGCTAAAGGCACCACAAATCATTTGCTTGCGCTCATCCAAACTAAACATATTTTTAATGGTGCGTTCTGGCTGCGCCGAGCCTAATAAAATAATCACTGATTTACTGTGCTTTAATGCTTCTTCTATCACCGCCTGATGTGCCAGATGAAACGGCTGAAAGCGGCCAATAAAGATCAGATAATCAAACACGACAATACCCCAAAAAATTTCTTAACATCACAAACTACAGTGACAAATAACCCAAGCTGAGCCACCTAGTTTAAATGAATTTAAGTGGGTTATTGTCATTTAACGTTTTATTGAGATGAATAATAAGTAAAGGTTGGCCTGATAATGAGATCAGGCCTTAATTTATTTGTGACGTACTATTTATTTTACAAGGTGAGCTAAAAGCCATTACCAGGAAATAAGCTGAATGACATCAAACGCTGGATGCTCATAAGGATGGGCATTTTTCATCACTTTAAGCACGCTGGCTAGCTTTTCACGGGGAAGCACGACCTCTACGCGCCATTCAGGCACCAGCTCCATTTTACCCACCTCACCAATATGTGGATCAGCACCTTTGAGTGGGCGAAATTGCCCCTGCCCTAGCACTTGCCAGGCGCAACACTCATAGTCACCCACTTTACCTGCACCAGCATTAAATACCGCTTCTTTCACTTCATTAACATGAGTGTCGGGGACAAAAAAAACCAACTTATACATTGCTCATTCCTTAGCGCATCTGTTTTCAATAGCTATCACGCTGTGCCCATGTGCAATAAAGTCTTCATGACTAAATTGCCTTGTTGTTATGGCACAATCTGCAAATTATTATGCGAATTAAAGATAGCTTTAAAAGCCCTACCCGTCTATATGTTTTATTTTGTTTGCACAATAAAAGACCGCATTAAACAATACGGTCTTTTGAAATGCTGGGGTTAGAGATAGTCTTGCCAGAATTAACCAATAAAGCGGCGACCATTGCGGAACAAACGCATCCACGCGCCATCGTCCTGCCAGTCGTCAGGCTTCCAGGAATGCTGCACGGCACGGAAAGTGCGCTCTGGATGCGGCATAATAATGGTAGCACGGCCATCCAGGCTGGTTAAACCAGTGATTGCTTCTGGCGAGCCATTTGGATTTAATGGATATTGCTGGGTTGGATTACCCTGACTATCCACATAACGCAAACTGACTTGCTGGCTGGCATTTAAGTTGGCCAACTGTGTGTCTGTGGCAACAATACGGCCTTCGCCATGCGCTACAGCAATTGGCAAAATAGAGCCTGCCATGTCTTCTAACAACACAGAGCGTGATTTTTCAACCAGCACATTCACGCTACGGGCTTCAAAACGCTCACTGGTATTCTGGTAAAAACGCGGCCAGTCTTGCGCACCTGGAATAAGCTCTTTTAGCTGTGACATCATCTGACAGCCATTACAAATGCCTAAGCTAAAGGTTTCATCACGGCCAAAGAAACGTTCAAACTGGTCACGTAACTTGTTATTAAACAAAATGGATTTAGCCCAACCACCACCTGCACCCATGACATCGCCATAACTAAAGCCGCCACAAGCCACCAAGCCTTCAAAGTCATCCAGGTTAACGCGGCCAGCCAGCAAGTCACTCATGTGAACATCTACACTGCAAAAACCAGCCTTTTCAAACGCAGCAGCCATTTCAATCTGACCATTAACACCTTGCTCACGCAAAATGGCCATTTTGGGCTTCCGCATATTTAAATAAGGCGCTTCGATTGGCTCATTTAAATCAAAGGTTGGCTTGGCAATTAAACCTGTAAAGCTTGTATCAGCAATTAAACTAAATTCCTGGTCTGCCCCTTCAGAGTTATCACGTAAACACTGAATTTGATGGCTCACTGAAGCCCATGCCTGTTGCATGTCTACGCGTGATAAAGACAAGCCAGCAACATTGAGTTGATCCGTGGTGGTGACCACACCAATTTGTGTGATGGCATCTTGTAGTAAATGGCCGTTAAGCTCCTGCTGCAATTGTGTCCAGTGTGCTTTGGTCATTTGCACTACTGCACCAATTTCCTCGGCAAATAGCTCGGCAATAGGATCATCACTGGTCAATTGCACATCAACACCTAAGCGCGAAGCAAACATCATTTCGCTAATAGAAGCCAGTAAGCCGCCATCACCAATATCATGATAAGCCAACAGCAAACCGCGCTGGTTGCAATCCTGAATGAGGGCAAAAAATGCTTTGAGGTCGTCAGTTGAATCAAGATCAGCAGTGGTTTCGCCTAATGCCTGATAAGTCTGTGCCAGAATGGAAGCACCCAAACGGAATTGGCCACGCGACAAATCAATGCGCACCAAAACGCTGTCTGCAATATTTTTAAGCTCTGGCGTTAGGGTTTTGCGTACATCCTGCACAGGTGCAAATGCGGAAATGATCGCAGCCATCGGTGAGGTGACGGCTTTTTCTTCACCAGTTTGCTCATCTTGCCATGTGGTGCGCATTGATAAAGAATCTTTACCCACTGGAATTGCAATTTCCAGAGCTGGGCAGATTTCCATGCCTACTGCTTTGACCGCTTCAAACAAGGCTTGATCTTCACCAGGCTGACCTGCTGCGGCCATCCAGTTGGCTGATAATTTAATATCACTTAACTGTTTAATATTGCTTGCACTAATATTGGTAATAGCTTCAGCAACGGCCAAACGTGCCGACGCGGCAGGATTAAGCAGCGCAACAGGTGGCCGTTCGCCCATACTCATGGCTTCGCCCGTATAGGTTTGAAAGCCAGTAGTAGTGACTGCACAGTCCGCCACAGGCACTTGCCAAGGGCCAACCATTTGGTCACGGGCAACCATACCTGTAATCGAGCGATCACCAATGGTAATTAAAAATGATTTGCTGGCCACAGTTGGATGACGTAGCACACGGAAAATGGCATCTTTTAAATCAATGTTGCTGGTATCAAATGGCGTGCCTTGGCGTGTGATTGTCTCAAAACTACGCTGCGTGCGTGGCATACCGCCAAGCATTACCTGCATTGGCATATCAACGGCTTTGTTATCAAATAAAGGATCTTCAACGGTTAAATGACGTGCTTCAGTGGCCACACCCAGTACCGCAAATGGACAACGCTCACGGGCACACAGTGATTCAAATAACTCTAAAGATTCTGGACGAATGGCCAGCACATAACGCTCTTGCGCCTCATTAGACCAGATTTCCATTGGCGACATGCCAGTTTCCAGTGAAGGAATCTTGCGCAGGTTAAGCACGGCACCTAGCTTGTGATCATTCACTAGCTCTGGCATGGCATTGGACAAGCCCCCTGCACCCACATCATGTACCGACACAATCGGGTTTTGTTCTTCCATGCCCCAACAGGCATCAATCACTTCCTGACAGCGGCGTTCCATTTCTGGGTTATCACGCTGTACCGAGGCAAAATCAAGCTGCTCGCCCATCGTGCCACTATCAACAGAAGATGCCGCACCGCCACCTAAACCAATCAGCAAGGCTGGGCCACCCAGAACAATCAGCAAATCACCTGGTTTAATCGGGTCTTTTTCTACATGTTCAGGGCGAATATTACCGTAACCGCCTGCAATCATAATCGGCTTATGAAAGCCCCTGACTTCTGATAAAGCGCCCTCTATACCATTTGCAGTGGTAATGGATTGCTCAAAGGTACGGAAGTAACCACACAAATTGGGACGGCCAAATTCATTGTTAAACGCGGCAGCACCCAGTGGCCCTTCAGTCATAATTTGTAGGGCAGATGCCATACGGCCTGGTTTGCCATAGGGGATTTCCCACGGCTGCTCAAAACCTGGAATGTTCAGATTAGAGACCGTAAAACCTGCCATGCCTGCTTTTGGCTTACCACCGCGGCCTGTCGCACCTTCATCACGGATTTCACCACCTGAACCTGTGGCAGCACCTGCAAATGGTGCAATTGCAGTGGGATGATTATGGGTTTCTACCTTCATTAAAATATGCACCGCCTGATTACGGTAACTATATTCATGTTGCTGGGTAGAAGACTGATATTGCGGATAAAAACGCGCTGCATCAGAGCCAACAATCACAGAAGCATTGTCTTTATAGGCGGACAACACATCGGTTGGCGATTGCTTATAGGTATTTTTAATCATCTGGAACAAGGATAATGGCTGTTTTTCACCATCAACTGTCCACTCGGCATTAAAGATTTTATGACGGCAATGCTCAGAGTTGGCCTGTGCAAACATCATCAGCTCAATGTCATGCGGATTACGGTCAAGCTGGGTAAATGCCTCAGTTAAATAGTCAATTTCTGGAGCAGATAGTGCAAAGCCAAATTCTTGGTTGGCCTTAATTAACGCATCTTTACCCTGGCCTAAAATATCAACAGACTGTAAGGGCTTTGGTGCAGTTTCATCAAATAATACAGCAGCTGAATCAATGGCTGCAAAAATGGTTTCTGTCATGCGGTCATGCAGCAAGGCAGACACATCAGCATTAAGCTCGCCCAGATCACGCAAGGTATATAAAATACCGCGCTCTAAGCGATGCACTGGTGCATTACAGTTTTTAAAAATATCCGTTGCTTTAGATGACCACGGCGAAATAGTACCAATGCGCGTGGTGACCAATACCTGTATATCGCCAGATTCTGCACGTGCAAGCGAATACTGTTGACCATCATTAAGCAATTGCTCAGCCGCTTGTTGCTGATGCTCGCTTAAGTCCTGATCAAATAAATAAACATATTGGCTGTCTATGGCTGTAACAGAATTTCCAACACTATTAATCGCAGAAATACGGGATAAAAGCTGACGCTGCTTGAAGGCAGAAAGTGCTGCTGCACCGGCCACAATAAACATGCTGAATCTGGCTCCGTGGGCTTGTTACAATTAACAAAACCGCAATGTTTGAATGAAGCCGCATATGATACGCGTAAATGCGACAATCATCTATACTAGATAATCATTGCCATCTAAAAAACCAGTATTTTTAGCCAAACGTATCAAACTATCTGGCAAATTCATGGCAACTTTTCAAGCAGTTTTATCACGCCAAATAATGTCGCGCCTGACTGTCTTTTATGCGGTTTTTTTGGCATGATAGACGCATAAATTAGGCAGGAAATATAAATTACACATGACTGCAATGCGCTGGGCACAACTCCTTTCCCCACTTCGTCTGGGTAAAAAAAGCAATACTCAACAGGGTAGCAGTGAACAAGGTCGTACTGCGTTTCATAAAGACTATGACCGCATTATTTTTTCGCAAAGTTTTAGGCAGTTAAACCGCAAAACCCAAGTCCATCCGCTCACACAAAATGATGGCATTCATACCCGCTTAACCCATTCATTAGAAGTATCCTGTATTGGTCGCTCGCTAGGCATGCTGGCAGCAGAAAAAATAAAAGATAAATTGCCTGCATGGATTGATCCAGCCGATGTCGGAGCCATTATTCAAGCGGCCTGTCTTGCCCATGATATTGGTAACCCACCGTTTGGCCATGCAGGTGAATATGCAATCCGTGACTGGTTTGAGAATCCAAAGCATCAGCACTTGCTGATTTCACTGACACCAGAGCAGCGCGCTGATGTGTGCCAGTTTGAAGGCAATGCACAGGGCTTGCGCGTATTAAGCCGCCTTGAATATCACCCTGATGATGGCGGCATGCGCTTAACCTATGCCACATTAGGGGCTTATTTAAAATATCCTTGGCTGGCCAAACCGCTTGATCCCACCAGTTTGCATCCCTCGCATAAACGCGCCAAATTTGGTTGCTATCAAAGTGAAAAAGACATTTTGCAAACCATTGCCGAGCATTTGGGCCTATTACAGGTAGGCGATTTTCAATATTGCCGCCATCCGCTCACGTATTTGTTAGAAGCGGCTGACGATATTTGCTATGCGCTGATTGATTTAGAAGATGGCTTGCAGTTGGGCATGCTGCACTATCACGAAGTGGAACCACTGTTTTTAGATTTAATTGCAGATTATGGTGCGCCTAATGAAATTAGCCATAACGTGCCTATTCCGCAAAAACTGGCGGCATTGCGTGGTCGTGCCATGAAACGTCTGGTGGATGAAGTCACCGAGGCCTTTAAACGCCAGCATGATTTAATCCTTAATGGCCAGCTACAAGGCAGTTTGCTTGACCACTGCCCTGCGGATTTATGCCATGGAGTGGAAGCTGCCAAAAACCTGGCACGAACAAGAATTTTCACCCACCCACAAAAAGCACGGCTTGAACTGGTGGCCAACTCAAGTTTGCATATTTTAATGGATGCTTTTATGCCTCTGGCAGTCAAGCAGCAAAATTTAAGCTTTAGGGAACAGCGTCTGATGCATATTTTGCATGCGCATGGGGCTGTTTTTAAAGACCAGCCCAGTTTTCATTATTATAACATTATGCAGATTCTGGATATGCTGAGTAGCTTATCAGACCACCAAGCCTATGCGTTATCGCAAGAGCTGCAGGGCAATCGCGTTACCTTAATGTAATGCGATTGAACAGATGACTTTGCTGGTTGATCTATTTCACTCTTGTGATTTGATTGATTTTAACGGTTAGCTTTTAAAGTTTGCCTTCAACGTTTGAGTGTTTTTATGATTGGTTCGTTAACGGGTGTGGTTCGCGCTCTGGAAGTGCCTGTGGTATTGCTAGAAGTGAATGGGGTTGGCTATGAAGTAGACACGCCAATTTCTACCTTTTGTTTATTAAAAACAGGTCAAACGGTGACGCTGTGGACGCATCTGGTGGTGCGTGAAGATGCGCAGTTGCTGTATGGCTTTTTAGATACCAGCGATAAAGTGCTGTTTAGAACCTTAATTAAAGTCAATGGCGTCGGCCCTAAGCTGGCTTTAAGCATATTGTCTAGCATGAGCAGTGCCATGATGATCCAGACCATTGATATGGAAGATGTTGTGACGCTCACGCGGATTCCTGGTGTGGGTAAAAAAACTGCCGAACGTCTGGTGATTGAACTGCGTGACAAGCTGAAAAAACTGACCAACAATAGCAGTGACGGCAGCACAGATATTGCAATCAATCAGCTTAGCATTACCAGTAACTCACCAATTGCCGAAGCAGAAGCCGCACTGGTGGCACTAGGCTACAAGCCAGTTGAGGCACAAAAAGCAGTGGGCGCATTTAAAAATGAGTTTACTGAAACTGCCGATTTAATTCGTGCCGCCTTAAAGTCCATGATGAAGCAGTAATTTTATTGCTCACCTGACCGCCTCAATTTTTAGATATTAATTTTTCATTCGTGACAAACAGTGGATAGAAAATATGCAGGATCGATTAATTAGTGGCGTTGAAAAGCCCGAAGATCATTTTGATCGTGCGATTCGCCCTACCAGTTTAGAAGACTACGTTGGGCAACCTGTCGTACGTGAACAAATGGAAATTTTTATCCATGCCGCGCGCAACCGCAACGAGGCACTGGATCACACCTTGATTTTTGGCCCGCCAGGCTTGGGTAAAACCACACTGGCCAATATTATTGCCCGTGAAATGGGTGGCAATTTAAAATCCACCTCTGGGCCCGTGCTTGAGCGTGCTGGCGATTTGGCGGCTTTACTCACCAACCTTGAGCATGGCGATGTCTTGTTTATTGATGAAATTCATCGTCTATCGCCCGTCATTGAAGAAATCCTATATCCAGCCATGGAAGATTACCAACTGGATATTATGATTGGCGAAGGCCCTGCTGCACGTTCAATTAAGCTGGATTTGCCCCCATTTACGCTGGTGGCGGCCACCACACGTGCGGGCTTACTGACCTCTCCGCTCCGTGACCGTTTTGGGATTGTACAGCGGCTTGAGTTTTATTCTGTGGCTGATTTAACCACCATTGTGCGCCGTTCTGCCAATCTAATGAATGTTTCCATGACAGATACTGGCGCCCAGGAAATTGCCAGACGTGCACGCGGTACGCCTCGAATTGCCAATCGCTTATTACGCCGTGTGCGTGACTATGCGGAAGTAAAAGGCAATGGCGATGTGACTCAAGACATTGCCCAGCGTGCGCTAGATATGCTGAATGTCGATAAAAATGGTTTAGATACTTTAGACCGTCGTTATTTGCAAATGTTACTAGAGCGCTTTAATGGTGGCCCAGCAGGCATTGAAGCCATTGCAGCAGCGATGGCTGAAGATAGCGGCACCCTGGAAGATGTGATTGAGCCTTATTTAATTCAGCAAGGCTTTGTTATGCGCACTGCACGTGGCCGCATTGCCACCAATTTGGCCTATTATCAGTTTGACATGATCCCGCCTGAAAGCTAATTCAGGCTTTTTTAACAAACTTATTGCCTCATTCATTTTCTGCTTGGCTTAGCCTTAAGCCAAGTGGATTTGAAGGGATATAAACTATTGATACAAAAAGTTTAATATAAAATAAAAACTAGAAAGGTAATAGCATTTCTACTCAAGGCATTAATATAGTAAGCTGATTGCACAGTCATAAAACCATTGCAATAAAAGGCTTAAACAGTGACTCATTCTTTTAAGTTTCCCATCCGCGTATACATTGAAGACACCGATGCAGGCGGAATTGTGTACCATGCCAACCATATTCGCTACTTTGAGCGCGCCCGTACTGAATGGCTTCGCGCACAAGGCGTAGAGCATTACTGGAATCAGCATGATTACTCTTTTGTCGTACACCAAATTAGCGTGCAATACCATAAGCCAATTTTTATGGATAATTTACTGCATGTGACTGTTGATGTACGTTCATGTAAATCAGTATCATTTACCTTGCAGCAAAATATTTACCATGATGAAATACTGCTGGCTTCTGCCACCGTAACCCTTGCTTGTTTGGATCAGTACTTAAAACCAAGACGAATTCCAGAATCTATTCATCATTTAATTGTAAGCTCCATCAATTAGTAAGCACTTATCTATCAACTTTTGTGAAATAAACATGCCAACAACACCAAATCCAACCTCACTTAATATTTCTGATTTAATTTTGCATGCCAGTCCAGTGGTTCAATTGGTGATGCTTGTTTTGTTCATTGCTTCTATTTATGGCTGGTTTTTAATTGCCAGACTCGAGATGGAATTTCGTAAAAATCATCAGCAAGACCAGAGCTTTGAGAAAATATTCTGGTCAGGCGCAGACTTAAAAACCTTATATAAAAATGCGCAAACTCATCCCAACCGTCAAGGTTTGGAATCTATTTTCTATGCAGGCTTCACCGAATTTTTAAAACTTAAAAAACGTCAAGCCAATAAAGAAGAAACCATTAACGGCACCGAACGCATGCTGCGCGTTTCCTTGTCCCGCGAGCAAAATATACTGGAAGAAGGTGCATCGACCTTAGCCAGTATTGGCTCAGTTGCGCCATATGTGGGTTTATTTGGCACGGTTTGGGGGATCATGAATGCGTTTATTGGCCTGGCACAAGTTGAGCAAGTAACTCTGGCCACGGTTGCACCAGGTATTGCTGAAGCCTTAATTGCAACGGCAATTGGCTTATTTGCTGCAATTCCTGCCGTGTTGGCATTTAACCGCTATAGCAGCAAAAGTGAAGCGGTTTATCAGCAGCGCGCCCTGTTTGCTGAAGAAATGACTGCCCTATTGCAACGTGAATCATTAGATGGAGCTGGCAACAACCAGCATGCCAATCCATTACGTGAGGATGCCTAATTATGGCAATGCAAGGCAGCCCATTTGGCCGTATTAAAAAACCGCTTAAAAGTGACATGAACGTGGTGCCCTATATTGACGTAATGCTGGTGCTACTGGTGATTTTTATGGTCACTGCACCGATGATTACGGCAGGCATTAAAGTTGATTTACCACAATCTAAAAACACGCCGTTTCAATCCGAAACCCAGCCAGCCATTGTAACGATTAAAAGCGATGGTCAGTACTCTGTGGAATTTGGTAATCATATTGATCAAGTGTCTCTGGATGAACTGCAAACCCGTTTGACTGCTGCACAAAACAAGGCATTAGAAAATAAACAAGTGCTCATGGTATTGGTCAATGGCGATAAAAATGTTGCTTATGGCAAAGTGGTTGGACTGATGTCTAGCTTACAAGAAGCAGGATTAAGTCAGGTTGGTTTATTAACCGACACGCCTAAACAATAAGGTGTTTTCATGAAGCGGCCTGCTCCATCATCGTCTAACAAAAATCGTTTACCGCTAGCCATTACCTTAGTACTGCATGCTAGCTTGCTTAGCGGCTTGCTTTATTTTGGTAAAAGCAACCCTTTAACTCCGCCTAAACCATTGCAGGCTATACTGATTACGCCTGAACAATTACAGCAAATGCAAGAAGCGAGTGATTCAGCAGCAACGAATGAGGCTATCAGTGAACCAGAACCTTTAAATAATATTGAGCCTGAACCCGCCCTATCAGAACC
Source organism: Pseudomonadota bacterium (assembly GCA_023393635.1). Lineage (GTDB taxonomy): Bacteria > Pseudomonadota > Gammaproteobacteria > Pseudomonadales > Moraxellaceae > Alkanindiges. Next base: position 172,029 of record JAEWKT010000061.1, read on the forward strand.
ATCGGAACAATTACCACCTGAAGCCGTTGCTGAGCCTGAGCCTATTGTTATACCTAAAGTTAAACCAGAACCCATTAAACCTGATACCAGTAAGTTAGAGGCACAAAAAGCAGCAGCGTTGGCAGCCACACAAGCGAAACAAAAGGCAGCTGAACAGAAAAAACAGCAGCAAGCTTTAGAGCAGCAAAAAGCGGCTGAGGCAAAACTAAAACAGGCACAGGCAGAGCAAGCGAAAGCTGAGGCCAACGCTAAAATGCAAGAAGCCAATGCAGCTAAAGCCAATGCAGCAGCACAGGCTAAGCAAAAAGCCGAATTGGAAGCCAAGCGTAAAGCCACCCATGAGGCCAAATTAAAAGCAGCGGAATTAAAAGCTGCTCAAGCTAAAGAGCAAGCTGAGGCAAAACGTAAGGCTGAGGCAGAAGCACAACAGGCGGCAGCGAAAAAGCAGCAGGAAGCAGAACAGAAAAAAGCCAAAGCAGAGGCTGAACGTAAAGAGCTAGAAGCCAAAAAACGTGAAACAGCACAACAGCAGGCTAAGGCAAAAGCGGCTGAAGACAAAAAACGCCAAGCTGAAGAAGCCAAGAAAAAAGCGCAAGAAGATGCAAAAGCCAAGGCGGATGCTAGGGCAAAGGCGGACGCTAAAGCCAAGGCAGATGCTGACGCCAAAGCAAAAGCCAGTGAAAATGCTAAGCGCAAAGCAGATGCAGACGCAAAAGCTAAAGCAGATAAAGAAGCTAAACAAAAAGCCGAGGCTAAAGCTAAGGCAGATGCAAAAGCAAAAGCCGACAGCGAGGCCAAGGCAAAAGCAGCTGAAGATGCAAAACGTAAAGCAGAAGATGACGCAAAAGCTGAAAGTGAAGCCAAAGCCAAGGCAGACGCCAAAGCTGAAGCTAAAAAAGTCGCAGCTGTTTCAACCGCAGGTTTTCAAAATAAAATGACCAGAGCATGGCGCAAACCTGCTGGTTGTGATGGTAACTCCGCCAAAGCCCGTGTGAACTTAACACCAAGCGGACAGGTTTCCTCTATTGTCATTACCAAAAGTAGTAACAATGATGATTGTGATGCCAGTATCCGAGCAGCCATTGAACAGGCAGCACCATTTGATATGCCCGATGACCCAGAAGCACGAAAACTGGCGCAGCGGCTTGAACCAACCTTTAAATAATGGAAAATAATGCTATGTTAACGCAATTAAAACCACTGATATCACAATGCTTAAGGAGTTGCTAAACCATGCTTAAATTACGTCTGCTTACTGCTTGTATTTTGGCTGGCAGCACCTTTTTGCCTGCTTTAACAACTCAGGCCAATGCGGCACTTACCTTTGAAGTGGCCAAAGCCTTTGAGGAAGCACCACAAATTGCCGTAGTGCCATTTGCATCAGATAGCTTAATTTATTCTGTCGTGCAAAATGACTTACAACGCTCAGGTAAATTTAATAGTGCATCAACCAATTTGCCTGAAAGCCCAAGCAGCACCAGCGAACTTAACGCGGCAGCATGGCAAAATCGTGGTATTCCCTATGTGGTCGTTGGTAAAGTGACGCCAGCGGCTGATGGCAGCTTACAGGTTCAATATGAGCTATTTGACGTCAAAAAAAATGCCCGTATATTGGGTGAGGTATTGCAAGTGCCTGCCAATCGGCAACGTCAGGCAGGCCATTTAATTGCAGATAAAATCTATCAGGCATTAACGGGTATCGCAGGTGATTTCTCAGGCCAGATTGCTTATGTACTGCGCAATCGCGAAGCTGGAAAAATTATTTATACCTTGCAAATCGCTGATAGTGATGGCCAGCAACCGCGCACTGTGCTTGAATCACCAGAACCTATTTTATCCCCAAGCTGGTCGCCTGATGCACGCAAACTGGCTTATGTCTCTTTTGAAACCAAACGTCCTGTTATTTATTTACAGGATTTAGCAACTGGACAACGCGAATCATTGGCACAATTTAAAGGCCTTAATGGCGCGCCAAGTATTTCGCCCGATGGTAAAAGCATGCTGTTCACTGGGTCAATGGACGATAACCCTGAAATTTACCAGATGAATATTGCGACTAAGCGAATCACCCGTCTCACCCGTGATAGTGCCATTGACACTGAAGCACGTTATGCACCCGATGGTAAATCATTTATTTTCACCTCGGACCGTGGCGGCACACCACAAATTTATCGCTATAGCTTTGATGATGGCAGCACCAGACGATTAACCTTTAATGGCCCATTTAATGCACGTGGCACCTTAAGTAGTGATGGGCGTAGTCTCGCACTGGTACATCGTAAAGCAGGTAGCCAATATCAGGTGGCTGTACAAGACTTAGCTTCAGGTGTGATTAGTATTTTAACCCCCACCCCACTTGATGAATCACCAAGTTTTTCACCAAATGGCCAAATGGTCGTGTATGCCACCCGTGAAGGTAGCCGTGGCATGCTGTCCATTATGTCCATTGATGGGCGGTTTAGAATGCGCCTGCCAAGTGAACAAGGTGAAGTGCGTGAGCCAGCCTGGGCACCGCGACGCTAAACTTTCGCTTACTACTTAATACCTTGATTCTTCTGAGTTTCCAAAAAACAGTTGAAAAATAGAACAGAAGGGTTAAGGTAAATTACTATATAAATTTTAAACTGGAGATGAACAATGAACATGTCACACAATAACCTGTCTAAAGTAATTATGATTCCTGCCATTGCGCTTGCCTTGGCAGTAACAGGTTGTGCAAGCCGTAAGCCTGCAGCTTCAGCGACCACATCAAATACCACAGGAACTACTGCTGGTAATAACGGCGCATCTAGCTCTGGCTTAGGTAATTCTGGTGACTTAAATAGCCAAGGCATGGGCGCAAATGGCGCGATGGATGGTGTCCGTCAGGCGCTCGCTGCCCGTGTTGTACATTTTGACTACGATAGCAGTGATCTATCACAAACTGATTTAAATACCCTCAATGCACATGCCCGTTATTTATCACAAAACGGTGCAGCCCGTGTTAGCCTCACTGGCCATACCGATGAGCGCGGCACCCGTGAATACAACATGGCACTTGGTGAACGTCGCGCCAAATCTGTTGAAGCATTTTTGGTGACCAATGGTGCTCGCAATGAGCAAATTGAAACCGTCAGTTATGGTAAAGAGCAACCAGTTAACGAAGGACATAATGAGGCCGCCTGGGCAGAAAATCGTCGTGTTCAAATTAATTACAGCGTAGGTGCGCCAAATTAATCTATAATTACCCACCTATAAAAAACAGGTTGCCTTAAAGCAGCCTGTTTTTTATTGATTCATCCTGCCCGTTTTTGCCAAAATCGCGCATACTATCTGTTTGACCTGCACTATCTATTTTTACGGAGTAATCGATGTCCAATATCACCTTGAATCAGTACTTACTGGATCAACAACAACGGATCGCGCATCTTACTCCCGACTTAACCCAGCTTATTTTACAAGTTTCAATTGCCTGCAAAGCCATTAGTGCCGCCTTACACAAAGGTGCCCTAGCCGACATGCTTGGAAGTGCTGGCAGTGATAACGTTCAAGGTGAAGTACAAAAGAAACTAGATATCGTATCCAACGTCCTCATGGTGGATACCGTACTCAGTGGCGGTAAAGTGGCTGCCTTGGCTTCAGAAGAAATGGACGACATGATTCCTGGCGATGATCAGGCCAGATATTTACTTATGTTTGATCCCCTTGATGGCTCTAGCAATATTGATATCAATATGAGTGTTGGTACCATTTTTTCTATTCTAGAAAAACAACACAACAATATGGCAACTCAAGCTGATTTTATGCAATCAGGACGTCAGCAAATTGGCGCAGGCTACGTGCTGTATGGTCCATCTACCATGCTGGTTTTAACCCTGGGTGATGGCGTTGATGTATTTACTTTGGACCGTGATATTGGTGAGTTTATCCTTACTGCCGAGCGCCTGAGTATTCCAGAAGATACCCAGGAATTTGCCATTAATAGTTCAAATTCACGCCACTGGGAACAACCCGTAAAACGCTATATTGATGAATGCATGGCAGGTAAAACTGGTGTGCGCGGCAAAGACTTTAATATGCGCTGGGTTGCCTGTATGGTGGGTGATATCCATCGCATTTTAACGCGTGGTGGTATTTTTATGTACCCTTATGATTTAAAAGACCCCAGTAAAGCAGGACGGCTGCGTTTGATGTATGAAGCAAATCCAATGGGCATGCTCATTGAACAAGCTGGTGGTATGGCAAGTACGGGTCGTGGGTCTATTTTAGAGGTGCAGCCTAATGATTTACACCAGCGCGTGGCGGTAATTTTAGGTTCTAAAAATGAAGTGCAACGTCTAGAAGCATATCATCAGCAAGCAGCCACGGCTTAATATCAGTTAATCATACGTCACTGCACTGGTTCATGCTAATCAGTGCTTTATTTATTATGTAGTTTAAAACCTAGACCTAAGCCAATGACCCTGCCTTTAATTGAAATTCATGCTAAAGATAACAATAAAATTAAACACTTACGTGGATTATGCGAGCAAGCTAGTTATCGTAAAAAACAACAACAAACAGTACTTGAAGGCATTCATTTAATTGATGCCTATTTAAAAAATAGTTGCTCAAAAACCTCTCAATCAAAAAATACCCAGCCCATTGAAGCAATTTATTTAACAAAACAGGCATTAGATAATGCAGAGGCACAGCAGATATTAGACTTGAGTAGCAAAACCCCCGTCTATTTGTTGGCTGATGCTTTATATCAAGATATTCGTACGCTTGGGCCTGGGGTTGATATCATGGCAGTGATCAATACACCCCAAACTACAGTATCAATCGATAACAGCAAAGACATGCTTATTTTAGATAACTTACAAGATCCAGGCAATGTAGGGACTTTATTGCGCACTGCTGCTGCGGCTGGAATTAGACAAATTATTTGTAGCACAGGTACGGCTGCTATCTGGTCGCCGCGTGTATTAAGAGCAGGCATGGGTGCACAGTTTAGCTTAAGTATTTTTGAGCATCATGACCTTCAGGCATTATCCAACCACATGCAAATCCCCATGTATGCGACCAGTTCGCATGCCAATAGCACTTTATACAATCTAGACCTCAAGCAACCCTGTGCATGGCTAATGGGCAACGAAGGCCAAGGGGTAAGCCCTACCCTGCTAAATCAGGCACATGGTATTGCTATTCCGCAACCTGGTGGGCAAGAATCTTTAAACGTGGCGGTAGCAGGCGCGATTTGTATTTTTGAAATGGTGCGTCAACGCCTCATAAGCTAGAGTGCTGCTATCCCCATTGCAGCGAACATGTATATGATTAATTATCTTGCTACACATGTTTTTAGACTTTTGCCAATAATTTGTTTAAAATTTTAAATATTAATTTTAATTCATGTCAACGCCCAGCCCTATAGTAGCGTTATAAATGCATATACTGTGTTTATTGTTTGCTTGGAGCATATTGGGTGGCGGGATATTCCATACACATGGATTCTTTTCCAAAGTCAGAGGTACACACCACCACTGCTGACTCTATCCAGAGTACTGAGCAGCGCTTAAGCGTATTTATTAAACAAGTCAGTGGTCGCGCATTAATGATGATGGAATCTGCCACTGGCCACCACGATGTGGCACGCGATTTAGTGCAGGAAAGTTTTATTGCATTGCACCAAAATTATGCCACGCGTCCTAGCAGTGAATGGACACCTCTGTTTTATACTATTTTAAACAACCGCCTAATGGACTGGCGGCGGCAAGAAACCCGTAAGCAGAAGCGTTTTGGCTGGTTTAAACCTGTAGTCGTTGATGATGAACATGAACTTGACGCCAGCTTATTAATTGCAGACGATCAAAATATCAATCCAGCAGAATTTTTAAGCAAAGAATTTACCTTACAGGAAATTCAAAAAGCCATTGCTCGGTTACCTATACGGCAGCAGCAAGCATTTATGTTACGTGCATGGGAAAGTTTAGACACCAAAACCACTGCCCGTATTATGGACTGTAGCGAAGGCAGCGTTAAGACACACTATCACCGCGCGATCCAAACGCTGCGCTCTTACCTTTCACAGTTTAATCCTGACTAACCGTGAGGGCTTTAACATGACTCCCCATGAAGAATTTACCCAAAAAATTGTTCGTAAACTAGAACAAGGTGCCAAGCAGCACCTAGATACAGAACTAGTGCTGAACCATGTCATGCAAGCCATTAAACCTAGACAGGCGGCAAATCGTCGCACATGGGTAATGGGCGGTTTTGCACTGGCAGCGGCAATCACTGGCATTGGATTGTTGCCGAATTTATTGTCACAACAGCCTAGCATTCAACCCAATCAAGTTGCAGAATCCGCAAAAATGTCTCCTCAGATGATAGAAGACCTAGAAATGCTTAGCTTGCTTGGCATGGAAAATAGCAAATATGGCAGCTAAATTTATTAAGATTGTCTTTGTGTTGGCTGTCGGTGGGATACCTTTAATGACCTTAGCGAACGCAAATAGTCCTGAGAAAAAATCCCTTGCAACATCAATGACACCCTCAACGCCTGCTTGGCAGCAACTCAGTCCAGAGCAACGCCGTGAACTGTTAAACTCTTATCAATCACTACGTCAGTTAGACGATAAAGACAAGCAAGATCTACAGCAACGCATGGACTGGTTTAGTCAGCTTCCTAAAGATCAACAACAACGTATGCGTGAAGCGTGGCAAAACATGAGTTCTACAGAACGCGAGCACTGGAAAAATCAGCTAAAAACTGCCTCTGCAGATCAACGTGATCAACTGCGTGAAAAAATTTTAGAAAAATATGATTAATGTTTTTCAAATAAATTTCATAGTGTTTAGCTTATAAAAAACAACAAGCATTATTTATCATTATATCAAAACTCTTGCGCTCAGCATAATCATCCTTGTAGTTTTTCTTCCTCTTGGTTTTTTCTTATTGAGGGAGAATTATATGCACTTTTGCAAGGAGTCTGCAAAGCCAAACCAAAAAGCACTGATTTTTGTATGGTACAAAAATCAGTGCTTAAATGCTGCTCAATTAACTCATTAACCTTACAGACTCAGCATACAAACTTACATATTTATTTCAGCTTCCGACGTAAATAACCTAGGCTTAATAAGCTCAGTACGCTAAACAGCCCTAATGAACCACCACCGCTTTTACGGGTATCATCGCTTGTGGTTGCCGTATTAATAATTTCAACATTGGCTTCGTTAGATTCCAATAAATCCTGGTCAAGCACCTTATAGCTAAAGGAATCATTAAAGGTCGAGAAAATATTATTGGCCTTATAAATGATCTTACCACCATAACAGGTTTCTTCTGGCCGAGTTGCCGAGTTATCAGGACAAGGTTGCTGATACTCAAAGCTAAGCTTGCCTAGTTCTGGTTTTTTTACCAGTTTGATATTGGCAAAGCGACCAGTACTGGCATCCTCAAAAAAAGGTTTGCGCCCGCTAGGATAACCTTTTATACCTAGCTCCCCATCACCATTATCATTATCATTGGCCAGTATATTGAGTTGAATTTCCTGGTTGCTACCATATTTAACATTAAAAGTATCATCATTAGCGACTGGTGCAATATTAACAATCCGTGTCTGAATATAACTTGTTGAGCTAATATCGGGATTAGATTTTAGACTAATCGTAAACTTACAGTATTCATATTCACCAGCAGGGGTAGTAATTGCCTGTGGTTTACCCTCTATGTTATCTGTGCGGCGTACCAGAACTTGTTTAAGATCAGCATTCCATTTGCAGGCTATATTATCTCTTTGGCTCGTATCGATTAATGGGCTAGTTTCATCCTTCTTTTCTATAAACTGTTGGGAACCACGCCCTACTGCTTCGACTTTAATATCATATTTATTATCATCAAAGCGCTCAATTGTCGTAGCAGTTTGTGCTGAATTATATACTTCCTGTGGTGTGGCCACCTCAAAAATATTAACATAAGCCTGACGATAAGCCAGGTTTTCCTTGATAGCTTTTAGTGCCTTTGTATCATCATCCCGCAATTTTTTATATCGATTGATCAGATTTTTATCCAGATCTTTACTATCCAAAATTTCCTGATAATAATCAACGCCATCCTGATACTGCTTAATACGTGCAATAATAGAGGTATTACTGATATTGGTGGCATCTATCGTTCTTAGCTGGGCAATCTCAATAGAACCAATATCACACTTGTTCTGTTGCATGGCTGTGTTACTAGATAGCAGTACATTACGCGCTAAACCCCTTTGGTCATTGCTACTACAACTGCCTTCAGCAGCATCAACCAGACTAATTGCTGAAGTGTTGGCAGGTTTGAGCTTTGGCAAGTAAAAGGGCAAAATACCCTCTTTTAGCTCACTAAGGGTATTTAATAAGGAGGCAAAAGAAATTGTGGACACATCAACAAATTTATTAGCGTCAGCTTTATAAAGATGACCCGGTAAATCACAATCGTCAACATTACTGATCTTATCTACTGGTTTTTTCAAAGCATTATAACTGGCAGCAATATTGCTGCTTACCATCTCGTTAAGCGCCACTTTAGGCTGAGCTACTGCATAACGGCAGCTTTTACCTCCATTATTATAAGCAATAACGCTATTACTTAAGTTGAGCTTGCCCACGTTATCATAAAGCAGAACGGAATTAGTCGTGTTTTGTACGATAGTATTGCTATTGAGTACCAGAATGCTTGTGGGATGCAGCACATAATCTTTATTAATTTCATCATGAGTGTATTTAATAATGGCATCACGACTGGTATTTTGCGCAATGGTTGACGCATTAATCGTACTTACAGCTGTGCCACAGTACTCAATAATATTTTGAGTACCTGCGGAACCATTTTTAATAATACTATTACGATCCAAAGTTATAGAGTGAGGTGTCCATTTAATATTATCAATACAGGACATACCAATAACAGCACCACGCTTTGCATCATTACCTTCAAACAGACTATCATTAGCACTTAAGTTAGCTTCAGAACCTTCCAGATATATCGCACCACCCGATAGATTAGCCCTCGAGTTTAAAATATAAACACGATTCAAGTTAACCGTGCCACCCGCCCGAATTGCGCCACCGTATGTACCACCACCATTTCTTAATATAAGATTAGTAAGATTCAAGACACTGCGCGAATTAGTAGAATCAAATAAACTAAAACTACCATTCCCCTCAATACTTGTTTTTAGTTCACTACGCGCAGGAAATGTATTGGCATAGACGTCCACACTATTATAATTGACCGCGTCATCGCCAGTAACAATCAGACTTGAACCCACTATCAGAGGCTTTTTAAGTTTATAAACACCACCTTTCAACTTGATTTGATCAGTGACATTTGGCTGCCCCGCAGCACAACCACCATAAGCGCGCTTATCTGCAGATGCCTTAACCGCCTCACGCAGTGAACAAGTATTGGCATTTTCGCCATCTTCGTCTTCAAGAGTGGTGACATAAATTGTTTTATCTGTGGCTGCTGACACTGGGAAAGTAGTCAGAATCATCAATGCCAATAGTGACTTACGATACATTATCTTACTCCCTGAAAACGGCGACGTATCCATACGAGACCTAACATTCCAAACAGGCTTAATACACCAATACTACCGCCTGATACTTTAACCGATTTATTTTCGAAAGTATTTTCTGGTTCCTGAACAATGGTGCCGCGCAAGATAATCGCACGATCATTAGCGCCTTGAGAGAAGCGGCTGGTAGTAGTCACGATATTTATTGAAAAATTATCACTACCGTGGTAATTCCTAAAAGGGATATATTTTAGTAATCCATCATTATTTAAAAGTATCTCACCTTTGTTAGCTTCCTTCCCCTGCACAAATCGCAGGCAGCCATCTTGCCAACCAGCCTTAGGTGGCACAGGAGGATTAGAAAAATCCTTGAATACTTCCTCGCATAATTGCTTGGGCCATAATTCACCATCGCCCAGATAATCTGTTAAGTCAATCTCAGCTGTTTGACCAAATTTGATATCCTGCCCCACTTTACCTTTGTCTTCAATGATGAGCTCAATGGCGCCAATATCACATAAAACCGTACGTTCGCGATTTACACCGCGCTGGTCGCTTGCTGCACAGGATAAAGTGTTAGTGGTAGTACCATCACTAAAAACCTGACCCCGATTGATAATAGGTGAGTCAGACAGTTTTTTATAGCTGGTCAATAAACGCGGCTTAAAAAAGCCATTAAAAATTTCTTTTTCGTAATGAAAAGGACATAGCAAACCATCCTTTGAAGGCTTATCACATTGTCCTTCTAATTTATCGCCTATATCAACATTGGCTAATAATTTTACATTCGCAGCAAGTTTTCTGTTTGGATTAGTAGTTTCCGTATTGGAATCACAATTACCATTTTTGTAAACAATATTATTTGTTACTGCCTTATTGCCAGACTCAAGAATACAATCATTACTGCCGTTTTCAGCCACAATACTATTGGATAAATTGGCTTCGCCATTAGCAGAATTTAAATACACACCAGCAGTGTTCTTAATAATAGTGCTGTTGTTAATGGTCATACCATCCAGCAGATTAGCCACTCGACCCTTATTACTAAAAATGGTTGAATTGGTAATATTACCTGTCCTGATGCCGCCCCCTTCACTATTAACTTCATTAGGGCGATTTACATAAATAATGGTTCCATTAGTGCCATTTGTCGCTTCATTTTCTCTAAATACAGAATTAGTAATTTCATGTCGAGGCTGCACACTAAAAATAGCCGCACCTTGCGGTGCCTTGTTTTTTTCAAAATAAACATTGGATAAGGTCAACTGACCAGCAGAAATAGTATTATTAGTTGATTCTGCTATACCTTCATTATAAATAGCACCGCCGCCAACACTGGCCAGTCCACCACTTAAACGGCCATAGCTAAGGACCAGATTCTCACGGTTGAAAATAAGGCCTCCATAAGTATCGCAAGATGCAGAACTTTTATCTTTACCACAACCTACTAAATCAACTTGATTCATGGAAACAGTCAAATTGGCAATATTAGGGTTTTGGTCATCAATAACAAATAGGCGATGCGCACCCTTGGCTTGAATGACAGCATTATTCTCGCCATTAAATTTAGTACTATTGGAGTATTCATCTAAAATATTAATACTGAGAGATTTCTTGATTTCAATTTGCTTATTCAGCGTATAAGTTTTGCCTGCCTCCAGAATAATAGAAGGACTTGCGTCTACACCGCTACAGCCACCATAACCTTCCTTTGGAATTTTACCACTTGCGTCGGTGCGATTGATGAGCTCAATGGCTTCGCGCAATGAGCATTTGTCATTGTTAATTCCATCTTCATCGTCCAGGGTATTGACAACAATATTTGCACTGTAAGCATGACTAGCCATGCACAGTAGCCCTAAGCCAATTGTGCGCTTGAGCATAAACGCGACTCCTTCTCGAGCGTTATTATTTTTACAGCCATTTGGACACTCAATACAGAGTGCTCTTCCCTGGCGGTACGATACTTTGGCATACCCTAGCCAAACAGACAAGCCTTTTATCAAATCCCTGCTGGTTTCAACTAAATTTATTGTACTCATCGATCAGGGCGTAAATTTGCCGTCTGGTGCTGTTGGCCAGTTTTCTGCGATCACCATGCAATAGCGCATCAAGCTGCTCAATGGTTTTTAATAAGGCCGCGGACTTGTGTGGCCCATTGTTTAATAAATAATCAATGATTTGCGCATCAAAAATAAGGCCGCGACGCTTAAGCACTGCTTTAATCAGGGCTTCACGGTCTGCGATATTGCTACCATCAGGTACTTTTAAACTCACTGCCTGACTTAAACGTGATTGTAAATCAGGCAGCTCAAATTTTAATTCACCTGGCGATACTCGTGAGGAAAATATAAGCTGTCCGCCCCCTTCACCGCTGGAGTTAATCAGATGAAATATCGCCCGCTGCCAATGAATGACTCCACTAATAGTTTCGATATCATCTAGTGCAACCAAATCATAATTTTCTAGCGAAGTAATGGCCTCAATAGGTGCATCAAGCAAATCAAGCAACGACACTTTAATGGCACTACGCTGCATATCCAGATAAGACTCACAAATAGCAGTCAGAACATGCGACTTACCAGTGCCTGCTTCACCATATAAATAAAAACGGTTTAGCAAGCCAACATGCATTTGCCGTGCTGCATCAATGACAGGTTTCCAGCCTGGCCCTTCAAAATCACTAATCTGAGCATCCAGATGGGTTTCAATATCTAAGCTGATTTGCCGCATTATGGTTAATTCTTTCCTGAGTCTGCTGGAGGATGCTTTAGGCCAAGTTCAGGCGCATCATCTTGCAATGATAAATTGGTTTCAATTTTACCATCTTCAATCGTTTCCTCCGTCAAATCACTTGGGGTCACTGTGGCTTGGGCACTAGCAGGTAAACGATAGCCCATGTAAAAAACACTGTTTTCATAAGTTTGATAGGCATGACGCAACAGTACCACAAGTACAGCAGCCACAGGCAAAGCAATCAGCATGCCAACGAAACCATACAGCTGTGCGCCTGCCAGTACAGCAAATACAACTGCAACAGGTGATAAACCAATTTTATCCCCCAGTAAGAAGGGCTGTAATATATAGCTTTCTATCACTTGGCCAATCATAAAAACCACGAGGACTAAAAACAGTTGCACCCAGTCCAAGCCATATTGCAGTAATGAAGCAGCAAAAGCCGCAATGATGCCTGCCGCAAAGCCTAAATAAGGAATAATGCTACAAAGCCCCGCAATTAAACCAATAATTAGACCAACTTCAATCCCAATAATTTGTAGGCCAACCGCATAAACAATCCCAAGTAACAACATGACCAGTAGCTGGCCTTTTACAAAAGCACCTAATACTGAATTACATTCTCTGGCAATGGATACCACTGTAGGCTCAAACTGGCGCGGTATGAGTAGCTGCAAGCGCCGAATCATGTTGTTCCAGTCCAGCAAGAAATAAAATGCAATCACGGGTATTAATATCAATACGCCACCGAGATGAATAATACTCAATCCAGATTGAGCAAGGCGGTACACAATCGACTGAGCACTGTCTACACTATAGTTGGTTTGGACATAGTCCATTAATGCAGTAGAGATTTCTTCATTATTTATTCGATCAAGCGACAAGTTAAAATTTTCTTCAACCCAAGGGATGGCGGTATGATTGACCCACTTAATAGCGTACGGCAGGTTATCACTTGCATAGCCAATTTGTTCCCACAGTAATGGGGCTAAATACCATGTCCCTAAACCGACTGCCAGAATAATTCCAATAAATACCAGACTAATGGTGATCCAGCGCGGCATATCGTATTTGGCCATGCGAGTGACCAGCGGGTTAATCAGGTATGCAAGAAGAAATGCAGCGATAAATGGCGTTATCACAGGCATGAGTAAATATAAGACGTAGCCAATGAGTGCCACCGCCCCTAGAACAAAGATGCGTTTCAATACAGGGTCTTGCATTTGTTAGCTACTCTTAGAAAACCAGTTGATTATGGCTGTTTTATGATATTTTGCACAACTTTTGCCAAACATAAGCATTTTATCATCGAAATACCATAGGCGTTTGGTTGAATCGCTGTATAATCTGCCCCTTATGCGGAGACTTATCTTATGACCATATCATCTTCATCTCAAGACACCAGTTCCCTAGCCACCAGCTTAAGTTACAAAGATGCTGGCGTCGACATCGAAGCTGGAGATCATCTGGTCGAACGGATTAAATCTGTCGCCAAACGCACCATGCGCCCTGAAGTAATGGGTGGTCTGGGTGGCTTTGGTGCGCTGTGCAAAATTCCTAAAGGTTATGAAGAACCAGTACTGGTTTCAGGCACTGATGGTGTTGGTACCAAATTAAAACTGGCTTTGGCTTTAAATAAACATGACACCATTGGCATTGATTTGGTAGCCATGTGTGTTAACGATCTTTTAGTGTGCGGTGCTGAGCCTTTATTCTTTTTAGATTATTATGCCACTGGACATTTGAATGTAGACGTTGCAGCCAATGTTGTCACGGGTATTGGTGAAGGCTGTATGCAGGCTGGCTGCGCACTCGTTGGTGGTGAAACTGCCGAAATGCCAGGCATGTATGAAGGTGAAGATTACGACCTGGCTGGCTTTTGCGTGGGCGTGGTTGAGCATTCAAAAATTATTGATGGCACTAAAGTACAAGCGGGCGATGTGTTGATTGCCCTTGCCTCCAGTGGCGCGCACTCTAACGGCTACTCTTTAGTACGTAAAATTATTGATGTTAAAAATATTCCGCTAGATACCGATATTGATGGCCAAAAACTAGCGGATGTGGCCATGCAGCCTACCCGAATTTATGTGAAGCCTGTTTTAGACTTAGCCAAGCAAATCGATATTCATGCTATGGCACATATTACTGGCGGCGGGTTGCCAGGTAATTTGCCACGGGTTTTACCTGATGGTATGCGTGCGCGTGTTGATACAAAATCCTGGCAATGGCCTGCACTGTTTACGTTTTTGCAACAGCAAGGCAATGTAGACACTTATGAGATGTATCGTACCTTTAACTGTGGCGTTGGTATGGTCATTGTGGTGAGTCAGGCGGATCAGGAAAAAGCATTGGCGCAATTAAATGCTGCGGGTGAAACTGCCTGGGTGATTGGACAAATTGAAGCTGATGCCCAATCTACTAAAGATGCAGACGATCAAGTGAGGGTTATTCTGGGGTGATTAAATTTGCAGTGTTAGCGTCAGGTAATGGTAGTAATTTTCAGGCAATGATTGATGCGTTTCAACAAGGACGCATTCAGGCAGAGTTAATGGGCGTTATTTCTAATGTACCTGATGCTTATGCACTGCAACGCGCCCAAAAAGCAGGCGTGCGGCAATTGGTGATTGATCATCGCCAGTTTGATGGACGAGAAGCATTTGAGGCAGAATTGATAGAAGCATTACAAAACTGGCAAGCTGATGTGATTGTATTGGCTGGGTTTATGCGGGTACTTACAGCAAGCTTTGTCAATCGCTTTAGTGGTCAGCTGATTAATATTCATCCCTCGTTGTTACCTGCTTATAAAGGATTAAACACCCATCAGCGCGTGATCAATACTGGCGATAAGTTTCATGGTTGCACTGTGCATTTTGTAATTCCTGAATTAGATTCTGGTGCGGCCATTGCACAATCCATGTTTCAAGTGCTACCAAATGATAATGCCAGTAGCCTTAAAACCAAAGTCCATGCCCTGGAACATGAATTATACCCACAGGTAATGGCCTGGATTGCGGGTGGCCGTTTGGCATTATTGGGTAATCGCGCGTATTTAGATGGACAGTTATTGAATGAGCCTGTACGTTTTATGCATGATTAGTTATATTAACTATACACGACTAAATCGCTCAATACCCTTGAACTGCTTGATTCCTTAAAAGGCATATGATGAATATGCCTTTTTTATTTCCTCGCTTCAGTTTTACGCCTGTCCCATTTGCATCACGATATCTGCCAGCTCATCTAATGACAATTTGCCTTCTGGTTTATACCAGGTCACTGTCCATGAAATAGCACCGCCAATTAAGCGTCGCCAGATAAATGGAGGATGCTGAATCATGTTTTCTGCATGTGCCTGTTGAAGGATACGCAGCCAGATGCTTTCATAATATTCACGCATATTGAGCAGATAATCTTGTCGATCTGCCGATAAGGCCTCCCACTCAAACACCAGTACCGCCATGGCCGTTCCAGTATCGCCATTAATAGATTCCAGCTCAGCCCGAATTAAAGCCAGAATTTGCTTTAAGATATCATCGTTCTGTTGTACGGCCTGCTCTAAACGCGCGGTGTTATAACGAATAGCCTCCTCCATGACAGCCAGTAAAATATCATCTTTGGTTTTAAAGTGATGAAATAGACTGCCCGACTGTATACCCACCAACTGTGCCAATTCGCGTACCGTGGTTTTATCATATCCCTGCTTATGAAATAAATAAGCGGCGGCACGCAATACTCGGCCACGCGGGCTATCGTCCAATCCACCAATTTGCGGCAATTGCTGTAGTGTTTTTACGTCAACCGTATCTGCTGTCAATTCATATTCCTACTGCTGATTGACCATTTTGCTTCACCAAAATGATACATTTTATCAATCACAAACCTAGCGCTTGCTTGGTAAGGTTGTGCCACGCATAGTACCTTGAGTCAGGATGATGAGCAACCCAGTCAATCAGCAAAAAAATGAACAGGATAATAATCAGGATAAAATCGTAAAAATTGGCTGCGCATCAGCATTTTGGGGCGACACCAATACCGCTGCGTTCCAGTTGGTGCATAGCAGCGACATTGATTATCTGGTATTTGATTATTTGGCTGAAATTACCATGTCCATTATGGCAAGTGCCAGAATGAAAGATCCAAACATGGGCTATGCCACCGATTTTGTCACTCGTGTGATGGCACCACTCATTAAAACGATTGCTGCCAAAAAAATTAAAGTGGTGAGTAATGCAGGCGGCGTTAATCCACTGGCTTGCCGTGATGCCTTAAATAAATTGATTGCCGATGCTGGCCTTGATTTAAAGGTGGCGGTGGTGTTGGGTGATGACCTTATGACCCAGCAACAACAATTACGTGCAGCCAATGTGACCGAGATGCAAACTGGTGCGCCATTGCCTGAAAATATTGCCAGTGTGAATGCTTACCTGGGTTCTACGCCCATACAAGTAGTACTAGATCAAGGCGCAGATATTGTCATTACAGGGCGCGTGGTGGATTCAGCCGTGGTTCTTGGGCCACTGATGCATGAGTTTGGCTGGACTGCACAGGATTATGATGTATTGGCCCAAGGGGCGTTAGCAGGTCACGTGATTGAATGCGGTGCGCAATGTACTGGCGGTAACTTTACCGATTGGCATCTGGTCAAGGATGGCTATGCCAATATGGGTTTTCCTATTGTAGAAGTTAGTCGCAATGGCAGTTTTGTAGTAACGAAGCCTGAAAATACAGGTGGATTGGTGAGTACAGCAACTGTGGCTGAGCAAATTGTGTATGAAATTGGCGACCCGCAGTCTTATTTATTACCTGATGTGGTGGCTGATTTTAGTCATGTGCAGTTGGAACAGGTCGGTGACAATCGCGTCAAAGTAACAGGTGCTTTGGGACGAGCCCCTACCCATCAATATAAGGTTAGCGCAACTTATGCCGACGGCTTTCGGGTACTGGTCAGTTTTATGCTGGGTGGAATTGATGCCAAAGCCAAGGCCGAAGCCGTCTCCCAAGCAATTTTAGATAAATGCCAACGGGTACTGACCATGCGTGGCGTACCTGGTTTTACCTCCACTTCAGTTGAAATATTGGGCACAGAAACCACTTACGGTGCACATGCTCGCTATGCAGATAACCGCGAAGTGGTGGTTAAAATGGCCGTCACGCATCCCTTTAAAGAAGCTTGCCTTTTCTTTGCCTCTGAAATTGCACAAGCTGCGACAGGAATGGCACCTGGCATCACTGGCATTGTGGGTGGCCGTCCTAAAGTATCCCCTGTGATAAAACTATTCTCATTTTTGGCAGATAAAGATCGAGTCAATGTAGAAGTAGAATTTAACGGTGAGCGTCAACAGATTGCAGTCACTGCCAGCCCAACCACTTTGCCTGCTGCATTAGAATCTGGCGAAACTGCAGTGCTTAATGTGAACAGCGACTTGGTTGAGGTACCGCTCATTCAATTAGCCTACGCACGCAGTGGCGATAAAGGCAACCACTCTAATATTGGCGTTATTGCCCGCAAGCCAGAATTTCTACCGTGGATTCGTGCCTCTTTAACTAAAGAAACAGTGGCTAATTTTATGCAGCATGTGCTGGATGATGCCCATAGTGAAGTCATACGTTATGAATTACCTGGCTTTAATGCACTGAATTTCTTCCTAAAAAATGCCTTGGGTGGTGGGGGTATTGCCAGCCTGCGTATTGATCCGCAAGGCAAGGCGTTTGGGCAGCAGTTACTGGATATGCCAGTGCGCATTCCCAAAGACTTACTGAACCATTAATTTTTTTGTCAGATTAAACAAGGACAGGCTTCATGCAACCCAGCATTAGCGTCATCACCCTAGGGGTCAATGATCTTGAGGCATCCTTGCGTTTTTATCGGGATGGTTTAGGTCTTGCTACTGAAGGCATTGTGGGACAGGAATTTGAGCATGGTGCGGTGGTTTTTTTCCAGTTAAAGGCAGGTTTAAGGCTGGCATTGTGGCAGCGCAGCAGTATTGCACATGATACAGGGTTGCCTGTTTCTGCTACCAGTGCAACAGATCTAACACTGGGTCATAACGTGGCCTCCAAAGCTGACGTGGACATTGTGATGGACACCGCACAGGCAGCAGGTGCAATGATTATCAAACCTGCACAAGACACTTTCTGGGGTGGTTATTCAGGCTACTTTCAAGATCCCGACGGTCATTTGTGGGAAGCAGTCTGGAATCCTTTCTGGACAGAATAAGGTTTAGGCCACAGCTCATATTTTTTATCTGCTAACAGAATTTACCAATATAGGACGCGAGTCGAATGAGTTATCACTCAATTTTTAGATCAGATGCTTTTTTAGATAAAGTGATTATTGTCACGGGCGGCGGCTCAGGAATTGGCCGTTGTACCGCGCATGAATTGGCCAGCCTTGGCGCGCAAGTGGTGATTACTGGTCGTAAGCAAGAAAAATTAGACAGTGTGGTTGAGGAAATTTCACAGGATGGCGGTAAGGCCATTGGTTTGGTTTGTGATATTCGCGATGAAGCCCAAGTTAAAAGCACCATTGCCCAGGTCATTACGCAATTTGGCAAACTTGATGGTTTAGTCAATAACGCAGGCGGTCAATTTCCATCTGGGCTTGAAGATATTTCTGCCAATGGTTTTGATGCGGTGGTGCGCAACAATTTAAACGGCACTTTTTTAATGATGCGTGAAGCCTACAATCAATACATGAAAAAGCATGGTGGTTCTATCGTGAATATGACGGCCGATATGTGGGGTGGTATGCCAGGCATGGGGCATTCTGGTGCAGCGCGCTCTGGGGTAGATAACCTCACCAAAACCGCATCAGTGGAATGGGCAAAATCTGGTGTGCGTGTTAACGCGGTTTCTCCTGGCTGGATTATGTCCTCTGGCATGGATACCTATCAGGGTGATTTTGCCAAATTTGTCATTCCCAGTTTGTCCAGCAATGTGCCGTTAAAGCGTATGGGCACCGAGTCGGAAGTTTCTTCTGCCATTTGTTATTTGCTGTCAGAAGCCAGTGCTTTTATATCAGGGGTGACCTTGCGTATTGATGGTGCAGCATCTTTAGGAACACGTATTTATCCATTATCTGACGCCAAAAACAGTGAATCCTATAACGGCTTTCATCGTGCCTTTATCCCCGAAGTATTAAAAACCAAGGCCTCACAGAATCAGGCCGACTCTGATACCCAAAACCAGTTGTAAAGGCGACAGCATCCCAAGCCTATATTTTCAAGAGAATAAGCCATGAGTATTTTACAGACAGCAGTAGATGCCAATAGCGCCGACTTTGCACTAAACCGTACTGCCATGCAAAAAGCCATTGATGAGATGCGCGCGGTACAGCAAAAAGTGCTGGATAAATCATTTGAAGCCAAAGCAAAATTTGATAAACGCGGCAAAATTTTACCGCATGAACGTTTGCAACTTCTGTTAGACGCAGGTCAACCCTTTGTTGAGCTATGTGCTTTTGTGGGCTATCAGATGTTTGATGATAAGGATGGTTCTGATGCTGGTGGTGGCGTTATTTCAGGTATTGGCTTTGTTGAAGGCGTACGCTGTTTAATTAGTGCTAGTAACAGTGCAATTAAAGGGGGAACGATGTCACCCATGGGCGTACAAAAAACCTTGCGCCTACAGGAAATTGCACTGGAAAACAAATTGCCCGTCATTACCTTAACCGAAAGCGGCGGTGCCAACCTCAACTATGCCACGGAAGTATTTATTCCTGGTGGTAAAACCTTTGCCAATCAGGCGCGTTTATCGGCCGCAGGAATTCCGCAAATTTCTGTGGTACATGGTAATGCCACTGCTGGTGGTGCTTATCAGCCTGGCTTGTCAGACTATGTGATTGCCATTCGCAAGCAAACCCATATGTTTTTGGCTGGCCCGCCCCTACTGCTTGCGGCAACGGGTGAAGTGGCCAGCAGTGAGGAAATTGGCGGTGCGGAGCTGCATGCACAAATTGCTGGCACAGCTGAGTATCTGGCTGAAAATGACGCTGATGGTATCCGCATGGCACGCGATGTGGTAGCCATGCTGAACTGGAAAGAGCAAATCAAATCTAATCAGGACACTTATTTAGAGCCACGCTACCCCATTGATGACGTATTAGGCCTAATTCCTGCGGATACCAAACAACCCTTTGACATGAAAGAAATTATTGCCCGTCTGGTCGATGATTCTGACTTTCTGGAGTTTAAACAGGAATTTGATGCACTTACCCTATGCGGCTGGGCAAAAATTGGCGGTAAGACTGTTGGCATTATTAGTAATAATGGGCCAATTACCCCCCAAGGTGCAGTAAAAACAGCGCAATTTATTCAGCTCTGTGACCAGACTGGGCGCCCGATTATTTTTCTGCATAACACCACGGGCTTTATGGTAGGTACCGATGCCGAGCAAAACGGGATCATTAAACATGGCTCCAAGCTCATTCAAGCGGTGGCCAATGCACGCGTTCCACGAATTTCCATCGTTATTGGCGGCTCTTATGGGGCAGGTAACTACGCCATGTGTGGTCGTGGG
>JAEWKT010000020.1 GCA_023393635.1 Pseudomonadota bacterium
GCGTAAAGCCGGGCTACCTGATTCAACAGGTGCAGTCACCATTAATAAACTTTGTGGTTCAGGCATGAAAGCGGTTATGCAAGCTGCTGACATGATTAAAGCCGGTTCTGCTGAAATTATGGTTGCAGGCGGTATGGAATCTATGACCAATGCACCATATATCCTGCCTAAAGCACGTGGTGGCTTCCGTATGGGGCATGGTGAAATCAAGGATCATATGTTCTTTGATGGTCTTGAAGATGCCGAAACAGGCCGCTTAATGGGTTCATTTGCACAAGACACGGCAAATACACGTGGCTATACCCGTGAACAAATGGATGCCTTTGCGATTCGTTCATTAGAACGTGCACAAAAAGCCGTAAACGAAGGTTACTTTGCCGATGAAATCGTGCCTGTAACCGTGTCGAGTCGCAAAGGTGATGTTGTTGTTGATAAAGATGAACAACCCTTTAATGCGAACATTGCCAAAATTCCAACGCTTCGTCCTGCATTTGCTAAAGATGGAACCATTACGGCTGCCAATGCCAGCTCGATTTCAGATGGTGCTTCTGCGCTTGTACTCACCTCAAGTGAAAAAGCTGCTGCGAAAGGCTTGAAGCCGCTTGCAAAAATTGTGGCTTATGCTTCAAATTCACAGCATCCTTCAGAATTTACCATTGCTCCAGTCGGTGCCATTCAGAAAGTTTTAAATAAAACCGGTTGGGATGCACAAGATGTCGATCTTTGGGAAATTAACGAAGCTTTTGCCATGGTGACCATGTGTCCAATGGATGACTTCAAACTTGATCCAGCTAAAGTAAACATTAATGGCGGTGCTTGTGCACTCGGCCATCCGGTGGGTTCTACTGGTTCTCGTATCATCTTGACCTTGATTCATGCACTTAAACGCACTGGCGGCAAGAAAGGTATTGCGGCACTCTGTATCGGTGGTGGTGAAGCGACCGCTGTAGCGATTGAATTACTTTAATGCTTTTGAAGTCTCCCTTTGTTAAAGGGAGATTTAGAGGGATTATTTTTAAATCCTCCCCTCTTGCGGAACATCGTTCCTCATCCTTTATTAAAGGAGGGGGAACTAAAAATCCCTCTTTTGAGGGATTTTTTTATGCTTACACTTTTTTATATTTTCATCATCAAAATTTAAGCTGAAGCCTGCTAAATTAGAACCATCAAAAACAACAACAAAGGATTATCATGCAACTCAATCATTATTTGAATTTCCAGGGTGAAACCGAAGCAGCATTTAACTTTTATAAATCTGTTTTTGGTGGTGAGTTTTCCAATCTTACCCGTTATGGAGAGTTACCAGCGCAAGAAGGGGTCACGCTATCTGAAGCAGATAAAAATCTAATCCTTCATGTCTCACTACCGATTAATGCATTTACAGAACTGATGGCATCCGATACCAATGATCAATTCTGTGCACAAAATAATACCGTTTTCACCAAAGGTAATAATCACTATATTTCAATTAATCTGAATGCCCATGAACAAGATGAGGCGAAACGTTTATTTGACGCGTTATCTGTGAATGGACAAATTGAAATGCCATTAGACAAAACTTTTTGGGGTGCGCTGTATGGTGCCTTTACTGATCAGTTCGGGATTAAGTGGATGGTGAATTGCCAATTAGAAGCAATGTGATCTCAATTTTTTATTCAAACACGCATAAAAAAGCCGGAATCAATCCGGCTTTTTTAACATCTGCTTAAAACAATCAAGCACCTGTTTGATAATGTGCTTTTTCAACTGCAGTTGAAGCTTGGTATGGGTTGCTAAAGTCACCTAAACCTGCCGCTGCTTCCTGAATATCTTTACCTTCTTTCACCACAAAAGTATCGAAACCTGAACGCTTCATGTAGTTCAACACGTCTTTGAACACATCGCCAGTTGCACGCAGTTCGCCCTGGAAACCTTGACGACGTAACAATGCAGCAAATGAATAGCCGCGGCCATCGTTAAAGCCTGCAAATTCGATAAAAATTGCATCTAACTGGTCAAGCGGAAATTCATGGGTTTCAGGTGAAGCATCTACAGTGATGTAGAGTGCTTTTTTGCCTGACACATTGGCAAGCTGGTCTAACTGTTCAACAGTTAGAACCACGTCACCTTGTGGCAATACGCCATCTTCACCAATAAGCTGGTAGGTATTGTCTGCAATTGTGCCATCTTTAGAGAGCACTTGTAGTGCGGTATTAAGCATATGCACGCTCCTTAAATGGTTGAATGCCGACACGGCGGTATGTATCAATAAATTCTTCGCCTTCCTGACGTAGGTCAAGATAGGTATTCAAAATTTCTTCGATGATGTCAGGTACCACTTCCGCTGCAAATGATGGCCCCAAGATGTCGCCAATTGAGGCATCATGGTCCGCATTACCACCCAAAGTGATTTGGTAGAATTCTGCACCTTTTTTGTCTACACCCAAAATACCGATGTTACCAACATGGTGATGACCACAGGCATTCAAACAACCTGAAATATTTAAGTCAAGTTTGCCTAGGTTATAGATGGTATCCAGATCATCAAAACGGCGTGAAATCGCTTCTGAAATTGGAATTGATTTCGCATTTGCGAGCGAGCAGAAGTCACCGCCTGGGCAGCAGATGATGTCGGTCAAGAAACCAATGTGCGCACGTGCAAGGTTATGCTGATCAAGAATTTTCCACAATTCAAACAGGTCTTTTTGCGGTACATCAACAAGTGCAATATTTTGCTCATGTGTAGTACGGAACTCACCGAAGGTATACTTGTCTGCAAGATCAGCAATCAAGTTCATCTCTTCAACCGTCATATCACCCGGTGCGATACCGGCACGTTTCAGTGAAATCGTAACAATACGGTAGCCTTGCACTTTATGCGCATTGGTGTTGATGTTGAACCACTGCTTGAACTTCGGATGCGCTGCAAACTGCTCGCTGAAATCTTCATCGGCATAATCTTGATAATCAAATGGCGTGAAGTTCTCATCCATTTTCGCCAAGGTGTCTGCATCAATTTTCAGTGTTTTTACAGTATGTGCAAATTCAGCTTCCACTTTTTCCGCGAATACGGCTGGAGTCAACGCTTTTACTAAAATTTTGATACGTGCTTTGTATTTGTTGTCACGACGACCGTGCAAGTTATAGACACGAAGGACTGCTTCCAAATAAGCAATCAAATCTTCACGTGGCAAGAAGTCACGGATAAAGCTACCAATCACCGGGGTACGGCCCAAGCCACCACCGACTTTGATTTTATAGCCCATCTCGCCTGCTTCATTACGCACGATGTATACACCGATGTCATGAAATGAAGTAGCTGCACGGTCAGTTTCTTCCAGTGCAGAAACTGCAATTTTGAACTTACGTGGCAAGAAAGCAAATTCTGGGTGGAATGTAGACCACTGACGAATCAATTCACAGGTCGGACGTGGATCTGCAATTTCACCAGCAACCACACCAGCATATTGGTCGGTCGTGGTATTACGGATACAGTTACCTGATGTTTGGATTGCATGCATCTGAACTGATGCCAGCTCTTGCAGCATGTCCGGTACATTTTCTAGCGCAGGCCAGTTAAACTGAATGTTTTGACGTGTTGAAACGTGTGCATAACCACGGTCATAGTCTTTGGCTAATTCCGCAATTTTACGCAATTGTTTTGAATTCATCAGACCATAAGGTACTGCAATACGCAACATTGGCGCATAACGTTGTACATAAAGGCCGTTTTGCAGACGAAGCGGACGATATTCATCTTCCGTCAATTTACCTGCTAAATAACGTTCCGTTTGGTCACGGAACTGTGCAACACGTTCATTGACCAGTTGCTGGTCAAAATCAGTATATAAATACATGGCGTACAGCTAGTAGTTTCTATTATAACGGTGCACAGCATAACGAGATTTGATCTATCAACAAAATGCGTTTTTTACATATTTAATAGCGGTTTTATTGATAAGTGTAGTCAAGCTTCACAGATATAGAGCCTTTCAGCCTTTTTTAATTCATTTTTAATGATATTGCTCATTTTGTTTATTCTTTAGCATTTATTTTCATAAAAAAAGCCCGAAGAATCGGACTTTTTAGACTTAACCTAAATAGGCAGTTTATTTTTTATCGGGTAAGGCATAAGCAACCACAGAGTCACCCATTTTGGTACCGAATGAACCATGACCACCAGCCATGATGACCACATACTGTTTACCATTGGCTTCATAAGTCATTGGGGTTGCCTGGCCACCTGCAGGAAGACGACCTTTCCAAAGCTCATCACCGTTGGTGACATTGATGGCACGGATGTAGTTATCTTGAGTTGCACCGACAAACATCAAGTTA
>JAEWKT010000053.1 GCA_023393635.1 Pseudomonadota bacterium
GCGCAGAATCGACCGCTGCGGACCTGTCGCACCTTGGCCAGGGGAAGGTCGTTGGCAGGCAGCGGCGCGAAGATCAGCCGATACTGGAATTCGTGGCGCTTGTCCTTCGTCAGCGGTTCCTTGGGGACCCAATAGCTGACGATGTTGTCGTTGAACTCGTTCTCGACGGGGATTTCGACAAGGCGCACCTCGCCCTCGCCCCAGTTGCCCTCGGGCTCGATCCAGGCCGAGGGGCGCAGGTGATACAGCGCCTCGGCGTCCTGATAATCGTCGAAGTCGCGGCTGCGCTGGACAAGGCCGAAACCGCGCGGATTGTTGTCCACGAAGGACGAAATCTGCAGGGTCTTGTGCGCCCCAAGCGTGCGCCACAGCGCCTGGCCCGCGCCGGTATGCATCTGCAGGCCGTCGCTGTCATGGACGGCGGGGCGATAGTCGTCCACCTCGCTGCGGCTGGCCGGTCCGAACCAGAACATCGAGGTCAAGGGCGCCAGCCCGGTGTTCTGAAGATCGACACGCGGGAACAGTGCCACGCGCGTGCGCACCATCGTCACGGCGCCAGGATTGACGTCGAACTGAAAGGCGCCCGCCACCGACTTGCTGTCCAGCAGCGCATGGATGCGCACCCAGCCCGATCCTTCCGCCGGTTCCTGGATCCAGAAATCCGTGAACAGCGGGAACTCCTCGCCATCGGGGCTGCCGGTCTTGATCGCCAGCCCGCGCGCCGACAGGCCATAGATCGTGCCGCGCGCCACGGCGCGGAAATAGGTGGCGCCCTGGAAGACCAGGAACTCGTCCATCACGCCGGGCCGATTCAGGATCGTGCGCAGCCGGAAACCCGACCAACCCATGTTCCCTTTGGTTTGCAGATCCGCGCCGTCGGGAAATTGCGACGGGTCGAATTCCAGCATCGCCGGGTCGAATTCCAGGCGATGCGGCACGCCGTCGCGGACGATGCTGATGTTCACCGGCTCATAGAAGATCGCGCCGGGCGGAAGCAGGTCCATCCCGAACATGGGATTGCCCGCGAAGGGATCATGGTCGCGGCGGAACCGGATGCCGCGATACTGGTCATAGGTCAGGTTGGCGAAGCTGCCCACCTGTTCGGCCACCGGCTGTTCATAGACGCGCGTGGCGCGTTCCGCAGCCAGGGATGCGACCTCCTCGAACCCGAATGTCGTCGTGGGGGCGGGCGGAGGAGTGTTCACCTCACCCTCGGCTGGTGCCGCTCCGTCCGGTGCTGTCTGCGCCTGCGCAGGAACGGCCATGAACGACCCTCCTGCGGCCAAGGCTGTGGCTGCGTTGAGAAAATGACGGCGTTTCATATCGGGTGATGGTTGCCAAAAACCGTTTCATTATAAGGATGCCGCGCTGCCGCAGCAAGGCGCAAGCCGAAGGTGGCAGGACCGGCCAGACCGCTGCAGGGGCCGGGACACTGCCCGGTTTCGCGGCTTTCCGCCTATTGATGCGCCAGCCATTCGGTGATGGGGCGGCGCAGGTTCGGCATCCCCGAATCCAGCCCCTCGTCGATCAGGCGGCGCAGATCCGCGATCGAGACGCGGCGGATCAGGTGCTTGACCGGGCCGATCGAGGCGGGGCGCATCGACAGCCGCCGGATCCCCAGGGCGGCAAAGGTCAGCGCCTCGACCGGGCGGCCCGCATCCTCTCCGCAGAAGGACAGGGGCACCCGCGCCTCCTCGCAGCGCGCGATGATCTGGCGCAGCATCAGCAGGAAGGACGAGTTCAGCGTGTCATAGCGCCGCCGCACCCGTTCGTTTTCCCGGTCGGCGGCAAAGAAGAACTGCTTGAGGTCGTTGCCCCCGATCGAGATGAAATCGCACATCTCGAAGAACTTCCGGGGCGCGAAGGCCAGCGACGGCGTTTCCAGCATCGCGCCCACGCGGATGTCGGTGGGCATCGGATGGCCCAGCCGCTGTTCGCGCGACAGTTCCTGCATCAGGATCTTGTATGCGGCCTCGTATTCGGCAAGGTCGGCGATGAGGGGGAACATGACGTGCAGCGGCCGCCCCACGGATGCGCGGATCAGCGCCTGCAACTGCATCCGCAGCACGCCGCGCTTGTCCAGCCCGACCCGGATCGCGCGCCAGCCCATCGCCGGGTTCGGCTCGTCCTGCGGCTTCATATAGGGCAGGACCTTGTCGGACCCGATGTCCAGGGTGCGGAACATCACCGGCTTGCCCTGGGCGTTGTCCATCACGCGGCGGTAAAGCTCGGCCAGCTCGCCCCTGCGGGGGACGTGGTTGCGGATCAGGAACTGCAACTCGGTGCGGAACAGGCCCACGCCCTCGGCCCCCGATCCCACCAGCGACGGCAGGTCGGCCATCAGCCCCGCGTTCATGTAAAGCTGGACCGTCGTGCCGCAGGTGCCGATCGCGGGCAGGCCGCGCAGGCTGGCATAGCGGTTCTGCGCCTCGGCCTGCATGGCGATCTTGTCCAGGAAGGCCTTGTGGACCGACTCCTCGGGGCGAAGGTGGACGATGCCCTGGTCGCCATCGACCAGGATCGTGTCGCCGTTCAGCGCCTCGGTCGTGATGCGGGGCGCGTGGATGACCAGCGGGATCGCCAAGGCGCGGGCC
>JAEWKT010000045.1 GCA_023393635.1 Pseudomonadota bacterium
TTAAAAAGAACATCGTATAATGCGCATTATGTGTAAATGTCGCGGTGTTACTTGCCTATTTTACCATTACTGGAGCTGCTCTCCAGTAATGCGCCAAGTAACATAACGCAAAGACCAATTATACGACATTAAATGATTTGACCAATTAAGACTCAATAGTATGCAATCATTGTCTTATTAGTTATTTTAGAAATAATTTTTATTTGCTCTAAATGGATTATTTGATTCCATCATATCCTACAAAGTTTTGTGCTAATCGCCAACTGTGCGTATGGACAGGCAAGTAAAAGCGGCTATGCTATGCTTAGGCATTTAAATAGAAAAGTGATTATTTGATATGACAGTTCCCATCCGTATTGGTATTGCTGGATATGGCAATCTTGGTCGTGGTGTTGAGGCATCCCTTACAAAAAATCCAGATATGCAATTGGTGGGTATCTTTACTCGGCGTGATCCGCAACAAGTTCAAGCGCTCAATGTCCAAACGCCAGTGTTCACCATTGCTGACCTAGCTAAATTTAAAGACAAAATCGATGTATTGATTTTATGTGGTGGTTCAAAAGACGATTTACCCAAACAAGGACCAGAGCTTGCAGCATTATTTAATACCGTAGATAGCTTCGACACTCATGCACGTATTCCAGAATATTTTGAAGCAATCAATGAAGCTGCTACTGCACAAAAGAATACAGCATTAATTTCTGTAGGCTGGGATCCAGGAGTGTTCTCTATCAATCGTCTATATGGCGAGGCAATTTTACCTGATGGAAAAACTTATACTTTTTGGGGCAAAGGCGTTAGCCAAGGACATTCAGATGCCATTCGCCGTGTAGCTGGCGTAAAACACGGCATTCAATATACCATTCCAGCGCCTGAAGCAATTGAGCAAGTGCGTAGTGGCAACCGCCCTTTTTTAACCACTCGCCAAAAACATCAGCGTGAATGTTATGTGGTGTTGCACGATAATGCCGATGCGCAAGCCATTGAAACTACCATCAAAACCATGCCAAATTATTTTGATGAATATGACACAACAGTTCATTTTATTGATGAAGCAACGCTGCAACAAGACCATCAAGGCATGCCACATGGCGGTTTTGTTATTCGTAGTGGTAGCTCAAGTAGCGTGCATAACCAAGTGATTGAATATGCGCTAAGACTTGAAAACAATCCCGAGTTTACTGCCAGTGTTTTGGTTGCTTATGCACGTGCTACTTATCGTCTTAATCAACAAGGTCAGATCGGTGCCAAAACTGTACTTGATGTTGCACCGAGTTTGTTATCTATTAAAACACCAGAACAGTTAAGAGCTGAATTGTTGTGATGTTTAGTTAACCCGTTAAATAATAGCTCAGTTTATACTGGGCTTTTTTATTCGTAATGATAGCGGCACACGGCGATAATAATCGCTTTGAGTGGTTCAGGTTTGCTTAAACTAATGACTCTACCCGCCACTTTGGACAATATTTAGTTCAAATGAGCAATAATTTTAAACTCTATATATAATTTTACTCACCAGCTAGATAATAATACCTTGATATGGCCATCTGCCTAAACCTATATAGGATCTAACGCGTGAAAAAATCCTGGTTCCCACACTGGCGACCTTATCAAACCCAGCAGCCCCAATCTGGTAATTCTATTAGCCAACCTGTTGCGACCTACGAATATCTACCCGCTGGCCAAAGTTTTGTGCTGGGCCTACAACATGTGTTTGCCATGTTTGGTTCTACAGTACTTGCACCATTGCTGATGGGTTTTGATCCAAACCTGGCAATTTTATTGTCAGGCATCAGCACCTTATTATTCTTTTTGCTTACGGGCGGTCGTGTTCCCAGCTATTTGGGTTCTAGCTTTGCTTTCATTGGTGTGGTGATTGCAGCTACTGGTTATGCTGGTTCAGGCCTAAACCCTAATTTAGCCATCGCCATGAGTGGCATTATTGTATGTGGGCTGCTTTATATGCTCATTGGTTTTATCGTCATTTTTACGGGTACCAATTGGATTGAAAAAATGATGCCACCTGTCGTTACGGGTGCTATTGTGATGATTATTGGCTTAAATTTAGCCCCAGGAACTGTCAATGCAGTGTCTAAATCTTCATTTGACATGATGATGGCCTTATTTACTATTGTTGCCATTGGCATGATTGCAGTGTTTACTTCTGGTCTTATCCAGCGTTTATTATTGCTGATTGGGCTTATCGCGTCATTTATCATTTATGCCATTTTAGCCAATGGTTTTGGTTATGGTGTACCCATTGATTTTAATAAAATTAGTAATGCGGCCTGGTTTGGGTTACCAACCTTTCATCAGGCGGTATTTGATCCAAAATCTATTTTATTCATTGCACCAGTTGCCTTAATTCTAGTGGCCGAAAATTTAGGCCATATTAAAGCTGTTAGTGCAATGACTGGTGAAAATCTAACGCCTTATTTAGGCCGTGCCTTTGTGGCAGACGGTATTTGCACCAGCTTATCAGGCAGCGTTGGTGGCCCTGGTATGACCACTTATGCAGAAAACATTGGTGTTATGGCAGTGACAAAAATTTACTCCACCTTAATTTTTGTGGTTGCTGCGCTTATTGCTATTGGTTTAGGATTATCACCAAAATTTGGTGCAATTATAAGTATTATTCCTGTTCCCATTTTAACAGGCGCATCCATTGTGGTGTTCGGTTTAATTACGGTTGCTGGTGCTAAGATATGGATTAGCAATCAAGTAGATTTTAATAACAATAAAAATTTACTTATTGCTGCCGTAACCTTAATTTTAGGGACTGGTAATTTCTCATTTCATCTAGGTAGCTTTGACTTAGGTGGTATTGGTACGGCTACTTTTGCTGCTATCCTACTCAATGCTTTTTTCAATTTAAAGAAACCAGCGGTTAATTAATATTGTTATTTGCCACAAGTAGCTACATCTAAAATTGGTTGCTTGTAAGCTTTATAGCGGTATTGATATATCTATAATCCTATTGTTGGTTTATTAAGAGGCTCTTATTTTTATGCCCTTGCAAACGCTACCAGTTTGGATTCAAGTGAGTGCTTTTTTTCTGGCGCTAAATGCAGGCATGATTAACGTGCTGGCAATTTTAAATGTAGCGCATCAAGCTATATCGCATATGACTGGGAATGTGAGCTATCTGGTTTTAGATCTATTACAGCAAAACTGGTTTAATGTTTTTTTCTTAGTCGGCGTTATCATTTTTTTTATGTTGGGCGCATTTTATAGTGGGTTTATTATCCGCGATGCCAACTTGCGTTTCGGGCGACGCTATGGCGCAGTATTGTCATTAGAAGCACTGTTTTTACTGGTAAGCTGGTTTTTTATTGTTGATTACCCCCACTATGCTTTGTTATGGGCCGCGGCCGCTTGTGGAATGCAAAATTCATTAGCGAGCACCTATAAAGGCACTATTATCCGTACCACTCATTTATCTGGTGTACTTACCGACTTAGGTCTTGCGCTAGGCTATAAAGCCCGTGGCTTGTATGTCAATCCAAAAAGAATTATTTTACATACTTTAATCGTGTTTGGCTTTTTCATCGGCGGTGTTATAGGGGGGTTAGGTTTTTATTTTAGTCCTAAATACAGTTTTTTATACCCTACTCTGCTGACCTTTATATTGGCAGCTACTTATTGGTATTTTTATTTTAAACAGAATAGAGCGTGATAAAACTCATTATTAGCCTAGCAAAATTTGCTACCATGTTATTTTTTAGAAACTATGATTTAGGTAATTAATTATGGCTAAAAATGCCCTACAAGCTCAACTATTAAAGGCAGGCTTAGTTGACAGTAAAAAGGCCAAACAGCTTAGCAAGCAATCTCAACATGCCAAACGCACTGGTGAGCCATCTGATCTGGAAGTAAAACAAGCCTTGGCGGAAGCACAGGCAAAAAAATTAGAAAAAGACCAAAAACTTAATCAGGAAAAACAGCGAATTTTAGAAGAAAAAACATTAAAAGCTAATATTATCCAAATGATTAAGCAACATCAGATTGCAGATACTGATGGTGAAACTAGCTATCAGTTTATTGATCAATCTAAAGTAAAAAAAATCTATATTACTCAAAGTCTGTATGACCAGATTGTTGCTGGCCATGTGGTGATTGCTCGTTTGGAAGAAACATATGCCCTACTTCCCCGCCCTTTAGCCGATCGAATTGATTCTAAAATGACAGGGTTTATGGTTGTGTCTAATACGAAGAAGCAAGATGAAGTGGCCGAAGATGATCCTTATGCAGCTTATGTGATTCCAGATGATTTAATGTGGTAAGGATAAACTTTTAAATATTTGGATAGAATGATTTGGTGGATAAAATAATATTTACACTAGGATAATAAGATAGTATTTCATATATAAATAAAGCCATAAGTTTTTAATTTATGGCTTTATAATTTTTGCTATTGAATGGATTGATAAATACTGAATAATTGTTGTTGAGGTTGCGCTGCTTTAGTAATTGGCCGCCCAATAACCATGTAATCCACACCATCTTGCATTGCTTGCTGTGGAGTCATTATTCTTTTCTGGTCATCGTGTGCACTATCAGCGGGGCGAATACCAGGCGTTACTAATAGGAACTCTTGTCCAAGTTGTTGTTTAAGCATTTTAGCTTCCTGCGCTGAACAAACGACCCCTGCTACTCCGCTGTCTTTAGCTAGTTGCGCCAAGTTGAGTACATGCTGCTGTGCGCTAAGCCCTATACCAATTTCTTTTAAGTCTTGCTCAGTCATTGATGTTAAAACAGTCACAGCAATTAAATGAGTTTTATGTGCATGCTGGTTAAGACGCTCAACACAGGTTTCCATCATTTGACGGCCGCCACTGGCATGGATATTTACCATCCAAACGCCCAAGTCCGCTGCTGCGAGTACTGCTTGTGCTGTGGTGTTTGGTATATCATGAAACTTTAAGTCTAAAAAAACTTCAAACTGACGGCTATGTAACTCGCGAATAATTTTTGGACCGAGCTGAGTAAACAGCTCTTTACCAACCTTTAAGCGGCATAATTTAGGATCCATTTGGTCAGCAAGCGTTAAAGCAGCATGCTCATTATTAACATCAAGGGCAACAATAATACTCAAAATTTTATCCAAACATCAGGCATTAAAAAAGCCCATTATAATGGGCTTTGAGGATAAGTGGGAGTAACATCTACCACGCTTTTTTCATGCTGGGCAGCCATGGCTGCTGCACTTGCCGCTTGAATCTGTTGCTGGCGTAAATGTTCTATTTCTTTATTCAGACGCTGCACTTCCCAATTACGCTGAAAAACCTTGAATACAATAACACCTAATAGTAAGCCGATCACAATTCCTAAAATTAGAGTGAGTAACAATAATAACCCTGCACGCATTTGCGGAACTTGGGTGAATAGTAGGTCGACCTGTAACTCGGTGCTATTTTGCAATACTAATGCAAGCGCATAACCAAATAGCACAATTAGCAATACAATCAAAACGTAGCGCATTGCATTCTCCAGTTTTTATATATTATTTTGATGATAATGCATCATTCACAGCATCTCGTAAAGCCTTACCTGGTTTAAAGTGAGGTACTGCTTTGGCGGCTACTTTTACTGAATCACCAGTTTTGGGATTGCGGCCTAAACGAGGGTCACGGTGGTGCAGCGCAAAGCTACCAAACCCACGAATTTCAATGCGATTATTAGTTGCCAGTGTGCCGATCATTTGATCAAGCATGGTCTTAACAGCTTCTTCGACAATAGCTTCAGAGATGTTGGCTTGCTTATCAGCAATCCGTTCGATGAGGTCAGATTTATTTAATGCAGTTGTTGTCATGATTAATCTCTCACAAATTCAGATAGTTAATCATAACAGCTTTTTATGATAGTTCGGTAGCAGGAGTATTATCACTCTGCTACCGAATGCAACTTTTTATTAAAATTAAACTAAATAAGCTTTAGTTTACTTCATTTGTGCCTTAATTAAGTCACCAATGGTTTTAGGGCCAGCGTCTTGATTGCCAGTCGCTGCTGCTGCAGGTGCAGTAGTACGTAGGTTATTAATGGCTTCACGCTCTTCCGCTTCATCTTTTGCCTTGATAGACAGGTTGATGGTGCGAGATTTACGATCTACGTTAATAATCTTGGCTTCAATTTC
This sequence comes from Pseudomonadota bacterium, assembly GCA_023393635.1. Lineage (GTDB taxonomy): Bacteria > Pseudomonadota > Gammaproteobacteria > Pseudomonadales > Moraxellaceae > Alkanindiges. The sequence goes on from JAEWKT010000045.1 coordinate 6,134, forward strand.
CTGACCAACAGTTAAATGCTTAGTCGCATCTTCTACACGGTCACGATTAATTTCAGAGGCTTTTAAGGTTGCTTCAATATCATCAGCCAATTTCACGGTTGCACCGCGAGCATCAACTTCAGTTACTGTACCTTTAACTAAAGCACCGCGCTCATTTGTTGACAGGTAGTCATTAAATGGATCGTTGTTTAGTTGTTTTACGCCAAGGCTGATACGGTTACCTTCTGCATCAACAGACAGGATAACGGCTTCAACAGTGTCACCTTTCTTGTAACGACGAATCGCTTCTTCGCCAACTTCGTTCCAGGAAATATCAGACAAGTGAACCAAACCATCAATACCACCAGGCAGGCCAATGAAGATACCAAAGTCAGTGATTGACTTAATTGTACCAGACACTTTTTCGCCTTTTTCATGGTTCTTGGCAAACTCTTCCCATGGATTAGCACGGGTTTGTTTGATGCCAAGGCTGATACGACGACGCTCTTCGTCAACTTCCAGAACCATTACATCAACTTCATCACCAATCTGAACCACTTTGGATGGATGAATGTTCTTGTTGGTATGATCCATTTCAGAAACGTGTACCAGACCTTCAACGCCTTCAGCGATTTCAGCGAAACAGCCATAGTCAGTTAGGTTGGTTACGCGCGCCTTAACGATAGAACCTTTTGGATAACGGCTCATGATTTCTAACCATGGGTCAGAACCAAGCTGTTTTAAGCCTAAAGATACACGGTTACGCTCACGGTCAAACTTCAGGACCTTAACAGTGACTTCCTGACCTACTTCAACCACTTCTGATGGGTGCTTGATGCGTTTCCATGCCATGTCAGTGATGTGCAACAGGCCATCAATACCGCCCAGATCAACGAATGCACCATAGTCAGTCAGGTTCTTGATTACACCAGTAACCACTTGACCTTCTTCTAACTGACCTAATAATGCTTCACGCTCTGCAGAGCTTTCGGCTTCCATCACCGCACGACGGCTTACCACAACGTTGTTACGCTTGGCATCAAGTTTGATGACTTTAAACTCGAGGTCTTTGCCTTCTAAGTGAGTAGTGTCACGGATGGGACGAGTGTCTACCAAAGAACCTGGCAGGAACGCACGAACTGGACCGATATCTACAGTGAAACCGCCTTTAACTTTACCAGAAATAACGCCAGTAACGATTTCGCCATCTTCGAAGATTTTTTCAAGCTTGGTCCAGGTTTCAGCACGTTTGGCTTTTTCGCGAGACAGTACAGTTTGACCCATACCGTTGTCTAACGCTTCAACCACTACGTCAACAGAGTCGCCAACAGCAACTTCAAGTTCACGTTGATCGTTTAAAAACTCTGAACGAGGCACAACACCTTCAGACTTAAGACCAGTATCAACTGTTACCCAGTCGCTGTCGATGTTTACTACGGTGCCTTGGATCACTGCGCCTTTTTCGACGTCAAGATTTAATTGGCTTTCTTCAAATAAGGCGGCAAAAGATTCCGTCATGGTATACC
>JAEWKT010000062.1 GCA_023393635.1 Pseudomonadota bacterium
CAGTAGCTTTTACCCTGATGATTTTTCAGCCGATGATTTTTATCACCCCATGACAGATGAGGCAGATGAGCTTGCCAATGCACCGCAATCGCATGTACTGGATTGGCCTGAAAGTGTCAGGTTGTCGGCTGGGAAAGTAGATTTAGCCCTTGAGCTATTACAAATGCTGCTGGATAGTTTTGCCACTGAAAAACCATTGCTTGCGCAGCTGATTGCGCAAAAAGATTATCATGAACTTGAACAACGCATTCATCGTTTATATGGGGCCAGCCGTTATGTGGGCATTCCCACCTTGCAGCAAATTTCCCGTGCGTTAGAGAAATTTTTAATGCAACAACGCAAATCTAAAACACCTATTACGGCAAGTTTTGAAGAAGAGGTGCTTGACTATCACCAGCAACTGATTGCCGCGATGGATGAGCTGGCAATAGAAGCGCAAAAGGTATTAAACGGATGATAGCAACACACATCACATGTCCAGATTAGCTGGCTTTACTGACCCACCAGTCAGATTATTGAGTCTATTTGATCGTATGATTCACATGCAGTCAGCAACATTGCTAACATATTAGAGGTTTACCATGGCATTAATTAGTTTTACCAAGATTGGCGAAATCGCCCATGTTCAGCTTAACCGCCCAGATAAGCGCAACGCCCTAAGCTTTGCAATGCTTAGCGAGCTGGTGCGCATTGCAAAAAAAATTAAAAACGACAAACAAATTCGTGTGGTGGTGTTGTCGGGTACAGGCGATGCATTTAGTGCTGGCATTGATTTAAGTGATTTAAATAACCCCAAAAATATGGCCTATGCGGCATGGGAGTTGTTAAAACCTGGCCAAAGCCTGTTTCAAAAAGCCAACCTGATCTGGCAAACCCTACCCGTCCCTGTGATTGCATCGATGCATGGTTATTGTCTGGGTGCGGGTATGCAATTGGCACTGGGTGCAGATATCCGTATTTGCCAGCCATCCTGTAAGCTCTCTATTATGGAAAGCCGTTGGGGCTTAGTACCAGACATGGGTTTAACGCGTTCTATTAAAAACATTATTCCACTGGATTTAGCCAAAGAGCTGACCTTAACCGCACGTATTTTTGATGGAAACTATGCCAAAGAAATTGGGCTGGTCACGCATTTAAGTGATGATCCGTTGGCACACGCCATGCAGTTGGCTAAAGAAATGATTCAACGCTCACCTGACGCATTACTTGCTGGCAAACGGGTATTAGATGCCATGACACATCAGCCCAAACGTTCATTACGTTTAGAGAAGATTTGGCAGCTTAAACTAATGCTGGGTCAGAATAGTAAAATTGCCCGTATTAAAGATAAAAAACCTGAGGTGGGCTTTAAGCCACGGCAGTTTGGCTAGTCTGTCATGCGGTGCTGGGCTAATAACCTAGCACCATATGGCCTTGTGCTGCGTCTAAATGAGCATATATACCACAAGACGAACATAGCGAAGTGGCTTTAAACTTGCTCAGGATCAGTTCCCATGAATATTAATTCTGATACATTAGATTTCTTTCATAAGTTAAGAATTGATCAGTCAATTACAGTAATTGGTGTCATAATTCATCCATGAGATATAAAGACATTAATCGCCTTCGCCCTGACAAATTTAAGCGATTAGTTGGCGTACAACCTACCACCTTCATACTGATGCTTGATGAGCTCAAGCCACATGAACCCACCTTTGGTCGACCACCCAAGCTGTGCCTTGAGGATCGGTTATTGCTGGCATTAAGTTATTGGCGAGAGTATCGCACTCTGATGCACACTGGCATGAGCTATGGCCTCTCAGAGGCTAGTGCGCATCGGATTGTCCGCCATATTGAGGGCGTACTGATCAAAAGTGATAAGTTTCATTTGCCCAAAAAGCTACCTCAAGGCGATGGTATGAGTTGGGATGCGGTAGTCATTGATGCCACTGAGATAGCCATTGAACGTCCAAAAAAAACAGCAAAATTACTATAGCGGCAAGAAAAAGCGCCATACTGTCAAGGTGCAGGCCATGATTCACTATGCAACTGGACGAATTCTAAGCACATGCTTTGCCAAAGGTCGGGTTCATGATTTTAATTTGTTCAAGATGAGCATGAGCGCATTACGCTTCAAGCCATTATTCCTTGGAGACAAAGGTTACTTAGGTATGGCAAAAATGGGACTGCTGTGTTTAATCCCATTTAAGGCAAATAAACGACAACCGCTTGATCCGTATTTAAAACATCTTAATCGAGAGATCAACCGTCGACGCATCATGATTGAACATACTTTTGGGGCGTTAAAGCGGTTTAGAATATTAAGCTCACCCTATAGAAACAGACGCAAAAGAATAGGTTTGCGCTTTAATCTCATCGCCGCCATCTTTAACCTTGAGTTGACCAAAATCTAACTTATGAAAGAAGTCTAATGAGCAAATGTGCCTTAAAATTCACATTTATTTAATTATTGTATGATTTTTTATAAATTATGCAAGAGTTAGGTATTACAGTTTTTATTTATTTTTTCAGCAATTTTTAGTTGAAAATAATAAGTCGTCTGTAGGTTCTCTGATGGATCTACATCATGCTTTTCAATTTGCTATAATTATTTATTAACTTTTAACGCGTCGCAGGGCCTTAAAATTGGATGCTTCTCACCCATCAATCGCCTTTCTTGGCATCGGCCTCATGGGCAGTCGCATGAGCAAACGCTTGCTTGATGCTGGTTTTAATGTATCAGTCTGGAATCGTAGTCCAGCTGCATGCAAGCCATTATTACAAATAGGTGCAAATGCATTACAGCTTGAACAAATAGGTAAAGCTGATGTCATCATGTTGTGTCTGGCTGATGATGATGCGGTAAATAATATGGCACAACAAATATTGCCTTATGTCCGCGCTGGTCAAATCATTATTGATTTTTCCAGTTTATCGGTCGAAGTCACCCAGCAATTGGCAGCACAGGCCAAGGCTAAAGGCGTGACTTGGATTGATGCCCCTGTATCTGGCGGCGTGATGGGGGCAGAAACTGGCACGCTGGTTATTTTTGCAGGTGGTGATCAAGCTACTGTGCAAGCGGTAGAGCCATTCCTTGCGCCATTATCACAGCGTGTCACTTATATGGGTCATAGTGGTGCAGGTCAGGCTACCAAAATCTGTAATCAACTGATTGTTGCTGCAACCAGCACCTTAATTAGCGAGGCGGTTGCACTGGCCGAACGTGCTGGGGTAGATACCACGTTATTGGCACCTGCATTAGCGGGTGGTTTTGCCGACTCCAAGCCTTTACAAATTTTAAGCCCACGCATGGCCAGTCAAATATTTACACCAGTACAATGGAAAGTTCAAACTCTCGCCAAAGATTTAAATAATGCTGTGAAGTTGGCAGGTGTACATTCTCTGAGCATCCCTGTTGCCAGCATGGCCTTGGCACAACTTGAAAAACATCAGGCGCAAGGCCACAGTGAAGATGATTTATCTAGTATTGTCCTGCTCCAAGCCAATCCTGACCGCACCAACCCTGAGTAGTATCACTGCACCACTTTAAATAGGTTTTAACATGCTGCAATTTTCTGCCAATTTATCCATGCTGTTTACTGAAGTACCGCTAATTGAGCGTTTTGCACTGGCCAGGCAGCATGGTTTTGATGCAGTTGAAATTCAGTTTCCCTACGAACTCACCATCGATGAACTGGCTGAGCAGCTAGCCTTAAATCAGCAGCAACTGGTACTCATCAATGTCCCTACGGGCGATTTAATGGAAGGTGGCGATGGCTTGGCCAGTGTGCCTGGGCGTGAACATGAATTTCGCCAGGCGGTATTTCAGGCGATTCGCTATGCCAGTGCATTAAAGGTGCCTTGCGTCAATATTTTGGCAGGGCGGCAATCGATTCATGCCGATTTATTGCCTTGTCTGGAAACCCTGGCGCAGAATTTACGTTTTGCAAGTACCGAGTTGAGCGGTGCAGGCATTACCCCAGTGTTTGAAATTATTAATGGGATTGATATGCCACGCTTTATGATTCAAACCATTGCCCAGGCACAAGAAATGCTTGAAGCCGTGCAGCATCCTGCGTTAAAAATTCAATTCGATTGCTATCATTTGGCCATGATGAATGAGCATATCATTGCAAGCTTATTAGAAAACCTGCCTGCTATTGGTCATATTCAGTTTGCAGACTATCCAAGGCGCGGTGAACCAGGCACAGGTGAAATTAATTTCAATGAATTTTTTGAGTTTATTCAGCTATCTGATTATCATGGCTTTACAGGGGCAGAATATCGCCCATCCATGAATACCCACGATAGCCTGCAATGGTATCAACCATTTATCAAATAAAAATATCTCAACAACTAAGCTTTACTATTGGAATAGTGATGTCACAAATTAAAATTTATGCGCTAAGCAGCACCATACAACAACATCGTCAGCAATTGTCGGCTGCTATTCATGAAGCTTTAGTGAGTGCCTTGAGTTATCCCGCAGAAAAGAAGTTTCAGCGCTTTATTGCATTGAATGCAGAAGACTTTATTTATCCAGCAGACCGCAGCCAAAACTACATCATTATCGAAATATCCATGTTTGAAGGCCGCAGTACTGAGAGCAAAAAATCGCTTATGCGTACCTTATTTGCCAATATTCAAGCCCAATGTGGCATTGCACCACAAGATGTTGAAATCACTATTTTTGAAACCCCAAAACACAATTGGGGTATACGCGGTCAATGTGGTGATGAACTCAACCTAAATTATAAGGTTGAGGTTTAAACATGGCACCCTAGCTCGCAACACTTAGCTAAAGCACCGCAGTTTGCCAACTCACCTCACCCAATGCTGTATCAAGCGTCATTTTAAGCGAATCGCCACTGGTCAAGGCCGCAACGCCCGCAGGCGTACCAGTCATTACCACATCGCCCTGTTGCAGGGTAAATACCTTACTAATATCCACCAGTAAATCTACCACGCCAAACAGCATATCGGCAGTGTTGCCGTGCTGACGAACCTGATCATTGAGCATTAAATTAAAAGTGGTATTGTTTAAATCGACCAGCATGTCAGGTGCCAGCCATTCACCCAGCATACATGCGCCATCAAAAGCCTTGGCGCGTTCCCACGGCTGGCCTTTATTTTTAAGCTGGTTTTGTAAATCGCGCAGGGTTAAATCAAGGCCTAAAGTCACCCCTGCAATAGCTGCTTTAGCCTGATCTTTGCTTGCATTTTTTAAAGTCTGGCCAATTTGAATCGACAGTTCGCACTCAAAATGACACTCACCCAAACTCTTATCCCATGAAATCCCTTGCGCGAGACTAACCAAACTACTTGGCGGCTTAATAAATAAAACAGGTGATTCTGGCACCTCATTGCCTAACTCTTTGGCATGCTCCGCATAATTACGGCCTACACATATAATTTTGCTCGGTGTTTTAAATGCAGACTGACTCATCCAATGCTCCTATATATTCAAACCTGATATCAAACCCAGACTAATCCAATTTTGGCAAAACCTAATGATTCATCACATCTGGCACTGGCGTGTTTTTATGATGCTCACCAAAGCGATCCACAATGGTTGCGCTGGCCTGATTTAAACCAATCACCTCAACCAACACGCCTTGTTTGCGCCATTTAAACACCACTTTATCCAAAGACGCCACTGCCGTAATATCCCAAAAGTGTGCATGCTGTAAATCAATAATCACCTGTTCAACAGGCTCAGAAAAATCAAATTGATTAAAGAAGCTATGGCTTGAGGCAAAAAACACTTGTCCTGTAACTTGATAAGTGCGCACTTTTTGGCTGGCGTTCATAGATGATTGCACCGACATAAAATGGCCAATTTTGTTGGCAAAAAATAATGCAGCCAGTAGCACACCACAAAACACACCTAAGGCCAAATTATGCGTTGCCACCACCACGGCCACAGTTACTAACATGATAATATTGCTCGACAATGGAAAATGCCGCATTTTAAACACGGATTGCCAGTTAAAGGTGCTAATGGATACCATGATCATCACTGCAACCAGTGCTGCCATGGGAATAATCTTAATCCAGTCGCTTAAAAACACCACCATCATCAGCAAAAAGAACCCTGCGACAAAGGTAGATAAGCGTGTGCGACCACCAGATTTTACATTAATCACCGACTGGCCAATCATTGCGCAACCTGCCATGCCACCCAAAAGTCCAGTGGCCACATTGGCAACACCCTGCCCTTTGCACTCGCGGTTTTTATCACTACCCGTATCGGTCATGTCATCAATAATGGTGGCAGTCATGAGTGACTCCAATAAACCCACCGCGGCCAAACCTAGCGAGTACGGTAAAACAATCAGCAAGGTCTCTAAATTTAACGGCACATCAGGCCATAAAAAAATTGGTAAAGTGCTTGGCAACTCGCCCATATCGCCTACGGTATTGACCTGCCAACCCATCAGTAATGTAAAACCAGTAATCACCAAAATACACACGAGTGGTGAAGGAATAACACGACCAAGCTTAGGGATATAAGGAAACAAATAAACAATGCCCAGCCCTGCCGCGGTTAACACATAAACATGCCAGGTCACATCCATTAAATGCGGCAATTGCGCCATAAAAACCAGAATGGCCAGTGCATTTACAAAGCCAACAAAGACCGAGCGGGATACAAAGCGCAGCAGCGACCCTAGTTTTAAAAAGCCCGCTAAAATTTGAAACACACCCGTGAGCAAAGTTGCCACCAGTAAATATTGCAAGCCATGCTCTTTAACCAGTGTCACCATCAGCAGTGCCATTGCGCCTGTTGCCGCTGAAATCATGGCAGGGCGACCACCAAAAAACGAGATCACCACCGCCATTGAAAACGACGCATACAAACCAATTTTAGGATCCACACCAGCAATAATAGAAAATGCAATCGCTTCTGGAATCAAGGCCAGTGCCACTACCAAGCCAGATAAAATGTCTGCGCGTGTATTGGAAAACCATTGCTGTTGAATCGTTGCAAGCATGTATTGAACCTACCAAACTATAGTTATAGGCTTAAGTAATAAAACCAGATTAAACATATTTGAATGTCAAAAATAAGAAGCACTGCCTCGTCTGTGGTCGCTCTTGGCCCACAGACGATTGAGTTTGCAGCGAAAATTTAAACTGATACCTTTAGACTGACATGTGGCGCCAGATGAGCTTGCTAGGCTTAGCTAACCGAGGAAACCATAGGCAGAATCAACGATGAGTCACCTAGGTGTGACACCACAAAATATGAACGAATTCTAGCATAATTATGACTATTTTCTGCACGTTGTTGCTCTACAATTTGGCAACGATAAAGGGAAAATGATCGACCATCCTATGAAAAAAATCACAATACGTTCGGCCTCAATTATTTCTTTTAGCCTGTGTGCAGCCAGTCTTAGTGTTGCCCCCACTGCCATGGCACAAATTATTCCATGGCAAGACAATACCCCGTCTGCCTTGCAACCCTTTGATGGCAATGCAGCACAGGCAGCAAAGCTGGTAGGCTCAGATATCATGATCTACAGCCATGCGCCCCGTGCAGTAAGTATTCCCGCTAAAAAAGGCACCCTACATTATAATAATGCCCAATTTAGCACCGCAGCCGTGGTGTTATCGGCCAAGCCCGAACAGGTAAAACAACTACTGAGCCAGTATTCTAACTATGCAGGGTTATTTCCTACCTTAACCCGCGCCACTGAAATTGAACGCAAAGGCAATATTAGCCAAATGAAATATCATATTCATGTGCCAGTGCCTATTCCTATTTTAAGCTTTAATGAAGATGTGGTGATGCAGCACCAGCTACTCGACAATAGCATGCAAACGCTGATCATTGACTCGCCCATCCAATATGGCATGGGCAAATTTGAATGGTATCCAATTGACAACAACCGCACGCTAGTCACACTCACCCAATGGGGAGATCTGGATAAACCCAAAGGTTTTTTAGTCAGTACTATTTTAAAAGCACTGCCTGAAGTAAAACAAGGTATTCCGCAAAGTGTGGACACCTTTGTGCTTGAAACTCTCAAGCGCAAATTTAATCCCGTGGGCAAATTAGACACGCAAGGGCCACGGCAAATTCCAGGCAAAAAACTAGCCGCAAATGAGCTAGCCTTGGTTCAACAGTTAAATGCACGCAGCAACCAACCTGTCATGTTTGTGCATCGCCCTGTCAACATGCCTTATAGTAATCGGGCTGAAGCCTTGCAGTTTGTCACTACCTTTGCCACCTTAAAAGCACCGCTTGCTTACAGCGCACAGGTCTTAACTACGCCTGCCAAGTATAAAGAAATATTTAGCCAAGTGAGCAAAGTAGACAGTAAACTGCTACCGAACCAGCAAGGCACAGATGCCACTATTACGGTTAAAGTGGGCCTGGGCGTTATTGCCATTCCATTTCGTTTAAAATTAAATTATTTTAATGAAGGCAAAAATCGCTATTATTATCAAGCCAATGGCGGTGATATTGAATATATGCAAGGGCAAATGCAGTTTAACGAGCTACCTACCACAAAATCAGGCCAGCACACTTTTTTAAGCATGACCAGTGCCAGTAAAATTGGTGACAATGCCCCATTTTTGCTAAAAATTGGTAAATCTCTGCCCTATGCAGAGGTGCTACCCACGGTAGGCGGTACGCCCGTGTTTATTTATAAAACCAATCAATATCTGGTCAAGCATCCGCAAACTTAAATCAGACCCTGATAACAGAAAGTTATCGCTGGTGAAAAACAGCTTAAAATATCCAGATCAAACTATAGTGGCAGGCTAAGTGCACGCTGCCACAGCACCCTTAAAGATTGACCAGACGCTTGGGTTGTACTTGACGTTCATCATTGACATAACCCACGCCCAAAAACCGCTCATGCGCAAACACCAAGGACTCTCCCACTGGCTCAGCACCCACCATGACACTTTGACCACGGCAAAAATAAAAATCCTCACCGTCATCGAGCTGTACGCGCGGAAAATGCTTAATGGACTCATACACTGGCAATAACAGGCCATCACGCTGCTGCTCGCTCAGGCTTTCTAAATACTCAATCGTGATGCTTTCATCCAGTGCAAAATGCCCCGTTTGGGTACGGTGTAAAGATTTTACATAAGCACCTGTGCCCAAGGCTTTGCCAATATCTTCAGCCAAGGTGCGAATATAAGTGCCTTTACTACAACTCACCTTTAAATCAACCGTATCTTGCGTAAAGCTGAGTAATTCAAGCTGATAAATAGTCACAGGACGTGCTGGACGGTCAATTTCAATACCTGCCCGTGCCAGCTCATATAAAGGTCGGCCATCTTTTTTTAAGGCAGAAAACATCGGCGGCACTTGCATAATATCACCACGCAAACCTGCCAATGCCTGCTCAATTATTTCATTAGACAAGGCGGGAATTGCAAACTCCTCTAACACCTCACCTTCTGCATCAGCCGTGGTGGTAGTTGCACCCAATTGAATCGTGGTTTCATAGCTTTTATTGGCCTCAAGCAAATAATGCGAAAACTTGGTGGCCTCACCCAAACAAATCGGCAGTAAGCCAGTGGCCAGTGGATCAAGTGCCCCCGTATGTCCGCCTTTTTGGGCTCTAAAAATCCAGCGTACTTTTTGCAATGCTGCATTAGAGCTAATACCCAGTGGTTTATTCAACAAAATAATGCCGTTAACAGGGCGACGCTGAATTTTCTGGCGAGGTTGATTCATGGGCAATATAAGCTTGTCAAAAAGAAAGCCGCATTCTAGCAAAATCAGCTCCTTGCTGCCGAGTTGCAACAAGCATTTTTATCATGTGGCGTATATTTTTTAAAACAGCAAAGCAAGGATTTAAAGGCAGTTGAGATTACAGGGTTTTAAATGCAAAAAAGCCGCGATCATACGCGGCTTCCTGACTATGGCAGATATTCATACCTGCACATTTTATGATTGATCAGTGCTATCTGGCTTAGCAGTATTATCACTGCTTTTATCACTGCCACTCGCGTCAGTTTGCTCTATATTACTTTCATCCGCACTGACTGCTTTTGCAATCAAATCCATCATGTAGTTACCATGTGCAGTCACATTGTCATAATGAAAACGCAAACGCGGCGTAATACGGGTTTTAATCCGACGACCCAGCTCCTGACGCAAAAAGCCAGCAGCACCATTTAAGACATCCAAGGTATCTTTATGCGCCTGTGCAGTTTGGTCATCCGCTAATTCGCGACCCATCACGGTCACGTATACTTCAGCATATCCCATGTCAGGACTAACCTTAACATTGGATATGGTTACCAAACCACCCAATCGCGGGTCTTTTAACTCTGAGCGGATCAGGTCGGACAGCTCGCGCTGCACCTGATCACCCATACGCTTTAGACGTTGACTACCCGCCATTAAAGACTCCGTGCAATTTGTTGAACATCATAGACTTCAATTTTGTCTAAAGGCTTGATGTCTTTATAGCCTTTCACCGCAAGACCACATTCCATGCCAGCGCGAACTTCTTCCACCACTTCTTTAAAGCGACGTAAAGATTCAAGCTCACCCTGGAATACCACCACGTCATCACGCAGTACACGGATTGGCTTATTACGATGTAAGACACCTTCAAGCACCATACAGCCTGCTGCCGCACCAAACTTACTGGAGTGGAATACTTCACGTACTTGGGCCACACCCAAAATGGTTTCACGATGCTCTGGTGGTAACTTGCCACTCATGGCTGCTTTGACATCATCAATCATTTCATAAATGATGCTGTAGTAGCGCAAGTCAACGCCGTCTTCATCACATTTTTGACGCGCGGCATTATCAGCACGAACGTTAAAGCCCAGGATCACAGCATCAGACGATTCAGCCAGCGACACGTCAGACTCAGTGATTGCACCTACGCCTGAGCTAATAATACGCACTTGAACATCTTCAACCGATAGATCATTCAAGGCAGCACTAATCGCTTCTAGCGTCCCACGTACATCGGTTTTTAATACCAGATTAACGGTAGGCACATCTTTTTTGCCCATCGAGGCCATGATATTTTCAAGGCGCATGGTACTGGCGCGTTCCAGACGTAACTGACGCTCACGGCTGCTACGGAAATCAGCCACTTCACGGGCTTTTTTCTCATCACTCACCACCAGTAATTCGTCACCTGCGTTTGGCGCATCAGGTAAACCTAATATTTCTACAGGAATAGATGGCCCTGCTGATTTAATCGGTTTACCGTTTTCATCGTTCATGGCACGGACACGGCCATACGATGCGCCTGCAAGAACCAGGTCGCCTACATTCAGGATACCTTTTTGCACCAGAATTGATGCGACTGCACCGCGACCTTTGTCAACACGTGCTTCGATTACCACACCTTGCGCGGCACCTTCATCAGCGGCAGTCAATTCCATCAATTCAGCTTGAATAGAAATCAGGTCTAGTAATTCATCAATACCTTGTCCGCTATGCGCAGAAACTTTGGCAATAGGCGTATCACCGCCCCATTCCTCAGGCACAATTTGCTTGGCAGTCAATTCATTGAGTACGCGATCTGGATCGGCACTTTCTTTGTCCATTTTATTAATGGCCACAATGATTGGCGTACCCGCAGCACGGGCATGATCAATGGCTTCAGCCGTTTGTGGCATCACGCCATCATCAGCCGCAACCACCAGTACCACAATATCGGTTGCCTTGGCACCACGTGAACGCATGGCAGTAAATGCCGCATGACCTGGGGTATCCAGAAAGGTAATAATACCTTTATCAGTTTGAACGTGATAAGCACCAATATGCTGAGTAATGCCACCCGCTTCACCAGAAGCCACTTTGGCACGGCGAATATAATCCAGTAATGAGGTTTTACCATGATCCACATGACCCATAATAGTCACCACAGGCGGACGGGTTTTCTCATCACCACGATTTTTCTTGGCTGCTTCCATTAAGCGGTCTTCAGCTGCCGTATCACTCACCAAGACTGGGTTATGACCCAGCTCTTCAACCACTAACGCGGCAGTGGCCTGGTCAATACTTTGGTCTTGAGTCACTATTTCACCCATTTTCATCAGGGTTTTAATAATTTCTCTCACCTTCAGTGCCATTTTCTGTGCTAAATCAGCAACTACAATATGCTCGCCAATTTCTACATCATACACTTGCTTTTCAACAGGCTTTTCAAAGCCATGCTTATTGGCCTGACTGGTTTTTAAGCCACGTTTATGGTGCGGTGACTGGAAGCTTTGCTCTTCCTGACCACGGTTTTTACCACGTGACTTGTTAGAACGGCTATTGGTCGTGCCGCCAGTACCCCGTTTAATTTCACGGTTTTCTTTGTCAAAGGATTCTTCATAAGCACGACCAACCAGACCTGCAGCGATTGGCGTGTTGTCTTCAACCACTTTAACCGTAATATCTTCGTTGGAATACTTGGTCGCCATTTGACGCATTTGTTCAAGCGTGCGCTGTTGTGCTTCCTCAGCTGCTTTACGACGTGCGACTTCTTCAATCGCTTTTAAACGCGCCTCTTCAACTTCACGCGCTTTTTTCTGTTCAGCCGTTTCAGACTTACCACGGTTGTCTGGTTTACGTGGCTCAGCCTTACGCGGTGCATCAGGTTGATTGCGTTTTTTAACCACGACCTCAGCTTTAGTACCCGCAGATTTGCTTTCAGGCTGATGCGCAGCACGCATGGCATCCAGGGTTGCTTTTTGACGTGCTTCTGAATCAACACGTGCCTGACTTTCGGCTTTTTGACGCGCAATCATATCTGCACGGGCTTTATCAGCCGCATCTGCTTTGGCTTTGGCCTCAGCTGCTAGTGAAGCTGCATCAGGTTTTACAAAAGTATGTTTTTTACGTACTTCGACATTAATGGTTTTGGCTTTGCCGCCCGTACCTGCAACTTTGGCAGTACTGGTGGTTTTACGTTTTAAGGTAATATTGCCGCTACCTAATGTTTGACCATGTGAGCGCTTTAAATGAGCAACCAGTTGCTCTTGCTCAGCCGCAGACACTGTCGCCTCGGCACCACGTGTAGGTAAACCTGCTTCAACCAGTTGCTCGAGCAGCTTTTCGACTGGACGACCCACACTTTCAGCTAAATCTTTTACGGTTTTGTCCGTCATAATGCGCTACCCCTAGTTAAACCATGATTCACGGGCTTTCATAATTAATTGACCAGCCCTTTGGGGATCTAAGCCTTCTATATCAGCAATATCATCTATCGCCTGATCGGCCAAATCATCTAATGTCACAACACCATGGGCAGCCAGTGCAAAGGCCAGTTCACGGGTCATGCCTTCCATATTTAGAAGGTCTTCACTTGGATCCTGAATGCTTTCTTGTTGCAATAAAGCATCGCTAATCGCGAGTTCTTTGGCGCGGTTTTGTAATAACTCCACCACGTCATCTTCCAGTTCAATTTCTTCAAACGTTTCAGCAGGCACATAGGCCACTTCATCAATTGAAGTAAAGCCCATGTCAACCAAGGCAATTGCCAAGTCTTGATCAACCTGCAAGCGTTCAACAAACATATCAATATATTGCTGTGCCTCAGATGCTTGACGCTCGCGATATTCATCCTCAAGCATCATGTCCAGCTTATAGCCAGTCAGCTCAGACGCCAGCCGAACGTTTTGACCTTGCGAGCCAATTGCACGCGCCAATTGGTCACCTGTACCAAAAATAATATCTGCACTTCTGGCATCTTCATCCAGCACAATACTGGATACATCAGCAGGCTCTAAAGCACTGGCAATATACTGTGCTGAATCGTCAGACCACACCACCACATCAATGCGTTCGCCATTTAATTCTTGCTGAACCGCCTGAATCCGTGTACCACGCATGCCAATACAGGCACCCACTGGGTCAATGCGATGGTCATTAGTTTTTACGGCAATTTTGGCACGTACACCAGGCTGGCGCGCCGCCCCTTTAATTTCAATAATTTCTTCACTGATTTCAGGAACTTCTTTACGCATTAGTGCAATGAGCATTTCTGGACGAGCGCGTGACAATAACAACTGCGCACCACGGCCTTCGCGATTGACATTATACAAAATGGCATTGATACGTTGTTTTGGTCTTAATATCTCTTTCGGTAACATCTCTTCACGCGCCAGATAGCCTTCCGCGTTGTCACCCATATCAATGATAAAGCCATCTTTGGTTTGCTTTTTCACTTCACCGTAAATCAGCTCACCCACACGCGCCGCATATTGATCGGCAACCAAGGCACGTTCTGCTTCACGAATTTTCTGAACAATCACTTGCTTGGCAATTTGGGCAGCAATACGGCCAAAGTCAATAGACTTCACCTGCTCTTCGCGGATATCGCCAATAGCCCACTCATTCGGGTCAAGATCACTAATGGCATCCTGGCAAGCAGGCATTTCATGATCTTCATCTGCAACAACGAACCACTGGCGGAAAGTTTCATACTCACCAGTCTTACGGTCAATGGCCACACGAAGCTCTGCTTCTTCATCTACCGTGCCTTCATAAAATTTCTTTTTGGTGGCAGCAACCAGCGCTTGCTCCAAGGCCTCAAAAATCGCTTCTCGACTGACGCCCTTTTCGTTACTAACCGTTTCAACAACGGTAAGGATTTCGCGACTCATATGTCACCTTTTAATCAATTAAATCTAGTCTGAATGAATTTGCGCTGTGCCAATCCTAACGACCAACCCATCTTATCAGTAAGTATATTTTGTTAATCCTGATAGATTAAATTTGCTTTGTCGATATTATCGCCATCAATCACCAACCGATGGCCTTCCACCTCGACAGTAATCTGCTGATCACTGACTTCTAATAAGGTTGCTGTCATCTTGCGGCGATTTTCAACGGCAGAAATAAGACGCAAGGCCATCGTTTGACCGACATAGTCTTGCATTTGACTTAAGCTAAAAAATGGTCGATCCCAGCCAGGAGAAGACACTTCCAGCGCATACTCACCTGAAATAGGATCATGCACATCGAGCACACCACTCACCTGATGATTAACCCGAACACAGTCGGCAACCCCAATGCCACGGCCAGTATCTTCTTCCTCTGACGGGTCATTAAGTGCTGCTGCGAGTTCGGTTGGCGAGTCTATGCTATCGTTGGCCACATCTGTATCTGGCTTATCAATATAGATACGTAGTAAAGAACGTTTACCTTGAGGCAAAAATTCGATACCCCACAGGTCAACATCACACGCAGCAACCGCAGGCGCGATTAAATCATACAAGGCTTGAGTTTTTGCAGAAAACTTCATTTATCGTCTTTAAACAGAGAGGCGAAAAAACCAGATGGGGCAAAAATAGATGCAAGCATGCTTGAATCTGAGCTCTAGTGAACTCTTGCTCAACTTAAGACTCAAGTATTGGCAGCAATTTGTTCTTTTGCTTGTCCATCACCGTTGGGCAACTTCAAAAATAAAAAAATGGGCGACATGGCCCACTTTTTTCAGCATCTAGAAATAGTCTGTTTTTATGCAAACTCATTAATGATACTGAACAAAAAGGCTCACATTGTGAGCCTTTTTAAATATGGTAGCGGGAGCTGGATTTGAACCAACGACCTTCGGGTTATGAGCCCGACGAGCTACCAGACTGCTCCATCCCGCATCAACTGGTGTGTAGTATATACTACTTTTGGTGCCTGTCAATCATTGTTTTGAAGAATAATTAACTAATTTTACGTTTGCTACTTGCCATATTGCTAATTAAATCAATTAACTACATGGTGCGGAAGGGGGGACTTGAACCCCCACGCCGTTAGGCACTACCACCTCAAGGTAGCGTGTCTACCAATTCCACCACCCCCGCAGCAGGCGCTATTCTATGCGACCTATATTAAAAAAGGAAGCTTAATTTTTATCTAAGTCGACTTCTTAACGTTCATCTGCTGAAGTTTCAACCACTGGTTTGGCTGAATCAGTAGGTAATGAAGGAGCAGGCAAGGTTTGTACTTCAGGTAAGCTATACAGCTTGCTACTATTTTGTTTGGCAAAAATAGCCAGGGTAATACTGGTAATAAAGAACACAGCCACCAAAACTGCCGTGGTACGGGTTAAAAAGTTAGCCCCACCTGACGCACCAAACACAGTTGCTGCACCGCCACCACCAAAAGAAGCCCCTGCTTCAGCACCTTTGCCCTGCTGAATCAAAATAAGTCCAATCATGGACAGAGCCACTAAAATATGAATCACTAATACAAGCGTTTCCAATGCTGTCTCCTACCCAATCTGGTAATGCTGGCCAAAAGCCTGGGCAATTTTAATAAATGAATCTGCATCCAGCGATGCTCCGCCCACTAATGCGCCATTAATATTTTCGCAGGCGGCCAGCGACGCGGCATTATCAGGCTTTACACTGCCGCCGTAAAGTATTGGCATGCTGGCAAGCGACGAATGATACAATTTTAATCCCTGACGGATCGCAGCATGCATGGCTTCGGCATCTTCAGGGCTTGCTGTTTTGCCAGTTCCAATGGCCCACACAGGCTCATAAGCCACAATAATTTGTTGTTGCCACACGATTAAAGGCACACAATTAAATACGTCATCAAGCTGTTGTAGCACTATTGCCTCGGCCTTCCCTGCCTCACGCTGTGCCAAGGTTTCCCCCACACAAAAGATCACTTTAAGACCAGCTTGCGCTGCACTCTGAATTTTCTCAATCAGCACCCTGGCATCTTCATTATAAAAGCTACGGCGTTCAGAATGCCCAATTAGTGTCATTTTTACTTGTGCATCGCTAAGCTGTTGCGCAGAGACATCCCCTGTATAGGCACCAACGCCTGCAAAACGACTTATATCTTGTGCCACCAGCTCAATTGGGCTGTTTGCTTGTTGCAACTGAGCTTGCACTGAGTGCAAATGCAACATAGCTGGTGCAATGGCCAAATGCACTGAATCTGTTGGTGCTATCTGTTCAGCGCACTTAATTAATTGTTGAGTTAATTGTTGTTGTGCCACAAAAGAATCTGGATTCATTTTCCAGTTTCCTATTACCCAGGGCTTTAACTTGCTGCTCAACATAGACAAGACTAATCCAATTCAGTAAAAATATAAGCATTCTAACTTAAATAAGCTATTTTTTAATGATGCACCCATTTATTTTATTCAAAATATTATTACAATCTAGGCTATTGAGCAATCATTCCCTTTTTAAGCTATTAGTCATTTTATTGAGTATGCATACTGTACAGGCTGAAACGGTGCAGCGCTGGCAAGACAGTAAGGGGCAATGGCACTTTGGTGATCAGGCAGCGGCTGTAGGCCGAAAAACCCAGGCTGTACCCATTAAAAACCCCATTTCAGTGATTAAAAATGATTCACCTAGCACACAACAAGGTGCTTCAGCAGCGCATAAGGCCAAGAGAGTTTCAGGCAAAATAAAAACTACAAACTCGCGTTACCTCTCAGACCATAGCGCCAGTACCCAGCATAAACAGCAGTGTGATACGTTAAGAGAACAAATTTATCGGCAGCCTGTGCCCACCAAAGCCAGTCAGGTTAGACAAAATCTGGTGCGGCAATATGAGCAAAACTGTATTGCAGGTAATTATTATGGCGATTAAGTATATCTCTTTGAAAATAAAAAGACTATTGGCTTAATTAGATGAGCTTTTAATGGATTTCAATTATGAATAAGCATATTCCTGCGGGAATTTATAAGCACTATAAAGGTCAGCTTTACCAGGTTCTGTATTGTGCAAGACATAGCGAGAGTCAGGAGTGGATGGTGGTTTATCGTTGTCTTTATGGCGATTACTCCATATGGGTACGCCCGCTTGCCATGTTTCAAGAGCAGGTGGTGCTGCCTAACAATCAACGCACGCCTCGCTTCAGTCTGTAAACTGCTACGGAGTTCACAAGTTGAGCTTAACAAGTTTTAACAGTTGATTGTACTGCTTGAATGGCTGCGGTATAGTGATTCATTATCAGGGATAGTCAACATGTCCTATGACCTTGTCTATGTTGAGGTGAAACGTTCATGGCTGCTGAGCAACCAGCTTCTGTATCATTTGGCGGTTTAGCACGCCGCTTAGTTAATGACGGTGTGGTCACTGCAGCCAATATGCAGCGCGCCATTAGCGAATCACAACGTGAAAAAATTACTTTAGTTACTGCTTTGGTGGTTAACCTTGGTGTATCCTCCAGTCAAATTGCCAATATTATTGCTCAGGAGTTTGGCGACCCTTTATTTGATCTTGATGCCTTAGATAATGCTGCGATTCCCACTGATGTGGTTGAAGAAAAAATTATTCGACAGTTTAGTGTGCTGCCTATTTTTAAGCGCGGCAATCGCTTATCGGTAGCCATGAGCGACCCTACACGGGCTGAAGCAATTGATGCTATTCGTTTTAATAGCAAATTAAATATTGATACGGTGGTGGTTGAAGAAGATAAATTACAACGCCTGATTGAAAAATTATATGCAGGTGCTAGTGATTTTGCTGGTTTTAATGACGATGGCATGGATTTTGAGCTGGAGTCTGATGATAGCAGCAGCGCAAAAACTGATGATGATGAAGGCCCTGCTGCCGATGAA
Source organism: Pseudomonadota bacterium (assembly GCA_023393635.1). Lineage (GTDB taxonomy): Bacteria > Pseudomonadota > Gammaproteobacteria > Pseudomonadales > Moraxellaceae > Alkanindiges. The sequence continues at coordinate 18,502 of JAEWKT010000062.1, forward strand.
GCACCCATTGTTAAATTTGTTAATAAACTATTAATTGATGCCATCCGCATGGGTGCGTCAGATTTACATTTTGAGCCTTATGAAAAAATGTATCGGGTGCGCTATCGGGTAGATGGCGTGATGCGGGAAGTAGCAAAACCCCCAGTGCAACTGGCCAATCGCCTTGCGGCACGTTTAAAAGTGATGTCGCAAATGGATATTTCTGAAAAACGTATTCCACAAGATGGCCGTATTAAACTTAAAATTTCTAAAACCAAAGCCATTGATTTTCGTGTGAACTCCTTACCAACGCTGTTTGGTGAGAAACTGGTTTTGCGTATTCTAGATCCATCCAGTGCCATGTTGGGTATTGATGCATTGGGCTATGAACCCGCGCAAAAAGAATTGTTTATGCAAGCGCTTGAAAAACCGCAAGGGATGCTACTGATTACAGGGCCAACTGGTTCTGGTAAAACCGTGTCGCTATATACGGGCTTAAATATTTTAAACACAGTTGAAAACAACATTTCAACTGCTGAGGACCCTGTAGAGATTAACCTGGAAGGCATTAATCAGGTTAACGTGAATCCCAAAGTAGGCTTAACCTTTTCCAGTGCGTTAAAATCCTTTTTGCGTCAGGATCCCGATATTATTATGGTGGGTGAGATCCGTGACCTGGAAACTGCAGAGATTGCAGTGAAAGCCGCGCAAACTGGTCATATGGTATTGTCGACACTGCATACCAATAGTGCGCCAGAAACCTTAACCCGTTTACGCAATATGGGTGTGCCCTCTTTTAATATTGCTACTTCAGTCAATCTCGTCATTGCCCAGCGTCTGGCCAGACGCTTATGTAAAAGCTGTAGAAAAGCCGTTGAGATCCCAGCCCAAAGCTTATTAGAGCTTGGTTTTACTGAAGATGACTTAAAGACAGGATTTGTGGTCTACCAACCTATTGGCTGTAGTGAATGCCGTGATGGCTATAAAGGCCGTGTGGGTATCTATGAAGTAATGAAAGTGAATTCGGAAATTGCCCGAATCATTATGGAAGATGGAAATGCCATTGAAATTGCTGCGGCTTCTGAGCGTGCTGGATATGATAATTTAAGACGTTCAGGCCTTAAAAAAGTAATGCAGGGGATGACCAGTTTACAAGAGATTAACCGTGTGACCAGTGAATAATACTGATAGGGACGATAATAAACATGGCGGCTAAAAAAGGGTCAATGACCCCCTCTTTTACCTATGAAGGGGTTGATCGTAAAGGTCAGAAGGTAAAAGGCGAAATTCCAAGCAAGAACATGGCACTGGCTAAAGTCACGCTGCGCAAGCAAGGCATTAGTGTTGCTAAAATTTATCAAAAAAGAAAAAATCCGCTGGAGTTTTTGACCAAATCAAAAGTCAAAACTCTCGATATTACTATTTTTACACGACAACTGGCCACCATGATGAAAGCAGGTGTGCCCCTGGTACAGTCGTTTGAAATTGTGGCCGAAGGGCTGGAAAATCCTGCCATGCGCGAAGTGGTATTGGGCATTAAGGCTGAGGTAGAAGGCGGCAATACGTTTGGTGGCGCCTTGCGCAAGTACCCGCAGTATTTTGATGACTTATTTTGCTCACTGGTCAGCTCAGGTGAACAATCTGGTGCGCTTGAAACCATGTTAGACCGTGTGGCAATTTATAAGGAAAAAAGTGAGCTATTAAAGCAAAAGATTAAAAAAGCCATGAAATATCCTGCCACCGTCATTGTGGTGGCATTAATTGTTACTATTATTTTGATGGTAAAAGTAGTGCCTGTATTCCAGGATTTATTTAGCTCCTTTGGCGCAGATTTACCAGCCTTTACCCAAATGGTGGTTAATATGTCCAAGTGGATGCAATCCTACTGGTATATTTTAATTGCTGTGATTGGCTTAACCATTGGCGGCTTTTTAGAGGCTAAAAAACGTAGTAAAGCCTTTCGTGACTTTTTAGACCGTGCTGCCTTAAAAGCACCCATTTTTGGTGACTTAGTCTATAAAGCCATTATTGCCCGTTATAGCCGTACGCTTGCTACCACCTTTGCTGCTGGTGTACCTCTGATCGATGCGCTGGAGTCCACCGCAGGGGCAACCAATAACGTCATTTATTATGATGCAGTGATGCGTATCCGTGATGATGTGTCCACAGGCCAGCAATTGCAATTTGCCATGCGCAGTACTGATCGCTTCCCTTCTATGGCCGTGCAAATGGTGGCGATTGGTGAAGAGTCTGGTGCGCTAGATGCCATGCTGGAAAAAGTAGCCACTCACTTTGAAAATGAAGTGGATAATGCGGTTGACGGCTTAACCAGTATGATGGAGCCACTCATTATGGCAGTACTGGGGGTACTGGTTGGTGGTCTGGTCATTGCCATGTACCTACCAATTATCCAGATGGGCTCGGTTGTTTAATGCACGCGCTTATTGAACTATTAATTGATACACCCTGGTTGCTCACCTTAGTCATTGCGGTGCTGGGCTTATGTGTGGGTAGCTTTTTAAATGTGGTGATTTATCGCCTGCCTAAAATGATGGAAAAAGAGTGGCGCTATGAATGCGCTATTCTTTTAAACGGCAGTGCAACTGAAACGCCCCCACTCACTTTAAGTAAACCTGCATCATCCTGCCCAAGTTGTCAGCATAAGATCCGCTGGTATGAAAATATTCCATTAATTAGCTGGCTAATATTGCGTGGTCAATGCAGTCAATGTCATCACGCCATTGGCATACGTTATCCATTGGTAGAGCTAGCGACCATGCTGGCTTCTATTGCAGTGGTACTGGCATTTGGCCCTAGTTTTAAAATGCTGGCCGCATTGCTATTTACCTGGGTACTTATTGCCTTAACTGGTATCGACTTTGATACCCAGCTTTTGCCTGATAGCTTAACTTTACCTTTGGCTGGACTAGGGCTATTGGTAAACACTCAAAGCTTATTTGCCTCACCTACTCAGGCGATTTGGGGCTATATCATTGGTTTTTTAGTGCTGTGGCTAGTATATATCCTGTTTAAGCTCATCACAGCTAAGGAAGGCATGGGCTATGGTGACTTTAAGTTACTGGCTGCTTTGGGCGCGTGGCTGGGCCCTTTCATGTTGCCGTTAATTATTTTATTGTCATCCTTGGTGGGTGCCATTATTGGCCTTGTTTTATTAAAGATCCGCAAAGAAAATCAGCCGTTTGCGTTTGGCCCATTTCTGGCTATTGCAGGCTGGATCGCTTTAATGTGGGGCAATGAATTAATGCATTTATATTTAGGCCAAAATTAAATGTCAGGCTTTATTGTTGGTTTAACAGGGGGTATTGGCAGCGGCAAAACAGCAGCCAGTGACTGGTTTGCAAGCCAGGGCATTACCATTGTCGATGCAGATGTAGTGGCTCGGGAAGTCGTAGCGGCAGGACAGCCTGCCCTACAGGAAATTAAACAGGCATTTGGTGACTGGGTGATACAAGCAGATGGCACCCTGGATCGAACAGCCCTACGCCAATATGTATTTGAGCATCCTGTAGCCCGTGCCCAGCTTGAGCACATTACTCACCCAAAAATCAGGCTCCAAATTATACAGCAACTTCAAGCTGCAACTTCCCCTTATAGCATCCTGGTTTCTCCACTATTAATTGAAAGTAAACAGCATGAATTGGTGCAACGCTTATTATTAGTTGATGTACCAGAACACTTACAGTTATCACGCGCCAGTTTAAGAGATGGACAAACTGCCGATGCCATTGGCAAGATTATGCAAGCACAAATGCCGCGCTTGCAACGGCAGACTCATGCGGATGATATTGTGGTGAATGACAATGACTTAAACCATCTTTATAGTCAGCTTATGCCCTTGCATGAACTTTATTTGAGTTTGAGTAGTAATTAATCATACGCAATTATAGCCGCTAACCAATACAACTTAAGTACTAAGCTTTATTCGCAATTAACCGCCATGGTTGTAGCGCACCAATACCCATGCCCATTAAACCAATGGCTATGGCCAAATTTAATGGTTCTTTTAACAAAGGGACTGCGGCCAATGCAGCCAAAAATGGCGCTAATGCCAACAAACTGCCAGTTTTAAAAGCTCCTAAACGCTCAACGGCACCAATATAGGTGAGCATGGCAATAATGACGACAAACACACCATGAAACACCCCTTGCTCAAGCATATGAGCCACACTAATTTGCGCCAAATGATGTGGAATCCACAGTAAATAAATGGGGATATAAATCACAGCTGACCAAATAGCAACACCTGCCATGGCTTGCCATGGTGGCAACATCCAGCGTTTTAAAAATACAGTATAAATACCCCATAGGGCAGCACCCAATACAAAAAACGCATCGCCAATGCTCAAGTAAAACTCACCTTCATACCACATGGCAGTCATCATGCCACCCAAACCACACGCCATAAAAGCCAAGCTAATCCAGGTATGTTTGCCAAATGGCTCTTTAAGCACAACCCAGGCACCAATAGCAGTTGCAAGCGGTAAAAAACCGTTTAGCCAAATTGCCGCATGGGCAGCTGGCGCGTGATTAAAGCCAGAATATACCGCGCAGGAATAGCCAATTCCTCCAAGCATTGCCAGCCATAACAAGCGTTTATCCAATAAAAAACGCCATTCTTTTCGCCATACCTGAATGGGCAACAACACCACAAAAGCAACGGCAAAACGTAATGCAGTAATATCCCAGGGAGATAACGCCTGTTTTGCCCCTAAGCGTGACATTAAAGTAAAGCTACCCCATATCAGCATGGTGATCAGTAGCAATAAATAGCCTTTTTTAACCTCCGTGGTGGCGGCTTGACGCATTACTGGCTCCGCTGGCGGCAGGCTTCATATAGCACCATACCTGTTGCCACACTCACATTTAAGCTTTGTAACTCTCCCTGCATGGGAATATAAGCCATTTGATCGCACTGCTGCTGCGTTAGACGACGCAACCCTGTATCTTCAGCACCCATAACCACTGCAATAGCACCCACAAAATGACACTGATCCACAGGTTTGGCTTGCTCATCCAATAGGGTACCAATCACTTGCACGCCCTGATCACGTATAGAAGCCAAAGTACGGGCTAAGTTGGTCACCTGAATAAAAGCGATTTTTTCTGCGCCCCCTGCGGCAACCTTTCGAGCTACTGGTGTTAAGCCAGCAGCGCGGTCTTTAGGCACAATCACTGCATCCACGCCCATTGCAGCCGCAGTACGAATACATGCGCCTAAATTATGCGGGTCGGTAATTTGATCGAGTACCAGCAAAAACACATTGGCTTTTTGTTTAAGCAGTTGATCCAGGTCTTGCTCATTAAGCACAGGGGCTGCACGTACAGCAGCAACAATACCCTGATGTTGCGGTGAGCCTGCCAACTTGGCCAATGTATCTCGGCCTGCGTGCTGTACACTGATCCCATGCGGTGCTGCTTGTTGTAACACTTGCTTTAAGCGTTGGTCTTCACGGCCTTGCAACACAAATAAATTTAAAATGCTTTCAGGTTGGGTGTTTAGCAGTGCTTCAACGCTATGCAGGCCAAAATGATATTCAGGTTTTGCCATCATGAATCCAGCTTAAATACAATAAATGGGTGATATAAATTAATAACAAAAAATCCTGTAGTGCACCGCCCTACAGGATTTTATATATCCGCATATTCAAAGGGCTTCAATCGCGTTTAGTGCCCTGCCCTACAATGAATGCTTCCTAGTTTAGCCTTCTAAATGGCACACATAATCAACGGGTTCAACCGTTTCGACAGAAAAACGGCTGCTGCCTGGCACATAAAAAGACTGGCCTGCACGATATAGCTCACTCTCTGACTGATCGGCAATTTTTACCCGACATTCACCAGAAATGATTTCCATGCGCTCAGGAACATGTGTTTCAAAAATTAATGGTTTTTCACTTGGCAAAATGACGCCCACTGTTTTTTTACTGCCATCATCAAATTGAATGGTATGACTGATGCATTTTCCATCAAAATAAATATTCGCTTTTTTGATAACCGTCACTTGATCAAATTGAGCTGGGTTCATCATTTTACTCCGCAAAAGACCGCTATAGTTTAGCGCAAGCCGAGGCTTTAGGGCTAGTGGATGGCTTAAAATTTTCTTTAACTAAGGTTGTATGCCCTAATTGAAGTTTTGCCTGATTATGCCAAAAATTTCAAGTTTATTCGTCTTTTAAGTGTAGTCACAGCGTCTATGGTTTTGCTTGACTTAAAGCGTAATCACATCAAACCAATCCATTCAACCTAGTTATCCATGGCACAATATTTAATGGCCAATAAATCCATCTATTTCATTCCCATTTTGCAATCAATACTTTGTCTTATCGTGCTATCAAACTGCAAAAAATGGCTTTTATCACTTTGCCAAGCTGTGTACTATCAATGATATTTTGCACTGCACTGATTTTAGGTATATTCATTTAATCATCTTGATTCAAACCTACTCATAAAGATACAGGGTTTTAATGCTCACTAATCTTACACTACAAAATTTCGCGCTAGCAGATCAGCTTAATATTGATTTAGCAGGCGGCTTTAATGTCCTCACGGGTGAAACTGGTGCAGGTAAATCACTGCTGCTTGATGCATTGTCAGTATGTCTGGGCGAGCGCACCGATGTGGCACATGTCCGCTTTGGCACTGATAAAGCCGATGTCACGGCAAGCTTTGATTATCAAAACAATGACCCGATTGATGTGTGGCTGCGTGAACGTGAACTGGATGATCAGGCGGATCAAACCATCTATCATACGGTGCATTTACGTCGGGTGATTTTAAATAATGGCCGTAGTAAGGCATGGATTAACGGCAGGCCATCTAGCTTGACTGAGCTCAAAGAAGCAGGCCGTTTACTGGTGCAACTGTATAGCCAGCATAGTCAACAGCAATTGTTAGAGCCGCCTTATCCCAAAAACTGGCTAGACCGTTATAGTGGCTTTACCACACAGGCACAGCAAGTCAAGCAAGCCTATCAACAGTGGCAACATTTATTAAAAGAACAGCAAACCGCCTTGGCTGCGGCTGCAAGTCGGCAGACACGCATAGCTGAGTTAGAAGCACAGCTTGAAGAAATTGAGCCCCTAAATGTGCTTGATTATTCTGCCTTAGAGCAAGAATATGACCGCTTAAGCCATTTTGAAAGCATGATGCAAGATTGCGCCGCGCTACTGGATGGTTTAGATGAGCAAGAAAATAATATTGTGCAACAATTGGCGGTTTATAGTCGCCGTGCTGAAAGTCAGGTCAGTCGTTCTGCCCAGCTTGGAGCGGTGAGTGAACGCTTACTCAATGCCCAAAGTGAACTGGGTGATGCTGTGGCCTTATTGCGCCAGTTTGTCGATCAACAAAATTTTGATCCAGAGCGCATGGCAGAACTCAATGAATATCTTGAGGTGTTTCATCGTTTGGCACGCAAATATCGGGTCAATCCTGAAGAACTCAATGGTTTAAACACAAGTTGGCAAATGGAGCTTGAGCGTCTTAATTTGCTGGATGACCCAGAAGCTCTGGCCGCGCAAGTGGCACAGTCACAGCAGCAATTTATACAACTGGCAACAGAGCTGGATAATGCACGCCGTAATGCCGCAGCACCGCTGGCTGAAAATCTGACCAGGCAAGTGCGACCACTGGCACTGCCCGAGGCTTATTTTGAGTTTGGTTTTGATACACTCGATCAACCCAGTGCAGATGGTTTATCCCATATTCAATTGTATTTTACTGCTAACAAAGGCATTCCAGCGCAAGCCTTGGCCAAAGTGGCATCTGGCGGTGAATTGTCACGTATTGCCTTAGTCATGCAAGTCATGAATGCGGAAAAAACTGAAGCCGAAGTTTTGGTGTTTGATGAAGTCGATGTGGGTATTAGTGGCGGTACAGCAGAAATAGTCGGTCGCTTATTGCGTGATCTTGGCAAGCATGTGCAAATCCTGTGTATCACACATCAACCGCAGGTAGCCGCGCAGGCTGACCAGCATTTACTGGTTGAAAAACAGCAAGCCGAGCAAGCCAGCAGTATTATTTATGAACTGGGTGATGAGCAACGAATTATTGAACTGGCACGTATGTCTGGCGGTGTGGAGATTACCGAAACCACCTTACAACATGCCCGTCATTTATTAAACCTAAAACATGGTCAGGATCATACTGGCTCTCCATAAAACAAATCGCTAGCCTTAGCCCATGCCTGGGATCACGTTACCAGGTATCACGGCATTGGGCAGGGTTAATACTGAATATTGATTTTTTATTCATCATCCTGGTTTAAATTAGTCTTGTATTTCTCATAGCTACCCTAACTATGAGATTAAACAGGGATACTAGATCGCATTAAATATACGACATTGATTTGCAATCTGATCATTTGGGAGAACCAACAACTTGGCCAAGACTTATTTAACCCATTGCTGCCTGATTGCCCCGCCTCAACTGAATGATGATTTTTTTGCGCAAACGATTATTTATATTGCCCGACATAATGAGCAAGGCGCGCAAGGGTTAATTATTAATCGACCCAGTCATATTCAAATTAAAGAGTTACTCACGGATTTGGAGATTGGTATTGATGTGGTCAAACCGCATGCCGTGCTGGAAGGTGGGCCCATACGGCCAGAAGCTGGTTTTGTGTTACATACAGGAAATCCAGTATGGCAATCCTCTATTGCAGTGAGTGAAAATGTGTGCGTGACCACCAGCAAAGATGTGCTAGAAGCCATTGCACAAAATGAGGGCGTTGAGCGTTATCAAATTATGCTGGGCTATGCCAGCTGGGATGCCCAACAACTGGAACAAGAACTGGCTCGTGGTGACTGGCTGGTATGTGATGCCGATATGGAGCTGTTATTTAATCTGCCTTATGAACAACGCTGGTCGGCTGCAGCTTCCAAATTAGGTCTGGATACCAACTGGCTTTCGGCAGAGATTGGTCATGCCTGATTCCTTAAATACTGTATCGACTGATACACTGCAACCCACTGCGCCGCAAACCAGTTCTCCACAAACTGTTATGGGTTTTGATTTTGGCACGCAAAAAATGGGCATGGCCTGTGGCAATAGCTTAAGCGGCACAGCGCAGCCCTTGGCCATATTTCCCATGCGTGATGGCATTCCTGACTGGGATAAACTGACAAAATTAATTGCACAGTGGCAACCAAACCTGTGTGTGGTGGGTCTGCCATTAAACATGGATGACAGCGAATCTGAGCTATCGCTACGTGCGCGTAAATTTGCACGGCGCTTGCGTCATCGCTTAAATATTCCTGTGTGGATGGTGGATGAACGCTTAACCACGCGTGAGGCGCGCCATAGTTTGCTGACCTATCAACAGCAAGGGCATGGTAAAAAAACCAGTGCCGATAGCCTGGCCGCCAGTATGCTGGTTGAAAGTTGGTTTAGAGAAGCAACAGGGGTGCAACCATAGCCCTCACTCCTGTATCTGGCAGCCCACAACAATGATGTATATTGAATAATTTCTTGAACATATAAAAAATAATTAATAAAACCGACCAGCAACAAAACTGACTTATATCCAGAGCGACAACTGCCTTAAACTAAACTTAATTTCATTTGATAAAAATAGCACTCCATGAACTTGTGGCAGCTTTTTCAACAAATCCGACCTTTTGTACAACCTTACCGACTGTTGGTGATTGCCACATTAATTTTGACGCTGTTTGGTGCATTGATTGCCCAGGTAAATGCCTTAACCCTGAAATATGCGGTTGACAGTATTAATGCGCTGATTCAAGCAGGACAAGGCTTAGCGCAAGGCTGGCATATTTTAATCACCATTAGCATTATTTTTCTAAGTAAAGAAGTGATTAGCGCACTGGTGCAATTTGGGCAAAAGTTTTTTGGTGAGCGGCTTAGAATTTTCGTATCGCAAGATTTAGCTCAGGGTATTATTGAAAAGTTTTTGACTTACCGCCTGGCTTTTTTTGCAGAGGACGATAATCAGGCAGGAAAACTCCAAACGCGGATTGATCGTGGGATTGGTTCTCTGACGCGTTTGGTGCAAATATTTTTTATTGATATTTTACCGCTATTTACCAGCGCATTTATTGCGCTAGGCCTCATGTTTTATGCCAATGTATGGGTAGGTGCCCTGGCCCTGTGCGTGGTGCCTATTTATTTTTGGCTCACCTATGTGCAGGCGCAAAAACTAGGTGGGTGGCGGCGCAGTTTACGCCAAGGCCGTGAGCAAAAAAGCCAAGGCATTTTAAGCATTATTAATTCGATTAGTGTGATTAAATCATTTAACCGCGAAACAATAGAAGCTCAAAAACAACTCGCCATACAAAAAAATCTAACGCAAAACCAGATGCAAACACGCCAAATTAGCTTTTTATTTGATGGCCTAAAAAGCTTTATTGAGCAAGTGGGCGTGGTGCTGATTATTATTTTAACCTCTTATTTTGTGCTCAATGACCAAATGAGTATTGGCATGATCATGTATCATGTGCTGTTATTTAATAATGTGTCTGCACCCATCCGTCAGCTGCATCGTATTTATGATGAAGTGAACGATGCCATGGTTTATTCCGAAAGCTTTTTTTCTATTTTAGAAGCAGATGATGAAATTGAACCAAGTGGTACTCTAAAACCAATGCCTGTACACGGTAAATTTGTACTCAACAATGTCGATTTTCATTATCCCAATGGTCATCACGCGTTAAAGCACATTAATATGACCATTAAACCTAATAAAATTACTGCGCTGGTGGGATTATCAGGCGCAGGAAAAACCACCTTAATCAGCCTGCTGGATAAATTTTATTTACCTGATTCTGGCACGATTGAGCTCGATGGCGTGGATTTACAGGACATGGATACCGCGTATTTGCGTGATCATATTGGTTTGGTGTTGCAAAAAAACCATATTTTTCAGGGAAGTATTGAAGACAATATTCGTTATGGCAAGATGCAGGCCAGCAGCGAAGATATTATTATTGCTGCAAAAAAAGCCTCTATTCATGAGCAAATTATGGGTCTGGAAAAAGCTTATCAGTCTGATGCCACCCAACTTTCTGGTGGTCAGCAACAACGCATCGCTCTGGCGCGTATGTTTTTAAAAAATCCACCGATTATTTTTCTGGATGAACCCACCGCAAGCCTTGATGCGATTGCTGCTGAGCAAATTAAGCATAGTCTGGATGAAATTAAACAAGGGCGCACAGTAGTGATTATTTCGCACAGTTTATCGCAAATTATTGATGCCGATTATACCTATGTCATGAAGGACGGTATGATTGTAGAACATGGCGAACATCATGGCTTATATCACAATTCACAAGTGTACAAAGAAATTTTTGATGCGATGGCCAAAAGTTTAAATATTGAGAAAATTGTTAAAACTTTAAATGATGATGGTGAAGAAGAAACGCACAGTTAACGTGTATGGCTTAAATCAGCAATAATTAAAAAGCCCTCTTGTTAAAAGGGCAATAGATACAAATGCATAAACACTGGCTTATTTTTCAAGCTATTGCTTTAAGCTATTTCTTGAACCACCTCTTAAAATCTCATGGCTGCTTTAGATAGGGCCATGCTGCTTTTAAATAAATAATCATCGACCAGAGCGTTAACAGCACAGCGGTGTATAACAAAATATAGGCCACTGGATCAAGCAAACGCCAATTGAGCAAAAATACACTAATGGCAATCATTTGAAACGCGGTTTTATATTTGCCAATAGTAGATACGGCCACACTAGTACGCGCGCCAAGCTCAGCCATCCATTCCCGTAAGGCAGACACGGTAATTTCACGAGAAATAATCACAATGGCCGCAAAAGCCATGGTAATAGTAGGCTGCCACTGCACCAATACAATTAATGCTGCCGCCACCATGAGCTTATCGGCCACTGGATCTAAAAAACGGCCAAAGGCAGAGCTTTGGTTAAGTACACGTGCCAAATAGCCATCCAGCCAGTCTGTAATGGCCGCTAAAATAAATACGCTGGTTAAAATAATATGCCGTGTCCAGCCACCTTCATGACCATAGACCCCAATTGCTGGCGGCCAATAAGCAATCAATAAAAAGACAGGAATTAACCCAATTCGTGCAAGTGTCAGAATATTAGGGATATTTAATATCGTTCCTGTCATTGAAAAATCCATTAAAAGGAATTAAAAGATACCGCACTATATCATGAGCGAAGAAATAACAAAGCATTGCTTTGTCTGAGCGCAAGGTGAAAGCTATGCTTGAGCAAAGAGGATTAGTAGCGATTCTTGCGAACAAAACACGATTGAAGTGTTTTGGCTTCTCATTTGTCTGAGCGCAAGGCGAAAGCACCACCCACTCTCCCAACCCCACGCTCAGCTTTTTTGATGACAATAAAGCAATCTATAAAAACACTGTGACTGTTTGACGACTCAACGCCACCAACTGACCCTGTTCATCCCAAATTTTAGCCTGTGTATAACCATAACCATCAGCCGCATATTCCGTCTTCACTTGATATTGCCACCAACTATCGCCTGCTGCCTGCGCTGGCATGTTAATCAGTTCTAAATTCCAGTTGAGTGAGCTGGCAGGTGCCATACGGTTATACATGGGCAATACTGCGGGTGGCCATGTGTCACCCAATACCATTAAATGCGGCAAGTTGATATTTGCAATATCCTCACCTTCCTTAAAACGCATCCAGCCACCAAAATCAGGCTGTGTGGCACTGGTAAATGGCAATGCACCTTCAGACCATACCACATCAAAATGCTGAAAGAACTCTGGTGTCATGCCAGAAATAAAAGGTAACGGCTGGCAATCGGCTGGGTTTTTAAATTTTGGCGCAGTATGTTGACCCAAAACCTCAATGATAGAGTCGCGCGCTGCCCCAAAACTGGCTACCAGTACAGATTGCACCTGACCTTCCTGAATTAAATGCACCTGAATGCTGACCACCGATTTACCTTGACGCAATATTTGCGCACTTAAGGTGGCAGCACCGCTGGACACTGGCCCAATAAAACTGACAAACGCAGAGCGCAATACTTTATTACTGTCATTGACCAGTTGCTCAGCACGCGCAACCATTAAGCCTGCCACCAAACCACCAAATATGGCCCGACCCTGTGCCCAGCTTTGTGGCAGCACGATCTCTTCTTGCTGTGCGGCAGTTGCCAGTAATTGATCCAGTTGCATGTTTCCTCCAGCGATATAAGCGGCAAATTGATTAGATTTACCTCAAGTTTGCATTTGTGAGTTTAGTTTTAATAGAAAATAAGGGATTTAAACAGTTAAAAACATGACTTAAACGATCAATCTATTTGATAGGTATTGGGCATTGGTCAATAGAGATCAAAAAACCGCCATACAATCAATGCTGGCGGTTTAATCAGTTTGAACAAGTGACAGGCATAGCCATTATTGGCTTATAAGGACTTTAATTTTACTCGTGCAACACCTTATAGACCGTGCGTGCCAATGCTTTACCAAAACCAGGCACCATGCCTAAATCATGCTCAGAGGCTTTCAGCACCCCTTGTATCCCACCAAAATGGGTGAGTAAATCACGGCGACGCTTAGGCCCGAGTCCTGGAATGACTTCCAACACCGACCCACCACGTTTTTTATCACGTTTGGCACGGTGTCTGGTAATGGCAAACCGATGCGCTTCATCACGCACTTGCTGAATTAAATGTAAGGCCTTGTTGTCACTTTCTAGCTGAATACTATGCCCATCAGTAAAGTGCAGGGTTTCCAAGCCAGGTTTACGACCCTCACCTTTAGACACACCAATCATAAAGGCATCCAAGTTTAAATCCTGCATCACTTCCATGGCCATTTTAAGCTGTCCCTTGCCGCCATCTATCAGCAGTAAATCTGGTAAGGGAGCTTTTTTATAACGTCGTGTGAGTGCCTGGCGCATGGCTGCATAATCATCACCTGGGGTAATGTCCTTAATATCAAACTGACGGTAATCACGTTTACGCGCGCCGCCCTGATCAAACACCACGCAAGACGCCACAGGCGATTCACCCATGGTATGACTAATATCAAAACACTCAATGCGATCAATAGAGCGGCCAACCAACTGCTGCAATATGGCAAAACGATCCCGCAGCTCTAAATGGTTGGATAATCTGGCATTTAAGGCATTTTCAGCATTCATCACTGCCAGCTCTAACCACTCCGCACGCGTTTCACGCACTTTGTGTTTAATTTGCAAACGCTGGCCAAAATGCTGTTTTAAACCTTGTTCTAAACTAGCAGCATCAGGCAGTGCCACGTTCACAATGAGTTCTTCTGGCAACTCATCAGCAAACTGAAAATAAAACGAGGCCATAAATTCAGACAGCATGCAGCCCAATTGCTCAGCATCACTAATCTGACTATGCGTGGTGTCCTGATAAGCAGACGCCAAATCAGGAAAAAATGCCTTGCCACCCAGCATGCGGCCATTACGCACATTCATTACCTGTACGCAAACCACGCCCGCTTGCTGGGCAATGGCCAAAATATCCGCCTCGCCTTTGACCTTATATACTGCTTGCTGGGCTTGTACTTCGCGCAACAAGCCCACCCGATCACGATAAAACACCGCTTCTTCAAACTTTAATTGTTCGGCAGCGCGTTCCATATTGGCAACCAATTCCTGATTGAGCTCACGTGTATCGCCTTTTAAAAAACGAATCGTATGCGCCACATCCTGTGCATAATCCTCGGGACTGACCAAGCCCACACATGGCGCACGGCAGCGTTTAATTTGGTATTGCAGACATGGCCGTTTGCGCTGTGCAAAAAAATTATTATCGCACTGGCGGATCATAAATAGCTTTTGTAGCACCAGCATGGTTTCGCGCGCACTGGTGGCACTAGGATAAGGCCCAAAAAAACGTCCTGCCTGATGCTGTCCCTTTCCACGCCCTGCCGCCAATCGCGGATACGGCTTATCACTGGACACAAACACGTATAAGTAGGACTTATCATCACGCAACATAATATTGTATGGCGGACGATGCTGCTTAATCAGATTTTGTTCGAGCAATAAGGCTTCGGTTTCACTGCGCACCACCATGGTTTCAATGTGCACAATGCGCGCCACCAATGCTCTTGTTTTGGGGTGATCAATGGTTTTAACAAAATAACTGGATACCCGATTTTTCAGGTTTTTGGCCTTGCCGACATACAAAAGCTCACCGTTAGCCCCCAGCATTTTATACACGCCAGGCAAGTTCGGTAAATTGGCAAGAATGGCTTTGATATGGGCTTGTATTTCTTGCGGGCAAGACGATACGGGCACTTTTTGCATAAGATCAATCATTCCTATTAAATGCGTGCAGACAGACCAAATTACAAGGTTAGTGCTTAATCTACCGCCAGATTTTTTAGTAAAAATGAAGACGATATTTGAAATTTATGTTGTGGTTTTAAAAGCTTATGCCTAATCTAGGCGTGATATCAAGACGATATCAACAATACGAATGATGGAGAAGTTTAAAATGTTAAAGAAAATGACTGCAATGGCTATTCTTGCTGCCTGCTCAACTATGGCAATGGCGGATAATGATGTTGGCTGCGGGGCGGGAACTCAAATCTGGAAAGGCCAATCTGGTATTGCACCAAAAATTTTGGCAGGCACCACCAATGGACTGTTTGCCAACCAGCTATTTGGTATCACTTTTGGTACTTTAGGTTGTGGTGATTTCAACAGAACCATTACCGCACAAGACCGTGTGAATCAATTTGTTGATGGCAATGCCGAAGCATTAGCCCGTGATATGGCGGTTGGCCAAGGTGAAAGCCTCAATGTATTGGCGCAGTTAATGGGCGTTCAAGAGCAAGACAAACAGGCTTTTTTTAACACCACCAAAGCCAACTTTGCTAACATTTATGCCGCTGACCATCAAACCACTAGTCAAGTGATTGCTGCGTTAAATCAGGTACTGGCCAATGACAGCACGTTAAAAACCTATAGCTTTAGCTAATTGATAGGTGATGTAAGCAACTGAACAATGCCTCATGCTCTAGGGAGTGTGAGGTTTTTTATTTCATAACCTGTAGACAAAAAACCAATGATTTTGCATGTTCGCCTGTTACCGCTTGGTTTATATTTGGCCACATTTGGCTTGGGGCTAGGTTCCAATCTTTGTATTGCGAGCGATAATGAGGGCACGCCCCCTATCAGCAGGGAAAGCAGTGATCAGGGCGAAAATAACAATAAATTACGCCCTGAACTTGAGCAGCGCGCCAAGCAGCTTAAATTGGCAGAACACGTGCAATGGCGACGCCTGTTGTATTTAGCCGATCAGCCAGAACAAGATCAAAGCAGCCGTGTGAAAGAAACCAGTTTCTTTAATGCGTCTGATGGCGCAAGCAATCCGCAACATGAATTACAAGCCACGTTAAATGGTTTATTAAATCCTGTCGCATTAGCCGATCAATCGGTAGCATGTCAGTTTCCTGCACGCCGTGCATGGTTGGCCAGACAATTAAATATTGATGCCGACCAGGTTTTCCCCAAAGCCAGTTGCCCCACCTATGAGCGTTTTATTCATGAAGTAAAGCCGCATCAAATTACCTTAATTTTTGCGTCTGATTTTTTAGGCAATCCCTCATCTGCATTTGGTCATACCCTATTGCGCATTGATCAGCAAGGCAAACAGCACAGTGCATTAACAGCCTATGCCATTAATTATGAAGCCAAAACGTTGAGTGAAAATAGTGCTTCGTTTGTGTGGAAAGGCTTAACGGGCGGATATCCTGCCGCTTTTTCGCTGCTGCCTTATTTTGAAAAAGTCAAAGAATATGGTGCCATGGAAAGCCGTGATTTATGGGAGTATCCACTGAATTTAACACCTGAAGAGTCACTTTTTTTGGTCAATCATACTTGGGAGATGCGCAATGTGCAGTTTCCCTATTATTTTCTAAGTCAAAATTGCTCGTATGAATTATTGGGTTTATTAGATATTACGCGGCCTGGGTTAAATTTACAGCAGCAGTTTGTCCATCATGTGATTCCTGCCCAGACGGTCAAAGCCATTGCCCAGCACACTGATTTAATCACTGATGTGATTTATCGGCCAGCTTTGGATACCCAATTGCATGATCAGTCGGCCCGTTATGGCCGCAAACTAAGTGTACGCGCGCATCAATTGGCCAATGATCCAGGTTTAAGCCTCCATGACTTATCCCTGACACAACAAGCGCAAGTGCAAGAAATGGCTTACGATGATTTATATATACGCTTAATGGCACGTGAGGTAGCGCAACCTGTTGCACAGCCGCACTTACGCCAGTTATTGGTGGCGCGTAGTCAAAATGGTGAACCTATACAACGTCAAGAGCTGCCCGTACCAGCCATTAACCCAGCGACTGGCCATGATTCAGCGAGGCTTCAATTGGGCGGTGGCAGGCGTCAACAACAAGATTTTGCCAGTCTGGAATGGCGTTTGGCGTATCACGATTTGCTGGATCCAATTGGTGGTTATCGTGCAGGCACGCGCATGGATTTTTTGCGTGCTAAATTGCGCTATCAGAATGAGCGCGTGGATCTGGAAGAACTGGAATTATTAAATATTGATTCATTGACACCCGTTTCTATATTTAGCAAGCCGTCATCCTGGGGCATTCAGCTTGGCTGGCAGCAAGAGGCGGTTGACTCAAACGGACAGTTCAGTCAGCGTGATGATCATGGTGTGTTTAACCTACAAGGCCAATATGGCTATAGCATGGGTGATTCTTTAGGCACGTTATGCTATGCCCAGGCACAGGCCGCACTACAACTGGGCAACAACTTACAAGACCATGCGCGCTTAGGTTTTGGGCCGCGTTTAGGCTGTGTACAGCAACTTGGCAACAGCACCCGTGCATTACTTAATGTAAGCCTGCCCTATTGGTCTGACCAGCATCAGTGGCAGCTTAAAGGGCAACTTGGTATGCAGCAAGAATTCAATCGGCAATATGGCATTCGACTATCAGCCGACTATCAACAACAAAAACAACAGCATTTTTCAGGGTTTGAAGCAGCTTTGGTGAAGTATTTTTAGCGGTGAAAATATAAACTTCAGTGGCTAAAGCACTTAAAATTTAGGCCTTAGCTACTCAACAACATTGATTTAAGCAAAGAAAATCAGGTAAAAAATCCCACCAAAAATCAACCACTTCAGCACATAGTACAATTGACGATTGGTTTTCTTTAAGGCCTTCGCCCGCAAACGTACTTGATATAAATAGCGAAACGCCTTATTAATGCCGCCCGTTTGATCACCCACTTCATTGGGCGAGCTGGCTGCTGTCATCACGTTTTTGGAAAACCAGCGGTTAAACGCAGCAACCATTTTTGAGCTTAATGGCCGTTCCACATCGCAAAATAAAATAATGCGATTTTGCGATGTGGTATTTTCGGCATAATGCATAAAGGTTTCATCAAACACCACACTTTGGCCATCACGCCAGCTATAGCGTTCACCATCGACGTCAATAAAGCAGCGGTCATCATTAGGCGTCACCAAGCCTAAGTGATAGCGCAATGAACCCGCATACGGATCACGATGACGTACCAGACGACTCCCTGGTGGCAGCTCAGTAAACATGGCCGCTTTAATGGTGGGTAAGGTTTGCAATAAAGCTGTAGTTTTTGGGCACAATTCAGCCGCAGAAGGATGATGGCTGTCGTACCATTTTAAGTAAAAACGCTTCCAGCCTGTTTTAAAAAACGAGTTAAAACCTGCATCATTATAGGTATCAGATGCCTTGATTTCACCTTGTTGTGACAGTGCCTGTGCTTCATCACGAATCATTTCCCAGTTGGCATCTAACACTGCCAAATCATTTAAATGATTGGCTTTGGCATCAATATAAGGCGTGTTCGGTACTTTAGAAAACAGGTACATCCAGATATTAATCGGTGCCATGATGGTTGAGTGGTCAAGTATCTGGCGTTTTAACGGCTGTTTAACCCGCCCGCGTCGCTGCACATAAATGGCAGAAATAATAAAAATAGTCAGGATAATCCACTTGATCATGTAACACCTGCTTAAAACAGCCTTAAAAATTGGTGCAATTTTAGCATTGCTCAAGCAAAATTAATCTGGATTTAAGAAATTTCATCTCTGCTTTGAGCAGATTTAACCTGAAAAATTAACAATTAGTGACCATTGCGTCACGTCCTCAGCAATAACTATTGTCATTTCTCCCCCATCTTGTCGTAAACTTGGACAAATTTTTTTGCTGTCATTGTTTTTAATGGCAGTAACGGCGTTCCACGTCAATTTAAAAGTCCTCCAAAATAGGAGATCAGGGCATGATCCACTCTGGCAATGCCATTACCGTCCAAATGCTGTCGGACGGAATAGCAGAATTCCGCTTTGACTTGCAAGGCGAATCCGTCAACAAATTTAACCGTGCTACGGTTGAAGACTTTGCTGCCGCTATTGAAGCTGTTAAAGCCAATAACGACGTTAAAGGTCTTATCGTGACCAGCGCAAAATCCAGCTTTATTGTCGGTGCAGATATTACCGAGTTTGGTGATAACTTTGCACAAGGTGAAGCTGCGATTGCTGAATGGTTAGAACCTGTTAACAATATTTTCTCAAGCTTTGAAGACCTGGACCTGCCAAAAGTTGCGGCCATTAATGGTATCGCACTGGGCGGCGGTTTTGAGATGTGTCTGGTATGTGACTACCGTGTGATGTCAACTGCTGCACAAGTTGGCTTGCCTGAAGTAAAGCTGGGCTTGTTCCCAGGCTTTGGCGGTACTGTTCGTTTATCACGTGTAATTGGTATTGATAACGCGGTTGAATGGATTGCCACTGGTGCCCAGAAAAAACCAGATGCTGCACTCAAAGACGGTGCGGTGGATGCGGTGGTTGCGCCTTCAAGCCTGCAAGACGCTGCCATTGACCTGGTTAAACAAGCCATTGCTGGCCGTTTGGACTGGAAAGCCAAGCGTCAGGAAAAATTAGAGCCAGTAAAATTAAACCCATTAGAACAAATGATGGCGTTTAACAGCTCTCGTGGGGTGGTGTTGGCCAAGGCTAATCCTGCCCAATACCCTGCCCCTAAACTGGTCTTGGATGCGCTACAGGCTTCTGCCAGCATGACCCGTGATGATGCGCTTAAAGTAGAAGCACAAGGCTTTGCTAAAGCAGCGGTTACACCACAATCTGGTGCGTTAATTGGCTTGTTCATGAATGATCAAGTGGTTAAAAAAATCAGTAAGAAACATGAAAAAAATGCTCATCCTGTAAACATGGCTGCCGTGCTTGGCGCTGGGATCATGGGTGGTGGTATTGCTTATCAGTCTGCCAGCAAAGGCACGCCAATTATCATGAAGGATATTGGTAACCCGCAACTGGCTTTGGGCATGAAAGAAGCCAACACCTTGTTGACCAAACAGGTTGAACGCAAAAAGCTGACCCCAGCCAAAATGGGTGAAACTCTTGCCCGTATCCGCCCAACTTTAAGCTATGACGAGTTTAAAGAAGTGGATATCGTGATTGAAGCGGTGACTGAAAATCCAAAAATCAAGGAAGCAGTATTGGCTGATGCCGAGAAATCGGTACGCGAAAACACCATTATTGCCTCTAACACCTCGACCATTTCCATTACGCGTTTGGCCAAAGCATTGCAACGTCCAGAAAATTTTGTGGGCATGCACTTCTTTAACCCAGTGCACATGATGCCACTGGTTGAAGTCATTCGTGGTGAGAAATCATCTGACGAAGCGATTGCGACCACTGTTGCTTTGGCACAAAAAATGGGTAAAACCCCGATCGTGGTGAATGACTGCCCAGGCTTCCTGGTAAACCGCGTATTGTTCCCTTACTTTGGTGCGTTTGACTTGTTGCTTAAAGACGGTGCAGACTTCCAGCAAATTGATAAAGTGATGGAAAAATTCGGCTGGCCAATGGGTCCTGCCTACCTGATCGACGTGGTTGGTATTGATACTGGCGTACACGGTGCCGAGGTGATGGCGGAAGGTTTCCCTGACCGCATGAAGCCTGATTATAAAGGCGCGATTGAAATCATGTACGACAACAAGCGTCTGGGTCAGAAAAACGACATCGGTTTTTATCAGTATGCACTGGACAAAAAAGGCAAAAAAGCCAAGAAAGTTGATCCAGCGTCTTATGAACTGATCGCGCCAATGGTCACTGGTGAAAAACGCGAGTTTGACAATCAGGAAATTATTGACCGCATGATGCTGGCTCTGTGCAACGAAACCGTTCGCTGTCTGGAAGACAACATTGTGGCTACCCCTGCTGAGGCCGATATGGCTATGATTATGGGTATTGGTTTCCCACCGTTCCGTGGTGGCCCATGCCGTTATATCGACCAGACTGGCGTGGCTGAATATGTGGCCTTGTGTGACAAATATGCCCATCTTGGCAAAGCCTATGAAGCACCACAAATGTTGCGTGATATGGCTGCCAACAACAAGAAATTTTACGGTTAAGGAGCTGCGTGCATGAGTAATTTAAATCCACGCGATATTGTGATTGTTGATGGCGTTCGTTCGGCCATGGGCAAATCCAGAAACGGCATGTTCCGTAATGTGCGCGCTGACTCTTTATCTGCCGAGTTAGTGCGTGCACTGGTACGCCGTAACCAATTTGACGTGAATGACGTTGAAGACCTGATCTGGGGCTGTGTCAACCAGACTTTAGAGCAAGGCATGAATATTGGCCGTAACATTGGTTTGCTGGCTGACCTGCCAAAAACCGTGGCTGGCCAAACCGTAAACCGTTTGTGTGGTTCATCCATGCAGGCCATTCATACTGCGGCTGCCCAGATTGCCACCAACCAGGGTGATATTTTCATCGTGGGTGGTGTTGAGCACATGGGTCACGTGGGCATGATGCACGGGATTGATTTAAACCCTGAAGCCTCCAAGCACTATGCCAAAGCGTCTAACATGATGGGCTTAACGGCTGAAATGTTGGGCCGCATGAATGGTATTAGCCGTGAAATGCAGGACGAGTTTGGGGTGGAATCACATCGCCGCGCCTGGGCTGCTACGCAGGAAGGCCGCTTTGCCAATGAAATTATTGGTGTGGAAGGCCACAATGCTGATGGCTTTAAAGTGTTATGCGATATTGACGAAGTGATTCGTCCAGACGCCAGCCTTGAAGCATTTGCTGCCCTGCGTCCAGTGTTTGACCCAAGTAAAGCGGGTACTGTGACTGCAGCTACATCTTCTGCCTTGTCTGATGGTGCGTCTGCCATGCTGCTGATGTCTGCTGAACGTGCCCAGTCTTTAGGCTTAAAACCACGTGCAGTGATTCGCTCTATGGCAGTTGCGGGCTGTGATGCAGCAATTATGGGTTATGGTCCAGTACCAGCCACCCAAAAAGCCCTGAAACGCGCAGGCTTAACCATCAACGATATTCAAACCGTTGAGCTAAATGAAGCATTTGCAGCGCAAGGCCTGTCTGTACTCAAAGCCCTTGGCCTGCTGGAAAAGCAGGACATCGTCAACCATAACGGTGGTGCGATTGCGCTGGGTCACCCACTGGGTTGCTCTGGTGCGCGTATTACCACTACCCTGCTAAACGTCATGGAACAACAAGACACGCAAATTGGTCTTGCCACCATGTGTATTGGTCTGGGTCAAGGTATTGCAACTGTGATTGAACGTGTTTAATTGCTTTAACAGCAAACGTTTGATTTAGTTGTACCAAAATCCCCGTAGAAATATGGGGATTTTTTTATTAAGATAAAAAGCAAAGAACTGCGTTGACAATTATTTTTACTTTAATTAAATTTTTTGGATAACCTATTATGTTGCCACCTTTTATTAAAACTTCACTCGTTATTGGAATTACTACGACACTATTGGCAGGATGCGCTACCAGCACCTTAATTAATAAAGGCTCTCACACATCCACTCGCACTATCAAAACCACGTTGGTTGAAGATAACGTCATTGCGTTTGGCAAGCCTGCCCAAGCTGTACAAGGGATACCGCAAAGTAGCATTGTGATTGCAGGACAAAAAAATAGTTATATTTTGACTGAAGGCGCTGCTCAATTTGCGACCATAATTAATAAGCTTGAGCCAAAAAATATTCAAATTACCAGGTCTTTAAGCTTTTATTCTGCAAACAATGATGGGCGTTTTTCAGGCAAGTTACCGCTAACATATGTGAAGTTGCAAGAAGATATCAGCAAACAGGACTTGGAATTTTTTATTGCCAATGGTGCTGAAGAATGCTCCACTTCTAGTGATAAACGCATGAGCGCGCAACGCTTTTGTTTTAATATCAATTTGTCTGGGGTGGTGTATCCTGTTGCCAATAATTTGACAGCCCTAAAACCGTTAAGTAAGCCATACCAAGTGAGTATCTATACCACTAAAGAAGAAAGCTATAAAAGTAAATCTGGTTTAAATCCATTAGAAAAACTGGTGTTATTGCCCTTTGCCGTGGCAATTGATGTGGTGGCATTGCCGTTTGTGGCGGCTGAGAAAATTTTTGATTGATTGGAAGTTAATGTGAGTTATATCAGTTGAATCCCTGATCAAATACGACATGATTAACCTAGCCGTAGTGCGGTTGCTCTGGTGCACGTATTACTACTCTGCTGAACGTGATGGAATAACAAGACACGCAAATTGGTCTTACAACCATGTGTATTGGTTTGGGTCAGGGGGTTGCGACCATTATTGAACGTGTTTAACTCTTTTTAATAAAAGCGCTTACACCGTTTAAAAGAAAATCCTCGTAGAAATACGGGGATTTTTTTATAGTATAGATCCTATAATTACTCTAATTTATAAAACTCTGGCTGGGCATACATATGGGCACATACTCAAGAGTTTCTGTCAAAATTGATGATATGGACACTATTATTAAAAAAATTGAAACCGTTTTTAATATCGGGCGCAAAGAATTTCATGATATAGAAAAAGATTATTTGTATGATGATAAAACACAAACACTGTAAGAGGTATTCGTTATTTCACAAGACAGTAATTTGCACTGGGTTGATGTCAGATTTCCGTTTTTAGTTAACCTTTACTATTTTGATGAGTTCCTAAGAAGGTTATCTAGTGAATTAAATACAGAAATTTTATTAGGTTACGCTCAATCTACAAGTGGCGACACCAGAGTTGCCAAATTTTCAAATGGAAAACTCGTTCTTTCCATTTATCAACAATTAATTTCATGGATCAAACCGAGTCCAATGCTCTTGCTTGATGATTATGGTGTCGACCATTTTAAGAATTATTTTCCACCCTTACCCAAACTTGGGCAAAATTTTGAAAATTATGAAATTCTGGATTTTGACAAGATACAGGAATTTTTTATGTATAGCGGTAGAACCTATGAATATTTAGGTGATGAATATGAGAAATATTTACATCTTGAATGGTTAATATAGAAAAAACTTTAACTCAACTCCACCACTACCCCATCCAAACCTTTCGCTTTCTTGGCAAACTTGGCATCAAAAGTCACAAACGCCTGATAATCTTGTGAACGTATCGCATGCAAACTATCGGCAAAATCCAGCCCTTGTTCGTAATAATCTAATGCGTGCATGACACGTGCATGATCTTCCACCTCAACATGGGCAAAACCCAACAGCATACGGTAAACCTGCAAAATATCAGCACGATCCAGTTTGTAAAAACCGCGCATCACCCATTCAAACTCCAGAATGACCGTAATCGGGATATAAGCAGGCTGTTGTAAAATTTCGATGGCTTTAGGACGCTGTTTAGCTGCTTGCTCATCATCAGGGTCATCAATAAAAAATCGTGCCAGAATATTGGTATCAATTGCTTTCATTATAGTTTTCTACCATGTCAGCGGCGTTAAAATCGTCTAGGCTTCTTTTCTGACCAGAGCTTTTAACTTTGATTAAACCTGCACATGCTGCAACATCCCGCACAGGTGTTACAGATGCATTAAGCTTTAAAATTAAGCCTTGTTCACTTTCAACTATTTCAAGTTGTGAACCTGCTTTTAAACCAAAACGCTTACGGATTTTGACAGGCAGTACAATTTGTCCTTTAGAGGACACCGTTAAAATGGTCATGTTGTTTACTCCTCTGCTAAAGCTTAAATTATCTTACTTAGTAAGCCTAGCATAATTGTAAGACTAAAACATCATCAATAAGTTTGAGCTATCTTTATAAGATGGTTACGTTCACTAAACTGCCCTTTAAATCCCTTTCTTTAAGCCTCATCTTTATTCTATTCAAACCACTAGAGAAGCTTTATGAATCCGATTCGTGTCGACATCTGGTCAGACGTGGTCTGCCCTTTCTGTTATATCGGTAAAAAACGCCTTGAGAACGTCGCCCGTGATGCTGACATTGATATTGACGTACATTGGCACAGCTATGAGCTAGACCCCAATGCACCTGCCAGCCATGGCAGCTCCAATACCGAACGTCTTGCCAAAAAATATGGTAAAAGTGTGGCAGAGATGGAGCAGTTCCAACGGCAAATGGCCGACATGGCACGTGATGAGGGCATTGATTTTCAATGGCAACAAGCCAAGTCTGGCAATTCCTTTAACGCACATCGCATTATTCACCTTGCTACTAGCAAAGGCTTAGGTGATGCCACGCAAGAGGCGTTTTTTTATGCCTATATGACTGAAGGCCTAGCCATTGGTGAACGTAATGTAGTGGAACAAGTCGCTGCGCGGATTGGCTTAAACCCTGATGAGGTCAAAGCCGTGCTAGATTCTGATCGTTTTGAACAGGAAGTGCGCATGGATGAGCAAATTGCACGTGAGCAACTGGAGATTAGTGGTGTGCCATTTTTTGTATTTAATCAAAAAATTGGTTTGTCTGGCGCGCAACCGCGAGAGGTATTCTTGCAAGCATTACAACAGGCGGGTGATGCGCATAACAGTGTAGATATGAGTCAGGATCAAACCGCGCCACTGTGTGATGATAATTCATGCGAAGTGCCTGAACAGAAATAAAAGATCTACCCTTAAAATTCTCTATGCAACCGAGAGGTTTAATGGCTCAAAAATCTTGTTGATAAGTTTATTTGCTGGGTGACTTTTTCCTGCTTTCATCAATATGCACCGTGACGGTACGCCCTGCCACCAACATGCTGGTATCGGGTACCTCATCCAGGGTTACACGTACAGGCACACGCTGGGCCAGCCGTACCCAGTTAAATGTCGGGTTAATATTGGCCAGCATGCTACTGCTTGAGGTGCGTTCGCGATCTTCAATGCCTGCTGCAATCCCTTGCACATGGCCTTTAATTTGTCGTGAATCACCAATCAACTGAACGGTCACTGCATCCCCTATCCGAATCCGTGACAACTTGGTTTCTTCAAAATAACCCACCACATAAAATTGCTTAGGGTCTAGTAAGGCAGCTATAGCTTGCCCTGCGCTGACGTAATTGCCTGCTTTTAAGTCAAAGTTGGCCAGTCGGCCATTACCTGGTGCTTTGACCTGAGTGCGTGCCAAATTAAGCTGAGCCAGATCAAGCGCAGCTTGCGCACTGGCAACGTCTGCCACCAAACCTTCTCGGCCTGTATCTACACCAGATAAATTTTGCTGTTGCACTTCAATATTGGCTTGCGCTTGGGCCAGGTTAGCCTGGGCTTCAAGTTTTGCCGCACGGTAACGGTCTTGCTCCTGTTTGGACACTGCATTCACGCTTTGTAGTTGTTCAATCCGCGCCAGGTCACGGCGGGCTTTTTCTGCTTCTGCCTGAGCCGCTTCCCGCCCTGCTTGCGCTTGTTTAATGGTGGCCTGCGCACTTAAGCGTTGTTGTTTAGAGTTACTTAGTGCCGCTTGCGCGCGTGCCAGATTTGCTTGCGCCTGTGCCACTGCAATTTCAAACCGTGCAGGGTCAAGCTCAAAGAGCACCTGATCTTTTTGCACCAGCTGATTGTCTTCAACCTGGATGTTTTTAACCAAACCTGATACATCGGTTGCAATGCGCATCACATCGCCACGAATACGGCCATCGCGTGTCCACGGGGCCTGGGTGTAATAACGCCATAGTGAAATTACAATGACCATGGCAACAATGACCATGACAATCAATATAGTCACACGAACCATTTGTTGAGATTTGATTTTCATAGTTTGCCTACAACACCATTATGGGTTAATACAATACGCTACCGCCACGTTTTGCCATTTATCACAGGCTCAATCCCACCTACACCATATAACTACTTATTCCCATCAAGACACCTAACACTACAATATAGAGGCACAAGTGGAAAATAGTAGGGATCATAATCCACGGACTTAGTTGCCATTTGTCCAGTGCTTTCACCAATAATAAATAAATAGCATAGGCCAGCAATGCCTGAATTAAAATAAACGGGATATAAATTCCGTAAAAATTAAGCTCGCCAGCCATAGGTTTCTCCTAACTCGGTAATGGGCTTGTGCGGTACGCGATAGGCAGGCGCTTGTTGAAATAAAGTTCGACGTAAGCCAGTTAAGGCCACCAATAATTGATCACGTAACATACTGGCAGGTTGTAATAACACCTCAGAGAGCAATTGATCAACTTGCTGCAAAATATCCTGCGCCAATATGTCTATCTGTGGCGTTGCGTCAAGCGCGCCATCTTGGATGTTAGTTTTTATATCAATTTGGCCCGTTATTTCCTGCTGGTTTAAACGCGCTTCATACCAGTGCCACAAGTCTTGTAATAATTGCTGAACTTGCTGTTGTAAAGGCATATCAAGTTGATTGAGTACGCGCTTAAGCCGAATAATATTGGTCGCTCCAGCAAGCTCACTCACCGTCTGACTAATCTCTTGCTGCACGCTGGGTGCGCGCAATACACGCGGTGCCATTAAGCCAATACGATCCAGCAATCGGCGCATGTAATAGGCCCATGGATGCAACACAGGTTTTTCAATAATTTGCTGCACATCACGCCACTGCATGCGCACCAAGCGTTGCACACTCAGCTCAGGTGTGGTGCTGCGCAATAAGGCCAGCGTAAAACTGGGAATTAAAATCCCAATAATAATGGCTAAACTGTTGTCTACATAAGCACCAAATACTGGCTCATTTAAGTTGCGAATATTTAAGCCCATTGCAGTGTTAATGAGTAAGGGCAATACAAAACCCATTAATGTCGGGTTAGACAACATGGTCGTAAATAAAAAGAGAAACGGAAATAAAACTAGCATCAGCTCAAAAAAGTTATGCACCACGGGAAACACAGCAAATTGATAAACAAAGACCACCAGTGCAGAATAAATACTGGCCAGGCGAAACGATGCCAGCGCTGGCACGGGATTATCCAGAAAAGTGAGAATACAGGCGCAAACCGCAGTAATCTGAGCTGCCATAAAGCCATATTGCCAGCCACTCATATGCCATAAAAAACACACAATACACAGGGCTAAAAAAGCCGATAACGCGCCGCGCAATGCCACACCATGATCCCGATGCAGCTTTTGGTTAGCCATGACTTTTTGGTTGATAAAACTGGGAAGTTTTTTGCCCTGCCGAATATAAGACCAAATTAAGCGCAAGGTTAAAAAATGCCTTAAAAAGAAAATAAATGCTTCGCGCGCACTCATAATCAGTAGTTTTTGCTCCACAGTCGCCATCGCCAGCATTTGTTCAAACTTATGCAAAATTGACGCTGGAATATAGTCAATATCGGCTTGCTGACTGGGCTGAACCTCCCGCATAAACTGATTGGTTTGTTGTTGCACCTCGTTGAGTAAAGTGTCAAACTGATCAGATAACTGCCGTAAGCTATATACTCGATCAGCCAAAGTCACCAGTGCTGGTGCAATTAAAATCATTTGGTGCTGTAGCTCTTGTACCGCGCGTGTCTGGCCACTAAGTGCTGATTTTTCATAAGATAAATGCACTGCCAGATTATAAATTTCGGTACTGTCGCTGGCAAAACGCTGCGCATCTTTTAAAATAGTTTCAGCCGAGCGATCACTACTTAAGCAATGATTAAAACTTTGCTCAACATCATTAAACCAGTGATCAATACGTCCCAGTAATACCTTGCCAATACTCATGGGAAAAAATACCCGCGAGACAACCGTGGCACACAAAATGCCCAAGGTAATTTCTTCAAAACGTGACAAGGCAATATCAAATAAATGCGTGGGATCAATCACTGCACTAAAACCAATCAGTGCCATTGAATAACCCGCCAGCATAAAAAAGTAACTGCGTGGCGTACGATCCAGCAAGGAAATATACAGGCACAGACTCACCCATGCCGCAATCAACACACTAAAAGGCAATGGGCTATTAATAAACGGTGGTAAAGCAATCAGCGATAAGCAAGCGCCAGCCAAAGTGCCCAACATGCGATACATTGCTTTAGAGGACAACACGCCAGTCAGTGGATTGGCCACAATGAATACTGTGCCCATCGCCCACATGGGATTTTGCAAATTTAGAGAAATGGCAATGTATAGTGCCAGCATTGCGGCCAGAAACGTTTTTATTGAAAAAATTAAATCGGTTTTACTGGGTCGAAATGCCAGCATGGCTTTTAATAGCATGCTGAACAACTCATCATCAAAGCAAGGCTGAATAAATAGCGATTTAAAACAAAGAATAACTTTAAAATTAAGGTATTTATGTAGGAGATTTAAAACTTAAGATAATCTTAAAAATGCCATTTTATTACTTTTCCTTAATCTATAACAAGTATATTGTAAAATTTCTAAAATAAAGTTCTTGTAATCATTTGCGCTTAGCAGTGCAGTAATTTTTTGTAGAATTGCTCTTTGTTTTTTAACAAAAAAATAATAACAAAAGTGTTAGGTTTAGCCTACTTTCCTAGCGGTCAATGAGAGCTTTTTTTAAAATGAAAAATTATTATATTTGGGGTGTTAAAACCGTGCTAGCCACGGCAATTGCAATGGGTAGT
The DNA here is from genome assembly GCA_023393635.1 of Pseudomonadota bacterium. Lineage (GTDB taxonomy): Bacteria > Pseudomonadota > Gammaproteobacteria > Pseudomonadales > Moraxellaceae > Alkanindiges. The sequence goes on from JAEWKT010000062.1 coordinate 48,308, forward strand.
AGCACATGGGCCAATGAAGATGCCTCTGCCCTACAACCTGAGAAATCTGAGCAATCTGAATTTATGCTTAGTGTCATTCCAGAAGCGATTGATGCTTTACCAACCGTACTACCCAAAGAGTCCAATGCCCCTATTGTTCGTACGCAACAAGAAACCAAGGACAGTAGCTGGGCCGATACCAAGCATAATCACTTTCGGCAATATCTACAGCAAAAAGCATACAACATTGATGACTGGTTTGGTGAGCCTGACCCCGAAAAACCAGCCAAGGCTAGCCTAAGAATTTTGCTGGATACCACTTGGAATAAATATGACGAGTTTGAAGTAAAACCTCGTGTTCGCGGTAGAATTAAACTGCCAACTTTAGAAAAACGCTTTAGTGTGGTGTTTGGTGATGACACGCTAGACGATGAAATTCGCGGTAACGTGGCCATTACTAACCCCAATGCCAGCACTGAACCTGGTAAAACCTTTGATCAAAAGACCAGCCGCCGTGAAAACAATTCATTTGCTGTACGCTGGAGTGAATGGCTAAAAACCGATTTATTTGATACCGATTTTGATGTGGGTATGCGTGATGGTGCCAAGGATGTGTATGGCCGTTTAAAAGTATCTCGCGACTGGCAATTACAGGATAATTTTAGTACCCGTGCCGAGCAGGTTTATCGCTATGGTTCGAGCAGTAAGAACTATGCACGGACTAATCTGGAAATTCGTCATCACAAAGAAGGGCAACCCTTTATTGCCAATCAGGCAGCTATTACCTATGCTGACGATGACCGTGATATTGGAGTAAGCTGGGAAAACCGTTTATTCCGCCAGCATACCTTTTTTCATGACAACACCTTTAGCTATGGCTTGTATACCAATGGTCGTGCCAAAGATAAAGACTTTCATTTAAACGGCTATGGGCCATTTGTATCATGGCGGCAACCTTTCTTACGTGACTGGTTTTTTATTCAATCTGATGTCAGTTACTACAATGATAAAGATTTAGATCGAAGCAATTATTTATCAGGTTTTTTACGCTTGGAAGCCATATTTTAAGTAGCTATTTAAAAAATTTGAAGAAACGATAAGCAAAACAGATAACAAAAAAGGGAGCCGTTCAAAACAACGCTCCCTTTCTTATTGCTTAAATTAGTAATCAATAAAAGCTCTTAACTAGCCCAACAACAAGCTATTAATCCGCTTTAAATAAGCGGCTGGGTCTTCTGGTACACCGCCTTCTGCCAGCAACGCCTGATCAAAAATCACATTGGCCAAGTCGTCAAACTGGGCAGACGTTTCCAGACGTTTAACCAGCGGATGCTCTGGGTTAATTTCCAAAATAGGTTTGGACTCTGGCACAGGCTGACCCGCTTGCTTCAGCATACGCACCAGTTGCGGTGACAAGTCCTGATCGCCCACTACCAAACAGGCTGGACTATCCACCAAACGCGTGGTGACGCGCACTTCTTTGGCCTTGTCTTTTAAGCTAGATGTTAATTTATCCAAAGTGGGTTTTAGATTTTCCGTGGCAGTCTCGGCAGCTTTTTTCTCTTCTTCATCCTGCAAGTCACCTAAATCCACCGCACCTTTTGCCACGCTTTGTAGCGGTGTGCCGTCAAAGTCAGTTAAAAAGTTCAGTGCCCACTCATCCACACGGTCAGTCATCAACAACACATCAATGCCTTTTTTCTTAAACAGCTCAAGTTGTGGGCTATTTTTGGCAGCCGCGAGACTTTCAGCCGCCAGATAATAAATGGCTTTTTGACCTTCTTTCATATTGGCTTTGTAGTCTGCCAAAGAGACGCTGGTTTCATCGCTGCTGGTGGAAGCAAAGCGTAATAACTTGGCAATACGGTCTTTATTGCCCATATCTTCGCCCAAGCCTTCTTTCAGTACGGCACCAAATTCTTTATAAAAATTGGCGAATTTTTCCTGATCTGCTTGTTCTTCCGATTTTGCCAGATTGTCCAGTAAACCCAGCACACGGCGTGCATTCCCTTCACGAATCGTGCGTACATCACGGCTTTCCTGTAGCAACTCACGGCTCACGTTCAGCGGTAAATCAGCACTATCAATAATCCCTTTAACAAAGCGCAAGTAAGATGGCATGAGGTTTTCAGCTTCATCCATAATAAACACGCGCTTTACATACAGCTTAATGCCCGATTTTTGCTCACGGGTGAACATGTCGTGTGGGGCTTTGGCGGGGATATACAATAGCTGCGTGTATTCGGTGCTGCCTTCTACCCGATTATGACTCCACGTCAGCGGTGCTTCAAAGTCATGGCTAAACTGCTTGTAGAATTCAATATACTGCTCATCACTAATGTCTTTTTTATTACGCGTCCACAAGGCTGATGCCGAGTTAATGGTTTCCCATTCATCGGTCATGACCATTTTGCCGCCTTCTTCAGACCCTTCCTCAGCCTCTTGCCACACTTCTTTTTGCATTTGAATCGGCAGGCTGATGTGGTCAGAATATTTGTTAATAATTTGCTTTACTTTCCACGCTTCCAAATACTCATGTGCATCATCACGCAAATGCAAAATAATATCGGTACCACGGCTTTCTTTGCTGATTTGCTCTACGTCAAAATCGCCTGTACCACCGCTAATCCAGCGTACAGCCTGATCCACTGGCACACCTGCTTTACGGGATTCCACAGTAATTTTATCGGCCACAATAAAGCCTGAATAAAAGCCAACGCCAAACTGGCCAATGAGCTGCGCATCTTCTTTTTGGTTGCCGCTCAGCTTAGACATAAAGTCTTTGGTGCCAGACTTTGCAATAGTACCTAAATTATCAATGGCTTCATCGCTTGTTAGGCCAATGCCGTTATCGCTAATAGTAATGGTGTTATTGTCTTTATTGAGGCTGACACGCACATGTAAATCAGGGTCATTTTCGTATAGTGCGCCATTGTTAATGCCTTCAAAGCGCAGTTTGTCGCACGCATCCGAAGCGTTAGAAATGAGTTCACGCAGAAAAATTTCTGGATTGGAATATAAAGAATGGGTCACTAAATGCAATAACTGGGCAACCTCGGCCTGAAAACTGTAGCTTTTTGCTTTTGCGTTCGATTGATTGTCAGCCTGGCTGTTTGCTGGATTGTCGCTCATGATAATCTCCTGTTTAACCCAAAATGGTCTGTCAAACGGAGTGGGGTCAGCGGCAGATTTTTTCAAGCATAAAACTGCTTTTTAATATCGCCCGCCTGCCCAATTGGCCTATTTTTAGACATTGTTTATAACTTAAAACTTATCCACAGCTTTGGTTATTTTACAGGCAAAACTGTGGAACTGGTGCTAAAAAGGCCCGTGCGAAAATACGCGATCCTGTAGCATTTGATCCAACTGTTTTTGACGATTTTGATAGGCATTGGCAATACAGTTCACATTGCTGCCACAGCCATTGCGTTGCTTGAGCCAAATCACTTGCTCATCCTTTAAATGATCACGGCTACCCATTGGCACAGCATGACTAATAATATTAAAGGTAGTGGCCATTTTTACATCACGGTCATTTAAGCCGCGATACGCACAAATGGTTTTTTCGGTGGCAAGGCGTGATTTACTGCAATCAAAGCTTGCCGCGTGTGCACTTACATTAAACCAGCTGCTAAATCCAGCCACTAAGCTAACGGCCAGCAGCACGGATTTAATACAATGAGTTGAATTAAAAGACATGGAGGCATCCTGTCACTGATGGATTACTGCCAGTTTAGCCAAATCCATTTATCACACCCAGAGGCATTTTTATGAACATTAAATGGTAATTTGTAAGCTTAACAATAAAGATAGTATTTTCATCCTGCCTGTTTTACCAGACCTTATTGGAATCTTGTCTTGACTAGCCAATTAAGCACCCCAGGTTATATCTCTAAAGTTTTATAAATACATGGCTGCCAACCAGCCAAAAATAATTAATGGAATATTAAAATGAATAAACGTTGGCACCACGGTATCCCAGATATGGTCATGCTGGCCGTCAATCCCTAAGCCTGCGGTAGGCCCAAGGGTGGAATCTGATGCTGGCGAGCCTGCATCGCCAAGTGCCGCCGCTGTACCAACCAATGCAACGGTGGCCAGGGGTGAAAAACCAAATTGTATGCACAACGGCACATAAATAATAGTGAGGATGGGAATAGTAGAAAACGATGAGCCAATTCCCAAGGTAACCAATAAGCCAATCAGCAACATTAAAAACGCAGCAATGCCTTTATGGTCGCCAATGACACTGACTACCCCATTAATCAATGAGTCGATATCTCCTGTACTGCTCATCACGGATGCAAAACCAGCCGCAGCAATCATAATAAAACCAACCAGTGACATCATGCGCATGCCTGCCACAAACACATCATCGGCTTCTTGCCACTTAAAAATACCCGCAGCCGATAACACCGCAAAACCAACCATGCCGCCAAAAATCATTGATCCTGAATACAATTGGGTAAACAGCGTGGCCAATACCGCAAGGAGTGCCATACACATTATTTTTTTGGGCACCTGCGCATTTTGTTGTGCTTCTTGCTGCAAGTTATCTGCCATTTGTGCCAAGTTCTGTACAGGTGTGTTAAGCGGTTGATCCAGACTGATTTCATGCTTGCGCGCAACCGCTTTATTGACATAAGCGCGTGGTTTACGATATGAAAAAAATACCGCTACCAACGTGCCTATCACCATGCCAAGAACTGGAATGAGCATGCCTACAGGCATCATCCAGCGCTCTACCTGTAAGCCATAACTTGCGCCTACTTTATTAATATTGGCCATGAGCAAATCATTTAAGAAAATAGCACCAAAACCAATGGGCAATAACATATAGGCACCCACCAAGCCCAAGGTTAAAACACAAGCTGCCGCACGACGATCCAGCCGTAAATAGTTGGTCACTGTTAACAAGGGTGGAATTAATACCGGAATAAATGCAATATGCACTGGAATCAGGTTTTGCGAAAACACCGCAGCAATTAATAAAATACTGAATAATAAATATTTGATAAAACGCTGCCGATGCACTGAAGCCTCGTAGCCCAGTAAGGCAATCAGCTTGTGTGCCAATAAATCTGGTAGACCTGAGCGTGACAATGCCAGCGCAAACGCGCCCAATACGGCATAGGCCAGAGCCACTTCTGCCCCATTGCCCAAACCAGCATTAAAGGCACTAACAGTTTGTGAGACACTTAAGCCGCCCAACAAACCACCGACAATGGCTGAAATAATCAACGTAAGCACAACAGACACACGTGCTAAAGACAATACAAACATCAGCACAATGGCAATGACCACAGCATTCATTGGGATAAAAACAGCAGCAGGAGAAGTCGGGCATTTTAACAGACAACGTTGCCAAAAACCGTCAATTTAAATTTAGACTATTTGTCAATTAAAAAAATATTGCACTAATATATGGATATTCGTATATTCGAAATAGTAAATATATTGAGTAATCATAAAATGAATCAAACAGATTTTTTTAAGTGTCTTTCTGATGCTACTCGTTTGGATATTTTAAAGTTAGTCATAGCCAAACAAAATATTTGTGTGTGCGAACTGACAGAGCAATTGCAGCTCAGCCAACCTAAAATTTCTCGGCATTTGGCTTTACTTCGAAATCTTTCCGTTTTGCTTGATCAAAGACAAGGGCAATGGGTGTATTACCGTTTAAATCCCAATCTTCCTGAATGGGCAAATGAGGTTTTAAACATCATCTCAAAACCAAATGACGACATGATGAACAACCCTCTTGTTCATTCTTCAATTTCAGTGCATTGCGAGTAATACTGATGAAATTTTTATTCTTATGTACAGGTAACAGTTGTCGTAGCATTCTTTCAGAAGTGTTATTCAATAGCCGTGCGCCTGAGGGTTGGAAAGCTTACAGTGCTGGCAGTAAGCCTTCAGGTCAGGTTCATCCATTCACCATTAAGACTTTACACAATTTAGGCTTATCTACTGACGGTTTATCAAGTAAGACCATTGATGACTGTGAACAGTATCAACCTGATGTGGTGATTACCGTGTGTGATCAAGCCGCTCAAGAAGCTTGTCCACTTTACTTAGGGGGAGCGATTAAGGCGCATTGGGGCTTATCTGACCCATCTCATTTAGACCTTCCTGAAGAAGAAAAGCTGAAAGCTTTTTTAGTGACAGTTGATCACATTAATAAACGCCTAGATGCTTTATTTGCACTAGATATAAACAAATTTTCTCGTTCTGAGCTTATTGCAGAAATCAATAAAATTTCAAATATTGAGTAAAATTATGTCTACTTCAAGGCTTTCATTTTTAGATCGTAATTTAACGCTCTGGATTTTCATTGCGATGGCATTAGGTGTGGGAATTGGAGTGTTCTTTCCTCAAGCATCTGTTGCTTTAGACCAGATGAGTATGGATTCAGTCAATATCCCGATTGCGATTGGCTTGATTTTGATGATGTATCCACCACTGGCCAAAGTGGACTATGCGACCTTGCCACAAGTGTTTAAAGATAAACGAACGCTTACCTTATCTTTGGTTCAAAACTGGCTGATTGCACCGTGTTTAATGTTTGCTTTAGCAATTATTTTTCTCCACTCCTACCCTGAATATATGACAGGTGTCATTCTGATTGGCTTGGCGCGTTGTATTGCAATGGTTTTGGTATGGAATGGTTTGGCCTGTGGTGATAATCAGTATGTTACAGGATTAGTCGCATTTAATAGTATTTTCCAAATTCTATTTTTCAGTACCTATGCTTGGCTATTTTTGACTTTCTTGCCACCTTATTTTGGTGTAGAAGCCCAAGTCATTAATGTAAGCTTTTGGACAATTACCCATGCGGTTCTGATTTATTTAGGTATCCCATTTTTACTTGGCTTTCTGACTCGATTGATTCTAATCAAACAAAAAGGTTCGGATTGGTATCAAAGCAAATTTATTCCCAAAATTAGTCCGCTGAGTCTTCTTGCACTGTTATTTACAATTGTCGCCATGTTTAGCCTAAAAGGTGGTCAAGTCGTTAGTTTGCCATTAGATGTGCTCAGAATCGCAATTCCTTTGACCATTTACTTTATGCTGATGTTCTTCATTAGCTTCTTTATGAGTAAATGGATGGGACATGATTACCCAAAAACTGCGGCTATTTCTTTTACCGCAGCAGGGAATAATTTTGAATTGGCTTTAGCCGTTGCTATTGCGACCTTTGGGCTTGCATCACCTGTGGCTTTTACAACGATAATTGGGCCATTGGTTGAAGTGCCTGTGTTGATTGGTCTAGTGAGTGTTTCACTCTGGCTTAGAAAAAAAGTTTTTAACGAGATATAACGCTATGACGCTTCCAAATATATCTTGTCTCGTAAACTAGTAACATAGCACACTGAATTAATTAATCATGGGCAGTCAACTTTACAACCGCCCTTTTTTGGCTTTATTTAGTATGCGCCAGCACAAATTCACGAATATAATTGGCCACCTGTGTGGGCTGGCTCAAGATTGCCCAGTGATTGGCGTTAATTCGCTTTATGGTTAAATCATCTACCCAGCGTGGCAAATCCTGCATATAGCCTTCAGACACAAAAGCATCTTTTTCTAAAATAATTACCTGCACTGGGCAATGTGCAATGCGCTGGCGTGGGTTGCTCAGGCGATCAATAAAATTGGCGCGATACAGGTTAATGCCATGCACACCATCCGAGGTTTGCGTGGGATTTTCAGGCAAGCCTGTGGTTTTTTCCAGTTGATCCACCACCTGATGCCAGTGTTTACCCCAATACAGCTTCCAGCTTAAAGGCGCAAGCAAGGGGATATGAAACGCTGCGATATACCACGACATGCTCAACTGCTTTAACACTTTAAAGGGATTGGTTTTAAACTGATCTTTAAGCATCAGTGCGGCATGATCCAGTGATGGGCCAGACATGGTAGTAAATGATAAAATTCGACCCTTTAAGGCAGGCGTCGTGACAGATTCCCAGCTTTGAATGGAACCCCAGTCATGCGCCGCCAGATGAAACTGGCGATCAGGCAGCAAGGTATTAACCACCGCAGTCAAATCCTGTGCCAACACTTCAATTTTATAGTCTTTAAGTGCCACTGGAATAGAAGATTTACCTGCACCGCGTACATCATACGCAATCACATAAAATTGATCGGCTAATTGCTCAGCAATACTTTGCCAGACGGTATGGCTGTCTGGATAACCATGTACCAAAACAATGGGGGTGTTATTTTCATTGCCCCATGTTTCAGCAAATAAGCGAACGTCTTGTCCTGCATCAATCCAGTGGCGCTGCGTTACCATACTAACCTCTCATCAAATTTGAATTGCTGTGATTCCTATGGATCATAAAATAGCGTATTTACAGCATCTGTGTTTTTTCAATGTGTAAATATTTATCCTATTGCTCTTATCTATCTTAACGATTTTTTTACAGTTTTTAATAGCATTCCATTTGGTTTTCTTTTCATTTCAGGACAATTATTGAGGGTCTGCTGATATTTAATCATCCAATGATTTGCTCGTGCCATGCCAGATATTTAAATCTATGCTGCGCATTAAAAAGGCCTGTCTCCTATTAAATATAGAAAACAGGCCTTAGTCGCTACTTCAACAACTGTTCAACTTTGTGAGTCAGTTCAAAAGCTGGCCTTTTAGAAATACATTCAATGCTACTTAGTTTAATGCTTTCACTACTGCCGCACCCATGGCATCCGTACCTACCAACGTCATGCCTTCACTCATAATGTCGCCAGTACGCAAACCTTGATCAAGCACCACACCTACGGCATCTTCAATGGCTTTGGCAGCAGTTTCCTCACGGAAGGTGTAACGCAGCATCATGGCCACTGATAAAATAGTGGCTAATGGATTGGCAATGTTTTTACCTGCAATATCAGGCGCCGAACCATGACATGGCTCATACATGCCTTTGCCATTTTCATCTAATGACGCAGATGGCAACATACCAATAGAGCCCGTTAACATGGCCGCTTCATCAGACAAAATATCACCAAATAAGTTGCCAGTGACAATCACATCAAATTGCTTGGGCGCGCGCACCAATTGCATGGCTGCATTGTCTACATACATGTGTGACAACTGAATATTTGGATATTGCGCTGTAGCCAAATCAGTGACTGTTTGTTTCCACAGTTCAGTGACTTCCAGCACATTGGCTTTATCGACTGAACATACTTTACCACCGCGTAGACCAGCCATATCAAATGCCACTTTGGCAATACGTTTAATTTCACTTTCAGAATAGACGTCAGTGTTATAGCCTTGTTTTTCGCCATTTTCGAGGGTGCGAATACCACGAGGCTGGCCAAAGTAAATACCGCCAGTCAATTCACGTACAATTAAAATATCCAGACCCGCCACAATTTCAGGCTTTAGACTGGAGGCATCAGCCAGTTGTGGATACAAAATAGCAGGACGCAAATTTGCAAATAAATTGAGTTCACTACGGATCTTTAACAAGCCGCGTTCTGGGCGAATGGAGCGTTCAATCGTGTCCCATTTTGGCCCACCTACTGCGCCCAGCAAAATTGCGTCGGCCTTTTTGGCGGCAGTGAGGGTGACTTCTGGCAATGGCTCACCATGCGCATCAATCGCACAGCCACCCAGTAAGCCATGCTCCCAGCTTAAGCCCAACTCAAACTTTTGGTTCACTGTGGTTAGTACTTGTTCAGCGGCGGCCATGATTTCTGGGCCAATCCCATCCCCTGCCAAAATAAGAATGTGCTTTGACATCATTAAATTCCACTCATTCAATTTTATATAAAATAATTAACGCAAGCCTACCAGCTTATGAGTTAGCAATACGCTGTTCAATAAATTCACCCAAACCCGTACTGGGATCAAATGGCCTGCAAAACCGTCGAATCACTTGCTTATCTTCTAGCAATTGCACGCACAATGGCTCAGGCGTTGCGATATTTAACACGCTGGTAGAGCTATTGTTCACACGTTGCCGATACATGCCCAAGTGGTAAGTTTTACCAGCACGAAAATTATGAATTAAACTAAAGTTTTCCGCACGCTCAGGCGTGATGGGATAAAATCGCATTTTAACTTCATTCGATCCAGGCTGCATGGCCACAAAATACTTGGACACCTGCTGCTGACCAGCGAGCTTGATGGGCTCAAAACGCACCAACGCCGCGTTAATGGCTTCGTTGGTTGGTTGCTTGCTCACATCGTTAATCACAACAATATTATTCAACTTGCCAAATTCGCAGCGAATCTCACCAGTGCAATGTAAGCCAATTAAGCCTTTTGGCGTTGGGCTTTCCAGCACGCCAATTTTTTCTGCCGAAAGACGCGGTTGCGCCTTTTCCTGTGGACTTGCAATGAATTGACAACCTGATAGGCTGCTACCCAGCAATATAAGCGTTAGACCCATTAAACCTGTTTTGTACATAGCAACCAAGTGCTCCATATCACGGTTTTTACCCTTAGACTTAAACCAAAATAGTTTATTTTTAAATAAAAAGTCTAAACTAATCAACTATACCTTAGATTGCTATGTCGGTCACCGTTAATCCCGCAAGCTGTTAAACACCCAGGGACGCGCTTGTTTGGCATGACTTTCGAAATTTTTAATGCTATCGCTATCCTGTAAAGTCAATCCAATATCGTCTAACCCATTGATCAGGCAATGCTTGCGAAATTCATCCACGCTAAAGGCAAACTCTTGCCCGCTGGGTGTTTTGACCAGCTGATTGGGCAAATCAATGGTTAACTGATAGCCAGGCGTTTGCTCGCATTCATTAAATAGCTGATCCACCACGCTTTCTGGCAAAATAACGGGTAACATGCCATTTTTAAAGCAGTTATTGAAGAAAATGTCGGCAAAACTGGGCGCAATGACCGTTCTAAACCCATATTCTTCCAATGCCCACGGTGCATGCTCGCGGCTGGACCCACAACCGAAATTTTGCCGCGCCAGTAACACGCTTGCGCCCTGATAGCGTGGCTGATTGAGCACAAAGTCGTGGTTCAAAGGACGTGTGGCGTTATCTAAACCCAAATAACCTTCATCCAGGTAACGTAGCTCGTCAAATAAGTTAGCACCAAATCCTGTACGCTTAATGGATTTTAAAAATTGCTTGGGAATAATTAAGTCGGTATCGACATTGGCGCGGTCTAAAGGGGCAGCCAAACCCTGTTCAACGGTATAAGGTTTCATATTATTTTCCTGTCCTGATTTTAGGTCTTAAGTCTTAAAACTGGCGCACATCAACAAAATGACCTGCTAACGCAGCAGCAGCAGCCATGGCTGGGCTAACCAAATGCGTGCGGCCACCATTGCCCTGACGCCCTTCAAAATTACGGTTCGAGGTAGACGCACAATGTTCGCCTGGCTGTAATTTATCGGCATTCATGGCAAGACACATCGAGCAACCTGGCTCACGCCATTGAAAGCCTGCATCAACAAATAATTGATCCAGACCTTCCGCTTCGGCCTGTGCTTTGACCAAACCAGACCCTGGCACCACCATGGCCTGTTTAATGGTTGCTGCCACTTTACGGCCTTTAATCACCTCAGCCGCAGCACGTAAATCCTCAATGCGCGAGTTGGTGCAAGAACCAATAAACACCCGATCAAGCTGAATATCACTTAAGGCCTGGCCAGCCGTTAAGCCCATGTATTGATAAGCACGTGTCCAGTCGTTGCGTTGCACCTCATCTTTGGCATCAGCCAAAGTTGGTACATTTTTCGTCACTGGAATAACCATTTCTGGCGAGGTGCCCCACGATACTTGCGGCTCAATACTGGCACCGTCAATGTCAATCACCGCATCAAATACGGCATCAGGATCAGAATGCAAAGTATTCCAGTAGGCAACTGCCGCATCCCATTGTTCCGCTTTGGGTGCAAATGGCTTGTCTTTAAAGTAATTAATGGTTTTGTCGTCCACTGCCACCATGCCCACGCGTGCGCCTGCCTCAATAGCCATATTACATACGGTCATGCGGCCTTCCATCGACATATCACGGAACACTTGACCACCAAATTCAATGGCATAGCCTGTACCACCTGCGGCGCCAATGTGAGCAATAATGGCAAGCACCACATCTTTGGGGGTCACGCCTGCGCCCAATGTGCCATTAACACGGATCAGCATGTTTTTGGATTTTTTCTGAATTAAACATTGCGTGGCCAACACATGTTCCACTTCTGAAGTACCAATACCATGCGCCAAACAACCAAAGGCACCATGCGTTGCGGTATGAGAATCACCACAAACCACGGTCATGCCTGGCAAAGTCAAGCCCTGCTCAGGGCCGACCACATGCACAATGCCTTGACGCTGGTCAAAAATATCAAACTCAACCACATTAAATTTTTTGCAGTTGTCGTCCAATGTTTGCACTTGAATGCGTGAGGTTTCATCTTTAATGCCAGCAATCCCCTGCGCACGCTCAGCTTTATCCGTTGGCACGTTATGGTCAGGTGTCGCAATATTGGCATCCAGGCGCCATGGTTTGCGTCCTGCCAGCTCTAAACCTTCAAATGCTTGTGGGCTGGTCACTTCATGCAAAATATGCCGATCAATATAAATTAAGCACGAGCCATCATCGCGCTGTTTTACCAAATGGTCATCCCACAACTTGTCATATAATGTTTTGCTCGCCATGATTTTTCCACCTTGCTCAATGTTAAATGCTGGGTCTTTCTTTAATACTTTGCTAATTCAAAACCTTAGCTACTTTATTTCACTATCAGCTAATGCCAACGATATGCCTGTTTTATGTCAAACATTGCATCGATCAGTTGACTCAATCATTAAATTATAAGCTGTCTATTTCAATAAAACTAATTTATCATTTTTATTATTTAGAAAACTTTTTGGAATAATTCAAATGAACCTGTCCAATTTTGATGCATTTCTGGCGGTCATGCAGCATGGCTCCATTTCCATTGCTGCCGAAAAACTATTTTTAACTCAGCCTGCGGTCACCAAACGCCTCAAAAACCTGGAAGAAGAACTGGGCGTGCATTTATTTGAACCCGCAGGACGCGGCATTCAGCCGACCCAAGCTGCCCATGAGTTGCTACCGCGAGTCAAACAGTGGCTGTTAGACTATGAAAATATCAAACATGCACTTAGTCATGCACAAAACAGCATGGGTGGCATTTTACGTCTTGGCACCAGCCATCATATTGGCTTGCATCATCTCCCTGCGCTGTTAAAGCAATACGTGCATTTATATCCAGCAGTACAATTAGACGTGCATTTTGTCGACTCTGAACAAGCGCATCAGGCAGTACTTAGCGGTGAGTTAGAATTGGCATTTTTAACCTTACCACCCAAGCCAGATTCTCGGCTCAGCTATCAAACCCTATGGCAAGATCCGCTGCAATTTGTGGTTGCCCCGTTTCATGCCTTAGCCACTCAAGAAAACCTCAAACTAAAAGACCTGATTCGCTATCCGTGTTTATTACCTGCCGCACACACCTATACCAGCCAAATTACCTTACAAGCCTTTGAACAGCACGGCTTAAAACCCCAGGCCAACATGAGCACCAATCCACTGGAATCTATTCGCATGCTCGTGTCTATTGGGCTTGGCTGGTCAGTATTACCCAGCACACTTCTTAACAATGACTTAGTAGCACTGGATTTGCCCATTGATTTAAGCCGTCAACTGGGCATGGTCAGCCATCCAGCACGCACCCAATCACGCGCAGCCATGGCATTAATGACCCTATGTCAGGAGTCACTTGTTTAGGTGTTAGTGGCTTAAGTTGCGATCATTAAACTTCAACAGTAATCGACCAATCCTCCACTGGCCAGTTATGCGCCAAGGCATGGGCATGTAAACGGGTATCTGGATTGACGGCCACAGGATGATCCACAAACTCCAGCAAAAAGCGATCATTAAATGAATCGGAATAACCCCAGCTTTCTTCTATCTGGGCATGACGTTCACTCAGCCAGTGCTTGAGATGATGCAATTTACCAACCTGAAAACAGGGCTCACCCTGTAAACGTCCCGTATAACGCCCATCAATTACTTCAGGAATACTGGCAATTAAATTATCAACCCCAAATGCTGCCGCAATGGGCTGCACTACAAAGCTGTTGGTGGCCGTAATAATCATAATCTCATGCCCCAATTGCTGATGCCGTGCAATCGCATCACGCCCTTTTGGACGCATCGCAGGCATAATCACTTCCTGCATAAATTCAGCATGAATCGTATTTAAATAAGCGCTGTCATGCTGGCTTAAAAACTCAAAGACAAACTCGTTATACGCCACCGCATCCAATGAGCCCGCCACATAATCCTGATAAAACTGATCATTGCGTGCACGGTGCGCTGCTTCATCCACCAACTGCTTTGTAATTAAAAATTCGCCCCACGCATGATCGGAATCAATGTTCAATAAGGTATGGTCCAGATCAAATAACGCCAGCTTCATCCCACTACCTCTATTTTTGATAATTTGCTCACAAAAAACTGTAAATCTCTCACCGCGACAGGGCAGAAATTGGGTAAGATCATAGCAAATATTTCATCGCTTATTCCTTGATTTCTCATGTAATGATTTGCATGAGCCGCAAAATTAATAATCAGGAATAGGCCACAAACAAAATTTAAGGTACGCCAAATGATCGACTCTGAAGGTTTCCGACCCAATGTCGGGATCATTCTGGCAAACGAACACGGACAAGTATTGTGGGCCAAGCGTATTGGCCACAACGCATGGCAGTTTCCCCAAGGTGGTATTCAGTTTGGCGAAACACCCGAAGAAGCAGTGTATCGCGAGCTTTGGGAAGAAGTGGGTTTACTGCCTGAACATGTCCAGATTATTGCGCAAACACGAGGTTGGTTGCGCTATCGTTTGCCACATCGCTATATTCGCCAGGACAGTAATCCTGTCTGCATTGGGCAAAAGCAAAAATGGTTTTTATTGCAGTTGAATGCGTCGCATAGTCTTATTCGTCTGGATGCCTGCCATCCTGCCGAATTTGATCAATGGACGTGGGTCAGCTACTGGTATCCACTAACGCAAGTGGTGGCGTTTAAGCGTGATGTTTATCGCAAAGCCATGATGGAACTGTGCCGCCGCTTACCGCTAAAAACCCCGAGTTCCCTACGATCAAAATAATGTTGATCAAGTTACTCTAATCGCAGTAAATTTGGCTAAAGTGATATTGATTAGTGTGATGCCCAGCATAGCAATGATGTTAAAAACCAACCTAAACCCTGGACATGGCTTGGCCTATTATAGCCACTTGACACGCGATAAGCCCTAAGCGGAGAAAATGATGTCAGCAATGCAACTGGAAACCCTGCGCCGAATCGTACAGGAAGTCGATGCGGCTGCCAGTTTGCATGAAGCATTAGAAGTCATGGTTGAACAAGTGGCTGATGCCATGGGTTCTGAAGTGTGTTCGGTTTATTTGCTGGATGAACGTAATCAACGCTATGTTTTAATGGCATCCAAGGGCTTAAATATTGAATCCGTTGGGGTGGTCTCACTGGCCACAGGTGAAGGCTTGGTAGGTTTGGTTGGCCAGCGTGAAGAAATCGTCAACCTTGAAGACGCTGCCAATCATCCGCGTTTTCGTTATTTACCAGAAACGGGCGAAGAACTGTATAAGTCGTTTTTGGGTGTGCCCATCATGTACCGCCGCAAAGTCATGGGCGTGATGGTGGTGCAAAACCGTGACAGACGCGCTTATACCGAAGCTGCCGAATCTTTTTTGGTGACCTTATGCGCGCAGTTATCAGGTGCAATTGCGCATGCCCATGCAGTAGGCCAGGTGGATGTTTTTAGAAAGCCAACCCTTGGCAAATCCTCCATGTTTCAGGGCGTGGCAGGTGCAGGTGGTGTTGCTATTGGTCGTGCCGTGGTGTTTTATCCGCCTGCCGATTTAAGTGCGGTGCCCGATCGTCAAGCCGAAGACATTACCGAAGAGCTTAATTCACTCAAACAAGCCATTGATGGCGTACGGCAAGATATTCGGGTGCTTGACGCCAAAATGCAGGAATCAATCTTAATTGAAGAACGTGCGTTATTCAGTGTTTATCTAAGAATGCTGGATGACAATGCCTTACCTGCGGAAATTAAAGCCTTAATTCGCGAGGGTAATTGGGCACAAGGTGCAGTACGTAAAGTCATTGAAAGCCACACCACACATTTTGCGCAAATGGAAGATGAATACCTGCGTGAACGGGTTTCGGATATTCGTGATCTGGGCCGTCGTATTTTGGCTAAACTGCAAACCGCCGACCATGATCACCGCGAGCTCAACGAAGAAAGTATTTTAATTGGTGAGGAAATTACCACCTCGGCATTGGTGGAGTTACCACTACATAATATTGCCGCCATCGTGACTACCGAAGGTGCAGCCAATTCCCATATGGTGATTGTGGCGCGTGCCTTAGGCATTCCCACCGTGGTTGGCGTCACCGAATTGCCCATTACGTCGCTTGATGATGCCGAAATGATTGTCGATGCGCATCAAGGCCGCATTTATGTGCATCCGATTCGCCGCTTAAGACAGCGCTACAAGGAAATTCAAAAAGAAGAACAACAAGCCGCCAAAGATTTAAAAAGCTATGAAAACCGCGACACCATCACACCCGATGGCCATGTGGTGAATTTATACGTCAATACTGGCCTGATGATTGATGTGGTGCGCGGTGTGCAGCGCGGTGCGCAAGGCGTAGGATTATATCGCAGTGAAATTCCGTTTATGCTGCGCGACCGCTTTCCTGGTGAAGAAGAACAACGCATCACCTATCGCCAGCAATTAAGCCACTTTGTCAACAAGCCTGTGGTCATGCGCACACTGGATATTGGTGCGGACAAAGACCTGCCCTATTTTACCATTGAAGAAGAAAACTCCGCCTTGGGCTGGCGCGGCATTCGTTTTACGCTGGATCATCCTGAAATTTTTTCAGCGCAAATCCGCGCCATGCTAAAAGCCAGTATTGGTTTAAATAACCTGCAAATTTTATTGCCCATGGTAAGTAGCATTACCGAAGTTGAAGAAGCCCTATATTTGCTTTATCGGTCACTGGCCGAGGTACAAGAAGAAGAACAGGTAAAAATTAACATGCCCAAAGTAGGCGTGATGATCGAAGTCCCCAGTATTTTATTACAAATACCCGATATGGCAGAACTGGTGGATTTCTTTTCGGTTGGCTCAAATGACTTAACCCAATACTTATTGGCAGTTGACCGCAACAATCCACGGGTTTCGGGGCTGTATTCGCACTATCACCCTGCGGTACTTCGCGCGCTCAATTTTGTGGTAAAGCAAGCCAAACGGCTGAATAAACCCATTAGTATTTGTGGCGAAATGGCAGGTGAACCTGCGACTGCCATTTTAATGATGGGTATGGGTTTTGATGTGCTGTCCATGAGTTCAAGCAATATCTTAAGAATCCGTAAAACGCTAAATCATGTACCGCTTGCCGATGCCCAGCGTCTATTACAGGAAGTACTTAAAATGGACAGTGCGCCCATTGTTAAAAGTTGGCTGGAGCATTATTTGATTCGGCAAGGATTAAGCGACATGGTCAAATCCAGCGTGCCTGTGCATGGTTAACGTTCGCGTAATGCTTCGCTTGCCTTGTTAAAAGGCTTTAATAAATAATCCAAGATGGTCTTACTGCCCGTATGAATATCAACGGTTGCAATCATCCCTGGCACAATAGGAAAGTTTTTGCCCTGCGCGTTGGTTAAATGATCTGAGCTGGTACGAATATAAACCCGATAATAATAACTATCGCGTTTGACCTCATCTTGAATAGTATCTGGCGAAATTAAAGTGACCCTACCCTTTAGCCCGCCATAAATAGAATAATCATACGCTGTGATCTTCACCAAAGCATTTTGATTGGGATGAATAAATGCCACATCACGCGGTGAAATACGTGCCTCTACCAATAGCTGTTCATCCAAAGGCACAATTGCCATAAAACGTCCATTGGGCGGAATTACACCACCGACTGTGGTAACGGCCACTTCTTTGACAATACCACGCACGGGTGAAGTAAATGTTAAGCGTGATAATGAATCCGATTTACCACGCACCACAGAGCGTTGAGCCTCAATTTCTGCATTGGCTTTGGCAAGTTCTTCGCGCGCTTGTACCAGATACTGGTTTTGCACATCATTCAGTTTATTTTGCAAATCATTCACCTGACGCTTGAGCCGCAAGACTTCTACCTCACTGGCTGCACCTTTTGCGACCAATGGTTCTGTCATTTGTAGTTCTTGCTGTACTAATACTAAGGCTTGTTTAAAACCTGCAACAGATTGTTCCAGATTAGCTCTACGTGAGCGGTACAAGGCCATTTCTTCATTGACCAGTTCTGATTCAGCAGAAACATTCTTGGGAAAATGAATTGAAGTGCCATTCACCTCGGCAGTTAGGCGTGCAGCTCTGGCTTGGGCAGCGCGCAAGATGGCACTGCTTTCATCGACATTGGATTCAAACCGCGTGCGATCAAGCTGCGCCAGCACTTGCCCTTTCTCTACAATATCTCCTTCTCTCACGTTAAGCTCTTTTAAAATGCCGCCATCCATGGATTGAATGACCTGCTCTTTGGACGATGGAATAATTTTACCTGACCCTGTTGATACTTCATCAAGTTTAAACGACCATGCCCAAACCAAAAATACCGCCAAAGCAGCAGCAATGACCCATACCACCATACTAGCAGGTGATGCCGATGCAGGCTTAGTGCTTACCCCTGATGAAACATCATGATGACTTGCCACATTTAACTCCTTGTCGTGTTGGCTGTTGCATTGGCTATTTTAATTGTTTGGCGTTAGCCATAATGTTCGCCTTTGGACCATCCATGACAACTTTGCCATCATTTATCACAATAACTCGATCAACCAGCGCCAACACTGCTGTGCGATGAGTGGCCACCACCATGGTTCGAGTCCCTAGCCATTGCTGCATGCGGGTAATAAGCTGCTTTTCACTTAGCTCATCAAACCAGGCAGTAGGCTCGTCCAGCAATAAAATATTATTTTGCCTTAATAAAGTACGCGCCAATAATAAACTCTGCCGTTGACCACCTGACAAGCCTACCCCACCTTCCATAATCAAATAATCCAGACCCTCGGGTTTGGCTTGCACCACATTGATGGCACCTGTTAAAGCCAAAACCTCTAAAATATCCTGATCGCTGGCCAACGGTGCGCCTAGTATTAGGTTGTCACGTATGGTGCCAAAAAATAATTGTGAGCTTTGGTTCAACAGGCTCATATCCCGCCGAATATCAGCAGGATCAATCAGGTTGATATCCAATTGCTCTAACATCACTTTGCCCTGCTGTGGCGTTTGCATACCTGATAGTAATTGCAATAAAGTGGATTTACCTGCGCCATTTTTACCCAGTATGGCAATTTTCTCACCTGCCTTAATGGCTAATTTTTCAATGCTTAATGTCGGGCTGCTGTCTTTGGAATTATATTTAAATTCAATATGTTGTAGTTGATAGTTACCCCTAATCACGGGCTTATGAATTAATTGCGCACGCTCAGGTTGATCCACAGGTTTATTCATTAGCTCATTTAAACTTTGTCGTGCGACTTTGGCTTGCTGCCAACGGGTCATGACACTGGAAATTTGCGTAATAGGTCCTAACATGCGCGAGGTTAAAATGGAGGCACCGACCAATGCACCCGTGGTCATTTCGCCACTCATTACCAAAAAGCTACCTGCCAGCACCATGGCTGCATACATGACTACCTGGAGTTGTTGTGAACCTGTGGTGAGTAAGCCTGCCAAAAATCGCTGCTTCATACTAATATTGGCAGACACCTGATTATAATGATTCCACTGATTTTGAAAGCGTGGTTCGGCGCGTAACAGCTTTATATCTTCAATCCCCTGCACCGTCTCTACCAGCATGGCATTGCGCATGGCAGATTCACGCATGCCTTCTACTGACAGCTTGGCCAATGGCTTTTGTAGTAGTAAACCAGGAATCAGTACCAAAGGCAGTACTAATAACACCAGCAACACCAACTTGCCGCCAATCAGCCATAAAATAAATAAGAATAAAAAGAAAAAAGGCAAATCGGCCAGCGCGGTAATGGTGGTAGACGTAATCAGCTCGCGCGTATTTTCCAGCTCACGAATTTGAGAAATAAATGTGCCCGTTGACTTGGAACGCTCACTGTTCTTGATTCTTAAAGCATGGCCAAATACCTGATCCGACATACGTAAATCAGCACGTTTACCAATCAAATCAGAAATACGGATACGAGAAACCCGTAAAATAAACTCAAAAATAAAGGCAATGAGTACACCACTGGCCAGTACCCACAACGTAGGAATAGACTGCGCAGGAATAACACGGTCATAGACTTGCATCGAAAATACAATACCTGCCAATGCCAGAATATTTGCCACTAGCGATGCCAGCACAATATCTGCATAACGTCGCCAGTCGGTTAAGGCGATGCGCCAAAACCAGTTTTTTTCATAAGGCTTAATGTACTGGTCAACACGTACATCCTGCACCTTGCTTTCAGGACGTAAAATTAAAATGCGGCTGGCATGTTGCATTAGTGTTTGCACAGATATGGTGGAAGACAGGCCAGCTTCATCAGCAAACTGTATGCTTAGCTGCTGCTCGGCACTCATCGCCTCAATTACGCCCACCTGACCTTGTGCTAGCTCAGCAACAATCGGCAAACGCCAGGGATCCAGCAAGCTTTCAGAACAACTACTAAAACTAGCGTGCAAGCCCACCTGACGTGCAGCCAGTAATATCAGCTCATCTAAACTGGCATTTTTTTGCCACTCAAGCTGAATCCTTATTTGCTCTGCTGAACAGTCAAGACGGTAATGCCTGGCTACCAGTAAAATTGCCGTTAACCACGGCTCAAGTTGTTGTTTGGCAATGGTCATGGTTGAATGTCTAATCCCTGAACGATGGTATTGTTAAGCGCATAGGCACTGCGTGACTTTCCTGTCACCGCAATATAATTAGCAATATTTTGCCAAATATCATAACGTAAGCCTTCCCGCTCGGCTGCCACTTGATGAATTTCTTGCTCGGCATTAAGCAAATCAAGCACAGTACGCGTCCCTAGTTTATATTGCTCCTGATATAACTCTCGAGTTTTTACAGAGGTTTTTTCACGCTGATCCAGCACCTGCATACGCTGTTGCGCCCCTAAAATTTGCTCGCGATAGCTTCGGGCCTGGTCAGTTGCGGCTAAATAGGCATTTTCAATTTCGGCACGTGCTGCTATTTCGGCATAGTTGGCAGCAGTTTGACTGGCGGCTAAAGCGCCGCCGCGCCATACATTACTGTTAACAGCAAGGCGAATGGCACTGTAATGGCCATCATCTTTATTATTATTTGGATTGACGCCAGAAATAGCCTGACTTACGGAACCTTCTAAAGCAATAGTGGGTAGACGATTGGCGCGGGCATTTTCTTTTTGTGCTAAAGCCACCCGCCGACTGGCTTGTGCCATCAGTACCTCAGGTAACTCATCAAGCTCAGGTTCCTGATAGAGTGCTGCCTGGTTTAACAACCCTGCTGGCAGTGCGCCAACGTGCTCAGGAAGCGGTGAACCAATGAGAGTGCGGAGTTTTTCACGCCACTCATTTAACAGGGTATTTACTGCCAGTAAATTAGACTGGGCGCTCTCATAGCGTGTTTGTGCCTGAATGGGATCGGCCTGACTACTAATCCCTGCATTTGCTCTTAAACGGGCAATGTCTAAAATATGGCTAATGCCTGCAAGCTGCGCTTGTGCAATCTCTTGCAATTGAGTATAGCGATTAATATTAACTATCGCTTGTGCTGCCTGCAAAGCTACACTATCAATTTGCTTAAGCACCTCTGCTTTTTGATAATCCACATTGGCTTGTGCGGCATCGACATTATTTTTTACTTTGCCAAAATCGTATAAAGTTTGCGTAGCAGACACAGTTAGCAACTGCTGGCCCACTTCTGATGTTCCTAGAGCACCTGTATTAAACCCTGCCTGAATCTGTGGCCAGTAATCGGCTTTGGCCACGTCAACATTGGCGTATTGTTGCGATAATGCAGCAATCGTTTTGGCAATGGCAGGATGACGATTGACTGCCAACTGAACCGCCTGAATCAAATCAAGCTCACCTGCCACATTTTTCGGCTGTGCAATCACTGCAATGGTCGGCATTACCGATCCCAATGCTGGCGAATTAGTTGGAGTACTTAAGCGCGTCACATTGACTGCATAGTTGTCAGCTTGCTGTGTAGAAGATGCTTGAAATGGCTGAGTAAAGGTGCGCTTAAATTTATCTAATGATACTGGAGCGTTGGCCTGCACCTGCATGGTGCTCAATACAGCTAATGTACCCATCCATACTTTAGCCCGCAATAGGCACCAGTTAGCCGCCATTGCATTGTTATCTTGCTTCATATACATCCTGTTTTGCTACTTCCTGTACTTCCCACCTAAAAATTTTTGTAAACTACTAGCAGATTTTTTTATTAATGCACATCATTAAGTCCCACAAAAAAAGAGGACATTTGTAGTCCTCTTTTTTAACGCAGAATACTTTAAACAAGCAATTGATGATTATTCAACAGCGTGTCTAAATTGTCCACGGTAACATTAGTTAAAGTAAGTAACTGGGCACTGTCATAGACAGCACCTGCGCCATCCCGATCAATTTCCAGTATCGTATCATTACCTACCTGTATTACATTAACGTAGCCAGCCAAAGACGCAGCTGAACCATCACCCGTATAATCTACCAGCAGTTCACTGATATCAATCTTATCCGCATTCAGATTAGTCAGTGTATCGCCTAACTGGAAGTCCTGCCAGGTATCACTACCATTACCACCCGTATTATCAGCAGCATCCAATAACTTAAAGATCAAGGTATCCGAGCCTTCACCGCCCACAAATGTTTCATTGGTAGTACCACTGACCATCACATCATTACCTGCCATATCAGGGAGCGGTCTGTCCAGATCAAATAAGCCATCTACCAGTGGCTCTACAACTTGCTCAAGCAGACCATTTAACAGGCCGCTCAATCCTTGGGTTACATCACTCACGCCTGCATCATTTAGCTGATTAACCAGTTCAGTTAATGGCCCTAAAACGCCACCATCTGTATCAGTTAAGCGATCAATCGCATTGAGTATGTCACTAGCCACAAACCCATCGTTGCGAATCAGATTATCAACCAAGGTACTTAATGGTTCAAGCGGTGTATCTGTACCTGCAAGGCTACTCACAATACCTGATAGTGCATTGAGTAAAGTGTCATCACCGCCCGTGCCGTTTGGAGCAGCAGGTTCCAGTATATCAATTGAGCCATCTAGCAAACCACTCGTTAAGCCATTAATGACTGGTGCTAAAACCTGATTAGCTACTGGCGATAATAAAGTACCCGCAATATTACCTACCAAGCCTAAACTATCGAATACCGCATCAATTAAGGCAGGTTGATTTTCTGAAATGATGGTGGCTACCACGTCATTCAGCAGGCCATTTTCATGCGATACACCGTTTAAAATTACTTCGTGGTCGGCCAATAACGTACTGATGGTATTAGATAGTGCTGTGGTTAGCTTACTAATAGTGATCGCGTTGTCTGGAAAGGCTCCGAGCCCAGTTAAAATCGCGTTAATAGGTACTAATAAAGTATCGACTAACGTTCCTATACCACCCACTAGCCCAGTTAAAGTACCTGACAAGGCCTGTGCATTCAGTGCTTCACTAAGTGAACCCACTTCGATATTTGCCCCAACAGAACCACCCAGCAACTCACCCACTGTATCTGCTAAGCCTGCAACTGTCGTATCTAAAATATCAGGAATAGCCGTTAAGCCATTGCTGCCATTAACAAACGTTGCGAGGTTCTGGTTGGCGGCACTCAACGCTTCAGGGTCGCTACTACCCAGAAAACCAGCCACAGAATTTAAGGCATTAATTAAC
Organism: Pseudomonadota bacterium; assembly: GCA_023393635.1. Lineage (GTDB taxonomy): Bacteria > Pseudomonadota > Gammaproteobacteria > Pseudomonadales > Moraxellaceae > Alkanindiges. Next base: position 72,232 of record JAEWKT010000062.1, read on the forward strand.
GCGCCCAGATTTTCATCACCGCCCGTATTGGCAGCAGTCAGGTTATCCACAAGCTCGGTAATGGCGCCTGTGATGGGCTGATCAGTAGTAGTAATTTGTTCCAGAATACTGGTGAGGCCAGCCAAAGTAGAAGTATTGGGATCAATCAGATTATTCACCAAGGTTGAAATAGGCTCAATTGCCGTACCATCAGACAAATTAGCAATCGCATTTTGTAGCACACTAACCAGCCCATTCGGCCCTTCTATTGGCGTTTGGCTTAAATCTATTTCACTGCTATTGCCTGCCAAATCAGTGGCCGTAATTCGCAAATTAAGGTCATTAAACCCTGGGTGATACACCGCAGTATATTCACCATCTGCATTGGTAGTGACTGTAGCCAATACCTCATTGGTGTCTGCGTTATAAATATTAACGATTGAGTTGGGCTCTGCCATGCCTAATATCACCGTATTATCAGGACTAAATGCGGTTACTGTTGGAGCATCAGGTGCCATGGTGTCAATAGTGACACTTACTGCACTTCCAGTTGTACTGTTGCCTGCTGCATCTGTCACCTGCGCACGGAACTGGTAGTCATCATCAGCAATATTCTGCTGCTGTTCAGTCGTGGTTTGCCATGTTTGCCCACCATCTGTAGAGACTTGATAAGTGACTGTTTCACCTTCACCTAAAGGCGTGTTCAGCCCTAAGATAAAGTTATTATCACTACTAACATTATCACCTGCTATCCCTGTATCATCAAAATTCATCAATGTTAGCGTGGGTGTTGCTGGTGCAATCGTATCGACATTTACTGTAGTACTCTCAGTATCAATATTACCGTTAGCATCAGCCGCTTCAACCTCAATGGTTAGCTTACCCTGCACAGCAGCGGGCACAAGTGCTGTAATATAGCCATTGCTAATATCATGGGTATTTACTGAATAATTTTCACCGTTAACTCTGATAATCGTGTCTGCAGTCGCATCTTCTCCTAAGCCAATCTGCACTGCAAACTTGCCTTCAGTCATCTCGGCAGCATTAATGATGCCATCGTTATTAACATCACCAACAATACTTATCGCGCCAACAAGATCACGAGGTGTGGTGTCAATAGTTACAGTAATGGTACCAGTACTTTGATTACCTTCAGGGTCAGTTGCACTTACATCAATTACTAGATCACCTGATGCAGGAACTTTAACAGTTTCTGTAATAAAGCCTGAATCCAACTCTTGATCAGTTACCACATGATCAGTGTCATTGACGGTAATGGTATCGCCAACCTTAACCTCAGTGCCTAAATCAACCCGTACTTCAATTGTGCCATCAGCAGCAATTTCTCCAGCACCTATGATGCCATCACCATTGGCATCACTGACAACAGTCACATCACCTATCAAATCGCGTGGCGTGGTATCTACAATAACAGTACTTATACTGGAATCAAGATTGCCTTCACTATCGACAGCGCTAACTTCTATATCAAAGCTGCCCTCACCCTTGGTCGTAATATCAACTTCAATATAACCTTGAGTTTTGTCATTATTAGTGACTGTATGAGTTACACCGTTTACCGTAATCTCATCTCCTGCTTGAGCCTCACTCCCTAGACCTACCTGCACCGCAATTGTGCCATCATTAGCAATTTCAGCGGCATTTAAAATACCATCACCGTTAGCATCGCTGACAATAACCACCTCACCAATAAGGTCACGCGCAATGGTATCAATGGTCACTGTGGCACTACTACGGTCAATATTACCTTCGGGATCAGTAGCCTGCGCTTCAATAATAAGCGCACCTTCGTCAAGATTTGTCAGATTAACCCGAATATAACCCTGTTCCACATCATCAGTGGTTACAGCGTAGTCAGTTCCATTAACAGTAATAATTAAACCAACAGCTGCGTCATTACCTAAAGCAACTTCAATGACTACCGCCTCATTTTGAGCAAATTCACTATCATTAATAATACCGTCATTATTCAAGTCACTTACAATCGTAATTTCACCGACTAAATCTCTTGGAACAGTATCTACTGTCACCATTAAACTAGCATTTTGACTATTACCATCATTGTCAGACGCTAAAACATCAATCGTTAATGACCCTTCTTTAGATGCATCGACCTTGGCAACTATATAGCCATTGTCTATGTCATTTTGATTAACACTATATTCTGCGCCATTTACAGTAACCACGTTACCAACCTGGGCACTATCACCTAATGCTATATGCACCGTAATCTGCTTACTCTCACCAATCTCAGTGGCATTTAAAATACCATCACCGTTAGTATCTGACGCTACTGTGATTTCTCCGATTAAGCCTTGATCAGTCGGGTCAGTTGGATCAGTTGGATCAGTCGGATCAGTTGGATCAGTTGGATCAGTTGGATCAGTCGGATCAGT
>JAEWKT010000016.1 GCA_023393635.1 Pseudomonadota bacterium
GTCGTGGGCTCTCTCCCCGCTTTATTTTTGCCTGGCCAAACTCGCGCACAGCGGTGATGGGTGGCGCACAAGCAGGCAAGGTACTGCGTATTGTGACTGAAGAAAAACAACGGCACTCGGGTCAGGAACCGAATCCACAAGTGCTGGATTTTCTGGAGCAAGGCACCGCTGCCAAACTGGAACAGCAAAGTGGCGCATTATTTAACTCTGCCCGCCTGCATGATGATGGCCTGATTGATCCGCGCGATACGCGTCGTTTATTGGTGTTTTTATTGCAGACCATTGCAGATGCTGAGCAGCGTAAGCTAAATCCCATAACGTTTGGTGCAGCACGGCTTTAATTGATTAACTCCATATTTTTTAAGATGAATAAAAGAATTTTTTAAAGGACACACTCATGAAATTTACCTCAGAACATAATGCACTACGCCAAACCACCCGTCAGTTTGTTGAAAAAGAATTAAACCCATATATTCCTGCCTGGGAAGAAGCAGGCCGTTTTCCTATTCATGACGTGTTTAAAAAAATGGGGGATCTTGGCTTATTAGGCATTTGTAAGCCTGTCGATAATGGCGGTTTGGGCCTGGATTATTCTTACAACCTGGTGGTTGCTGAAGAGTTGGGCCGTGCTGCCTGTGGTGGCGTGCCCTTAGCCATTGGCGTACAAACCGATATGGCAACGCCTGCACTTGCTCGCTTTGGCAGCCCTGAATTACGTGAAAAATATTTAAATAAAGTCATTACTGGTGAATATGTGGCGGCCATTGCTGTCTCTGAACCACATGCTGGCTCAGACGTGGCAGCCATTAAAACTACTGCTGTAAAAGATGGTGATGATTATGTGATTAATGGCACCAAGATGTGGATTACCAACTCATTGCAAGCGGACTTTTTTTGCTTATTAGCCAACACCTCTGATGATAAGCCACACGTCAATAAATCCATGATTATTGTACCTGCCAAAACAGCAGGCATTAGTTTTTCCGAGCCTTTAGATAAACTGGGTATGCGCTCTACCACCACAGCACAAGTATTTTTTGACAATGTGCGTGTGCCACAAAGCAACTTGGTGGGTACTGAGGGCATGGGCTTTATGATGCAAATGATGCAGTTTCAGGAAGAACGTCTGTGGGCTGCGGTCAATGCTGTTGGTGGACTGGATCGTGTGATTGAGCTCACCATTGACTATTGCCGTGAGCGCACCACCTTTGGCCAACCCTTAATTAACAATCAATCCGTTCATTTCCGTCTGGCTGAGTTACAAACTGAAGTTGAAGCCTTGCGTGCCCTCACCTATCAGGCTTGTGAAGCACATATTGGTGGTGAAAATGTCACCAAACTTGCCTCAATGGCCAAGTTAAAAGCTGGGCGTTTAACCCGTGAGGTTGCCGATAGTTGCTTGCAATACTGGGGTGGCATGGGCTTTATGTGGGACAACCCTGCCTCACAGCTTTATCGTGATGGCCGCTTAGGATCAATTGGTGGTGGTGCAGACGAAATTATGCTGGGGATTATTTGTAAATTGACTGACACGCTACCGTCTAAACGCAAATCATAAAACATTTATATCTCTTTATAGTCCCTCTTACCAAGGGGATTTAGAGGGTTAAGTAAAGGCTGCTAAAGGAAAAAATATGATTTCTATCAATGGCTTACCTGACATGCAAACACTACTACTGGAACAAGACGGCGCAGTATTACATATCACCCTCAATCGCCCTGAATGCCGTAATGCCATGAGTACAACCATGCTCAATGAGCTAGGCGAGGTGTTTACTGCCATTCATGATCAGCTTGATATCCGTGCGGTAGTACTGCGTGGTGCGCAAGGTAATTTTTGTGCGGGTGGTGATATTAAAGACATGGCAGCGTTGCGTGCCCAAGCCATGAGCGCAAGTACAGATCAAGAACGTCAAGCCGTGTATGTCAACTTTAACCGCACCTTTGGCGCATTGATTGAACAAGTGAATCATGCACCGCAAGTCGTGGTAGCGGTATTGGAAGGTGCAGTACTGGGTGGTGGTTTTGGTTTGGCTTGTGTCTCAGATATTGCCTTGTGCCGCGACACTGCCCAGTTTGGGTTGCCAGAAACTGGTCTTGGTGTCATTCCTGCCCAAATTGCACCCTTTGTGGTGCAGCGGATTGGCCTAACTCAAGCACGCCGCTTAGCATTGCTGGGAAATCGCTTTGATGGCAATGAAGCGCTACGTATTGGCATTGTGCATGAGGTTTTTGCCAGTGATGAAGCACTACAAGACACCTTGGCTACTACCTTAAAGCAAATTCGCCGTAGTGCCCCCAATGCCAGTCGCGTCACCAAAGCCTTGCTGCATAACAGCATACAGGTCAGTGACTTAAAAAACACGCTAGATCAGGCAGCAGTACAGTTTGCTCAGGCAGTAGCCAGCGATGAAGGCACCGAAGGCACCATGGCATTTATTCAAAAACGCCTACCCCATTGGGCTTAATTGAAATTAATCAGGGTAAGGCTTGAATGCATCAAGTATTTAAGTCTTATGTTTTAAAATATTAAACTCGGAGGCCCTATGGCATTCTCCAAAGTGTTAGTCGCCAATCGTGGTGAAATTGCAGTTCGGGTGATGCGCACTGCCAAGGCAATGGGCTACCAGACTGTAGCCGTTTATTCTAAAGCGGACACCAATGCGCTGCATGTGCAGCTTGCTGATGAAGCGGTTTGTATTGGTGAACCTAAGGTTAGTGAATCCTATTTAAACGTTGAAAATATTTTAAATGCAGCCAAATTAACTGGCGCAGATGCCATTCATCCAGGGTATGGTTTTTTATCTGAAAATGCTGAATTTGCCCAAGCTTGTAAAAATGCTGGCATTACCTTTATTGGCCCAACGCCTGATGCTATTGAACTGATGGGCAGTAAGCGTTTATCCAAAATTGCCATGATTAAAGCTGGCGTGCCGTGCATTCCTGGTTATGAAGGTGGCGAACAAGGTTTAGCGCACTTAACTGCCCAAGGTAAAACCATTGGCTTTCCACTCATGGTCAAAGCCTCTGCAGGTGGTGGTGGCCGTGGTATGCGGCTGGTTGAGTCTGAATCTGAACTCGCCGCAGCATTGTCAACTGCCCGTTCCGAAGCTGAAAATGCCTTTGGCTCGGGTGAGCTTATTTTAGAGCGTGCCGTAATTGCGCCGCGCCATGTGGAAGTACAAGTATTCGGCGACACCCACGGTAATGTGGTGTATTTGTTTGAGCGCGACTGTTCTATTCAGCGCCGCCATCAAAAAGTGGTTGAAGAAGCCCCTTGCCCTGTGATGACTGAAGACTTACGTGTACGCATGGGTGAAGCAGCGGTTGCGGCAGCCAAATCTTGCAATTATGTAGGTGCAGGGACGGTTGAATTTTTGCTAGATAACGCAGGAAATTTTTACTTCCTTGAGATGAACACGCGCCTCCAAGTTGAGCATCCAGTAACCGAGTTAATTACTGGGCTTGATTTGGTTGAATGGCAATTGCGTGTGGCCAATGGCGAAACCTTACCGCTACAGCAACATGAACTTCAGCTCAATGGTCATGCCATCGAAGTACGCTTATACGCTGAAGATCCAAGTCAGCAATTTTTACCACAAACGGGTTCGGTATTATTGTGGCAGCCTGCAGGTGATGATGGATGCCCTGATAAGCAATTGCCTGATGTGCGCATTGATCATGGCATGACACAGCAAGGCGTGGTTAGTCCTTACTATGACCCCATGATTGCCAAAATCATTGCCTATGGTAAAACACGACTGGATGCGGTACGTCTATTGACACGTGCAGTAGAAGACTCTGTATTACTAGGCGTGAATAGCAATAAGCAGTTTTTGGTCAACTTGCTGCGTCATCCCCAATTGGTGTGTGGCAATACCAACACTGCATTTATTGCCGAGCATTTTAGTGATGATATGAGTTTGCATCCTGCAATAGTGGACTTTGAATCACTGGCGATTGCAGCAGCTCTTTTTGCCCAATCCGCCCAAGCGAGCCAGTTTAAGCAAGCTCACCAGTGGCACAATTCGCTTGATGTGGCAAAATCGCTTAAACTGCAAGTAGGTGAGCAAACTCACAGCATCAAACTATTGAACGAACAAAATAGTATGCAGGTGCAGTGGAATGATGACAATGCAGCAATTCAACTGATTGAACAGAGTGACCATCATTTAACCTATGTATGGCAAGGCGTGCGCCGTCGCGTGGCTTTTGTTCAGCAGCGTGATACCTTGTATTTGGATCGTGGCAACGGCAACCTGATTATTCAGGATACCACCTACGCAGCACCAGTCACTAGCGATGCCGTAGGTGATGGACAAATTCGGGCGCCCATGGATGGTGCTATTGTTGATGTACTGGTAAAAACTGGCGATAACGTGACTAAAGGCCAAACTTTGCTGATTCTGGAAGCCATGAAAATCCAGCAACAGATCAAAGCCAATGTGGACGGTGTGGTTGCCGAGATTACTGGGCAAGCTGGCCAGCAAGTGAAAAAGCGTCAAGTGTTGTTGAATATTGAGGTAAGCGATATTCAATAAATCATGCTGATCCAGAGGCTGGTAATGTAAAAGCTGAATAAACAATTGGCTTTATTTTTATTATTTAGTTAGCAAAATTAAGCAGTAAAAAAGGTGGATCATGATTGACCCACCTTTTTTATATCAATTTATGAGCTACTCTTATTTCTGCTTTTCAACGATTAATTGCTTCACCAAACGAGCGACTTGTAATGGATGCTCCAGGGGAAACATATGCCCACCCTCATGCACAATGTAATCAATCCCCAGCATACGTTTAACACGTTGTGGAAAGCCGCGCTTAATAAACAAGCTGTCCTGCCCTACAATTAACTTTACTGGCACTTTAGGGGCTTGACGTGGTTTTAGCCAAAACAGCGACGGATTGGTACGAAAAATTTCAACTTCAGCCATTTTTGGAATAGTCAAAGTCACACCACCACGAATTGGATCATCTGTTAAACCATATCGGATATAATCATCAAAACAATCCTGATCAAACGTTGCAAAAAAGCCTTTAGGACGCAGTTTTTCAGCCGCCTCTTCGCGACTATCCCAGTGATCACGGCGGTAAACAGACACCCCTGCTGGGGTTAATTTATCAACGTATTTTTGATTAAATAATTTGGCCATATGAATGCCAAACGATGGAAAACCATTAATCAGTGGCGGATCCAGCACAATAAGCTGCTGCATCAGTTCTGGGCGACGATATGCCGCCATAAAACTCAACAACCCACCTAAGGAATGCCCCATGGCAATCACTGGCCTACCCTGTGCCTGACGTTCAATGCTATCAATCACTTGCGTGACCAGATGCGACCAATGATTAGAAATAGGATACTTTGGGTCAGTGCCAATTTGTGGCACATACACCACGTCATACTCATCCGATAATTCATCAAAAAACTTTTGATATACCTTAGATGGAATACCATTGGCATGGGCAAAATGAATTAACGGTTTCATTGTAGCTCCACTGTTTTTTGCGTTTCAAGCTGCTGCTGAACCGATGCCCCTAAACCTTGGCCAATAGAAGTGCCCATACGGCCCAGTAAACCCTCTAACGGATTACGCTGCACGGTATAATCAACAGTTTTGGACACGTTTAGTTCACGTGCCAGACTGGTGACACTACCAGTTTTATCAGCCAGACCTAACGCAATGGCTTGATCGCCTGTCCAGAATAAACCACTAAACATCTCTGGATTTTCTTTTAAACGCTTACCACGGCCAGTTTTAACTGCGGTAATAAAATGAGAATGCACATTGTCTAGCAGCTTTTGAATATGGGCTTTTTCTTCAGGGTTTACTGGCTGGGTTGGGCTTAAAATCGCTTTATGGCTACCTGCCGTCATGGTGCGATCTTCCACCCCAATTTTGCGCGCCAGTTCACTCACCCCATAATTAGGCATGACCACACCAATTGAGCCCACCAAACTGGAAGGGTTGACATAAATCTCATCAGCCGCAGAAGCAATATAATAAGCACCTGATGCACCCATATCACCAATCACGGCATAGACTTTTTTGTCTTTGTGAGCAGCTTGCAGGCGTTTAATTTCCTGCCAGATTTCATCGGACTGAACAGGTGAACCACCAGGTGAGTTAATTTTCAACACCACTGCTTTACTGCCAGATGCTGCAAAAGCACGTTCAAGCGACTCAGATACATCCTCGCTATTGACCTGATTGGATGCAGCACCAATGGTACCGTCAATATCAATGACCGCCAAATGCGCAGCACTACTACCCACAGTGGTATTGGTGCCTTTATTTAAACTGCAACCACGACCCATAATTGAAAATATTAATAAAATATAAGCAAACGCCAATAATTTAAAAAAGATATTCCAGCGTCTGGCCCGTCGTTGCTCTTCCACTGAGGCCAATACGGCTTTTTCAAGAATTTGCCATGCTTCACCTTGCGGGGGCGTTGCCGATGAAGGCGTCTTATCAGAAGTATGAGATGAATTTGGTTTCGGTGGCCAATCAGACATGAAGTGAACCTTGCAAAATGGTTTTATGTAGAACGATGCATTACTAACCTGTGTGATTTACCTTATAAAAATGAGACAAGTCAGTGAAGTAAATCATAGCGTATTAATCCTAGGTGGCAAATTGCTTTGTTTCAACAGCAAAAGCGTTAAAACCACTGGTAAATCATCTACACTATGCCATCACTTGCTATTTTTATTGATTATGGCTCAGGATCAATCAGTGTCATCGAGCGTGCTAGGCAATTCTTTATATTGGCTCAGCAAAATGCCGTTGGGTTTTTTGCAAGGTTTAGCCCGTCTGGCAGCAGGTGTAATTGCCCGTATTCAATCTGCAAGTGCAGTCAAAACCATTGAACGCAATTTACTGATTGCTTTTCCACATTTAAGCCCGTCTGAGCGCCAGCAATTAGCCAAACAAGCCTTACAGGCTCAGTTTCAATCCATGCTGGAATTTGTTAAATGCTGGGGCAATGCACCGCAATTTAGTTTGAATCAAATCAAGCAGGTAGAAGGTGAGTGTTTATTGACGCAAGCCATAGAAGAAAAAAAAGGACTCATATTAGTGGTGCCCCATTTTGGCAGCTGGGAAATCATGAACGCCTGGCTGAACCAGTTTGCGGCTATGGTAATCATGTATAAACCCTCCAAAAATCCCCAGCTGGATCAATTTGTATTGCAGGCACGGAGTCGCTTGCGTGCCACTTTGGTTCCAACTGATGAAAACGGAGTACGACAAATTTTTAAAGCCTTAAAACAAGGTGGGGTCACGGCTATTTTGCCCGATCATATCCCCGAGCAATCAGGTGGTATTTATGCACCGTTTTTTGACTGCCCTGTGTTAACCACCACGCTGGTATCCCGCCTTGCCCAAAAAACCCAATGTGCGGTACTGCAACTGTCCTGCTTGCGGAATACCGATCATAACGGCTTCCACATTAAAATTGAGGCAATAGATGACGCTATTCGCTCAAAGGATTTGCAAGTTTCTGTTAATGCACTAAATGCCAGCATAGAACGATTAATTGCCAGACACCCTGCGCATTATCACTGGACGTACAAACGCTTTAAAGCCAACCCGTTGCTTGAAGATATTTATAACCTGAACGATGCCCAGGCAATCACACGCATCAAAGCTGCTCAAGCCGATTTTTTGGCAAAAAATAGTTAAAACCCTAAGGCAATGTTCGCTTGAGCCACGGTTTTTGATTGCGATAACGCAATGGCTCTAGTACCGAATTTTCACCCAAATAATAGGTTAAAGTACCGCTGCTAATGGTGGAATCCACTGCAATGTCTTGCTCAGCCAATCTGGCCAAGACCACGGGCGCAGGGTGCTGATAACGGTTTAAATAGCCCGCTGAAACCACTGCGCGTTGTGGCGCAACCGCCTGTAAAAATAAGCTTGAGCTACTGTGCTTACTGCCATGATGGCCTAATATTAATACATCAGCATTTAAGGGAATTTGTTGTTGCTGCAATAAAAACTCCGTGTAAAATCCTGCATCACCCATAATTAATGCCCGTTGTGCGGGCACTTGTGGGGTCGCTGGGGTTTCTACCATGAGTACGCAGGAACTTTCATTTTTATTATTCTTTATTTTTTGTTGATCAACTACTTGATGTTGCGGCAATGGCGCCAGGACTTTAAATATCACCCCATCCCACTGCCAGCTTTGCCCAGCCTCACATAAATGTGTGGGATAAGGAGCAAATATTTCATTGCTGGTTAATTGCATGACAGGAATTTGTTGCAATACGGTTGGCGCACCGCCGCTATGGTCATTATCCAGATGGGTCAACATCAGCTTATCTAATCGCCCAATACCCTGTGCTTGCAACGCAGGCAACACTACTTTTTCGCCCATATCGGTATGTGGTGTTTTGACGCCTGCATCCACCAGCATGGCATGCTTAGAAGTTTTTAGTAACACACTCAAACCCTGCCCTACATCCAGTACCTGTACCGTCAGCGGTGCAGTAGGACGCATAGGATATATTACAGGCGGCAATAAAAATACCAGCCACCACTTAGACACCATACCCTTGGGCAACAGTAGTATCACCAGCATGGCAAATAACGCCACCAGCTGAATATTACTTAAATAAAACGGTTGTAAGGCTTTAGGAAACCACACGCTCAGCTGGGTTAAAGCCACATGGAACCATTCCAGTAAGCCCAATGCAACTATCCAAACGCCATCTGCCAAGGCAGGTGATATTAAAAATAACGTATATGCCAACAGATTTAAGGGCAATACAACAAAGCTTAATAGCGGAATTGCCAGTAAATTAACCACAGGGGCCAACCACGATATTTTGGCAAAACACAGCAATACCAATGGTGCTAATAAAACAAACAGTCGCCATTGCAAATGAACAAAGCTAAAAATGTGCTGCTGATATTGATATAGTTTTGTTTGTGGCTCTAAAACCAGATTATTACTCGCATCAGTTTTTAGGTCAGATTGATGAGTTGGCCGTTTTAGGGTCATTAAAATGGCCACTGCGCCAAATGACAACCAAAATGCAGCCGATAAAATGACTAAAGGATCAACTAACAGCAATACTGCTGCTGCCCATGCCAGTATGGATAATGCCGAGCCATGCTGCCTAAACCATAGCAAAGTGCTAAGCAGTCCTACCATTAACACCGTTCGCTGAGCAGGAATATCAAATCCTGCCAAGCCTGCATACAATACCACTATCAGCAAGAATATAGGCAGCAACCAGCGTCTGCGTTCTGCGATCAAATAAATAAAAGTAAAGCGGTCAAGTAACTGCCGCATCAGCCAGGTGATAATCAATGCAGCCAGCAACACATGCGGCCCTGAAATTGCTAATAAATGGCTGATACCCATTTGCTGATAAAGCAAGGTGGTTGGTGCATCAATTAAACTACGATCGCCTGTTAATAAACCCAGCAGCACCCCTTTTGCTGGTGATTCAAACTGCATGATATGCTGCCGAATGCGAATACGCTCATGGTCTAAACGATTGATGAAACGTCGTGTGATTGAATCAGGGGCAATATGCTGTTGCCGCAATTGTAAGGCGGTTAGCTGCCGAGCATCTTGTAAGGTACCAACCGCGCCAATATGCTGTTGAAGCAACCATTTTTCTATATCGAAGGCCCCAAACGAGGCATGACTGTGAGCAGGTTTTAATTTCACCTCAACCTGCCAAATTTGCCCAGCCTGCATATCAGGTGCTGCTTGTTTTTGCTGGTTGTTCCAATTAAATGGTGTATACAGTAGCCACCTTGCTGGCTTTTTATTTGTCGCGTTGTTTTCTACTGGTTTAACTGCTTCAACCACTTGTCGCCACTGATCGCCCACTCCCTCACTAATGCCAATAACTTTAACTAATGCAGTTTTTTCTACGGGATGGTCGAGCCTTGCTTGCAATGCATGGTTTAACTGCCAATGGGCGTAGCCTGCTCCAAATGCCATACTCAATAAAAAATATAAGGTGCTAAAGACACAATGAACATAAAAAGATGACACCGTTTCTTGCTTATTATTTTTAAATTTTTTAAACCAATACAGCATAAAACAAAGCATTAATCCTGCCAATGCACTACTCCACATGGCAAAAGATTGCATCATCTCAGGAATAGAAAAAGGCAAAACCAGTGTGCATACGCCCACAATAAAGCCCAGCAAGGCCTGACGCATTTTTTATAACTCTTCAATTTTTTATTGTTTAGGGTGTGTAGACATTAAACCCTATATAAAATTGCCTTACCAAGCTTATGATTAACCAATAACAGCTATTAACCAAACCCAGTAAGGCATGAATCTTTCAATCACATCCATTACATGTTGTTAGTTAATCCACAGTCCATCCTGCATATGCAAAATTCGGTCTGCCGACTGTGCCAGTTGTTCATCGTGTGTGACAATTAGCATGGACATATTCAAATCATGGCGCAGATCTTTGAGCAAATCTAGGGTATCAAACGCCGTACGACGATCCAGATTGCCCGTTGGCTCGTCAGCCAGCACTACCGCAGGATTGGTCACCAATGCACGCGCCAATGCGACTCGTTGTCGCTCACCACCTGATAACTCACCAGGTTGATGCGTTAAACGATGCTTTAAGCCCACTTTAGTGAGCAAATCAATTGCCCGCTCTTGCGCTTGCTCAACGGTACTTTCCTGACGCAACAATAAAGGAATACTGACGTTTTCAATCGCATCAAATTCAGGCAGCAAATGATGAAACTGATACACAAAACCCAGATATTGATTGCGCAAATTGCCGCGCTTGGTTTCATTTAACTGGTTTAAGGCATGGCCTTTTAAAATCACATCACCACTGGTTGGCAAATCCAGGCCACCCAAAATATGCAGTAAGGTACTTTTACCAGAGCCACTGGCACCAATGATAGAAACAAATTCACCTTCATGAATTGAAAAATCAAGGCCTTTTAATACTTCAACCTGATTGCGACCATCATTAAATATTTTGCCAAGCTTTTGTGCCGATAGCACCACATTGTTAGAATTTGCTAACGAATTACTCATAACGCAATGCCTCAGCAGGTTGAACCTGAGCAGCTCGGCGCGCAGGATAAATGGTCGCCAAAAAGCTTAGTAGTAGCGAAATACCCACCACCACCAATACATCTTGTGGACGCAGATAAGATGGCAAGTAATTAATAAAATAGGCGTCAAATAAATGCAAGCCAAAGGTATTGTTAATCCAGCCTAATACGTTACTAATGCTTAACGAGAAAATAATGCCTAAAATTGCCCCAGCAATCGTACCTACCGTGCCAATAATAATACCTTGCACCATAAAAATACGGGTAATGGTGGCAGGTGATGCGCCCAATGTTCTTAAAATCGCAATATCTGCTTTTTTGTCGGTGACCACCATTACAAGCGACGATACAATATTAAAGGCAGCAACCAACACAATTAAAAACAGTAGCAGGCTGACCATGGCCTTTTCCATTTGAATCGCACTAAATAAATTACCATGCGTTTCAGTCCAGTTGCTGGCGTAATAGTTGGGTGGCAATTGATTGAGTAACTTACTGGCAGCTTCAGGGGCAGCAAAAATATCATCGAGCGTCATACGTACGCCTTGCGCACCGTTTGGTAAGCGCAATAACTTGGCAGCATCATTTAAAGCAATATAGCCAATCATGGAATCAACATCAGCACCAATACTAAAAATGCCCACCACCGTAAAACGTTTAAAGCGTGGTACCACACCCGCTGGCGATGGCGACGCTTCAGGTAGAACCAGCGTCACTTTATCGTTTAGGCGCAGCCCAAGACCATCGGCCATGCCCTGCCCAATAACAATGCCAAACTCACCTTCTTTAAGATTATCCAGCGACCCTTGTGACATATATTGATGCACAATAGACACTTTTTTCTCAAATTCTGGCTCAATGCCGCTTACCAAAATACCAGCTACTTGCCCCTGTGCTGTCAACATGCCTTGCAACTGGGTAAATGGCGCGCTTCCTACCACATGTGGCTGCTTATTAACCAAATCGACCAAAGGTCGCCATTCAGGCAAAATTTCAGTAGACGAGACAGTTGCTTGAGGTATCATACCTAAAATACGGGTTTTTAGTTCACGGTCAAAACCATTCATGACCGAAAGAACCGTAATTAAAACCGCAACCCCAAGCGTTAGTCCAATGATGGATACTAAGGCAATAAAAGAAATGAAGTGATTACTTCGCCGTGCGCGAGTGTACCGCAACCCTACAAACAGCGAGATCGGCTTAAACATACAGTCATCCGAGGAAAGAAAATGGAAAATTTACAGCAGGAAGCAGACAACGGTGAGCGCCGCCTAATGTCCCGCATTAATGCTGCCTTGCGTACTAACTATCAACTCATTACCCGCACAGATGCTTTAAAAGACCCCTACGATCCAAGCTTTGTCCTGCCGCGCTATTTTTTGCTGCTGGCAGAGCTTGATGAACTTGATAGTGTTCATCAGCAGGTTGCAAATGGCCTTGAGCAGGAAAATCCCACGCTGGCACGCATTATCAAACTAATGAACCAAAAACTGGATCTTATCACTGGTGCCTTATATGACGCCATGGTTGAAACCATGTTACCCAGCCCTACCCGCGTTAATATCTCTGAAAGTGGCTTATCTTTTTATGCCCGTGATCGCATTGCGCCTGGCTCACACGTGCATTTAACCTTAAGTCATCCCGAAAATGCCTTTCATCTGGCCACCACTGCGCGTGTGGTGTATAGCGAAGATGAAGACCTTGAAGGGTTTAGAACAGGTGCTTACTTTATTAGCCTGCATCCTAATGACCGCGCCAAACTGGCCAATTGCATTAGCCACAAGCTAACTGCTGAAGAAAGCGCAGAACAGTTTGATGCAATGAGCGATTTTTAAGTCATTACCCATTGTTGCGCTATTAAGCTAAACCCATCTACTGAGTAGTTGTTTTTAATCAACATCTACTCTTTTTTGTTGCCCATTTCTGCCATCTACCTAATGGCAATATAAAAACTATAAAACCATTTTTTATGCATAAATTAATAAGCCAGCCACTTTAAAGCAAAAACTGGATTATCAATGTAAATTTTTTATACAAGTAATCTGTTATTAAGCGTATTTTAATTCTTATAATGTGAGCTATAGAGTCGGCGTATCAAAGTACTGGAAACATTTCTATCAAAAAAATTAGCCATCATCAATGTCTAAAAATGGTTCCAGTACTTCACTGTTTTTTAAAACTAATATTAAGCGATCAACTATTCTACTTCGACTTTTTCAAATATGCCTGCGCCCAGTCACGGACAAAATACAGCACCAGTCCCAGCAAAATTACACCAACGCCTAAAACCATATTCATGCCAATGCGCTCATGATTCAACCATGCACCCCATATCAGGGCAAGCACGGGCGTTAGTACTGTAGTTAAGGCCACTGTGGAAGGACTCAAACGCTGTACCAGATCAAAATAACACAGCATGGCAATAATTGATGCCACAACCACACTGTATAAAATCGCAATGATGGTTAAACCAGACGGCATATGCGTTGGGGCATACTGCCAAAATGCTGGCAGCAGCAATAACATGCCAATAGCCGAAATGATCAGTGAACCTGTGGTTTGTGCCAAAGGATTCAAATTGGCCTTTAAATGTTTGACCCAGAACATTGAGCCGACATAGCACGCAACTGCCAATAAAATTAAAATAATGCCAATAGGCTGCACAAAGGTACGCTCACCTGTTAAGCAAATAAAGGCCAAACCCAGTAAGGCAATCAACATGCCTGTCCACTGCTCGGTAAATAAACGCTGCTCTTTAGTGAATATAAAAGCCATCAATCCTGCAAAGATAGGTGCAAAACCAAATAATAATGACATCAAGCCCGACGCCAGATAAGGCGCAGCCAAATAAGTAAGCAGCATGGCACCCAGCAAACTTAAACTACCAGCCACATAACTTTTTAGGGCAAGTTTATGCGTGGGTAAAGCCAGCCGCATTACCCGACAAATGACATATGCCAAAATAGCTGCCAATACAAACCGCGATGTTAAGGCCCAGACTGGATGTAAATCCCGTACACTCCAGACCACAGCAAGCGGAGTACTCGACCAGATTAATACCAGTAAAATATAGCGACTACCTACCTGCCATTGCTGCGTACTTAGCGCATCGGTTGTTAGATCAGCGCTGGTAGATAGCCGCAGTATCTGCGGTGGTTTTTCAGTGTCCATGGTAGTGCTCTCCTGTGTATGGTTTTTGGTTATAAAAAATTCAGCCATAAAAAAAGCCGCTCTTGAGAGCGGCTATAAATCGATACGTTGAATACTTATGCTCGCTCATCATCCTGTTTGGCTGCCCAAATGCGCACAGCAACAGGTTGTGCCACAATTTGAGGGGCAACTAGAGAAACGGCGAAAACTGCATTAAATGTATTCATGTTGCGATCATGCACCTAAACCAGCAAGCGGGCAAGATTTATTCATGAAGCAATTATGGTTTTTTCTAAAGCTAGATCATCTGTGTATTAGAAATACTGATATATTGCTAATCAATACCCATGCTTTTTTAGCAAAACCTACAACAGAATTGTTTGTTAGAATGCGGCTTTATTTGATAAGTAGATGACCGCTGTGCTGCAAACCGATATTGTTATTTTAGGTGCGGGTGCTTCAGGCCTGATGTGTGCACAAATTGCAGCACAACGTGGACGCAAAGTATTGGTATTAGAGCGCGCCAATAAAATAGGCAAAAAAATTCTGATGTCAGGGGGTGGTCGTTGTAACTTTACCAACCTTGATGTTCAGCCAGAAAACTATATTTCGCATAATCCGCATTTTGTGATTTCTGCCTTGAATCGCTATACCCAATGGGATTTTTTAAGTTTGGTCGGCAGATATCAGATTAACTATGAAGAACGCAAACACGGCCAATTGTTTTGTGTAGATAGTGCCAAAGATATTTTAAACATGTTGCTCAGCGAATGTGAGCAAGCTGGTGTCAGCTTAAAAACCAATCAACATGTCACTCAAGTCACCTTTGATGAGCAAAGCCAGAAATTTACCATTACCACCGACAACACAGCGTATCAATGCCAGTCATTGGTAGTGGCTACAGGTGGTTTATCTATTCCCACACTGGGTGGTTCAGGTTTTGGTTATACGCTGGCCAAGCAATTTGGCCATCATGTGTATGCTACCAGCGCAGGCTTGGTTCCCTTTACCTTTACTGATCAGTTTAAACAAGTCACCGAACGACTTTCAGGTATTGCCACTGAAGTCACTTTATCCAATCAGCATGCTAGTTTTGTAGAAAATTTATTATTTACTCATCGTGGTTTAAGTGGCCCAAGTGCCTTGCAACTGTCTAACTACTGGCAGGCAGGCACGTCTATTTTTATTGATTTTTTTAGCAAACTAGAAATGGATCAATGGTTAATCGCTAAAAAGCAGCAGCAACCAAAGCTTTTACTGCGTACCGTGCTACAAGAGTTATTGCCTAAAAATCTGGTGGTGGAGCTACAACAATTGTTGTGGCCAAGCCATAGTGAACGCCCGCTTAACCAGTGGCCAGATAAAGAGCTGACGCTGCTGGCACAAAAATTACATGCGGTTGAGCAAAAACCATCTGGCACTGAAGGCTATCGTACTGCCGAAGTGACCCTGGGCGGTGTTGATACCAATGAGATTTCGTCTAAAACCATGGAAAGCAGCAAACAAAAAGGTTTGTATTTTATTGGAGAAGTCATGGATGTGACAGGCCACTTGGGCGGCTATAACTTTCAGTGGGCATGGTCTTCAGGTTATGCCGCAGGGCAAGTGGTTTAGCGTCGTGTATAATCTTTTAAAGAGTGGCACTTAAAAACTTGCTATCTAAAAACAAGTTAAAATACTTATTGCTCATTAATTACTTAAAACTGATAGATAAATGATCTGAATACCTAAAGACTATCCCATGCTCTATTTAATCTTTATTTAAAAAAGGTAGCTCGATATGGATATTGACTGGCAAGGCATGTTCTCATTTGATGTGCCTGTTTTAGAAATTTTTATCCGTGGCAGTACCATGTATCTGGCACTGATATTTTTGCTCCGAGTTATTTTGAGGCGACAATCTGGTGGTCTGGAATCAGGGGATATTTTATTACTAATCTTATTAGCAGACGCCTCATCAAATGGAATGGCTGGTGAATATAAATCCATTCCCGATGGCATTGTACTTGTCGCCACGTTAATGTTCTGGAACTTCTTTTTAGACTGGCTGTGTTTTAAGTTTCCATGGTTTGAACGCTTAATGGAGGCCAAACCGATTGTTCTGGTTAAAAACGGCAAGATGTTACACAAAAATATGCGTAAAGAATATGTCACGCGCGCAGAGTTACTTGGCCAGTTACGCGAGCAAGGTATTGATAAATTGCATCAGGTGAAACGCGCTTATATTGAAAGCGACGGCAAGCTTAGCGTCATCGAAATGGACCAAAGAACCAACCAACAATCTGAACCGCAAGATAAGCAACCTTAGCCCCATTGTTTAAAAGGGATTTTCAAAAACAGCATTGCAACCAAACTCACAGATAGACATAAAAAAACCGCTGATGATAGCTCACCAGCGGTTTTTTTAGACACAGATTTTTGCTTTAAGACAATTGCCTAAAAGCAGCGCATCATTTAACCCTTGGGAAAATTATCTGTAGGGTCGCTGTTAATAGAATCACCATCCAGGCCTGGGTTGTTAATGTCATTGCCCGTACCAGTCATCGGTGAAGTTGGTGGCGTTGTTGCCGCTGGGCTGACCACTGGAGAACCCATACTGGTGCTTAAGGGCACTTCCATGTCTGCATTACTCATGGTTGAATTCGTTGGTGGCTTGGGTTTATTTGCCTGATCTTTTGCTTTATTCAGCATATCATCAAGTAAACGTGCAGCTGGCTCGCGGCCACCCAAACCAAACGCCAATGCAAAGGCAACTGCAACTGCCCCTAAGGTTAATCCAAAGGCTAAATTAACAATAGAATCTGCAATGCCCATGGCACGTAGACCCATCGCCAGTACCAAGCCAATAATTAGCACGCGAACCACATTGGCTAGCCATACGGAGTAATTGTACTGACCACGCTCTACAATATTGCCCAGTAAATTGGCCAACCAAAAACCAATAACAAAGATAGCAACACCCAGTAAAATGTTGGCACCAAATGCAATAAAGATACTGATTAAATCGCTAACCTGACCGAAACCAAGGCGGTTGGCTGCTTCAGCCACCGCAAACAACATGGCAAAAAATACGATTAATTTACCAATAATTTGCGATAAGCTCATGCTGCCTAAGAAGCGCTGCATATTTAACTTGGCAGGCAACCGATCTACTTCAGTACCACTGATTAAACCCACCAAAATGCCTGCTACAAACTTAGCAACCACATAGGTAATAATTAGAATCAGTGCTGCTGCAATAATGTTAGGAATAGCAAACATGATTTGATCTAGCATGCGAATCGCAGGCTGAGAAATCGCTTCAATGTTTAAGGCATCCAGTGCAGCAATCAGCGTTGGAATAAGAATTAAAATAAATACAATGGAACCTGCAATCTTAGGCAGGTTAGTGGTTGCTGGTACGCCAGCACGTTCAGCAGTAGACTGGACGTTAAGGCTAGACACCAAGCCAGTCACAATGTTGCGCACAATTTTGGCAACAAAGTAACCCACAAAACCAATCAGCAATGCAGCAAACAGGTTAGGTAAGAATAAGAGTAAATCATTCACCAGATTTTGGACTGGTGCAAGCAAACCATTTAAACCCAGTGCAGACAGCACGAGCGGTACAAACAGTAATAAAATTAACCAGTAAATGATCTGGCCAATATTGTTGCTTAAAGGTTCTACGCCTACTTCTGCGCTTAAACGTTCATCTAGCGTGGTGCGTGCCAATACACGAGTGATGCCCGCACGTACCAGTGTTGCCAATACCCAGCCAACAAGGGCAAGCACAGCAGCAGATAAAATACGCGGAACAAATAACAGCACCTCACCGACCATATTGGAAAATGGTGCCGACACCGTATGTAAATTTAATACATTAAAGCTGGCAATAATCGCAATGATCAGAATAAACCAGAACACTATGCGTCCTGCGATATGCTCAAAATCCGTATTATGACCCGTAGAAGAATTGACGTGTCTGTTCACTGCAAGTTTTGAAAGTAATTTTCTTACACCTGCGCCAGCTAATAAAGCCACAACCCAGCCAATCAGTAATAGTACGATTGCACCAAGTATAGGCTCTAGCTGAACGCCGTATGTGGTCTGGAAGTGCTGGAAGTTATCCATAGCCAACCCCTTGTTTAAATCGGTCATTCATTTTTTATTAATCAGTAGCATTATTCTTACGCACGACATTTGCGCTTATTGATTAAGTCTAATATTATCGTGCGTAATCTTGTTGCTACTCACTAATACCCTAAAGCGGTCAAGTCATGAATAAGTTTTTTTAACAAAATCAACTTAGTGATGACTCCAACTCACCTTAACAAAGTAACCAGATTTAAAAACACTGCTTTTGTTTCCTTCATAATCTTTTTGTCAAGCTTCGTGGACTTTTTATTAACACAAGCTATTTAACTGATATTTTTTAATTATTTAGAGTAGATAAAATTTTTAATTGCATTTCATCATCGTATTCAAGCTATAGCCCATCTTCACAATTAAAGAAATACTCTACTAAAAATAAAAAAAAGCCGATCCATAAAAATCGGCTTTTCTGAAAAACATTGGTTTACTAAATGGATGGTTCTGGATTAGTAAGATTGCATTTGCTCTATCACAGCTTGATCCATATACCCAAGCGACCCTGTCATAACTAAAATAACTGAGGCAATCAGGCTGATGATCATGACCACAATATAAATTTTTCCAAGTACATTTTCCCAGGTTCTATTTGGACGCGGTGCACCGAACTCGTTATTTTCTGGCACACCTTTGGCAAACATGATGTACAGCATAAACCCAATATTAATCAGTGGTACAAACATTAATAAAGACAACCAGCCAGTCTGGCTCAGGTCATGCAAGCGCCTAATGGTAATCACGATGGCATAGTAGAAAAAAACGATATATAAAATAAAAATGATGAAAAAGCTTGCAGCAAATATTCCTTTTAAATCATTCACCGTTTCAGCAAGCGCAAAAAACCCCACAACCCATAGAATAATAGGGATCATGATTGCAAGAGATAAAACCAAGTACCACGCCAGATAAGCTAAGCGTCCAAAACGGCCACGTGGTGATAAGGGATGGTCTAAACTGGGATCATACGGATGTTCTTTCGGATCATAAATTAACATAATTTACCCGCTATTTTACTGTTTTGTTTGAAGAATTGTTGGTATTACGCGCATAAAATAACATAATAGACATTTGATGAAAACTGATAGAATCAATAATACTTTTGCTTTGTGCAGCAAACTTGCCTAAAATTTAACATTAAGCCCAATGGCTGGATTTGCTAACACGTTATGCCCTACTCTACCACTCCTGTTAGCCTTGAAATTTCTACTACTCTCACTCATCAATGCAGCCTGCATACCTCTCGTGATGGTCATCTTATTGGTATTATTGCCTTTGAAGGCAACCAGACAACGCTTCACTGGCATGATTTAGAATACATGCGCAGGCGTTGTGAAGAGCTATCACTGATGGCCTTTCCAGATTATATCGTGGCCTTTATTGTTGATTTGCGTGGCTTAACTGCTTTACTTGATGGCGAGGCAGCTATCTTGCCGTGGCGCATTGCAGAAGATGATTGCCCCGTTCGAGTATTAGTGAGTAATGAGCAACGCGCCTATTATTCCGCAGTGCTTGAACCTGCATGGCTGGCCTGGGATTTAGATGCCACCTTAAAAGACATGCGCGAGTTTTTAGACACGCATTATCACTAAGTCCTGTTTATACAAGCCTGTTTATACAAGCCCGTTTGCAGCTCTACCTTAACCCGTATCCTCACCAATAATTTTCCACTGCAATATTACCTTCACCGCGGCGGTTCATGGTGAGGCCGTGAGCCTTAAGGGCATTACGCGTGTCTTCTACCATTTGTGGATTACCACATAACATGACATGGCTGCTGGCAGGGTTTAATTTCAATTGTGCGTGTGCCTCAAGCTGCCCATTTTCAATTAATAGCGGCAATCGTTGATTTAATCCCGTTTGCTCACCGCGTGTAATAATCGGCAAAAACTTAAAGCTTGCACCGCTGTCACCAAAAGTAGTTGCAATTTGCTCAATTTCTTTTACATACGCCAGCTCGTCACGGCTGCGCACACTATAAGCCAAAATAATCTGCTGGTATGTTTGCCACGTTTCAAAGTCTTGCAGCATGGATAAAAACGGTGCCAAACCAGTACCCGTAGCCAGCAACCATAAATCTTGAGGTAAGGGCTGCTGATAGCGCGCCAGGGTTAAAAAGCCATACGGTATTTTTTCTAATAATAAATTGTCCCCTGCTTTTAAATGTTGCAGGCGCGAGGTAAAAGCCCCATCGGGCACCACAATAGAAAAAAATTCCAGCTCTTCAGCAAATGGAGAGGACACCACTGAATATGCCCTAAAGATTTTTTCATCATCAACCACAATGCCAATACGGGCAAATTGCCCTGCACTAAAGCGAAAATGCGCTGGCCGCGTGAGCGTAAAGCTAAATAGATTTGCACTCCAGCGCCTTACCGATAATACTGTCTCGCGGGTAAATTTATCGTCATTCATAATCACTTGCTTATATCTCTACATGGCTTGGTAATGGTAGCATGTATCAGTATCTTTCCTCATGCCGTTTATTAAAAGGTATATTGCATGCGTATGACCCTTAGACAGTTGGCAGTGTTTGTTGCTGTTGCTCAAGAAGGCACCGTTACCCGTGCTAGTGAAGCCGTGCGGCTCACACAAAGTGCGGCCAGTATGGCGTTGGCAGATTTAGAAGACGCGTTGGGCGCACCACTATTTGACCGCTTGGGCAAACGTCTGCAATTAAATGATCTTGGCCGCTATTTATTGCCACAAGCCCTGGAAATTTTAGGTCGTTGTGATGCCTTTGAACAAGCCGCGCAAGGCGAAATGCAAAGCATTGATTTACGCTTAGGGGCAACACTCACCATTAGTGATTATTTAATGCCAGACCTAATGGCTGACTTTTTAAAACTCCAGCCTCAGGCACAATTACAACTTCAAGTAGGCAATACCCGTCAAATTATTGAAGCAATCAGCCAGTTCCAACTTGATTTAGGCCTTATTGAAGGTTCTTGCCATTTGCCACAGCTCCAGGCTTTTCCGTGGCGTGATGATGAATTGGCCGTTTGCTGCGCACCGCAACATCCACTGGCGCAACTTAACCGAACCTTGACGATCAAAGATTTTCAGGAAATTGACTGGATTTTGCGCGAAGTCGGTTCAGGCACGCGTGAAGTATTTGACAATATTATGCTCAAAGACTTACCCGATGCCAGATTGCGCTTAACCCTTGGCCACAATGAGGCAATTTTAAAGGTAGTGGCAGGTGGTTTAGGCGTTGCTTGCGTGTCGCGTTTGGCCATTGAACCATTGGCAAAAGAAGGGCATTTGGTTATTTTAGACACCCCATTTTGGACACTAAAACGTCCGTTATTTATGCTGGTGCATCGCCAAAAATATAAAGGCCCTGGTTTAAAAGCCTTTATGGAATTTTGCCGTGTCAATAATACTTAAATGAACCATAGATCAGCCAATCGCCTGCTGGTATGCCCGATTAAACCAGATATTTTTGCCAAAACTCGGCAGTGCCTGTGTGTTCATCCAGTTGATAATTATCATAGCCAAAGGCACGATAAGCCCTTTTGGCATGGCGATTGCCTGCCAGCACTTCCAGGGTGACTTTGCAGCAATCAAGCTGCTTTGCCTGTTGTTCAGCTGCTAAAAACAATTGCCGTGAAATACCTAAACCACGGGCTTGTGGTTGTACAAACACATCATGAATGTTGAGCAGTGGTTGACAGGCAAAGGTTGAAAAACCCAAAAAAGCATTGAGCAAACCCACTGCCCTGCCATCCTGATAGGCAAGCCAGGAATAGGCTGTTGGAAGATTATTTAACTTGGCAATGAGATGCTGCTGACAATAGTCACTTAAAGCGGTGCCACCACCCATTGGATCTTGCGCATACGCATTGAGTAAGCCAAGTAGATCCTGCGCCTGGGCAGCATGTTGATAATCTACTGCTAAAATATTGATGCCAGTGGAAAATAAAGAATTTGGCATGTTAAAACTGCTTCCTCATGGCTTGCTAAAATGGCAATTAAAAAATTATTTTCTTTTGAATGGTGCCAAATATTTTATCGCCTACATCACCTAAGCCTGGCACGATATAACTTTTTTCATCTAAGCCCTCATCAATCGACGCCGTATAGATTTTAATATCTGGATGATGCGCATGCAGATGCGCGATGCCTTCTGGCGCAGCAACCAATACCATCACACGAATTTCTTTGCAGCCTGCGTGTTTTAATAAATCCACCGCAGTCACCAGTGAGTTGCCAGTTGCTAACATTGGATCAATAATTAGCGCCAAACGGGCATGAATATCAGGTGCTAATTTTTCTAAATAACTACGTGCTTGCAGGGTTTCTTCATTGCGCTCTAAACCAAGCACACTAACCTTTGCACTGGGAATTAAGCTCAGTACACCATCCAGCATGCCGATTCCTGCGCGCAAAATGGGCACGATGGTAATTTTTTTACCTGCAATGCGCTGTATTTTAACTTCCCCTGCCCAGCCTTCAATCACGTCATCCTCTAACGGCAAATCCTTGGTGGCTTCATAGGTAAGCAAAGAGGCAATTTCCTGCGCCAACTCCCTAAAATTTTTGGTGCTGATCTCTGCACGGCGCATCAGGCCAATTTTATGACGAATAAGCGGATGAGTGATTTCAAAAACTGGCATGGCAAATTAACTGCGAGATGAGAACCTGTTTATCATAATACAAAAACGCTTGTGGCAAAAACAAAAATGCCCCAATCAAATTGAGGCATTTTTAAAACCAGCATTAACTTTAAAATAAATTAAGGCTTTGGCTTAAGTGTATAAGGCTTATTGCATGACGACAATTTGCGCTAATGCAGCAAGTTTAATCATCGGTTGTGGGTATACACCCAGTAACAGCACCATTAAAGACGCCACTAGCACCATAATACCGCCAGCTTTGACACCCCAGTTGGTTTGTGCGTCAATACGCGGTGTATCTGGTGGCGTCATATATAGCACCACCATCACACGCAGGTAATAATATAAACCAATCGCACTACCCACAATCACCATGGCAGCCAAGAACCAGCTCATATTTTGCACAGCCGCCATGACCACAAAAAACTTACCAATAAAGCCTGCAGTTAATGGAATACCCGCTAATGACAGCATCATGACCGTCAGCACGGCAGTTAATACAGGGCGACGCCAGAATAAGCCACGGTAATCAGCAATGGATTCAGCATCGTTTGTGCCGTATGGACTCGACATTAAGGCTACTGCACCAAATGCGCCAATGGTGGTTAGTACATAAGTCACTAAATAAATGCTTACCGTAGCCACTGATGATACGCCTAGGCAGATAATAGCAATTAAGATATAACCAAAATGGGCAATTGAAGAATAACCCAATAAACGCTTTAAATTGACTTGACGCACTGCCAGTAAGTTACCTACCAAAATAGATAATACAGCAATCACGGTAAGTACGGTGGTTACCCCTTCCATTGCCAATGATGCAGATACCAGTAAAAACCGCAGGGCAACCACCAGCATAGCCACCTTGCTCACTGTGGCTAAAAACGTAGCCACTGGTGCAGGTGCACCTTGATACACATCAGGTGTCCAGGCATGAAACGGTGCTAGTGATAGTTTAAATGCAATGGCCACAATCATGAGACCCATGCCCATGACCACAATAGGCTCATGCAATACTTGTACTAATACAGTGCCAAGATTTCTAAAATCCATGGTACCCGTATAGCTATACAAGAACGCCATGCCCATGAGTAAGGCAGCCGAAGCAGTCGCAGATAGTACAAGGTACTTAATCCCTGATTCCAGCGATTTACTGCGCTCATGGGTATAAGCCAGCAAGCCATAAGTTGGAATCGACATCAGCTCCAGACTGAGGAAGAAAGATGCCATATGACTGCTTGCCGTAAGTGCCATTGCACCTGCCACCGCAATGAGCAGCAGGATATAAAGTTCTTCACGGTTGCTGGTATAACTATCAATATAAGCATGCGCTAACGTACAGCAAGCTAGCCCAGCAACCAAAACCAGGGTCATATTGAATAAGGCAAAGCCATCAACAACAAATAAGCCCATGACTGCCTGTGGACCAGTTTGCAGGAAAAAAACCTGCCAAATGATACAAGCTACCGCAGCGTTAAGACCAATGACCGTTGCTGTCGCAATGAGGTCATGGTTGCGCTTAATAGCAACAAGCAGCATTACCACGATGGCAGTAATGCCAACAATGGCTACGGGAGCTAAAGGCATAAGCGTAGAAGCCATGTCAGTAGAAATCATGTCCATGGTTACTGAATCTCCACGCTGTTAACTGGTGAAATATCAGGCGTCATAAATAGTGGATGCTGATAAGAATTACTCAGCCATTGCATGCTCAAGTGCGAAGTATTTAAGACATCCTGCGGGAAAAGACCAAGCCAGATCAGGCCAACTGCCATCACCAGTAACATAGAAATTTCACGCTTATCCAGATCTTTTAAAGGCTGTGTTAGCGATTGCTGAGAACCATGCGGCTGACCAAACATGGCTTTATGGATCATGATCAGCGTATATAAGCCTGCAAATACTAGACTTACGGTCGCTATAATAGTAAAGCCAGGATATTTATCAAATGATCCCAATAAAATCAGGAATTCTGCAATAAAGTTACCTGTACCAGGAATCCCCATTAAGGCGGCACTAAAGAACATCAGGAAAAATGGCAAATAGCGGAACTGACCCCACATACCACCCATCAGGGTTAAATCGCGCGTATGCAAACGCTCGTACACCTGACCTGCCATAATAAACAAGGCGGCAGAAGACAAACCATGTGCCAGCATCATCAGCATTACGCCTTGCAAGCTAATTAAATGTCCAGCGTAAATTGCCAGCAAAATAAAGCCCATGTGTGACACGCTGGTATAAGCCAATAGGCGTTTCATGTCGGTTTGCTGGAAAGCCAGCCATGCCCCGTAGAAAATACCAATTAAGCCTAAAATAATGGCAATGTTGGCAAAATCAGCAGAAGCATGCGGGAATAACGGCAATACAAAACGTAGCAAACCATAAGCAGCAGTCTTAATTAAAATACCTGCAAGGTCAACCGAACCTGCGGTTGGTGCTTGTGCATGTGCATCTGGTAGCCAGCCATGAAATGGCACCACAGGTAACTTCACAGCAAATGCAATAAAGAAACACAGCATTAAGCCATACTCAAACCCGTACGGTAATGTTGTGCCCAACAGGTGCATATAATCAAAAGACAGGGTTTGCGTTTGGGTAAAGTTGATCAATACCAGCGTCAAAATACCCACGAGCATAATTAAGCCAGAGGCCTGGGTATAAATAAAGAACTTGGTGGCGGCATAAACCCGTGAACGACCCGTTGAGCCTGAGTGTCCCCATAGTGCAATCAGGAAGTAGATTGGCACCAGCATCATTTCCCAGAAGAAAAAGAACAGGAACATATCAATGGCTAGGAATACGCCAATAACCCCGCCTAAACTCCATAATAAGTTTAGGTGGAAAAAGCCCACATTCTTTTGAATCTCGTTCCAGGAACAGCCAACTGCCAATACACCAATGAATGCCGTTAATACCACCATCAGCAGCGACAAGCCATCTAATGCCAAATGGAAACTAATGCCCAGCATGGGAATCCACGGCAGCATAAATTCAGCCTGCCAAACTGGCAATGTTCCCGACTGCACCACAATGGCAGTGGTTTCACCATAATGACCGCTTAACCACAGTTGAATGGTCAAGGCAAAGGTAATGACCATGCCAATCAGCGCAATCCAGCGTGGTGCCCGAATACTGACTTTTTCAAATACCCAGCATAGAAAACCTGCGATAAAGGGTATTAAAATCAGTGCAGGCAAGATCAGGTTATTTGGAGTTAAAATTTCTGGCATCTTATTTCCCCAGTACCTGAATCACAATAAGTATCATGAGCAATATTACCGCGCCCAGTGTAATTGCAGCGGCATAACCACGTAATGAACCTGTTTGACGCTTGGTGCTAAAGCTGTTGCCTGCTTTTACGACCGCAGGTAACGCACTCCACGCATTATCAACAGGATCACGACCCAGTAAGCGCGCAATCATTAAATAAGGTTTTACAAATATGAGATGATATAAGGCATCAAAGCCCCAGGCATTGCGCCAGATATGAGCAACACCTGCCCCAAAGGAAGTATTGGCTAGCTTTTTCACCGCATCATATTTAAAAGCAAATAACACCACGCCAACCAGTATGCCTAATAGTGCCACACCTACCGCCGTATATTCTGCAAAGTGTTTATCGCCAGCAATCGCAGGGTTAACCACAAACTCAGGCAATACACTGTTTAGCACATGACCCACTGGATGCTGTAGCAACGCGCCAATAAATGTTGAAAGCACCAGTAAAATAGCTAAAGGTAACCAATAGCTAACACCTTCGATTTTATGCGCATGGGTTTTTTCTTCCCCATGAAATACTAGCCAGATTAAGCGGAACGTATAAATAGAAGTTAAGAACGCGCCAACAATACCTGCCCAGAATAATTCTGGATGACCAGCCGCCCATGCCTGCCATAAAATTTCATCTTTAGAATAAAAGCCGACCGTAATAAATGGTAACGCAGCCAGTGCGCCGCCACCTACCAAGAAGCAGGCGTATACAAACGGAATTTTTTTCCATAAGCCGCCCATTTTAAAAATGTTTTGCTCATGGTGACAGGCAATAATTACTGCACCTGATGACAAGAATAACAACGCCTTAAAGAACGCATGGGTCAGCATATGAAATACAGCAGCCTGATATGCTTCTGCACCCAGTGCTAAAAACATATAACCCAATTGACTCATGGTGGAATAAGCCAATACACGCTTGATATCAGTTTGTACCAGTGCTGCAAAACCTGCCATAAGCAAGGTAATGGCTCCAATAACGCCAACAAAATACAGTACATCTGGTGCAAGCTGAAACACAGGGTGCATACGGGCAATTAAATAAACGCCTGCTGTCACCATTGTTGCTGCGTGAATTAATGCAGATACTGGGGTAGGCCCCGCCATCGCATCGGCCAACCAGGTTTGTAATGGCAATTGTGCTGATTTACCCACCGCACCGCCCAATAACATCAGGCACGCCCACGTCACGGCAGGGCTGCCACTGGTTAAGACTTCAGGCGCGCGTCTGGTAATTTCATACATATCCAGCGTGTTAAATTCACGAAACAGGATAAATAAACCAATCAGCAACAGCACGTCACCCACTCGGGTAACGGTAAATGCCTTAATGGCGGCAAAACCATTGCTTGGATTTTTATAATAAAAACCAATTAAAAGGTAGGAGCATAAGCCCACGCCTTCCCAACCCAAAAACAGCACTAACAAGTTATCGCCCAGTACTAACAACAACATACTGACGATAAACAAGTTAAAGTAGGAAAAGAATCGTGCAAAACCTTCTTCGCCACGCATATACCATGAAGCGAACAAGTGAATTAAAAAGCCAACCCCAGTCACCATGCTCAGCATGATTAAAGACAGGCCATCAAGCTGCAAGCCAAAACTTGGGGAAAAATCACCAATGCTGAACCATGTCCATAAGATCTGGTGATAATAGCCACTTTGTGCACTATAGCTTAAAAAATCAACAGCCACATAGGCAGCAGTCAGGGCTGATAAACCCATCGACCCGACGCCAATAATAGCTGCCATTTTTTCAGAAATTTGATCACGCAGACCAGCCAGTAAAATAAAGCCAATGAGCGGGAAAATAATGGTTAAATACAGTAGGCTCATCCGCGCATCTCACTAGCTGCATCAACGTCCAGGTGCTGGAAGCGATGATAAAATTGAAGCACGATTGCCAAGCCGATACAGGCCTCTGCCGCAGCCAGCGTTAAAATCAGAATAAACATGATTTGTCCGTCAGGTTGCCCCCAAACACTGCCCGCCAGCACAAATGCCAATGCGGCAGCGTTCATCATAATTTCCAGACTCATGAGCATAAACATAAGGTTGCGGCGAACCATCACGCCATATAGTCCCAGTGCAAACAATAAGGTTGCCAGAATCAAACCATGCTCTAAAGGAATTGCAGCCATCATGGTTGCACCTCGCTATGCTTGTCTAAATTGGATTTTTCATTGCTATTTTCACGGTTGCTTTCATCCGACAAGTCAACATCACGTTTACCCAAATGAAAGCCTGCAACTAGCGCAGCCAATAATAATAAGGCAGCAATTTCTACCAGTAATAAATACGGGCCAAATAACGCAATGCCTACTTGTTTAGCATCAACAGGTTGAGTAGCTAGGGCTGGATGCGCACTGGTATCGCCATAAGTCAGCATCCACACCAACGCCAAACCCAGTAAAAAGGTCAGCAAAGCAGGTACTGTCCAGGCCGCAGAATTAAGCCAGAGTTTTTCCTGGTGTGATGTTTGCGAGCCTAAGTTCAGCATCATTACTACAAACACAAATAGCACCATAATGGCGCCACAATACACAATAACTTCAAGCGCTCCTGCAAAGGGCGCGCCCACAATAAAGAAGATGCCTGCAACTGCCAATAAAGACACAATTAAATTGAGCAAAGCATGCACAGGATTTGTATTGGTAACTACCCGTAACGTTGAGATCAAGGCCACAATGGCCATCACATAAAATGGCCAAATCATGGCAGTAAGCTCCGTGTATCAACAGGTGCAGACTCACGTTCTGCTGCGCCTTTAGGTTTGCCATCAATCGCCATACCCGCAACCCGATAAAAGTTATAGTCTGGATATTTGCCTGGCCCTGAAATCAGCAAGTGCTGCTTTTCATAAACCAAATCTTGGCGCACGTACTCACCCATCTCAAAATCTGGTGTCAGCTGAATGGCTGTGGTTGGACAAGCTTCTTCGCACATCCCACAAAAAATACAGCGTGAAAAGTTAATCCGAAAAAACTCTGGATACCAGCGGCCATCTTCTTTTTCTGCTTTTTGTAGTGAAATACAGCCTACTGGACACGCAACCGCACACAAGTTACAAGCAACGCAACGTTCTTCACCATCAGGATCGCGCGTTAATACGATACGGCCGCGATAGCGCGGTGGTGCAATTTGCTCGGCTGGCACTTCAGGGTACAAAATCGTATCGCGCTTGCGAAAGGCGTGGGTAAATACCATGAACAAACTACGTACAATGGTTCCTGCGCCAACGATCACCTTCCAAAAGGAAGCAAAAATGTTTGTCATCATGTTCACCTTGCGTCCTTAAGCCAAATGGTTGTTTAAAATAACTGCCGCGGTTACCAGCAGATTTATTAACGTCAATGGCAAACAGACTTTCCAGCCAAAGTTCATCACTTGATCATAGCGCGGACGCATCAGCGAGCCGCGTGCCAATACAAACATCATGACAAAAAAGAGTGTTTTGACAATAAACCAGAACAATGGCGGGATAAATGGAATTTCCAGATTGAAGGGTGCCAGCCAGCCGCCAAAAAACAAGACGGTAATTAAGGCTGAAATAACCACCACGTTGACATATTCGGCAACGAAGAACATCCCCCACTTCATACCGCCATATTCAATATGATAACCTTCGGCAAGTTCCTGCTCTGCTTCTGGCTGGTCAAATGGATGACGATGCGTCACCGCAACACCAGCAATGGCAAAAATACAAAAGCCCAAAAACTGCGGGACAATATTCCACAAATCGCGCTGGGATTCGACAATTTCACGCAAGTTAAAGGAACCAGCAATGGCCACCACGCCCATCAGCGATAAGCCTAAAAATACTTCATAAGAAATGGTTTGGGCTGCTGAACGTAAGCCACCCAGCAGGGAATATTTATTGTTGGAAGACCAGCCACCGAACAATACCGCGTACACTGCAATACCTGCCATTGCCATAAAGAACAACAAGCCGATATCTAAATCAGCAACACCAAGGCTTGGGCTAATTGGAATAACCATAAACGACAACACTGCCGTGGCCATGGCAATACCAGGTGCCATACGGAAAATAGTTTTATCGGCAAACTTTGGTGTCCAGTCTTCCTTAAACATGATTTTCAGCATGTCGGCAACAATCTGGAACATCCCGCCTGGGCCGACACGGTTAGGACCATAACGATCCTGCCACAGTGCCAGTAAGCGTCGTTCAATAAAGCTAAGCAGGGCAGCAAACAGCACCACCACCAACAAAATGACAATCGCCTGCACCACCATAAATGTGGTCTGCCATTGATTGACTGTCATATAGTCGTTTAAAAATGTTGGAATTGAAGGATCAACCCGCATGTTAGACTCCCACTGCCGCAGCATCAGTGCTTAATGCCACTGGATCTGCCAGACTAATCACAGGTGCTTGTCCAACTGGATAACCCACATAACCAAATGGCAGGTTTTCAACCAATTTAACAGGCAGGTTAATGGTATGTTCGCCCACTTTTACATTGAGGCGTTGACCTTCTTGTAAGTTTAAGCGTTGCGCGTCCTCTATACCCACGCTAAATGCTGGCTCAGGTATTCGAGTTTTCATCACTGGCGCACGGGCTGTCATCTCACCACTGGCAAAAATATGATGCACTGGCACTAAGCGATAGGTGTTTAGTGACTCTGAAATTGGTGAGGGTGCCACAAAACTACGCGCAGGACGTTTGGGTAAGCGGTCAAACAGACGTACACCAGGGTCACCTGCTTTTAAATGTCCACCCACTTCATCCTGAAACTTATTCCACGACTGCGGTGAGTTCCAGCCTGGTGCCCAGGCAAATGGAATGAGTGAGGACGATTCTTGCGGCCCTACATAACCTTCCATAGAAAAGGTCAAGGCAGAGTCCAGATCAGATGGCTGTTTTGGCTCATGCACAGAAATATTGGCACGCATGGCAGTACGACCAGAATAGCGACGTGGTTCACGCGCGATTTTTAAGCCATGAACGCGGTAGCCTGCATCTGGAGCAACCTCTAAAATACCTTCAAGTGCTGGAATTTTAGCAGCAACCGCTTCAACCACATCATCTAGCACCGTCCAGTCGATGGCTTGTCCTTGAATGCCAGTATGCACCGCATGTAGCCAGCGCCAGCTTTCCTTAATATGAATATCTGGATTGTAATACGCTGGGTCATAGACCTGGAAGTAACGCTGCGCACGGCCTTCCTGACTCACGACTGTACCATCGCCCTCGGCAAAACTGGCTGCTGACAATGCAATGGAGGCTTTACGAAGGGTTGGCGTATCCTGATGATCAAGCACAATAATTTGCTGGGTTTTGGCCAGTGCAGCTTTTACCTGACTGGCTGGCAAACGACGATACAAGTCATTTTCAACAATTACCAATGCATCGTAGTGTTGCGCAAAAGCTTGCTCTAGCGGCATACCACCCATTAACGCCAAGCCCATGGAGTTCACTTCTGGCACAACCAGTGTTAAACCTGCCTTACTTTGACCTGCACTATCAGCACCTAAATTTAACACAATTTGTGCCGCTGCTTCCATCAATGCAGGCTCTAACAAACTTGTACCTGAAATAATTAAAGGCTTTTTGGCATGTTTTAACTGACGTGCCACTTCCAAAGCAAACACTTTGGCATCATCAGCAATATCGGCAGTCATGGCTTCAGATTTGATTGCAGCAGCAATGGCAAAGCCTAGACGCGCAATGTCATTTGGTGAAGCAACGCACTGCCCTTCTGCCACATCGCTTAAGCGTGTTTCCACTGCGCTTAATATATATACTGGGCTTTTGGCATCCTGCGCAATACGTGCTACTGGTTCAGCCAACCAACCTTGTGTTTTACGATCACTTGCCATTTCAAGCGCTTTATTTTTAGCTGCTTGACGTACTGATAAAGCCATGCGAGGCGCAGTCTGGGTTAAATCTTCACCCAAAATAAGCACTGCATCATAACTTTCAAGCTCTCGCAAACTCGGGTTATAAATTCCTTCGGTTTGCATCAGATTTGCAGCCAACTCAACTAACTGCTGCTCTTGCTGATTCATGCCCGTAGAGAAATTCTCACTCCCTACCAGTTCACGCAGCGCAAAATTGCTCTCAAGGCTGGCACGAGGTGAACCAATCCCCAGTACTTTCTGGCCTTTTAAGCTTGCAATTGTTTGATCCAAAGCTTCGTCAATGCTAATAGTTAAGGTGCGGTTTTCAACATTTAACTGTGGCTGACGTGGGCGGTCACGACGATTCACATACCCGACGCCAAAACGGCCTTTATCACACAAAAAGTACTGGTTTACTGAACCATTAAAGCGATTTTCAACGCGGCGTACTTCACCATAACGCTCACCTGGGGAAATATTGCAACCTGATGAACAACCCTGGCAAATACTGGGCGCATATTGCATATCCCATTTACGGTTATAGCGTTCAGAATGGGTTTTATCGGTAAACACGCCTGTTGGACAGACTTCAACCAAATTACCAGAAAACTCACTTTCTAGCACACCGTCTGTTTCACGGCCAAAATAAACGTTAGACGCAGAACCATACACGCCTAAATCGGTACCGCCAGCATAATCTTTGTAGTAACGCACACAACGATAGCAGGCAATACAGCGATTCATTTCATGGGCGATAAACGGCCCTAAATCCTGGTTATGATGCGTGCGCTTGGTAAAACGATAGCGACGACGATCATGACCCGTCATCACCGTCATATCTTGCAGATGACAATGACCACCCTCTTCGCACACAGGACAATCGTGCGGATGATTGGTCATTAAATATTCCACCACGGTAGCACGAAACGCTTTGGCTTCGTCATCCTCAATAGAGATATAAGTATCGTTGGCGGCTGGTGTCATGCACGACATCACCAAACGGCCGCGCGTATCATCGGCGTTGGCAAATTGCTTGACGGCACACTGACGGCACGAGCCGACTGAACCTAGCGACGGATGCCAGCAAAAATATGGAATATCAAGTCCTAAGGATAGACAAACCTGCAAGAGGTTCTCTGATCCGTCAACTTCAAAGTCTTTACCATCGACATGTATTGTAGCCATCGTCTGGTTCCTTAAGCTTGCTTAACGTTGCTCATTTGAACAATTGACTCTACAGGCACATTATCCTGTGGAATTAATGCTTCAAACTCGCTGCGGAAATATTTTAGGGCACTTTGCAGTGGTTCCATCGCACCAGGGGCATGCGCACAAAAAGTTTTACCAATCCATAAGTTTTTGGTGAGCTCTTGCAAGTGGCCAATATCTTCAATCTTGCCACGCTTCTGTTCAATGCCAGACAATGCTTTTACCGCCCATGGCAAACCATCACGGCATGGAGTACACCAGCCACAGGATTCCCGTGCAAAAAATTCCTGTAAATTGCGTGATAAAGCCACCATGCACTGCGTTTCATCCACCACCATCAGCAAACACGTACCCAAACGCGACCCTGCTTTCATGATGCTATCGGCATCCATAGGGATATCCAGATGTTCAGGTGTTAAAAAGTCAGTCGATGCGCCACCTGGCAACCATGCTTTTAAAGTTAAACCCTCACGCATGCCGCCTGCATACTGCTCAATCACTTCGCGTGCGGTCGTACCAAAAGGCAGCTCCCATAATCCTGGGAAGCGCACTTTGCCTGATGCGCCATAAATTTTGGTACCTGGATCTTTACTTTTATGCGCGGATAAATTGATATACCACTCAGGTCCACGGAGCAAAATGGCTGGCAGGTTATTAAAAGTCTCTACGTTATTCACAATGGTCGGACGACCCCATGCACCAGCCACCTGTGGAAATGGTGGTTTGGTACGGGGATTAGCACGGCGGCCTTCTAGCGAGTTAATCAGTGCAGTTTCTTCACCACAAATATAACGCCCTGCACCTGTGTGCACATGAATATCAAAATGCCAACCCGTATCAAGAATGTTGTCGCCCAAATATCCTTTGGCACGAACCTGTTCTAATGCTGCATTTAAATATTTGGCAGCTTCGATGTATTCACCACGAATAAAGATATAACCTTGCGTGGCTTCAAGCGTATAGCCTGCAATGATCATCCCTTCAATGAGCTGATGCGGCAGTTTTTCCATGAGCAGGCGGTCTTTAAACGTACCTGGCTCCATTTCATCGGCATTACAAATCAGGTAACGCGGGCCACCGTCGTTTGGTGCCATGAGTGACCACTTGATCCCTGCTGGGAAACCTGCGCCGCCACGCCCTTTGACCGTTGCCCCTTTAACCACATCTTGCACTTCAGCAGGTGTCATGCTTAATGCTTTTTTCATACCTGCATAACCATCTAATGATTCATACAGGTCAATGTCATGCACTAAATCATTATGCTTTAAACGCCAGGTTAATGGATGGGTTTCTGCTGTACCGTTGCCATGTATGGGACGAGGCTCCGTATTAAAAGCACCGTTATTTATTGCTGTGGTCATACATATTGCTCCAGTAACGCAGAAATATCATGAATACCAACCAGATCATGCGTATCATCATTAATCATCAGCGTTGGACTTTTATCACAGTTACCCAGACAGCAAATGGGCAATAAGGTAAAGCGATCATCTGCTGTGGTTTGGCCATACTCAATGCCCAAATGCTGCTTAAAGGCTTCTGCCAAAGATTCGGCACCCATCAAAAAGCAGGCAATGGAATCGCACAGCAAAATCACGTTACGACCCACAGGGCGGCGATAAATACGGTTATAAAAAGTCGCCACGCCTTCAACATCAGACGCTGGAATACCCAGCATTTGGCCAATAGCAGCCACTTGCCCATCATTAACCCAGCCATTGCGCTTTTGCACAATTTTTAAAGCATCAAGTGAGGCGGCACGTGGATCAGGATAATGCGCAATTTGATGCTCAATATCATGTATTTCTTGCGTGGTCAGAATTGCTTCTACATTGACGCGCGGTTTTTTGTCAGTCAAAATCATCATGGTTTTTTGCCCTATTCCCTTCTACCCTTAGCGATCCACGTCGGCCATTACAATATCGATGGTCGCCAGATAAATAATCAAATCGGACACCAGACTGCCATTAATGACAGAAGGAATTTGTTGCAGGTGCGGGAAAGTTGGTGTGCGGATACGGGTACGATAACTCATGGTTGATTTATCCGAGGTTAAGTAATAATTACTTGCCCCTTTGACCACTTCCGTCATCACACTTGCTTCACCAGCTGGCATCACAGGACCCCAAGATACACTTAAGAAGTGGGTAATCAAGGTTTCAATGTCATGCAGGGTTTTATCTTTCGGTGGTGGTACTGCCAGTGGATGGTCAGCTTTGTGTGCACCAGAAGGCATATTATTTAAACATTGCTCAATAATGCGCATTGATTGCCAAATTTCTTCGTAATGCACCAAAATACGGTCATACGCATCACCGTGATAGCAAAGCGGCACTTCAAAATCAAAATTTTCATAGCCACTATATGGACGTGCCTTGCGCACATCAAAATCAATGCCTGTTGCACGCAAACCAGTACCTGTGACACCCCAAGCCAGTGCTTGTTTGGCATCATATTGCGCCACATTACGGGTACGGCCAATCATGACACTGTTTTGCAGCGCTGCTTTTTTATATTCTTTTAAGCGACTTGGCATCCAGTCTAGTAATTCACGTACCAGCCTATCCCAGCCATTAGGCAAATCAGCGGCTGTACCACCAATGCGGAACCACGCTGGATGCATACGGAAACCAGTAATGGCTTCAATCACATCGTAAACTTTTTGACGGTCGGCAAACATGTAAAACACTGGGGTCATACCACCAGCATCCTGAATTGCCGTACCCATATAAAGTAAATGGTTATTGATGCGAAAAAGCTCAGTCAGCATGACGCGAATCACTTGCGCGCGATCTGGTACGGTAATACCCGCCATTTGCTCAACTGCCAATACATACGGCATGTTTTGCGCGACACCGCCCAAGTAATCAACTCGGTCGGTATAGGGAATAAACGAGTGCCATGTTTGACGCTCGCCCATTTTCTCTACACCGCGATGGTGATAACCAATATCTGGCACACTATCGACAACGTCTTCGCCATCTAACTGAAGGATTACACGGAAGGCACCATGCGCAGAAGGGTGGTTAGGCCCCAGGTTTAAGAACATAAAGTCCTCATCCCGATTACCACGCTTCATGCCCCAGTCTTCAGGCACAAAACGCAGCTCTTCCTGCTCAAAGTCTTGCTTGGCTTTATCTAAATAGTACGGTGTATATTCTGTGGCACGGGCTGAATAATCTTTACGCAGCGGATGACCTTCCCAATAGGTTGGCAACAAAATACGGCGCAACATGGGATGACCATCAAAGTTGATGCCGAACATGTCATACGCTTCGCGCTCATACCAGTTGGCATTCGGCCAGATACGCGTTGCCGTTGGCACATTAAGGTCACTTTCCGACAGCGCAATTTTAATACGGATGTCTGAATTACGCTCAAGCGACAGCAAATGGTAGAACACGGTAAAATCGGAAGGCGGCAAACCCTCACGATGGGTACGCAGGCGCTCATCCACAGCCGACAAGTCAAATAGCATTACGTAGGGCTTTGGCACCGTACGCAAGAACATCAACACCTCAAGTAACTGAGAACGCTCAACCCACAGGGTAGGAAAACCCTCAAAAGTGGTTTGAAGCCTTAACGAATCACCAAATTTGGTGCGTAGCTCTTCTACAATTGCAAACGCAGGGCGTGCGTCAACAGGCGTTGACTCAGGCAAAACAATTTGTTCTTCAGCCATTGGTTAGGCTTCCTATTTACTACAGATTCTGGCGAGTAGCGATTATGACAATCAACTACACTGGCTAGTACACGAGCACCTTGCTTTAAAGCCATTTCCAGCTTAACAGTACAAGGCGTATCGCACACCTCAGGCATCTTGCGCAGCACTACCATTTGTGGCCTTACCACGCAGTCAAACACTGTTTAACTTGATGCTCACTTCTTAATACATAGTGTTCATACTGCAACACAAACAGCTACTTCTTACTTTACCTCATCAGGTGAGCGTAAATTAGTGACTGCAATTCGTGCTGCTTGCTTACGGTCACGCTCTGGCTGCATTTTTGGACGATAGATTGGTTTTAAATCATCACCAATAACCGCAGATAACGGACGACGCTCTTTTTGAATTTGATCCTGTAGTAGCATCAAACCCTGCAATAACGCTTCAGGGCGCGGTGGGCAACCTGGTACATACACATCAACAGGGATAATTTTATCCACCCCTTGTACCACAGAATAAATATCGTACATACCACCAGAGTTAGCACAGGCACCCATGGAAATCACCCACTTTGGCTCAAGCATTTGCTCATAAAGACGTTTAATGACGGGCGCCATTTTAATAAAGCAAGTTCCTGCCACAATCATCAAGTCAGCTTGACGCGGTGATGCCCGAATAACCTCTGCACCAAAACGCGACATATCATGCACGCCAGTTAAGGTGGTGGCATATTCTACATAACAGCAAGACGTACCAAAGTTATACGGCCACAGCGAATTTTTACGCCCCCAGTTGACTGAGGAGTGCAACATGTCTTCCAGACGTGCCATAAACACGTTTTTATTAACTTCTTCACTTAACGGATCATGAACAACTTCATGATCCTGCATTGGAGAATGCTCAGCACTGGGGTTAGCGCGGGTTAATGTATATTTCATGCCGCATTACTCCTTCACAGAGGCTTGGGACGCAACCCGATCAGTACGGGACGTGTTTGTGCCAGATAGCTTGCCAGACAACTGGGCTGGCACTTTACCTGTAGGGTCGGTTTCCAGCTCTTCAATATTGTTAAAGCGAGTGATAGCTGCCAGATCCATGTTGGGAGAGCCAACATTGGGTATAATTCCAGCGCGTTTGCGGCGATCAGCAGGCGACCAGTTTAGGGATCCTGTGCTTAGTTCGTAGATCAAACCAATGAGCAGCACGGCAATAAAAATAGCTGCTGTCCAAAAGCCAATCCAGCCTACTTCACGCACTGATACCGCCCATGCATATAAGTACAGGGCTTCAAGATCAAATACCACAAAGAAAATAGCAACCAGATAGAATTTGGCAGATAAACGCAAGCGCGCGCCACCTGCGCCAACCACACCAGATTCAAAAGGTTCATTCTTGGCGCGACCCCACGCCTTACCACCAAGTAGTAAGGGAACAGTCAGCATGAAGGCGCACAAAAGTACGACGACGATAACAAAAGCCACAATGGCCCAGTCATATGGAGTAATGGCACTCATGCGGGGACAGCTCCTGGCAGGCCAAATAATTTTGGTAGGTAAGATACATTTGGCTATTAAAAACCAAATCCATTAAGAATGCAGGGAATTGTACCCGATTATCATGTCAAGTTTCTAGCCATCGATAAGCGCAAGCTTTTATGAATCCAGCATTATTTGTTTAATTTTTACCCACTCATAAAGCAAAGATTTTTTATGACAACCAATAAGAAAGCGGTATTTTTTTAAGCTTATACTTTGGTCGCATACATTTTTAAAATTAAATGAGGCTGTATTGGATGCTTTTTAAGCGATTATGCCGTTTTTACCTAATTAATAATAGCTTATTTTTCTTAAGTGATTCTGAACAGGCTATTTATAGCCAACTGGCCGAACAAAAAAACTATATCCGTTCTATATGCAAAATCTGCATATGTAAAACCAACATACAATTGGTTAACTCTTTATTACATAAGTATACAATTAGCTCACGCTCATGGGTCTATCGCTGCTTATAGTTTAGGGAATCAAAATTAAGCTGATGTTGTTATGTCGTTAAAATTAAAGCCATTAAAAGTATTTTTTATTATTCTTGCCATTGTAATTATTGCTATTATTGGCTGGCGAATGCTCAAGCCTAAAGAGCAAAAACCGCAATATATTACTGCTCAGGCAGTAAAAGGCGATATTGAGGATACTGT
The DNA here is from genome assembly GCA_023393635.1 of Pseudomonadota bacterium. Classification (GTDB taxonomy): domain Bacteria; phylum Pseudomonadota; class Gammaproteobacteria; order Pseudomonadales; family Moraxellaceae; genus Alkanindiges. Next base: position 39,173 of record JAEWKT010000016.1, read on the forward strand.
TTTAGCGACTGGAACCTTGCAGGCACGACAACTGGTCAGTGTTGGTGCACAGGTTTCTGGGCAAGTTAAAAAAATGTATGTTCAACTGGGGGATGAAGTAAAACAGGGACAATTGATTGCCCAGATTGATTCTGTCCGTCAAGAAAACGACTTAAGAAATCAGGAAGCTGCTATTGATAATCTGGAAGCACAGAAAGCAACGCGACTGGCAGCCTTAAAAGAAGCACAACTCATCTTTAAGCGACAAAAAGATATGCTCGCGCAGGATGCGACCTCACGTGCAGAATATGAATCCGCCCAGGCCACACTAGAAACTGCACAAGCCAATATCAAAGCCATTGATGCACAAATTCAGCAAACTAGACTTGCTGTATCTACTGCCCAAGAAAATGTGGGGTACACCCGTATTACAGCCCCAATTGATGGCACGGTAGTGGCTATTGTGACTGAAGAAGGCCAAACCGTTAACGCCAATCAGTCTGCCCCTACCATTGTTAAATTAGCACAGCTTGACACCATGACCATTAAAGCACAGGTCAGTGAAGCTGATGTGATGCGCATTAATCAGGGACAAACAGTCTATTTTACGACCCTGGGCGAACCAGACAACAAGATTTATGCCAGCTTGCGCGCTATTGAACCTGCGCCAGATTCCATTACCACCGAAAGCAATAATAGTGCAAGCAGCTCAAGTAGCAGTAGTGCTATTTATTATAATGCTTTATTCGATGTACCAAATACGGATGGCAGATTGCGCATTGATATGACTGCACAGGTTTATATTGTGCTTAATGAAGCTAAAAATGTGCTCACTATTCCTGCAGCAGCGATTCAATCCAGCAATCAAAAAGGCAAACGTGGTAATCGTCAAGCTACAGGCAATGCAGCTTCAAGCACCTCAGTTTCAAACACTGCAACTACAAGCAATGCAACTTCTGACAAAACACATTCCAATAATGCCAGATCAGGTGATAGACCGTTAGATGGTCAAGCCACAAATGGCAGGGATAAAGCTGCCCGCCCTACTGACCCCAATAGACAAAGAGGCAAGCCTGCTACAGTTAAAGTGGTGGATAGCGAAGGCAATGCGGTAGAAAAAGAAATTCGGGTTGGTCTTAATAATCGTATCACTGCCGAGGTTATTTCTGGCTTGAAGGCAGGTGACGAAGTAGTGATTGCCGATAGTAGTGATAGTGCTAACAATAGCGCGAAACGCAGTACAGCGGGTGGTAGAAGTCGTTCGCCGATGGGGTTATAAGCCGTGAGCAATGAACAATCTCAACCTTTACTGGAAGTTGAAAACCTAGCGCGTGAATTTCCAGCAGGTGAAGGCACGGTCGCAGTCCTTAAAAACATTAACCTGAAAATTCATGCTGGTGAGCTGGTGGCCATTATTGGTCAATCAGGTTCGGGCAAGTCTACCCTGATGAATATTCTGGGGTGTCTGGATCGCCCCACGCGTGGGAACTATCGTGTAAATGGGCAAGCCACTGGCAAATTGCAACCTGATGAGCTAGCCCGTTTACGCCGTGAATATTTTGGGTTTATTTTTCAGCGTTATCATTTACTGGGCGATTTATCGGCAGTGGGTAATGTAGAAGTGCCTTCTATTTATGCAGGAATTGAGCCTAAACAGCGTCAGCAACATGCCGCTGATCTGTTAACCCAGCTTGGTCTGGGCGAACGCTTAAGACACCGTCCCAGCCAGTTATCTGGCGGGCAGCAACAGCGGGTAAGTATTGCGCGTGCGCTGGTCAATGGCGGTGATGTGATTTTGGCCGATGAACCAACAGGTGCATTGGACAAGCAAAGTGGTATTGAGGTCATGCGTATTTTGCGTGAACTGCATGCCAAGGGTCATACCATCATTTTGGTTACTCATGATCCTCAGGTTGCCATGAATGCCAGTCGTATTATTGAACTCAGTGACGGTGAAATCATCAGTGATCGTAAAAATACGCCTGTGTATGCTGATGAACCAATTTCTACTACACCTGATGATCCTGAACAGATCAATGCCCAGCCTAAAAAACGGGTTTCTGCCTTGCGCTCATCGCTGGATCGGCTGGGTGAAGCATTCCGAATGGCACTGCTGGCCATGAATGCCCATCGCCTGCGTACATTTTTAACCATGCTGGGCATTATTATTGGGATTGCCTCGGTGGTATCAGTGGTCGCGCTAGGTAATGGTTCACAACAGCAAATTTTGCAAAATATCAGTAGCCTTGGCACCAACACCATTACGGTTTATCAGGGACGGGGCTTTGGTGACAACTCACGTACCAGTCAATCCAGAACCCTGGTTCCTGCCGATGCCGATGCACTGGCTGAGCAGCCTTATGTTGATAGCGTTAGCCCGAGCGTGAATACATCAAAAACCTCGCGTTACCGTGAAATTGAAGCCAGTACAACGATTAATGGCGTTGGTGAAAACTTTTTTCGGGTACAAGGTATCAAGTTTAGTAGCGGACAGGCGTTTGATGGGCAAAATGTCAAGGAAATGAGTCAGGATGTGGTGATTGATGAAAACACCAAAAAGACATTTTTTCCCAATGGTGAAGACCCAATAGGAAAAGTACTGTTACTGGGTAATGTACCCTCACGGATTATTGGAATCACTGAAGCACAAAAATCCATGTTTGGTAATTCTGATTCGCTCAATGTCTGGCTACCCTACACTACCGTCATGAGCCGTATGCTAGGCCAGCCTAATGTGCGCAGTATCGTGGTTCGAGTCAATGAAAACGCGCCCACCAGTGCCGCTGAAAACGCCATTTTAAATTTACTGGAACAACGTCACGGGGCGCAGGATGTCTTTACCCAAAATAGCGACAGTATTCGTGAAACGATTCAGCAAACTACTGCAACCATGACCTTACTAATTTCTGCCATTGCGGTGATTTCCCTCATTGTGGGCGGTATTGGAGTGATGAATATCATGCTGGTATCGGTCACTGAACGCACTCAGGAAATTGGTGTGCGTATGGCGGTGGGTGCGCGGCAAAGTGATATTTTGCAACAGTTTTTAATAGAAGCCGTACTGGTTTGTATTCTGGGCGGTATATTGGGCGTATTACTCGCGCTTGGAATTGGGCAAGTGTTTAGTCACTTTGCAGGCGATAGCTTCCAGATGATTTACTCTACTACCTCCATGGTTGCAGCTTTTGTCTGCTCATCACTGATTGGCGTGATATTTGGTTTTCTACCTGCGCGCAATGCAGCACAACTTGACCCTGTGGCGGCACTTTCTCGTGAATAGGGCAAGAACGCAACAGGTCTTTGAACACGCCTAACGCTACAAATGATGCGACCGCGCTATTACAGTGGGGCACCAACACCATAAATGAAAAATTGCATGAGTTTAAATATGTTGACAGTGAAAAAATCGGTTAAAAGACCACTATATGGCTTAACGTTGTCAGCACTGACGCTGGGTTTATTGAGTGGTTGTTCGGCAATCGTTCATACGCCCTACCAGCAACCTGCCCTACAAATTCCTGCACAGTATGGACAGCAAGGTCAAACTAACAATGCAGTGAATATTGACCAGCTCCAAGATCACTGGTGGACTTTATTTAATGATACTCAGCTCAACACGCTGGTAGATAATGTATTGCTTCGCAATAACGATTTGGCCATTGCCGGATTGCGTTTAAGGCAGGCACGGGAACAAGCAAGTTTAACAGCCAATCAGCAATTGCCTCGGGTAAGTGCCAATGGTTCTGCCTCGCATCAGGTAGAACTAAGCAATGGCAATGACCGCTCTGGGGGGTTAAATTTATCTGGCTCGGTGAGCTATGCAGTAGATTTGTGGGGCAAGCTGGCTAACCAAACCGATGCCGCACGCTGGGAAGCGGCAGCCACACAGCAAGATTTACAAGCCACCGCCCAAACTCTGGTTGGCACCGTATGCAATTTATATTGGCAACTGGCTTACTTAAATGAACGTATTGCCTCGAGTGAAGCCAGTATTGCCAATAGCCGCAAACTGTTTAGCCTGGTACAGACACAATATCGCGCAGGTGCGGTATCAGGTTTGGAGTTAGCACAGGCGGAACAGGCATTAGTGGGACAAGAAGCCAGCCAAAGCCAATTGATTCAACAGCGCGTTGAAGCACGTAATGCTTTGGCTATTTTATTTGATATACCGCCTACCCAATTAAACAGCCAGCTTGGCGATCAATTTGGCTTTGTTGAGCCGCAAAGGCTGTGGGACACTAACCTGCCCACCATTGATGCTGGCCTGCCAGCCGATTTAATCGCCCGTCGACCAGATTTAAATGCATCTGAGCTTCGCTTGCGTAAGGTATTGGCCAATAAAGATGCCACACGCGCCAGCTATTATCCGTCCTTTAGTTTAACAGGCTCATTAGGTTCGAGTAGTACTTCCTTAACTGAGCTACTTAAAAACCCAGCACTGACGCTAGGTGCAGGTGTATCACTGCCATTTTTGCAATATAACGATATGCAACGTAACCTGGCCATTAGTGAGCTGGAATATCAGGCTGCGATTATTGGTTTTAGACAATCTATTTATAGCGCGCTGGCTGATGTAGACAATGCACTTTCCAATAAAACCCAGCTTCAAATCCAGACTGATGCACAGCAGCGTACCCTTAATTTAGCCCAGCGTGCTGAACAGCTCAATGAAGTGCGTTATCGTGCTGGTGCAGTGGCACTTAAACAATGGATTGATGCACAGGAAGCACGCCGCAATACGCAAAACTCCCTGCTACAAATTCGCTTAAGCCAGTTAAATAATATGGTCACCTTGATGCAAAGCTTGGGTGGTAGTCCAGTTAACCCAGCACCCTAATTGTAATGACAAAAAAAGCTGCTCAAGGCAGCTTTTTGATTTATCACTTAGTTTAACTTATAGCCAAATTTTGGCAAAAACCAATGCAATCCTGCCGTTAACAACGCCACCATGCCCACCACCATAAGTACCCAATAAGACTGGCTAAAGCGCAATGGGTACAATACATAAAAAGCACTAATCCCAATGCTATTGCAAGCAAGGATTAAAATAGCGCAAGCATAATCATGAAAACGCCGCGCATGGTTATTGCTACTTACCCACTCTGGATCGGTGTTGTAGCTTGGCAGTGCCAAATGTGCCTGATTGTATTGTTCAAGACGGGATAAATATTGGCGCAAGTTGGTAATAATGCGCTCATATTTATAATTTAAAAAAGCAAATGTGGCAGATGCAACTGGAAAACCAAGCAATATCCACTCAATATGGGCACCGCTCATTTTACTGGCATTTTGAGAAGCAATGAGTGCCGCCAACAAGCCAATAAAAAAACTGATAAAAATAGTGAGGGCCTGTTGTCGTTGCGAAGTACGGGCATTTAATTCGTTAGACGCAGCAATATAACGATAATTTACTGAAGCAATTTCGCTTTTAAACCGTGATGCATCAAAATCTGCTGAACTATTATTCTGGCTGCTCACCTGCTTTTATCTCCATTTATGGAAAATACTGGCCAAGAGATCGACCATCTGACTTAAGCCTCTGCTTGGAGTAAACTTTCGCTCATACCTACCGTATTAAAACCGCCATCCACATACATAATCTCACCTGTAATACCCGACGCCCATGGCGAGCATAAAAACATTGCCGCATTACCGACTTCCTCAATAGTGACATTACGTTGTAATGGCGCAATGGAAGCGTTAACATCAAGCATCTTACGAAAGCTTTTAATGCCACTAGCAGCCAGGGTGCGAATAGGCCCAGCCGAAATTGCATTGACCCGAATTCCATCTTTACCCAAACTGGTGGCCAGATAGCGCACGCTGGCTTCTAAAGATGCCTTGGCCAATCCCATCACATTATAGTTAGGCAGTACGCGCTCAGAACCCTGATAGGTTAGGGTTAATAAACAACCCTGACGCACCTGCAATAAAGGTTTGGCTGCACGTGCCATAGCAATAAAACTATAAGCTGAAATGTCATGCGCGATTTTAAAACCTTCACGGCTGGTAACCTCAGTAAAATCACCATCAAGCTGATCGGCAGGGGCAAAACCAATAGAATGCACCAGGCCATCTAAACCATCCCAATGCTGGCTTAAATCAGTAAAAGTTTGTTCAATTTGCGCATCACTGCTTACATCGCATTCAAAAACCAAATTTGAGTCCATTTGGGCAGCAAACTGGTCTACACGCTTTTTCATTTTTTCATTGGGATAAGTAAAGGCAAGTTCTGCCCCTTCACGATGTAAGGCCTGCGCAATACCGTAAGCAATGGATAACTTACTGGCAACCCCTGCGATCAAAAAACGTTTTCCCTGTAATAATCTGGTTTGCGGTGTATCAGACATGCTCTGCTCTTTATTTATACATCTTGAATAGATGCATCATAGCAAATTTTCTGGTGAGCGAGCATCACCCGCTTTTGGTATTAGTTTATGCTGCAAAATAATGAGTACCGACAAAAAAGATAGGCTATTTTAAGGGTTTCTGCCATTTCGCTTTCTTGGCTATTGGGTTATCAATACAGGCAATGCAAGTGACGATAGTTCAAGGAAAACAGAAAATATGGCAACCACTCCAAAACAAATACTGCTTACTGGCGGTGCAGGCTTTATTGGCTCAAATATCGTCAAGATTTTACAAGAACGCTATTCCTCAACCAAGCTACGCATTTTGCATTTGCCTAAAGAAAACTTGCTCAACCTTGAAGGAATCACAGGCTTAGAACTTATGGCAGGTGACATCACCAATGCTAATGATGTGGCGCGAGCTGTGGCTGGCTGCGATGTGGTGTTTCATCTGGCAGCGATTTATGCGTTCTGGTTGCCTGATATGTCTGCGATGGATCGTATTAACGTCGGTGGCACACGCTTATTGATGGAAGAATGCCTCAAACAAAAGGTAGAGCGTGTAGTATATACCAGCTCAATGATTTGTTTTACAGGTCAGGGACTTGACAAAGTTAGTGATGAAAATTCTCCATTTAGTGCAGCTAATATGGTTTACGCCAAAAGTAAATATGACTCGCATCGGATTGCTGAAAATTATGCCAAAAAAGGTCTGGATGTAGTGATTGTCTGCCCTGCCTTACCAATGGGGCCTGGAGATGTTGGCCCTACCCCAACAGGTCGCATGGTGATGGATATTTTCCGTTTTCCTGTGCCCTTGGCAGTTGATTCTGAGGTTAATATTATTGATGTACGCGACTGTGCCATGGGGCATATCTTGGCTATGGAAAAAGGCCGCACAGGTGAAAGTTATATCTTAGGCGGTGAGAACTATACTTATAGCGATATGCTGCGCCGTGTACTGCGTATTTGTGGCGTTAAAAATCGTGTATTGCATTTGCCTGAATTTTTATTAAAAGGCGTAGCCATTGGCATGACAGCATCAGCCCGTTTTACCAAAATTCCGCCATTGCTCACGCCCACTGAAATTGACATGGCAAAACAGGGCTGTATTGTGAATGCCGCCAAAGCACGCAATGAGCTTGGGCTTACGGTTCGCCCGCTTGAACAAACCTTGTATGATTCTTTGGAATGGTTTGTCAATAACGGCTATATTAAAAAAGCAGCTGTAGTGAAACGTTTTAAAAAAGCTGCTTAGCTTGCCTTATTGCTATATAGTTTACCTCACTCCTGTGGATAAATGTCGCATGGCTTTGTTTAGTAGATCAAACAAAGCCAGCTTTATAAGAAAAGTCCTCTCAGATCAGGCCATGCAATATTTTAATATTTAGTTTTCATGCCAATCAATTTGATGATTGATAATGTTGCTTACTGGTAATATTGATTTATTGGAAATTTTTTTACCGTTGTGTGCCATTTTCTGGTTTTAAGATTATAGCTTTTGGTGGTCACCTTAACTTGCTCACCCCCCATTGCATCTTCTGTAAGCTCATGCACTAGCTTTAAGCCTTTATTGGGAATAACGGCATATTCTGATGTGACATGAAAGCAGCAGCCCGACTTGGCAAAGGTAACGAGTCGCTTACGCTTAGTATCAGTTTGGAACATCCCCAAGTTCTCATAAGCCAAGGCGGTAAGTGCATCACTAATTACAAATTGCTGGCGGGTTTTATTAAACACATACACATCATATGACGGCCCACCGTAGCTACTTTCATTACCATTGCGAATGGCTAAATCTTCTTGGCCATCAAAATTGAAGTCATCAAAAATCAGCGGACTTTGTTCATCGTATAGCTGAATGATATTGACACTAGGCTTTTGTTTTTTATCCAGATAGAAGTTTAGATCTTCTGAGCTTAAAGTTTGAAACACCTGCGAACTGCCTTTTTTATATAGTTTGATTTTAGCTTGGCCTGAACACTCATCTTTCTCGCAGGTTGCAACGTTTAGCTGGGCATTGTAAAGGGTTGAGCCATTTTGAATTTGAAAAGTGGCAGAGTGACTGTAAGTTACAAAAAGGGCAAAGATAACCAAGCTTAATTTACTATATTTTTTAAACACTAAATCCTTCCTATTTCAGCTTGGCAATAGCATTTGCAATTTGTTCCAGCTTATCTTTTATCTCTGTATGAGAAAGTGGTTGAGCTATAGAAATTCCTTCAAACGAACCTATATCAATTTTAACCTTATTAATTTTTCGCTGTGACCACGGTTGTAATGCTAACTTTGTTTTAAAAATAATCTTGATTTCTAACGGCATGTTATTTAAGGCTTCTTTTAATCCTCCAAACTGCCCCCAAGAAAAGACTAACCTCTCTCCAGGAAATAAAATAGGCAAGCCTGTCACAAAAGCACCATTGCTGTATACTTCCTTAGGATCACTTAGTTTTGAAATGCCGTAAGCTCCTTTTGGTATTCCATCTTGAGTTATAAATTCAATATCTCTTGCTGTGCCTTTACCTATATTATGAATCACTAAGTTAATCACACTTGGTCTAGATAGATCAGCTTGTGCATAAACTACTACGTCTGCGATGGCATTCTCACGATAGACAATATAAGCAACTAAAAGAGAAACTAAAGCTATAACTATACTAAATAATTCCATTTATTATACCTAACCTGACAATTTATATTGCCGCCGCTTCAATCAATGCCTTGGTATATTCCGTTTTTGGCTGATTGAATAAATCTTCAGTGGCTTGCAATTCCATGAGCTTGCCATGCCGCAGTACCAGTACACGCTGACACAATGCACGAACCACTGCCAAATCATGGCTAATAAACACATAACTGATTTTTTCGTCCTGCTGCAACTTGCGCAACAAACTCACCAACGCGCGTTGTGTGGTGCGGTCTAGTGCCGAAGTGGGTTCATCCAGAATCATCAATTTTGGTTTCATAATCAGCGCACGCGCCAGCGCCACCCGTTGCCGTTGCCCACCTGACAATTCATGTGGATAGCGGTCAGCAAAGGCAGCAGGCAACTCTACCTTTTGCAGCACTTCTTCCACCGCCTGACGTCGTTCGGTTTTTTTAGGTATCAGTTTGGCTGCACCTTCACCAACAATCTGCTCAATGGTTAAACGCGGATTTAAACTACCAAACGGGTCCTGGAATACCATTTGAAACTGTGGCCGCAAAGGTCGTAGCTGATTTTCATTTAAATGATCCAAATGATTTTGATTTAAAACAATCTTGCCATTACTTTTGATTAGGCGCGCCAAAGCTAAGGCCAGCGAAGTTTTACCCGAACCACTTTCCCCAACAATACCAACTGACTCGCCTTGCATTACCGTTAAATCTAACGGCTCAACTGCAATTACATGATCTGTAACTCTATTCAACAAACCCGTTTTAATAGGAAACTGAACTGTAATTTGCGTTAGCTCCAGCATGGGTTGCGCTTCAGGTGCAATTGAATGAAGTGATAGGGCCTGCCCAAAATTTTGATCAAGCAAATGACGCGTGTAGTCATCCTGCGGATTGGCAAAAACCTGCTCAGTATTACCCTGCTCTTTTACTTGGCCAAGCTGCATTACAATCACATCATCACTATAACGGCGCACCAGATTCAGGTCATGACTGATTAAAATCATGGCCATATTACGACTCGTTTGCAGTGATTTGAGCAGGTTTAACACTTGTGCTTGTAAAGTGACATCCAGTGCCGTGGTAGGTTCATCGGCAATTAAAATATCTGGGTCTTGTGCCAATGCCATGGCAATCATCACGCGCTGCCGCTGGCCACCCGATAATTCATGGGGATAACGCGCTAGCTTGGTTTCAGGCTCAGGTATACCCACCTGATTGAGCAAATCAATGACTTTGCTACGCACTTGCGCCTTGCTCATGCCCGATAGCCGCAGCATTTCACCAATTTGCTTTTCAACCTTGTGCAGTGGATTAAGCGCGGTCATGGGTTCCTGAAAAATCATGGCAATTTTTTTACCACGAATTTGTCGCCATTGTGGCTCACTTAAACCAAGCAAGCTTTGGTCATTTAACCGAACCTGCCCTTGAACACTTAAACTTGGTGGCAACAGGCCAAGCAGTGCCAGTGATGAGATAGACTTGCCCGAACCACTTTCTCCAACAATGGCTAAGGTTTGGCCAGCATCTAAGGCAAAATTTAAATCCTGCACCAATACTTGCTGCTGCGTACGAATAGACAAATGTGCTACATGTAACAGTGGGGTGGTAGCATCAGATGGCATGCTGGTTTCAACGTCTTGGGTCAAATGCATCGCGTGCTGCCTCCCCGATATACACCAATAAAGACAGCACAATCGCCATGGTAAAAAAGCCTGAAATAGCCAGCCATGGCGCGTCCAGGTTATTTTTGCCTTGCAGTAATAGCTCACCAATAGAGGCAGAACCAGGCGGTAAACCGTAGCCTAAAAAATCCAGCGCAGTGAGCGCGGTAATATTGGCCGTAAGCATAAATGGTAATTGCGACATACTGGAACTTAAAGCGTTGGGCAAAATATGCCGAAACATAATAGAGCGGTTACTCACCCCTAAGGATCGTGCTGCACGGACATAATCCAGGTTGCGCGCTCTTAAAAATTCTGCCCGCACCAGACTTACCAACGCTGGCCAACCAAAAAACAGCATGATTAAAAATAGCCAGTACACATTTGGGGTAAACAGGCTAACCAGAATAATCACCATAAATAAGGTAGGCAGTCCGCCCCACACTTCTAAAATGCGCTGGCCTAGCAAATCTACCCAGCCACCGTAATAGCCCTGAATTGCCCCCACCACCACACCAATCACCGCCGCGGCTGCTGTTAAAAACAAGCCAAATAACAGCGATACCCGCAAGCCATATAAAATTCGTGCCAAAACATCGTGGCCCAGATCATCAGTGCCCAGCCAGTTTTGTGCGCTTGGCGGTGATGGCACGGGAACGGCCAAATCCAGATTGGTGGTTTGATTGGCATAGCGCAGTGGTGGCCAGAGCATCCATCCGTGCTGTTTAATCAGGTTTTGTACCACGGGATCACGGTATTCTGCGGTGGTTTCAAACACACCGCCAAAGGCAGTTTCTGGATAATCCTTTATTACAGGAAAATACATCGTATCCTGATACTTGACCATTAATGGCCGATCATTGGCAATAAAATTTGCGCCCAAACAGGCCACAAAAATCAGCATAAACAGGCAAAAACAAAAAAAACCCAGTCGATTGTTTTTAAAGCGGTGCAAACGCGCCTTTAAAATGGGGCTCATCCGTTAGACCCTCGCGCATCAAAGTTAATTCTGGGGTCAATCACCTGATATAAAATATCGCTAATGAGCTGCAACACCAAACCCAGCAAGGTAAAAATAAACAGCGTGCCAAAAATAATCGGATAATCACGATTTTGAATGGCCTCAAAACCAAGTAACCCTAAGCCATCAAGGTTAAAAATAATCTCAACAAATAAGTTGCCGACAAAGAAAATACCAATAAGTGCGCTGGGCAAGCTGGCTATCACAATGAGCATGGCATTTCTAAACACATGCCCATACAGCACTTTATTTTCGGTTAATCCTTTAGCGCGTGCGGACAGTACATATTGTTTGCCCAGTTCCTCTAAAAAAGAAAATTTGGTTAAATAAGTCAGACTGGCAAAACCGCCGAGGGTAATGGCCAACAAAGGCAGGGTTAAATGCCAAAAATAATCTTTCACTTTTTGCAAAAAGCTTAATTGTTCAAAATTTTCTGAAAACAATCCTTGCAGCGGAAACCATTGAAAATAACTACCGCCCGCAAAAAATACAATCAAAACTACGGCAAAAACAAAGGTGGGCACAGCATAGCCAACGGCCAGCAATAAGGACGTGCTTTTATCAAAAAATAAGCCATGTTTACGCGCTTTTTGAATGCCTAAAGGAATGGACACCAAATAAATTAACAAGGTACTCCACAACCCCAGCGACACCGATACTGGCATTTTTTCCCACAACAAGGTGGTTACAGGTTTATCTTTAAAAAAGCTGGTGCCGAAATCAAAGGTGGCATAGCCTTTTAACATCAGCCAAAACCGCTCAGGGGCAGATTTATCAAAACCATACTGCTGTTTAATTTGCTCAACAATCTCAGGTGATAAACCGCGCGCTCCCTGATATTGTGCCGAACCAATACCTGATGTTCCTGCCCCATCACCTGCACTACTGCTTGCTTTACCCAAGCCCGAGCCTTGCTGTGCCTGCTCTATGGCTTGCTCTACAGGACCACCTGGTGCTGCCTGCACAATTAAAAAATTGGTCAGCAAAATTAAAAATAGCGTTGGGATAATTAATAATATCCGTTTAACAACATATGCACCCATGCCGTGCTAATCCTTATCAATGCATTGCTATCGTTGTGTAGTCTGTTGTTGTGTCGCTGGTTTTTTTGCAGGCTGATTTTTCTGCCCTTGCAAATACTGCATCACCCGTTTTTCTTTAGCAGGATCAACCCACCAGTAATCTACCCCTAAGTCATATTTTGGACGCTTTGCGCTATAGGCATACATATCCCAATACGCCACCCAATATTTTGATTTACTGTAAGTGGGGATCATATAGTAGCCAGCCCGCAGCAAACGATCCATGGCCCGTGTATTAATAATTAATTGCTCACGGCTGGGCGCACGTATGATTTTATCAATCATGGCATCCACAGCAGGGCTTTTAACCCCTGCCAAATTAAAGTTACCTTCCTGATCTGCTGACGCACTGCCCCAATATTGAGCCTGTTCATTGCCTGGCGATATGGTAGTGCCCATTGCCAGTGTAATCATGTCAAAGTCAAACGTACGCTGCCTTTGAATGTATTGCGGTGCATCAACCAAGCGGATATTGGCATCAATCCCCAGGCGAGCTAGATTGCGCGTAAACGGTAAAATAGTACGCTGCAAGCCATCCTGACGAATTAAAATTTCAAACTGAAACGGTTTACCGCTTTTATCTAACAACTTGCCGTTTTGATATTTATAGCCTGCCTGTAGCAATAACTGACGTGCTTTTAATAAATTATTGCGATTAAAACCACTGGCATCACTTTTTGGGAACTGCCAGTTGCTCAGCACGCCTTCGCGTTGAATAGGGCTAAGCTTATCTAACCATGGATTAAGTAGTTTCAGCTCGGCCGCAGATGGTGTGCCTGTTGCCGCCAGTTCACTATTATAAAAATAACTTTGAATACGATCATAATGGCCATAAAACAGTGCCTTATTTAGCCATTCGTAATCATAAGCGTAGGTGAGCGCCTGGCGCACCCGAATATCGGCAAACATGGGACGCCGCGTATTAAATACAAATGCTTGCAAGTTGACTGGATTTTCATTGGCAATGGCTTGCTTCACCACATATTTTTGTTTAAATGCTGGAAAGTTATAGCCAATACTCCACGTGCGGGCTTTGTTTTCTTCCTGAAAAAAATACTGGCCTGCTTTAAACCCTTCAAAGGCGATATCTAAATTGCGATAATATAAATAACGCATTCGATTAAAATTATAACGCCCCACATTGACGCTTAAATCTTTTGCCCAGTAATTCGGGTTGCGTTTATAGGTAATACTGCGCCCTGCAATAAAATTATCCATTAAATAAGGGCCGCTACCTAATGGCACTCTTAGCGAAACACGCTCGTAGTCTTGGCCTTGCCAATCTTTTTGCGAATAAATAGGTACTTCTGCCACAATGCTTGAAAGTTCAGCATTGTCTTTGGATTTAAAATTAAAGCGAACGCTGAGTTTATCCAGTGCGACGACACTATCTACTTCTGCCAGATATACCTTGACCCCAGGTGAACCTTTGGTGAGCAAGGTATTAAAGCTAAATACCACATCAGCGGCCTGTACTGGCGTGCCATCACTAAAACGTGCTTTAGGATTTAAATGATAAATCACATACGAGGCGTCCTCAGGATCATAAGTTACCCGTTCAGCCAGCAAGGGATAACGCACACCAGGCTCATCAAGCGATGCGGCCATTAAACTGTCGTAAATTAAACCAATGCCTTCAGCAGGCGTACCCTTGCCATTTAAAGTATTAAAATTATCAAAGGTAGCCAGTACAGAGGCTTGCGAAAACATGCCGCCTTTAGGGGCTTTTGGGTTGGCATACGGCATCGCAGCCGCATTTTGGTACAAAGGCTTGCTGTGTAGCGCAATATAGTTTTGGGTAACTGGCGCAGCCAGTGCTGTTTGATTGAGCATCCCAGCAACCACTATGAATAACCCACACAACTGATGTGTTAATAGTGGTGCCGAGCCTTGTCCCATTTTTTTAGTATCACCAATCCGCTGGCGCTGTGTTTGCATATTTTTTACCAGTACATTTATTGCAAGGTTGTTTATAAACTACGATTGGGCACCACCAATACCTCACCAACTCTCACGTTCGTTGAGGGAGAAATCTGGTTCATTTTGGCCAAATCATTTACCGATAGACCATGCTTGGAAGCTACTTTAATTAAGGTATCACCGCGCTTAATGGTGTAGTTGCTGGTTATTTTTGGCACGTTTAGGTTTTGGCCAATTTGTACCATGCTTTTGGCTGATAGCTGATTAAGCCTGGCCAGTTCCGCCACACTCACATCATATTTGGCGGCAATACTGTTGAGTGACTCACCACGTTTTACCGTATAGTTTTCGGTATCACCAGAAGCACTCGTTTTGCTGCCTGCTTCTTTTGCCACTGATTCCTTGATAACAGGTTCAGCATCTGCCTTTTTATCAGCTGATTTTTTATTGCTACTGCTGGCAACCAAGCTTAAATTAGCCCCACGAATTAAATTACTATTGGCTTTTAGACCATTCATGTCGGCCAATTCTTGTGGGCTGAGCTTAAAGCGCGCTGCCACACCCGTTAAGGTGTCACCAGATTGTACGGTATAGCTGGTTGGGGTTTCAGGCACATCAGCGGCACTCTCAGTATCAGGCACGGTCAATTTTTGCCCTAAAATAACCATGCTATTGGCTGATATTTTATTGAGCTTGGCCAATTCATCATTACTGGTTTGATAGCGTGTGGCAATGCCAGACAATGTATCACCTGATTTTACCGTATAGGTTGTGGTAGCAACTTTTGTGCTTGCTGAAGTTTTGCGTGTTGGTTCAGGCTTATCATCAGTGTCTATTGCAGTGGCTGGTACTTTAATGTTTTGGCCTAGCAATAAGGCACTATTGGCTGAAAAAGAATTAAGCGCGGCAAGTTGCTCATTGCTGATGTTATAGCGATTAGCCAATGAGCCGACTGATTCCCCTGCTTTCACCTTATAGTTAACAGTATCAATTTTTTTGCTTGACGCAGGTTCATTATTTGATGCTTTACTACTGGCAGTGACGGGTTCAGCATTGTTTTTGCTACTTGCACTGCTGCCATCATCAATCAAACTTAAACGCACACCACGTAGCAAATTACTCGTAGGGGTTAAGTTATTCATACTCGCCAGTTGTTGATTACTTAAACCAAATTTTGCAGCCACTGCGGTTAAGGTATCGCCCGATTGCACGGTATAACTGGTTGGTCGTACAGGCTGTGGTTTTTTAGCATTGTATAAATAAAGACTTGTGCCTACATATAACGATTTACTGGGTTCAATCTGGTTCCAGTCGGCCACATCGCGCCAGCTTAAACCATGACGGCTTGCAATATTAGCAAGGGTATCACCTGATTGCACCACATACACGGTACGCTCGCCTTGTGGTTTTTGCTTGGTGTCCGTGGCCACTGCTACAGGTTTTTCTTTAATAGTTACTGGGGTATTTTTTTGTGCCAGCAATACAGGTTGCTCATACTTAATTTTAAGCTCTTGGCCTTTGGCATCAGCAACTGACTGACTGGTTTGAATGGCAGTTAAATTAATTTTGCCATCTAGTGGATCAACCACTTGAGTTCCTGCAGGAGCCAATGCCTGTAGTTCAGCCACAATTTTGGCTTTTTCCTCAACGCTAGGCTGAGGTTCTGCCTGAGCAGGTACAATAGCTGATGCCGATAAGCCACGCAATTCTGCCTGAGATAGTGCGGGTTCACCAATAGGCTGAACATTGCGTGCAGGCGTTACTGAAACAGGAATACGTGGACTACTGGGCATATCAGCCTGATTGGCAAATGCGGCCAGGGCACTGGCAGATTTTGGCGTCGTAATTCGTTTGGTCGCTTGGGCAATAAAACCGCCTGCTGCTGGCGCAGTGGTACTAGGCGCAGTAGTTTGTGGTACCACACTTGCAGTGCTAGAGACTACTTTGCCGCCCTGAGTGACGGTAGTGGTCACTGTGGTATTGGCACTGGATGATGGATTACTTACAGGCGTTTCAGCACGTGCCACTATAGATGATGTATTGGTGCGGTTTGGCGTTCCTGCACTCATTAAGGCAGCCGCCTGCTGATTACTAAAACTCGTGCTGCCTGTACTGGTACTACTACCACCTTTTAATATGACTGCCCCACCCATTGGCCCTAAACTTGCCATTAAACCAGGATTGGTTTGTGCAAGTGTTGGCATGCTGCGTAAGCGCTGGTCTACCTGGGCACTTAAAGCCGCTGGAATAAGCAAGCGGTTTGGTCCCATGGGGTCTGTATAACTACTACGAAACCCTGGATTTAATTCATAAAGTTCCTGATAACTTAAACCTGCAATGGATGCGGCCATGGTTAAGTCAACCACTCCAGGCAACTGGATTTCCCTAAAGTGTGGACGATTGGCAATACTTGGCAATGACACGCCATATTGCTCAGGCGCTTTAATAATTTGTGCCACCGCCAAAAAACGCGGCACATAGTTCATGGTCTCGCTTGGTAACTTTAAAGACCAATAGTCAGTAGGCAACCCTGCTGCCATGTTACGGTTAATGGCCTGCTGAACACGACCAGGGCCTGAGTTATAGGCTGCCAGTGCCAACTCCCATGAACCAAATTGATTATATAAACTGGTTAAAAATTCATAGGCGGCGCGGGTGGACTCCACCACATCACGGCGGCCATCATAAATAGAATTTTGGCGTAAACCATAAATGGTGCCCGTGCTAGGAATAAATTGCCACATGCCTGCTGCTGCTGCACTACTGGTTGCTGCAGGATCGTAAGAACTTTCAATGATCGGGAGTAATGCCAGTTCGGTAGGAATGCCGCGACGCTCTGCTTCAGTCACCGTGTGATACAAATAACGGCTGGCACGCGCACTTAAACGGTCAATATAAGGCTGACGGCTAGTAAACCAGCTCCGCTGCGCAGCGATACGGCTATTTTGCACGTTCAAATTCATTTTAAAGCCAGCAGTAATACGACGCCATACATCACCGTAGCGCAAAATTGCCAATTTATTATCTTCTACTGCGGCCATATCGGTGGCAGACAACAATGATTCCAGTGAATCCACACTATTGGCATCCAGCAGGGCACCTTGCTGGGTTTTTTGGCCAGAGGCCTTTAATGTTTTGCTGGTTTTGGCCTGTGGTTTTTTTTGCGGTGTGCTGCTACAGCCACTGACAACCCCTGCGGTGACTAAAGCAACCGTGAGTGCCAATAATTTGCCCTGAAACTTTTCAGAGTTTGGCTCAGCGGCCTGTACAGAATGTTGCATACCTATTCCCACCACTTCAGGTTAAACACAAAACATCAAAGCGCAACATTGTATGAATACTGAGGCGCGTCGAAAAGCCTATTATCCGTATAGAATGTCAACGAATGTTGCAATTTAACAATATTACTGACAAAGCTTAAAAATAAACACCGTTAATTTTAATATTCACGCCTTTAATACCAATTGCTTTTTACAATGAAACATTCAAGCGATTTGTATTTTGACGTCATGCCCCTGCTTCGGTAGACTGCAAGTCTTTCTTGTTATCCTTTGGGCTTGAGTCAATCATGAGTAAACCAGTGACCCTGTATGTTGATGGTGCGTGTCGTGGTAACCCTGGTTTAGGCGGTTGGGGCGTTTATATTCAACTGCCTGATGGACAAGAGCAGGAATTGTGGGGTGGCGCGCCCAATACCACCAACAATCGTATGGAATTGAGTGCAGCAATCGAAGGTGTCAAAGCCACTAATCCTGCACAGGCCTTAATCATTTGGACAGATTCAAATTATGTCAAACAAGGCATGACTGACTGGCTGGCTGGCTGGAAAAAGAAAAACTGGCGCAAAGCCGATGGCAAACCTGTCATTAATGCCGACTTGTGGCAACAACTTGATCAGCTCTGTGAAAAACGGCAAATTGAATGGCACTGGATTAAAGGCCATGCTGGACATGCTGGCAACGAGCGCGCGGATGAGTTAGCAAATCGTGGTGCCGATGAAGTTGCCAGTACGGGCTTAACGAATGCTTCCCCTGATGAACCCCTGTTAAAAAAAAACCCTATTGATTCACAACTCAGTACACCAGAGCAGCAAATGTCATCAGAGCAGCCAGCAAAACAGCAGACTAATCTTCAAAGTAGCTATCAGCAAAATCAACAGCAAGATCAACAGCAAGGCCATCAACACACTGAGCCTGACTGGTTGCAACATGATCCCTTAGGTCTGGACAGCATGCACTTTGATGAAGAAAGTGCAGCACACCTTGAACCTGCCGACCCCATGCAGGACTGGATAGATGAGATTGAACCAAAAAGCAGTGAAGAACAGGAACAAAAAACCCAGCAACTGGAACAACAGCCCAGCAATGCCATTCAATACACGCCTGCGCACTTAAAATTACAAGGCAAACGCCAACTGATATTAGATACCGAGACCACAGGCTTTAGCTTCAATGATGGCGACCGCATCATTGAAGTGGGCGTGATTGAAATGATCAATCGCAAGCTAACAGGCAGCTCATTTCATGTGTATGTTAACCCGCAACGCGCGGTCGGTGATTCTGTCAATGTGCATGGCTTAACCGATGAATTTTTACAGGATAAACTGTTATTTTCTCAAATCGTTGCGGAACTAAACGACTACCTAGAAGGCGCAGAAATCATTGCGCATAATGCCAACTTCGATATGAACTTCTTAGAGGGCGAATTTTTAAAGGCAGGCTTTCCGTCCTTAAAAAGCCGTGTTGAGGTGACCGATACACTGGCCATTGCCAAACGTAAACATCCAGGACAAAAAAACTCACTGGATGCATTGGTGAGACGCTATGAAATCAAGCAGCGTGACCGTACTTTCCATGGCGCATTACTGGATGCTGAAATCTTAGCTGATGTCTATTTGGCCATGACTGGTGGCCAGGTTACCCTGGACATTAATAATGATGAAAATCAAACCAGTGAAGACATACGACATCGTCAGTTTAAACAACAGTTTTCCATTCCTGTCATTGCAGCATCTCAACATGAAGATAGCCTCCATGCACAATGGCTTGAGCAATTTGAGCAGAAAAATGCAAAACCTGCTATTTGGGCAACTGTTTTTAATTAATTTGCTCATTTTGTGTGTAAAATAAACAACCTGAACATTAAGCAGGAAAAACTGAAGTGTTGGTGCATTTTTTGCTGGCTGTGGCGTGCTAAACATTATATGTTATAGCAGTGCGGTCAGATGCCCGTATCCGTCTTTTCCTCACTAAATGTCTACCCTTATAAGATCTACGGAAGGATGTTATTCCATGTCCCTTGCTCATGCTCAACACTTTGATGCCATTGCACTGCATATTGTTAAGTCAGAAATTGACGCCTCTTTAGTACAAGTACAAAATGCACTAAGTGCCTATATTGATGATCACAGCAATACGTTTGGTTTAACTGAAGCCGCAGAAGGCATGGACCAGGTTTATGGGGTTTTGCGCCTGCTGGAAATTACAGGTGCCATTGAATTGGCTGATGCGACTAATCAACTTATGACTCGCATTGTCAATAATCTTGGCCATACCACCGATGCCCAGCTTGGGGCAATCAGCGAAGGCTTAATGCTGTTATCACGTTACTTAGAATTTGTGGTATTACGCGAAAACTTATTACCGCAGTTTTTATTGCCAAGCATTAATCGTATTCGCCAGGTGCTTGATTTGCCATTATTGCGCGAAGGCTATTTTTTAGAACCTTATTTAAGCATTGTGCAAATGCCAAAGCTTCATTTGAATTTACAAAAACCTGATATCAGTGCTGCGCAATCCCAGCAGTTAACCGTACTGTATAAAGCCTCACTCAACCATATCCTGCAAAAGAAAAATAATGCACTTGATTTTCAAGCCATGAAGCTGGTCAGCCATTTTGCCAGCATGCTTGCCGCCAATAGCCCATCAGAGCTGTATTGGCATGCTGTAGATATCGCGCTAACTGAGCTTGAGTACTGCACCTTAAGTGACTCACGCTTGCGTACCCTGGCGCAAATTGAGCGTCACTTAAATCGTTTTGTGGTTGATACCCAAAACTTTAAACCAACCACACAAGATATTGCTGATATTTTAACCTTAAGTTCTTCCCGTGATCATCAGGCTGCTGATGAGTTACGCCAGCAACTGGGCTTAAATGATTATGTGATGAGTGACACTCAGGCAGGATTGCTGGCACGCTATTTATTTGGTCCAGATAGCAATACAATCCACGTTACAACCGACTTAATGCAGCAAGAAATCACCAGCATTAAAAATAAAATTGACAGCATGCAACATGGCGACTTAATTAATGAAGGGTTTGATTCTATTGCTGAGCAATTGCATCAACTCGCCAATGCCTTAACCCTGTTAAATTTGGAAGAAGCCAGCAGGTTATTAGCATACCAGGGGAACGAAATTGTCGCTTGGCAAGATCTATCTAATCTTGAAGGCGTTAACAACCTCATGGATGCGCTGCTCTATGCAGGCAATGCCCTCACCGTATTAGACCGCTCTTATGTGGCAGGTGCCAACAAATTGCCATTCAATAATTTGCACATTTCATTGCATCAATTAGAAGAAGCACGCGAGATGCTCATTAAGCAATCGCGTGAATCGTTAAACCTAAGCATGCGCTCGCTCACAGGCTATATGGAAAGCAAAGACCTGCTTCACATGACCAATCTTCCTGCCATGTTTGAGTCTATTGCAGGTGGCCTGCTATTTCTGGATGCCCCAACAGGACGTGATATTTTAAAAATCGCGGCTGAGTATGTCACCCGTGCCTTTGCGCCTGAACAACCTGAACCTGCCATGGAATCTATCAACTTACTGGCCAATATTATTGCTGCTGTTGATAACTACCTTGAAGGTTTAGAGCAGGTAAAACCTTTAAGCCTGCGTCCTTTTGCTGTTGGCCTGCACAGTGCTAATCAATTAAAGGCTGCTTAAAATATATGCTCGATCAGCAGTTAGAATTAGTCGTTGCCTATGTGTTTAAAAACGATACTCTGCTTGTTAATGAGCAATTAGAGCTGCCTCAATTAGTTGCGCAGGCAGACGATATTATAGTAGGACAGGCCCATGACCTTACTGTGGTTGTGCGTGAGCCGACTGATGATTTTAATACGCCTGAAGATTATCAATTTGTACCAGTACGCCAACTGATAAGCCACTGGTCTGCCACTCAATTTGAACAAACCAGCCGTGCCCTGCAATTATTAGAATGGAAACGTAATCATCAATTTTGCAGTCGTTGCGGCCATCAAGCAGAGCAACATAGCAGTGAAAACGCAATGCACTGTCCTGTTTGTCAATACACCCAGTATCCGCGCATTCATCCCTGTGTGATTGTTGCCATTACTAAAGGTAAGCAGATTTTACTGGCACGCTCAGTACGCCGTCATACCACGATGTATGGCTTGATTGCTGGTTTTGTTGAAGTAGGCGAAACACTGGAGCAGGCAGTTGCACGCGAAACCCTGGAAGAAGTAGGCATTCAGCTTAAAAATATTGAATACATGGCCAGTCAGCCGTGGCCATTTCCGAGTAATTTGATGCTGGCCTTTAAAGCGGAGTACGCTGGCGGCGAGCTAGAATTGCAGCGTAATGAAATTGCAGACGCTAATTTTTTTGATTTTGATAATTTGCCCACTATTCCACCCAAAGGCAGTATTGCGTATTGGATGATTGAGCAAGTTTGCCAAAAACAGCAATCGACAAAGAGCACTACTGTTTAATCCTGCCTTTATTATATTACTACTCTCCTGTTGGATAAGTTTCAGGTAAATCTTCTTTAGTTTCCAGTGCGCTTTGCTCATCTAGTGGTTCAAGTGCGGTGGTTCGACCAATATAAATCAAAGCATCGTATTGCTGATCCAGTCGGGTGTGTAAATAATGGCTCCAGCGTTCAGTGGCTGGCGCATAAATAACCCCGATATAACGCTCCAGTCGCTCTTTGGCCAATAAAGGGTTTTTGTCAGCATCCTGCCTTAGATTAAGCCAAAACCTGTCTACATCCAGTGCCTGCCCTACCTCATGTAACAGCGCTTCGTGACTCCCTGCCATACCATGGCGAACCTTTTTACGGTTACCTGGACTATCCCAGTCGTCCGCTGCCAACACGGTACCCTGATAGGTACTAAAGCCAATAATAAATGTCTCATCAGCATGCCGCTCCCGCATTAACTGCCCAACATTTATTTGTTGACGCTGGCTCACTTCGGTAGCGCGCGCATCGCCCAAATGTGAATTGTGCGCCCACACGACTATTTTGGCAGATTGCCCCTGTTCCTGCTGGTGATCTGCCAGTGCATCAATGGTATCAACCATATGCGTGTCACGCAGATTCCATGAATTATCCCGACCACGGAACATGGCACGGTAATATCGCTCTGCATTCACGGCCAGACGTGCATTTTGTTCAGCATAAAAATGTTCATCTTCTGCCAATATGCCATCGTTTTGCGTGAGCTGTTGCTCATGCTTGCGAAGTTCCATTAATTGGGCAATGACGGCATCTTCACACGGTTCTGCCACACCATACTCGGTAGCCATCCCATAGGTTTGCGGCTCTTTGCCAAAGTTATCAAAACAACTATAGCGTTCCTTGGCACGCTTGGCAGCCGCAGGATCTATCGGCTGCAAATAATCAACAACTGCATCCATAGAGCGATGTAAGCTGTATAAATCCATGCCATAAAATCCAGCAAGCGGGCTACTGCTATCTATGGCTTGTGTATTGTATTGCCGCAGCCAGTTAATAAATTCCAGCACCACGTCATTACGCCACATCCAGCGTGGAAACCGCTTGAAATCGGCCAGTGCTGCCTGAGCATCTAAGTCATTACCCTGAGTGCGCACATAACGATTCACCCGATAAGCATCTGGCCAGTCTGCTTCGACGATCACTGCACTAAAATTTTTTTCTTCAATCAACCGCTGGGTAATGCGGGCACGCTCCTGATAAAACTCATGCGTGCCATGCGACGCCTCACCAATCAGCACAAAACGGGCATTACCAATTTGCTCAAATAACTGATCATCATCAGCCGCACTGCCCTTTAAAATATGGGCTTGTGCGTGAAGCTGGTTTAAATCATTGGCCATGACAATCTCCAGAGCATCCAGTGATATGTATACAACACAATATGAAAAACCTGCATATAAAATGCGGCTTTAAAATAAAGCGGATGATTTTTTATAAACGAAATGCGTTAAACACTGGATAGTTGTTCTAAAGACGAATGGTCAATTTTTGCAAGTAGTCATACAGGTTTGTAAACCATACACTATCCTTAGTGGTTTAATACTGTACTTAGATAATCCAGAATGACTTGTCGAGTGGGTTTATACCAGCTTAGGCGGCTTGCCACGCTTGCCATAATAGACACATGGCTTGCCCCTTCAATGACCTGATGCTGTACGGGAATATGTTGCTGCTGTAAAGCTGCTTTCATTTTTTGTGTGTTGCTTAGCTTTACTCTTTTATCATTTGAACCTGTCAACAATAAATGTGGCGGCGCATCTACCCTTATGTGACGGTCTGGCATGACCTGATCTGGTGTCAGGTTAGCTGGAAATGCATTGCGGGTGCCGTCATTGCGAAAATCATAACTGTATGGCCCAGCAATACCAATCACGGCTTTAATATGCGATACAGGGAACTTCACTTCATCTAGCCAGCGTTTATTATCCACTGCTTCCACAGCATTAAAGGCACCTGCAGAATGTCCTATCACAATAATTTGCTGATGATCACCACCATATTGCCGAATATGCTCATTTACCCATTGCAGTGCTAAAGCAGTATCTTGTACATACTCCGGATATTTGTGCTGTGGTGCCAAGCGATAGTTTATGACCACAGTCACATAGCCTGCCTTGGCAAAGCTCTCACCGACAAACAGGTAATCCTCCTTATTACCAGTTGTCCATGCTCCACCATATACAAACACAATTACTGGTTTTAAAGGTGCACTCGTTGCCTGCTGCGCAAATGGCATATAAATATCCAGATTTTGACGCGGCTGCTGACCATAGGCCAAATTGTACTGCGCTTTAAAATCTTTTTTGGTAATGCCATTTAGTAGCTTCACCGTAGAAAACCGAGGGCTATCGGCCTGCATCACTTGACTGTCATTGTTCATTGTTGGCAAAGGCTGACTGGAAGAATTAGCGGGTATCGAACTACAGCTGACCAGTACAAAACTGGCGACCAATGTACAGAAGATTTTTGCCATCAGTCGCTCCATTTATAGTGATAAACGCTATTTAATTAAACTATTTTAATCAGTGATCTTTAAAATAACTGATTAAAACTACGGTGCCTGGGTTTCATCCATTTGCTCAGCCTGATCAGGTGCCGCCTCTTCAGGGTCAATTGCCACTGGTGTTTCATCATTTAACGGGCTAACTGATGCGGTAGGCGTTGGCGCAAAGCTACTGCTGGCACTGGACTGTGACAAGGCATTGTTGCTGGTTGCTGCGCCTGACTCTGTTAACAGATCAATGAGCGATACCACTTTTACAATATTAGGCGTATTTTGCACAATATTAATCAACACCTGATTTTCAGCGGGGGTGAGTTTACCCATCACATATACCACACCATCTTCAGTTTGTACTTTTACTTTGGTGTCTGAGATATCAGGTGAGCTCACCAGCATACGACGAATATTGGCAGTTACAATGCTGTCTTGAATAATGGTGTTATAAGAAATTTTTTCACCAATCGTAATATAATTATGCACTGTTTTTGCATCAGACATGGCTTTAATATTGTCTTCAGCCAATTGCTTTAAGTACTGATCTTTTACCTGTCCAGTCAGTAACACCGCACTATGAAAACTTGAAATATTAATCCGCGCGTATTTAAAGCGTTCGTCCAGTTTATACATATTGACTTTGGACGTGCGCTCAATGGAATTATCATTTAAAACCTGAGAAAAGGTTCTAATGCCACTGCCTGTTCCTAAAGGCGCAGGCCCTGTGCTTTGCGCTAAAAATGTCGCGCAACCCGTCAATCCTAACAACCCAAATGACATCACTAACACCAGACCCGCTTTTAATCCTGGCTGTCCAGACTTTTGCATAAAGCATTCCCTCAATAGAATCAATTGTTAACATGGAGCCAGTGTAACTATTTTTTGATTAAATTTTGCATGACTCCGCACAACATCTGCCAGTTTCATTAAATTAAATGAAACAAATATGAATTTTATAGCGACGCTATATTAATAAAAACATTAATCACTGCTGTTTTTAGGATCAGGCAACATAAAATGCTGCCTCAATCCACTCAAATTCACGCTGTCCATTCGCCATTAGCGTGCAGGCAATGACATCAAAGCGGCAATTGAAATGTTGATAGTGTGGATGACGCTGCAAAAAAATTGCAGCTGCACGGCCAATTTTACGCTGTTTTGCGACCGTAATGCTCTCTAAGGCATTGACCATGCTATTTGCTTGACGTTGTCTAACTTCTACAAAAACAAGTGTATTGCCCTGTTGAACTATTAGATCAACTTCACCCAAACGGGTATTAAAATTTTGGGCAACTACCTTAAAACCTTGTTGAGTTAAAAAAATGGCGGCTGCATCTTCTGCTGCCGCACCTTTTTGGTGAGTTGGGCTGCTTGATCTGCCAACCGTCATGCTAGTAAAAACTCAAGCCATCTGGCTGTACTTTCATACACATGGGTTGGCGCTCAATGACATTATCAGTAATTTTAATTTGCCCCGTACGACCTGCAAAATTTTGTGGTTTGTTGCTGGTTGCAATGTGGCTGGCAATAGTCCAGGCATCGGCTCCAAAAGCCAATAACCGCTGATAAGGCACGGTGATCTGATTTTGTTGATAGCTTTCCAGCAATTCTGGCCATGCCGACTGATAAAGTGCTGGGATATCACAAAACTGTAAGCCATTTGGCAAAATCGCGTTTTCTGTGATCACCAAAGGCACGGTATACAATCGTTGCTGCGGCAGGTTTTTAAAACTGTTAATCCAGTCGTAGTCACCCAGCAATAAAACGCCTTGTTGCTCAAAAATTTTTGATGGCAATTTTGCCCGATCCACCAGTTTATCGCCCCAGAGACGATCCATGGCTTCTCTAAAACGCGTGGTGCTGTTTTTTCGGCTATCTTGCGTCAATACAATCAGCTCGCCTACGCTATCTGCCTGAA
This sequence comes from Pseudomonadota bacterium, assembly GCA_023393635.1. Classification (GTDB taxonomy): domain Bacteria; phylum Pseudomonadota; class Gammaproteobacteria; order Pseudomonadales; family Moraxellaceae; genus Alkanindiges. The sequence continues at coordinate 66,026 of JAEWKT010000016.1, forward strand.
TACGCTTGGTAATTGCCAAGGCATCTTCATCAGGTGATAATGCAAATTGCCATACGTTAGCATTGGTTTTATAGACCTGATTTAACGCCAGGGTTTTTACTTTTGGCCTGGATTGCACCAGCACCTCTACTTCCTCACGCGCCAAAGGCCCAATCACCAGTTGTGTTGATTTTTTTACTTCATTTTTTAAAATATCACTGATCGGACGCTGGCTATTATCAACAAAGCGCAGCGTTGGCCGATATTTTCCTGCATAATAGGCTGCCTGTATGCCATCACGTACACTATTGGCAGCTAATGCCATCGGCCCCTTTTCAGGCAAAATGATCAGCACTTCAGCGTGTGCCGTCATGGGTAACAATATGCTTAACCCAATAGCAGACAACAAATTCAAAATTTTCTTATTCATGGAGCAGCCTTCCGCATGAGCGCTTATTTATATGTGGTGGCAACGCCAATTGGTCACCTCGAAGATATTTCACCGCGTGCAATACAAATTTTGCGTGACGTCGATTTAATTGCCGCCGAAGATACGCGGCACGCAGCACGCTTAACAGATGCCTATCATATAACAACTCCTGTCACTGCTTGCCATGATCATAATGAAAATCACAAAACCTCTGAAATTATTCACAAAATTAAACAAGGCCAGTCTATCGCATTAATCAGCGATGCAGGTACACCACTGATTAGTGACCCTGGTTTTAAATTGGTTCGTGCTGCGCATGAGCATCATATTCGGGTCATTCCTGTGCCTGGTGCTTGTGCCGCCATTGCAGCCTTAAGTGCCGCAGGCCTGCCAAGCGACCGTTTTAGTTTTGAAGGTTTTTTGCCTGCCAAAGCCCATGCACGCCAGCAAAAATTAGAAGCACTTAAAGCCGCGACCCAAACGTTAATTTTTTATGAAGCACCGCACCGCATTGTGAGCTGCACGCAGGACATGCTGGATATTTTTGGCGCTGAACGTGAAGTCACTATGGCACGAGAAATTACCAAAACCTTTGAAACCATTAAAAAAACCACTTTCGGTGAATTGGTAGATTGGGTGAAAAATGACCCTAACCAGCAAAAAGGTGAAATTGTACTGGTCGTGGCTGGTAAACCAGATACAGGCGAGCAAGATCAACAAAAAATAGACGACTTATTAAAGCGTTTATTACAGGATTTACCTGTCAAACCTGCCTCACAACTGGCCGCCGATTTAACGGGCCTGAAAAAAAACGAGCTATATCAACGGGCACTGCAACTAAAACAAACTTAAACCCTACATATATACCCGAGAAAATCTTTTAAACACCAAGCCTGTTAGTTACCTGTCGCTCACAGGCACATAACAGTTTTAAGATAGTACTCAGCGCAAGCTTTGCTAATCTAGGCGGCAATTTCATATAAACGGATGAGCTATCATGCCAAGAATAATGCTCTTAACGGCATCACTAAGTGCCCTACTGCTGAGTGCCTGCTCCTCAAGCATACAACCATCGCCCATGCCTCAAGCAGGCAATCAGCAGTCCACATGGGTTGCAAAAGATTTAGGCTTAAAACAATGCGAGCAGGGTTCCGCACAAGACGCACTCAATAGCACTCAGCAAATATTAAAACAGCATCAGATAAAAATATCCTCTGCCCATTGCGCAGATGACGGCATGATGCGTGTTCAGGTGTGCGGTGCGCCTCAAGGCAAACTTGGTTTGTATAAAATTAAACAAGCACAGTTAGGCAAAGCGCAGTCACTTGGCTTTCAGCAAGTCCAAGCAAGGCAGTACCAGCAAGTAGAATGCGCATAAAAACCTGATGGCTATTAAATAAGTAGATGACTACTAAATATGCAGGTGCCTGCCTAACTGTATTTAATCATCCTTAGCCATGGTACTGGCATGCCATAACTGTAAATGCTGCTTGGTGGCCAGTACATCATGCGTACGTACAATAGATGCCCCTTGCTGAACTGACATTAAATGGCCAGCAAGGCCTGCGTAGAGGCGATCATTAACTGCTGCACCGCCTAGAGCCTCACCCAAAAAACGCTTGCGGGATAAACCGCTCAGCCAGGGCATGGCAAAATAGTCGCTGAATTGATACAGTGCATTCAATAATTCTAAGTTTTGCGCCGCATTTTTGGCAAAGCCAAATCCAGGGTCTAAAATAATATTTGTGTGTTTGATGCCCGCAAGTAATGCCGCTTCAATACGCTGCTGTAATTCTTCAATGACTTCTTTAACGATATTTTTATAATGGGCCAGACTATTCATGGTATTTGGCTCACCACGCATATGCATCAGAATAATTGGAATATCAAGCGTCGCTGCCATATCAAGTGCATTGGGTCTCGTTAAAGCACGCACATCATTCCAGATATGTGCCCCTGCCTTGACGGCCTCCTGCATGACTTCAGGCGTACTGGTATCAATTGAAATAAATACATCAAGCTGCTGACTAATTGCTTCTACCGCAGGAACAACCCGCTGTATTTCTTCCTCGATACTGACAGGAGCTGCATCTGGACGCGTAGACTCACCGCCAATATCAATAATACTTGCTCCTTGCGCGACCATTTGTTTGGCATGCTGTAGCGCGTATTCAAGGCTAGTGTACTGTCCCCCATCTGAAAATGAATCTGGTGTGACATTCAAAATGCCCATAATCTGTGGTTGGGATAAATCCAGACATTTGTTATTCAGTGTCAGCTGAACTTGAGGTAAAGAGCGTAATTGCATGACTTTCCAATAATAGCTTTTCAATAATAGTTACTAATAAATGATCAAGTAATATCAATACCAGTTTTAACTTATGAGCAGTTGTAAGTGGTTTAATAAAAAAACCGCACTCATATTAAGTACGGTTTTTTGTTTTACTCAGCATCACCCATTAAACAGTGATCAAGCAGTTTACATCGCTGGCAATGGCGGCGGGGTTGATCCACCACCTGAGGAAGAATCGCTACTATCAATGCTCGTGTGGGCAGCAACTGGATTATCTGCCACATAAACACGTGGTGGCTGAGGTTCGCGGCCAGCCATGATATCCAGAATCTGCTCACGATCAATGGTTTCCCATTCAAGCAGTGCTTTTACCATGGTATGCGCAATATCCAGATGTGACTCAATCAAGTCACGGGCAATTTTATATTGCTCATCTAAAATCCGACGTATTTCAGCGTCCACTTGTTGTTGAGTGGCCTCAGAGATAGTGCGGTTTCCTACATTGCCAAAGAATCCCTGCGACTGATCTTCTTCATAAACCATCACGCCTAACTTATCGGACATACCGTACTTGGTCACCATTGCGCGGGCTAATTTTGTGGCACGTTCGAAGTCGTTCGATGCACCTGTGGATTGCTGATTTACAAATACTTCTTCCGCAATTCGGCCACCAAACAAAATAGAAATCTCGTTGAGCATTTTGTCTTTATAGTGACTAATGCGGTCATGCTCAGGCAACTGCCAAGTCACACCCAAAGCCCAGCCACGTGGCATAATAGTTACTTTATGCACAGGATCAGTACCTGGCAGTAGCTCTGCCACAATGGCATGGCCAGCTTCATGATACGCTGTTGCCTTACGCTCTTCTTCACGCAGCACCATGGATTTGCGCTCAGGACCCATAAAGATTTTATCTTTAGCATCTTCAAAGTCGTGCATATCCACCGTGTTTTTATTACGTCGTGCAGCAAATAGAGCAGCTTCATTCACCAGATTGGCAAGGTCAGCCCCACTAAAACCAGGAGTACCGCGTGCCAGTACTTGCGTATCTACACCAGTAGAAGAAGGCAGTTTGGCCATATGCACATTTAAAATTTGCTCACGACCTTTAATGTCTGGTAAACCCACGGCAACCTGACGGTCAAAACGACCTGGGCGTAATAAAGCTTTATCCAGTACATCAGCACGATTGGTTGCAGCAATAACAATCACACCTTCGTTATCGTCAAAACCGTCCATTTCAACCAGCATCTGGTTAAGCGTTTGCTCACGCTCATCATTACCACCACCAGTACCTGAACCACGGTGACGACCCACCGCATCAATCTCATCAATAAAGATAATGCAGGGTGCATGACGTTTGGCTTGTTCAAACATATCACGTACACGGGATGCACCCACGCCCACAAACATCTCAACAAAGTCTGAACCAGAAATTGAGAAGAATGGGACTTTGGCCTCACCTGCAATGGCTTTTGCTAGTAGTGTTTTACCTGTTCCAGGCGGGCCTACCATCAATACACCACGAGGAATTTTAGCACCTAGGCGTTTAAATTTGCTGGGGTCTTTTAAGAAGTCGACAATTTCAACCACTTCCTGCTTGGCTTCATCACAGCCAGCCACATCTTTAAATGTCAATTTAATCTGGTCTTCGGTCAGCATCTTGGCTTTGGACTTCCCAAAACTCATTGGCCCACCTTTACCACCTGCACCACCCTGCATATTGCGCATAAAGAACATAAATAGCAGAACAATCAGGAGTATGGGGAAACTGGCAATTAATAATTGCATCAGCAAGCCTTGACGGCGTGGTGCAGTACCTTCAATTTCTACATTATTTTTAATTAAATTTGGCATTAATTCAGCGTCAGTCACCGCTGGGCGGATACTTTCAAACGCAGTACCGTTCTTTTTTTCGCCAGTGATTTGTTCGTTGTCAATTTTGACCTGTTTAATCTGGCCAGCATTCACTGCCGCGACGAACTCGGAATAGTTCAATTGATCAGGCTTGTTGCGGTTTTCAAAATTGCTAAATACCAGCACGAGAACACCGATGATGACAAGCCACAACACGGCATTCTTGACGAGATCGCTCAAAGCTTTCTTCCCATATATTCATGATGATCACAAGGCGCATTATAGCATTCAAATTATGTCTAAATTGTCAAGATTCAGTACATAACCACCTGATCGATGTGATCTTTCACTCAGGTTTTAATCAAATTTAAGCTGCAATTAATATTGTATCGAGACTTAAACTTTATCGCTTTATAAGGATTTCTTACGCCCCTGACCTAACAAATACACTTCTTTTGATCGGGCACGCGAAGCCGCAGGTTTCACCGTTTTTAATACATCAAATGTCTGGACAAAGGATTTGCGATATTCATCAAAACCTTCACCCTGAAACACTTTTACCAAAAATTGACCCTTAGGCCCCAATACCCGTGTTGAAAAATCAAGTGCCAGCTCACACAGGTAAATCATGCGTGGCTGATCAACTGAGGTATTACCTGATGTATTGGGGGCCATATCCGAAATTACAACGTCTACAGTGCGTCCATCGAGTATTTTTAACAATTCATCAAATACCGACTGCTCCCTAAAGTCACCTTGTAAAAAAGTCACATCAGGCAAGGCATCCATATGCAAAATATCAGATGCAACCACCAAACCTTTAGCGCCTACCAGTTTGCCAGCAATTTGTGACCAGCTTCCTGGGGCTGCGCCCAAATCCACCACAGTCATGCCAGGCTTAATAATGTTATATTTTTCCTGAACTTCAAGCAGCTTATAAGCAGCACGCGAGCGGTAGCCGTCTTTATGCGCACGTTTAACAAAATGGTCATCCAGGTGTTCACGCATCCACGCACGACTGCTTTTGGATAATTTGTTATTGGTAATGCGTGTTGCCATAGCTCAACCTGTTAAATACTAAACTCAATTTTATAATGTCATTAAAACATCAAACATAAGGCATATTAACTGATTTTTGTCATTGTATGCCCAAATTACCTGTGCTTATCCAAACTCATGCCGATCAAATACCGCTAAAAGCCGCTATACAGCAGATAATCATTCCTTGCGCCAGGGTTTTTCGCTACAATAGCTCTCCTTTTATAACGCGGTTTGGGTCAAGTATCATATGAGTCTTTCTAATCAGGAACGTAAGCGTTTGCGTCAAATTGGCCATGCACTTCATCCCGTGGTGATGCTTGGTAATCAGGGCTTGACTGAAAACGTGGTTGAAGAAGCCTTACGTGCCCTAAATGACCATGAGCTGATTAAAGTAAAAGTAAGCGGTGAAGACCGCGAGCAGCGTGGCTTATTACTACAAGGTTTAGCTGATCAAACCGATGCACAAATTGTGCAACAAGTGGGCAAAATGGCACTACTGTATAAAAAAGCGGCCAAACAAAATCAGCATTTATCTAATCTGGTACGCTTTGCGCATCTGGGTAAATAAAGCACCTAAATTAAAATTCATACAAGCTGTCCAACTGCCCTAAACACCTCATTATCGTGCTGGGTCAGATTTCTGGGTTACAGGGCTCGGAGTTAACACATTTGCCAAGTTATGAACTCGAATCATTGATACCCAGCCGTGCAGTCCGTATTGTTGCTGCCACTGAGTTATTGTCACCCTACTCCATTCGGGTTTTATTTTGGCTGATTGATCCTGAGCAGCAAGTCATATGGCCAAATATGATCACTAAGCTTAACAGCACACCAAGCGTAGAAACTACCGATGAGTTAGGTTTTGCGCGTTATGATGGGCTATGGCAGAACACCTGTTTTGAGCTATTTTTGGGGGTTGATACCCAGGCTGCCTACCGTGAAGTCAATTTAAGTCCTGCTGAAGTGTGGAACTGCTATCAATTTGATGACTATCGCAAGCCCGATCAAATGCCACCTGTACAAGCACATGATATTCAATTATTTGAAATTCAGGCGCAGCCGCAAAAATTGCATGCAGTAATCAATGTGCAAGCACTTTTAGAACACTATCAATGCCAGTTAAGTGATTTACGCTTAGGCCTAAGTAGTGTATTAATGCTTAAAAATGGTCAATCGCACTTTTTTGCCTTGCAACATACAGGCTCGCAAGCAGATTTTCATCGAAAACAGGACTGGACTGCGCGGCTTTAATACGCATAAGAAGCAATGCCCGTTGCAATGAGCTTACCTTCATTATTGTGCATATTCATACGGGTGGTGCAGCCTTTACGCCCCATGCGCAACACTTCAGCACTACCAATAAACTGGCTGCCACGACCTGGCGCAATATAATCAATCCGCATATCAACGGTGGCAAGGCGGGTTACTTTTTTAACCGTTTCGGCAATATGTTCTTTGTCAGTGCGCTTGTACAGTTCACCCATGGCCACAATGCCGCCGATGCTGTCTAACATGGTTGCCGCCACACCGCCATGCAAAATCTGAAAAGCCACATTACCAACCAGTGCTTCGCTCATGTCTAATACGCATTTGATTTCGTCCCCTTCAAGGATCATTTCCATATTTAAATAACTAAAAAAGGGGGAGCCATTAAATGCACGGCAAAGCTGCTGCAACATCACATCAAGTTTGACGCCATCAGTAGTATTGATATTGCCTGTCCAGCTTTTTGCAGGATTGGTATTTGCTGAAATTTGGCTCTCTGGGTTTTGAATAGTGGTTGAAGCAGCGGTAGATTTGGTTTGTTCCGACATGAAATTTCGCAATCAGATATACAAAGTGGCATAGTGTAATGCCAAATTCACCTTAAATAAAAACTGATGGGTCAATTTTAGGTTTTATAATGAGCTTTAAGCTGATTTTCTTCGTATTAAGCGTTTAAACATAGGCGCGATATAGGGTCTGACTGTTGAACGTTGACGCTAAGCTCAACTTTAAAACAAACCAGTGATATACAGCACTAATCTTAATTTCAACATTTAAAAGAATGATGCGAGTTGACATAACTGTTAATTAATCCATGGTCACAATCTGCTAAAATAACAGTGGATTATTCTAGCTGCCAAGAGTGCCTCTCATGACTTATTCATTCAATCGTGCTCCGTTTCCTGCAACGCGTTTACGCCGTATTCGCAAGCACGACCATATTCGTGAGATGGTGACTGAGCATGACTTAATGGCCAAGCACTTAATTTATCCTGTGTTTGTATTGCCTGGGCAAAATCAAATGCAAGAGATTCATAGTATGCCTGGCGTACAGCGCATGTCGGCAGATTTATTGCTAAAAAAAGCCGAGCAACTGCTCAATTTAGGCGTCAGCAAACTGGCCTTATTTCCAGTAACACCACAAGAGGATAAAAGTCTGGATGCTAAAGCAGCATGGCACCCAGATGGCTTGGTGCAAAACACCATTCGCTTGCTCAAAAAAGAATTGCCCGAAATGGTGCTGATTAGTGACGGTGCGCTTGATCCTTATACCACGCATGGTCAGGATGGTATTATTGATGACGGCATTGATAATAAGGGCTATGTGCTCAATGATGAAACTGTAGAAGTACTGGTTAAACAAGCATTAAGCCATGCCCAAGCTGGGGTGGATATTGTGGCACCCAGCGACATGATGGATGGTCGTATTGGTGCGATTCGCCAGGCGTTAGAACAAAATGGTTATATTTATACCAACATCATGGCCTACTCTGCCAAATATGCCTCTGCCTATTATGGGCCATTTCGGGATGCTGTAGGCAGTGCCAGCAACCTAAAAGGCGGCCATAAGAAAAACTACCAGATGAACCCAGGCAACCGCGCTGAAGCACTGCATGAGGTTGCTATGGATTTACAAGAAGGTGCAGATATGGTGATGGTCAAACCTGGGCAACCCTATTTGGACTTGGTACGCGAAGTAAAAAATACCTTTGGCGTGCCCACCTTTGTTTATCAGGTGAGCGGTGAATATGCCATGCACATGGCTGCTATTCAAAATGGCTGGCTGAGCGAGGCAGTCATTTTAGAGTCACTGCTGGGCTTTAGACGTGCAGGCGCTGATGGCATTTTGACTTATTTTGCTGAAACTGCCGCCAAAATGCTGCGTGGGCAATAACCACGTATGCAAGTTTTAATTATTGGTGGTGGCATTATTGGCCTGATGACTGCATTAGAGTTAGCGCAGGCGAATTGTCAGGTTACTATTTTAGATAGTCAAGATTTTGGCAAAGCAGCGTCATGGGCAGGCGGAGGGATTTTATCGCCGATGTATCCGTGGCGTTATCCACCTGCGGTGAACCAGCTGGCGCGCTTAGGCAAGCAGTTGTATCAACAGTGGCAGCCGATATTGCAGCAAGCCACAGGTTTAGATATTGAAATTAATCACTCTGGCATGCTGATTTTAGATGAAGCAGAGTTTAATCATGGCCTAAATTGGGTAGTGCAGGACAATGACCCTCAGCAAAGCGCGCAATATTTAAATGATACAGCACTCCATCGCATCAACTCAAAAATTAATGACCACATAAAACAGGCTATATGGTTTGAACAACTGGCCAATATTCGTAATCCGCGCCTGTTGAAAGCGTTAATTGCTTACCTGGAACAATTACCGAATGTTAGCATGCATCCCTTTACTCAGGCGGCACATTTTAAAACCAGTCATGCAAGTTCAAGCATCACTCATTTAACGGCTGATACAGAAAATACCATTACTGCCTTAGTCGATAGCCAGGGTAAAGCCTGGCAGGCGGATCAGTATGTGATCACCAGCGGTGCCTGGACGGGACTGCTGAGCCAGCAATTACCGCAACCGATCCCTGTAAAGCCCATTCAGGGGCAAATGATTTTATTTAAAGCACCAGCAAATTGGCTAACTACCATGGTCATGCTTCAGGGGATTTATTTAATTCCGCGTCTTGATGGTCATATTGTGTGCGGCTCTAGCACCGATGATGTGGGCTTTAATACGGACGTCAATGCACAGATAGATGAAAAGCTAAAGCAGGCCGCTTATCACATGGTGCCGCAACTAAAAAACATGCCTATTGTGCATGCCTGGGCAGGACTTCGCCCCAGTGTACCAGACGGTATTCCTTATATTGGGCAAGTAGCCCAGCTGAACAACTTATGGCTCAATACGGGTCATTTTAGAAATGGACTGGTGATGGCACCAGCATCTGCGCGCTTATTAAAGCAGCAAATGCTGGGTGAACCGCTGATTGTCGATGAAACGGCTTATTTGCCAGCTCAGCGTTTAGATTAATTCCAGTAGACTGATACCAGTAAGATTGGCACCAGCTTTTTAAGCTTAAGATAAAGCCATCCTTGATGGCAATTTGCCATGCGCGGCAAAGTAAATGGCTTGTTCTAAACGGTCATTGCCCCAAAACGGTTCATCGCCTACCAGCATAAATGGGGCACCAAAAACTTGTTGCGTCAATGCTTGCTGGGTTTGATCTTTAAGGGCTTGCTTGCCATCATTACTATTGGCCACTGCAATTATTTCAGCAGCAGACTGGCCTGTTTTTTCTAGCAATTGTGCAATCAGCTCCACATCGCCAATGTCCTGATCCAGTGCAAAATTGGCTTGATATACCAAGCGCGTAAACTCTGCCACCCAGGGCTGGTCTGCATAATAGGCGCAAATTCGTGCTGCCACCAAGCCGCTACGTGGAAAAGTCGATGGCTTTTGATAAGGCAAATTAAGGCTGGCACAGATACGCGGCATATCACGCCACATATAATCGCCTTTGGCAGGAAAAATTTTATCTGGTGTAGTTGTCCAGCCGTATTGCTGAAACACAGCACCTAATAGAAAAGTGCGCCAGCGTACGGTTACACCAACTTGTTCTGCCAGTTGCTCTACCCGCATGGCTGCTGGATAAGAATATGGACTAGCAAATTCAAACCAGAAATCCAGAGTTTTTTCCATTTATATTTCCTTTTTGATACCTTAGCTACTAAAAAATTAGGGCTTGTGCCGTTGCAAAGTAGTTTGAAACTCTTCACGCGTTGGTTCACCCAGCAATTGCTCCACGTGTTGCCCATGCTTAAACAATAAAATGGCTGGTGGACCAAATACGTTCATCGCTTTTAACACTGATCGACTCTCATCAGTAGTTTTTGTCACATCGAGCTTGATACGTGTCCATTGTTTCAGTTCAGGCACTGGATTTTGTAAAAATAGTTCGCGCTCAACTATTTTGCAGCTAATACACCAATCCGCACTCAGCTCAACCAACAAATAAGGGTACTGCTGTTGATACTGGTTTAACTGTGCCAAATTATAAATAGTCGCTATGGGTAGCGGTGCAGCTTCTGCTTGGTTTAGCTGTGAGATCAAAGGTGCAAGTGGACGTATAGGATCGGTTGCACCAATGCCAGCCCCCACAATCAGCAAAATAGCCCAAAGCCCTGCAATTACACTGAATATCTTGGTGAGCAGACTACCACGGCCTGCCCAATACCAAAGCCACAAGGCAAACATCAATACCAATATCGCCCATAAAACCAGCATCCATGGCGCATCAAATACCCGATTTAATAAAACCAGAGCAACACCAAATAAGAGTAAGCCAAAACCACGTCGTACCCAATTGAGCCAACTCCCCGCTTTAGGCAAAAACTTGCCTTCGGTGGCACCCAATATCATCAATGGCACACCAAGTCCTAGCCCTAAGCAAAATAAAGCCAGTGCGCCAAGCCACGGATCACCCACAGTAGATACGGATAACAGCACGCCAGCCAACGGTGCTGATAAACAAGGCGAAACAATTAAAGCCGAGAAAAAACCAGCCACCCAGCAGCCGACAATGCTTCCAGACCATTTTGCAGCTTGTCCATATTGGCCTACTTTTTCAATTTTTGTGCGTACAAATACAGGTAACCTGAGTTGAAATAACTCAAATGTATGCAGGGCTAAAATTACAAATATTGCTGCAAAAGTAATTAATACTGCTGGATGCTGCGACCACGCAATTAAATTGACCTGATGGCCAAACAGAGCAATTAAAGCACCCAAAACTGCATAACTACACGCTACGCCCACGGCATAAGCGGCAGCCAGTAAAAAGCCATGCCCTGCGGAACGGCGATGTTGTGCCGCCACCAGATTAGCCACAATAGGTAGCATGGGTAACACGCAAGGTGTAAATGCCAAGCCTAAACCTGCCAAAAATAGCAGTCCTAATGCAAGGCCAGTATGTTCTGCCAAGCCAAACGGATCACTCACCAGGCTGGTACTTGGGTTAACAGGCGAACTCCTCGCTATATTTTTATTCTCTAAAGGCGTGGCTGGTTCAGTTGCCACAACATCTGGTAAAGGAGTGGCGATAATTTCAGGGTTATCTCCCAGTGCAATGACTTTTACTTTGGTAGAGGGAGATTGAACCACCGTTTTAATTTGATTGGTTTTTTCACTTTCAGTGGCTTGAGCTGTTTTTGCAGCGTTGGCAGTTTTTACAGGGTTACTTTCCAGGCTTAGATTTTTTGATGACTGTAGCGCACCGATAGATGGTTCTGTTTTATTTTTAGGCTCAAGCACATCACTTGAACGTTGACGCTGTGATTTTGCTGTATTGCCAAGTGCAGCTTTAGTCTCATCAACTGGCAGGGTATTAGCTGGTGAAGCATTGGCTGGCTTTTCTAGACTGGTGGTGGCCAATACCTTGGTCTGAAACTGTTCTGGTGGATAGCACACACCTGCTTTGGCACAGCCTTGCCAGTTTAGGTTTAATGTCCCGCTGCCCTGCACAGGCACCGTTAAGGTTAAATTACGGTGAAATACAGGAACACGGCCAAACTCTGGATCATCTTCAAATTCTGGCTGCTGGTCAAAGCTAATTTTGCCTGCCTTTAAACCCGCATCGCCTTGTACAGAAAACCGTTGCTGATATAAATAATGTTGCGGTGTGACTTTGGCAGAAATAATGATGGTTTGGCCAGATTGAACAGCTGAAAACTGAAAAGCCTGGGTTGCGGATAAAAATTTATTTTTTTGCTGGCCTGATAATAAAGTCTTAGGTGTAGAAAATACCGTTGAGCTGCTCTGGTTATCTAAGGCAAATGCAGGACGGTACATGAATGCGCTGACTATCAGAATCAAGCCTAGAGTAACTATGGAGAATAGATGTTCCATACGATTTAGGCTGAGTTTTAATTGCATAACCACATATCCTGCTTATCCTTTACCGATTTAAAACATTCGCTGCGAAAAACACCAGAGAAGTATAAAAAATTTAAACCAAAACAATTCATACAAAGGTTATTAGATTTGTTATGCAATTCTTTTGCAATATTTGAAAAAGCTGTCAACGCATTAGCAAGTACTGACGTTATATACAAGTAATCACACTGTTTTGCTCTGTGTCATCGATGGCATCATGATATAGGGCACTTTTATTTGTTGTGGCATCCGTTCTTCTGGAATGGGCAGCAAATCTTGGCGGCTGGCCTACACTCTCACACGCGCAAGCGGGGCCAGTCGTTATTTTTAAATTTTTTATTATTTAGAATCTAATAATCATAGCTTGATCCTCTTTTTAATCTCTTTGATTAACTTCTTTATTTCGCTTCCGCCTAATTATAATTATTTTGAAATATTATCGTTTGTAAATTACCCATAGTGCTTAGTAGTACGGACGTTAAAAATTTCCAGTTTGAAACATTCTCTTACTGTTCCTAATTATAATTGAAACATTATTTCGGTAATTCAGTGCGTTAAAGTCATTTTACTTCTTAATTTACCGATGGATGATGACCTTATGGAAACGCCAGTAAAAAATACAACCGTTCATCACGATCGAATGACCGTGAGCGATATGCCACTTTGGTACAACCGCATTTCCTGGGGAGCAATTTTTGCAGGTTTAGTGATTGCGCTTGCCGTGCAAATTTTACTTACTCTGTTAGGTGCAGCAATTGGCCTAAGCACTATTAACCCCGCTAGTGAAGCCAATCCAATGAATGGCATTGGCACTGGTGGTCTAATCTGGTTTACCATTAGCTCTATTATTTCTATGTTTCTGGGTGGTTGGGTAAGCGGTAAGCTTGCCAATGGCAACTTAAAAGATGGCATGTTGCATGGCCTGGTGGTTTGGGGTTTAGCCACTATTGTGACAATTTACCTATTAACCACTGCAGTTGGACGCGTGGTTAGTGGTGTTGGTACCTTAGTGGGTGCTGGTTTAGCAGCTGGCGGTAGTGCCGTTGCAGCAGCTGGCCCTGATATGGCTAATTCTGCCAAAGAAACCTTACGTAAAAATGGTTTTGATCTGGATAATATTAAAGCGGAAACCAAAACTATTTTGCGTCAAACAGGCAAACCAGAATTACAACCAGAAAATCTGCGTACTCAAGCGCAACAAGCCACTAATCAGGCTACAGCCACTGCACAAGCTAATGCTGATACAGCACCCGCTCAACAAAATGCCAATATTGACCAATTAATGGATAATTTATTCCGCGATGGTCAAGATACTGTGCAAGCAGTTGACCGTGAAGCAGTAGTAAATGTTCTGGTTGCACGTGGCCAAACACAAGCTGAAGCTGAGCGTACTGTAGATGGCTGGATTGGTTCATATCAAACCGCACGTCAACAAATGCAGGCTGCCGAAGCAAAAGCCCGTCAAATGGCCGATGACGCTGCTGCTGCTGCCGCGAAAGGCGCACTATGGGCATTTATTGCTTCTTTATTAGGTGCTATTGCTGCAGCTATTGGTGGTCGCATGTCTATTAAAACCATTGAAACTACTCGCACAACCACTACTCAATTACGTGACTAATTAGAGTTTAATAAATTAGTGCGGCCATCAATGTTTGAAACTTAAGGCGGAGTACCAGTTGCTCCGCTTTTTCATATTTATTTTATGTCAGAAGAACCAACGCCTGCTCCTTTTAGATGTCAGCTTTGATAAGCATTAAGTAAGCAAAATTAAAACTTTCCTGTTTAGATAAATAAAGTTGCATATATTCACCAGAACATCATAAAACTTTAAAAAGATTACTTTTTAACCTAATTTGTTTGCTTGTAGCCTTGTAATTTTAGTTTTAGGATAATTTTACTGAAAAAACAAAGAGGTAAAAGTGATGAAACTAGGTATGTGTCTTAGCGCAATAATATTGGGTAGTGCTGCATTGACTGGTGTAAGTAATGCCGCACCAACCAAATCAGGCGAAACTTTTCAATATAATGCTACGAAGCTTCAAAATGCATGTAAAGGCAAGTCACAAGGTAGCCCTGTCTCTATAGCCATGAATGGGGTAATTTTTAATGGCACCTGCGAAGTTCAGTATATGCCAAACGCACGTATGACCAATTTTGACCCTACTGAAACAGAGCAGGCTTGTAGCGGCCAGCAATCAAATGCCATGGTTAAAGCCACTGTCGATGGCAAAGAAATGGCTGGTAAATGTGTACTGGCTTATAAGAACATTGGCCCTAACAATCAATAAAACCATCATATTGAAATATATTTTTAAGCCGAAGAACTTATGTGTTTCTTCGGCTTAATTACTTCTTTAAGTGATTTTAGGCTTTAAAGCACGTTACATCCTAAAACCATTATAAATCTCGTTAAACCCTCCCTCGTCCTTTCAAAATCTGCTAGCCTTAAAGCACGTCATTTAGTCAATGTAATCAGCCGAATTCAATATGCTGCATTTTTTCCATACCTCAGACTGGCATTTGGGACAGTTTTTTTATAATCATTCACGCCATTATGAGCATGAGTGTTTTTTGGCGTGGTTATTAGAACAACTGGTCGAACATCAACCCGATGCATTGCTGATTGCAGGTGATATTTTTGATGTGGTCAATCCCTCGACTGCTGCACTCAAACAATTAAATCAATTTATTGCCGCCGCCCACCAACAGGTGAGTCATCTACAAATTTTAATGATTGCAGGCAACCATGATTCTGGCCATCGACTGGAACAAGTGGAGCCTTTGCTGGCCAAATATAATGCGCATGTGGTGGGCATTGTCGAGTGGCAAGAAGACAACAGTTTAAATTTTGACAAATTATTACGCCCCATTGTTAATGCACAAGGCGTGGTGACAGCCTGGTGTATTGCGCTACCTTATTTGCGTCCTGCCGAAATTACAGGCAATGGGCAGGATTATCAAGACACCGCCAGTGCCACCAAAAAGTTATATAAGCAATTAATTGCAGAAGCACAGCGACGTAAAACGCCAGAACAATCCTTACTACTGATGACGCACGCCCATATGCAAGGTGGGACAAGTTCTGAATCTGAGCGGCCTATAGTCATTGGCAATGCCGAAGCGTTATCGACTGATTTATTTCACCCTGATATTCAGTATGTGGCCCTGGGACATTTGCACCGTCCGCAACATATTGAGCAAGCACATATCCGTTACAGTGGCTCACCTATTCCCTTATCATTTAGCGAAATTAATTATCCGCATCAAGTGCTTAAAGTGCAGCTTAAAGTACAAAGTGCCGCAGTGATTGAGCCATTGCATGTGCCACGCAAAGTGCCATTATTTAAGCTAAAAGGCAGCCTTAATGATGTGCTGGAAAAAACCAGAAAACTGGATACTTGCAATCCCCTACCCTTGGCACAACAAGCTTTTGTGGATATTGAATACTACAGCGACACCCCACCGCCACCCGATTTTAGGCAACAAATAGAAGCCGCTTTACCTAAAGATAATTATCGACTGGTGCGCCTAAGCCGTATGGCAAAACCTGCAAGTGCTGTGGTTGCGGAGAATGCACAACTTACGGCAATAGAACCACCCACGCCCAGCGAATTATTTAAACAACTCTGGCAGCAACAAGGTTATCAGGATGATCAACAGGTTCTAAAGGATTTTCACCAGTTATTTCATCAGGCAGAACAACAAGAAAATGCAGAAACCAGCCAGAATCGTCTAAGCACATCCCCTGCTAAACCTGCATAGGCGGCCATATGAAAATTTTAAGTTTACGCTTAAGTAATCTGGCCTCGATTACGGGCGAACATTGCATCAACTTTGAACAGGCACCCCTTAAAAATGCAGGCTTAATTGCCATTACAGGCATTACAGGTGCTGGTAAAACCACGCTGCTCGATGCCATTTGTCTGGCGTTATTTGACCAGATTCCGCGCCTGCAAAATGCTGAAGTCAATAAAAAAATTATTGATGCCAGTGGTGATGATATTCAGGTGAACTCCACAGTAAATATTTTACGCCGTGGCTGTGTGCAAGGGTTTGCTGAAGTTGAGTTTATTGCGCAAGACTACAAGCACTATTTGGCACGCTGGGAAGTTAAACGTGCCCGCCTAAAAGCCAATGGACGTATCCAGCCTGTACAGCGTAGTTTGCGCTGTGTCACGGATGACCAACTGATTACCGAGCGCAGCAAAGAATGTAATGAGCGTATGGTTAAATTATTGGGCTTAGATTTTAACCAGTTTACCCGTGCTGTATTACTGGCACAGTCGGAAGTGACTGCATTTTTAAAAGCCAAAGACAATGAACGTGCTGATTTACTTGAGTACTTAACCAATTCAGATATTTATTCGCGTATTGGCATGGCATCTTTTGCAGCCACCAAGCAGGCACGCGAAAAAGTAGAAGCCATCGAAAAAAAGATGGGCGACCAACTGCCTTTAACTAAAGAAGAACGCCAAAGCTTACTACAACAACTTGAAGCTACCCAGCAACAGCTTGTGCAATTACAGCAAGCGCAGCAGCATCATAAAAAACAAATCGATTGGTATACCCAGCAGCAGCAACTTGAGCAAAATATTGCTCAGCAAAAAGAGTTATTAACTACCGCACAAAATCAACTCAATGACTTTGAGCCTCAGCTTATTTTTTTAAAGCAGCTTGAGAAATTTGAACCGATTCGCGCCAGTTTTATTCAGGTTCAGCAATTAAGACAACATGAAACTGAATTATTAAAAACTCAGCAACAATGCCAGCAACAGGCTCAATTATTAGCGCAGCAACTTGAACAACAACAGCAACACTATCAGCAGCAGCTCAATGCACATAATACCTTGCAACAGCAGCATCAACAGCTTAAACCGCAACTGCATATTGCCAGTCAGTATGAACACACGCTTAGCAACTTAAATGAGCATATTGGGCAGCAGCAAAATAAATTAGACCAATTAACTGGCCAGCTCACGCCTAAACTTGAGCAGCAAACTCAACTGCAACAGCAGCAAGACAGTTTAAAAACTGCACTTAGCCAGCAACAACAGATTTTGCAGCAAACCCAGGACCTTGCCTTATTTGATGCAGAGCCACAAGCTGCCACTCATAGCCTGCAAAAAGCAGCCAAGTTGCGCACAGCGCTACAGCAGCAACAAGCCGATATTTTTAACAATGATATTGCTAGCCAACAGCAACAGCTACAAAACATACGCCAGCAACTAGATATTTTACTCAAACAGCACGGCAGTCTTGACCGTGTTGAGCAGCAATTATTGCATACCCAGCAACAGCTAGAGAGCCAGCACAAGCATTTATCATCCTGTGAGCGGATTGGTGACCAGCTCAAACAATGGCTAAAAGTAGAACAACACATTGATGAGTTACAGCAGCAACATACCAACCAGCAACAACAATACGAGCCGTTGCAGTTAACAATTCAACAGGCCAAACAACACACTCAACAGGCTGAAGTACAGCTAAAAACCACGCAGCAGTTGGTGCGCGAGCAACGACTATTAACGACTCAAAGTGCTAAAGATTTGCGTCAGCAACTTAAGCCGCAGCAGCCTTGCATGGTTTGTGGTAGCACTGAGCATCCATTTTATGACCCGCAAAATTTACTCAATGCCCTAAACCAGCAACTTGATAGTCAAGAGCAGCAAGCTGAAATTGCCTTGCAACAAGCACGTGAGCACGAATTACAGCATCAGCACAATTTAACCCAGCTACAAAGTAATCTTGCGCAATTAACCAGCCGCCAGCAGCAACTACAACAAGACAAACAACATATTTTAAATGAAATTAACCATATCAGCCCCAAGTTCTATCAACGCTTGGCAGACAAACTAGAACTTGGTGTTGCCCAGCAAACACTAAAAGATATTCAGGATAAATTACACAGCACCAAAACCAGTTTAGAGCAGCAATGCCAGCAACAACAAGGTCAGCTTAAAGCATGGCAACAACTAGAAAAACAACAGGAACAATGTCATCAATTATTAGAAAAACGACAGGAACTGGCCTGCCTTGAGCAACAAACTATCTGCTTATTAAATGAACCACTCAATCAACAATGGCAGCAAGACTGCAATGCAGCGCAACGCGAGCTTTTGCAACATATTGAGCAACGTCAGCAAGCACATTTATTATTAAAGCAGTTAAATGAACAAATTATTCATGTACAGCAAGCCCTGATCCCACTAAATACAAGCATCGGGCATGAGCAAACCCAGCTCAACGACTTACAGCAACAACTAAATCAGCAGCAAGCACAGCAGACGCAGACGCAACAACAACTGCATGCACTATTTAAGCAGTATGCAACCCCTTTTAGCATCAGCTCAAGTACGGACTGGCAACAGCAGCTTGAACAGCAAGTCCAGCTACAGCAGCATGCTCTTGAGCAGGCCAGTCAGCAAGTCCAGCACACTGAAAAAGACCATCTTAAACAACAGCAACAACTGGATTATTTACAACAGGATTTGGCCAAAAATCAGCTTAGTCTAATGCAAACCAGTCAGCAGATTCAGCAGTGGCAGCAAGCACAAGCAAGTACCTGGCAGCAGGGTGACATTGAACAACTACTACAATGCGACTATGTCCATAAACAACAACTGCAACAACAGCAGCAAAATTTACAGCAAAATTTGCAACAGGCACTCAACACCTTGGGTGTTTATGAGCAGCAACGTCAACAACATCATGCTAGTCAACCTGAACTTACTCAGGCAGAACTACAGCACAGTCTGCTGGAACTTGCTCAAACCGCACAACAACTGGATGAGCAATGCACCGCCTTAAAAGTTAAAAAAATGCAGGACGAGCAACAACAGCTTCAAGCAACGCAATATATGACTCAACTTGAAAAAGCCAAGGCTGAGTATCATCGCTGGGATAAAATATCTAGCCTCATTGGTGATGCCAAAGGCGCAACCTTTAAAAAGTTAGCCCAACAATTTCATTTGCAAATGCTGGTCGAGCTGGCCAATCAGCAACTGGCAGCACTCACACCACGTTATCAATTACGTTGTATTGAAGACTCGCTTGGCTTAACCATTGTTGATCATTATATGAATGATGAAGTACGACCTGTACTGTCACTCTCAGGTGGTGAAAGCTTTTTAGTATCGCTAGCGTTAGCGTTAGGCATTGCCAATATGGCATCTGGCACCACCAAGCTTGAATCACTATTTATTGATGAAGGCTTTGGCACGCTGGATCAAAGTTCACTGCATATTGTGATGGACGCATTGGATCGCCTGCAAAGCCAGGGCCGCAAGGTAGTCTTAATTTCGCATATTGCAGATATGCATGAGCGTATTCCTGTCAAAATTCAGGTCATTCCACAGGGTTCTGGGGCGAGTAAAATTGAAGTGGTGGGATGACTCTGTGAAGGAATTGTCTTGCTCCAAACAACGCTGTCCCTACCCGCACCATCGTTGAACCTGCTGCAATTGCTTCCTTTAAATCACCTGACATGCCCATGCTTAAGGTATCCCAGTGTTCAGGCTTTGCATGACTTTTTTTAACATCATTAAATAAGTTTTTAGCATCCTTAAAAGCAACACTATTCCCAGCCTTGGGAATCACCATTAAGCCGCGCAATTTAATATGTGGCAGCATACTCATTTGCCTAACCAGCTCTGGCACATCGGAAGGCGCACAGCCATCTTTGCTCTCCTGCCCATCAATATTGACCTGAATGCAAATATTTAAATCAGCTAAGTTTTCAGGCCGCTGACTGGATAATCGTTCAGCAATAATAAGGCGATCCACACCATGCACCCAGTCAAAATGCATTGCCAGTGGTTTGGTTTTATTACGTTGCACATGACCTATAAAATGCCACTCAATATCTAAATCCTGCAATTCTTCTTGCTTGGTCAAGGCTTCTTGTAAATAGTTTTCACCAAAGCTGCGCTGGCCTGCCGCATACATATCGCGCAGTACTGTCGCTGGATGAGTTTTAGATACTGCCAAAAGTTGAACCGCATCAACCTTTCTTGCATTTTTTTCGCATGCGGTAGCAATTTCGCTGAGTATGTATTGCCGTTTTACTACAAAATCAGTCATGATCTACCTATAGATAAAAGACGCGATGGAATGTGCTTTATGAGTCCCGCATAAACTTCTTATGCTGTGCCGCTCATTTGTCATTTTAACCATCAATTTGCTTTCGTATGCCGAGGTTTACATGGATATTACCGAATTACTTGCCTTTTCTGCCAAAAATGGAGCCTCTGACTTACATTTATCCGCAGGCCTGCCTCCCATGATTCGGGTAGATGGTGAAGTAAGGCGCATTAATTTGCCTGCAATGGAACATAAAGAAGTCCATCGCCTTATTTATGACATCATGAATGATAAGCAACGTCGTGACTATGAAGAATTTTTAGAAACTGACTTTTCATTTGAAGTACCAGGTATTGCCCGTTTTCGTGTTAACGCTTTTAACCAGAATCGTGGTGCTGGTGCGGTATTTCGTACCATTCCATCCAAAGTGCTCACGCTTGATGATTTAGGCTTAGGTCAAATTTTTAAAGATATTAGTGACTATCCGCGTGGCATTGTACTGGTCACTGGCCCAACAGGTTCGGGTAAATCCACCACGCTTGCAGCCATGCTCGATTATATTAATAACAATCGTTTTGATCATATTTTAACTGTAGAAGATCCAATTGAATTTGTGCATACGCCAAAGAAATGCCTGATTAACCAGCGTGAAGTTCATCGTGATACGCATGGCTTTAGTGCCGCGCTACGCTCTGCCTTACGTGAAGATCCAGATATTATTCTGGTAGGTGAGATGCGTGACTTGGAAACCATTCGCCTGGCACTCACTGCCGCAGAAACAGGTCACTTGGTTTTTGGTACATTGCACACCACTTCTGCGGCCAAAACTATTGACCGTGTGGTTGACGTATTCCCTGCTGAAGAAAAAGATATGGTGCGCTCCATGTTGTCGGAGTCCCTGCAAGCGGTAATCTCGCAAACGCTACTCAAGAAAAATGGTGGTGGCCGTGTGGCAGCACATGAAATTATGATTGGTATTCCAGCCATTCGTAACTTAATCCGTGAAAACAAAGTGGCACAAATGTACTCTGCCATTCAAACAGGCGCAGGTTATGGCATGACCACGCTGGATCAAAGCCTAAAAACACTGGTAGCCAAAGGCGTCATTAGCCCTGCGGTGGCACGTAGTGCAGCCAAAACCCCAGAAAGCTTTATTTAAACTAGATTATCGAGACGGGTCATGGAATTTAATGATTTATTGCGGCTAATGGTCGAAAAAAACGCATCTGATCTTTTTGTGACCGCAGGTGTTGCGCCGTCAATGAAAATTAATGGCAAAATTATACCAGTCACCAAAACAGCATTGTCAGGCGAGGTGGTTGGCCAGCTGATTCATAGCGTCATGACTGAAAAGCAGCAACAGGAATTTCACGATACCCGTGAGTGTAACTTTGCCATTACCGATAAAGATGAAACAGCGCGTTTCCGTGTCAGTGCTTTTGTACAACGGGATATGCCAGGCATGGTGTTGCGTCGTATTGAAACCAAAATTCCTTCCGTTGAAGAATTAAAGCTGCCTACCATTATCAAAGATCTAGCCATGACTAAGCGTGGCATTATTATCTTTGTTGGCGCAACGGGTACAGGTAAATCGACCTCTTTGGCTTCGATGATTGGACACCGCAATAAAAATTCACGCGGCCATATCATTACTATTGAAGACCCCATTGAATTTGTACACCAGCATGCAGGCTGTATTATCACCCAGCGTGAAGTCGGTATTGATACCGATTCATTTGAAATTGCCCTTAAAAATACGCTACGCCAGGCACCCGATGTCATCTTGATTGGTGAAATTCGTACCCGCGAAGTCATGGACTATGCCATTGCGTTTGCTGAAACGGGACATTTGGTACTGGCCACCCTACACGCCAACAACGCCAACCAGGCACTGGATCGTATCATTCACTTTTTTGAATCTGACCGTCATAACCAGCTTTATATGGATTTATCACTGAACCTAAAAGGTCTGGTGGCACAGCAACTCATTCCTACGCCAGATGGCAAATCACGCCGCGCCTGTATTGAAGTGTTAATTAATACACCGTTAGTATCAGATTACATTCGTAAGGGCGAAATTCATGAAATTAAAAACGTCATGAAACGCTCACGTGAACTGGGCATGCAAACGTTTGACCAGGCATTATATGATTTGTATTTAAGTGGTGAAATTACTTATGATGACGCCATTAAGCATGCCGATGCGCCAAACGATCTGCGCTTAATGATTAAACTGGGCAAAAATGCGGACACCCGTTTTCTGGATCAGGCCACCAAGGGCTTAGCCATTGAAGATAGTGAATAAACCTAAAGGAAAATCGTGCGCCAAAACATTGTAAAAATTTGTTGTTTTTAAATAAGCCGACAAATAGTAAGCAAAAGAATAAAGGGGAACACGCTATTTAAGCATGTTCCCCTTCTTTATGTTGCCAAGTTTACTTTTTGCGGCTTTGTTCCTGACACTCAGGACTGCTGCAATAACCGTATAAATTCAGGGAATGACCCGTTAAAGTAAAGCCTAACTCTTCAGCCACTTTGTGTTGCTCGGACTCAATCACATCGTTAATAAATTCAACGACACGATTACAACCCTGACATACCAGGTGATCGTGATGATCTTCCTGCATGATTTCAAACACAGAATGGTTGTTTTCAAAGTTGTGACGCTCAATAATACCCGCTGCTTCAAACTGGGTCAGCACGCGGTAAACGGTTGCCAGGCCGACATCTTCGCCTTGCTCTAGTAAGGTTTTATAGATTTCTTCAGCACTTAAATGATGGTCGGTCGCGCTTTCCAACAACTCCAGAATTTTAATTCGTGGCAAAGTCACTTTTAAGCCGGCTTTGCGCAAATCCTGATTGGTAATTGCCATAAGTCTGTCTCTCAATGTAATCTATTGTTGACATGCCACGCGAAATTGAAGCACAAATAAAGTATTATCAACCTCGACGCCGTGTGCATCGTTATTTAACGGGATAGTGTAGCAAAATGCAAAAAATCATGTTGGCTTTATTTGCCTCGACCCTCATTTCAGGTTGCTCCATGTTTGGTGTTTATAAGGTAGACATTCCACAAGGGACACCTTTAACCCAAGCGCAAGCTTCACAAATTAAATTGGGCATGTCTCAGCAGCAGGTTCGCTTTCTGTTAGGGTCGCCTGCCATCACCGATACCTTAAACCCAAATCGCTGGGATTATATTTATAATTATATTCCTGGTACCTATGCACGCAAGGCCAAGATTCCTGCCAGTGCTGGGCAGCATTTACGGGTTTATTTTAATGAACAAAACGTGGTAAGTCGAATTGAAGGTTTAGACACCTTGCCTGCTAGCCAGCCTGGCTTACCAGGAAGTAAAGAAGCGATCCTCACTGCGCCACCGCTATAAGCAAGAACAGACTATGCGACAAACAAATAGGCCAGCAAAATATGCTGGCCTGTTTATATGTATTGGTATGCTAGATGCTGAACTACAAGGCTCGCTTTAAGCGTCCTACAGGATGTGCTGCTGCGCGTTTGCGCCTCACCTCCTTAGGATCACGGGTTAAAGGGCGATAGAGCTCCAAGCGATCACCTGCTTGTAGCAAATACTGCTCAGGTGCATCAATTTTTACCCCAAACACACCTAACATTATCGCTTGATCAGGCGCTAACTTTGCCTGCAAGCCAGATTGCTGCAGTGCTTGCAGGGCACTGAGCTGCGGATGCCAATCCACACAAACCAGATACTGTCCAGTATGATCAACATACGCCACTTGAACAGTAGCCTTGGTGTCTGTCAATTGTTTAGTCATGCCGCAGCTCCTTTATCTGCCCTTAAAACAGATAGTCTATGCAGGTAAAACCAAGCCAATAATAGCCACAATTACTGCCACAGGAATGACTACCCGAACTGCAATTCGCCATAAGTTATACACACTTTCCTGCTGAAAATTGAGTGCTTTACGCAAGTGACTAATTTTCATCAGCCAGCCGCTAAATACCGCATATAATAAACAAACCACCAAAGCCAGCATCACTGTGATGGTAGTCAATATGGACTGCATGGGAATAAGCCAAATCAACAGGCCAACAATAATAAATACCCACTGCACCAGTATATTGACACCACGCGCCTGTAACTGCTCACGCAATAGCGAGATTAAAAACGCACCACCGAGCAACAAGCCAACGCCATAAAACCATAATGCAGTTGTCCCATGAAATCCCTGCACCACTGCAATCAGTAAACCAGCAACCACTTGCGCTAACCAAAATGGTAAAGCAGAAGAAGAGGCTTGTGATGTAGACTGGCCCGCTGACTGACTGGCATTAAGTTGCCAATAAATACCAAAACCAAGTCCACTGGCAATTAACGCCAGGCTTACTGCCCAAGCCCACTCTTGCAAGCTAAACGCAGTCCATTGCCAGGTGCCAATTCCCACCTGCATAAAGCTCAGCAACATGGCAACCAGCACAGCAACACTCGCAACCATAATAAGCAATTGGCGTGACACAAATGATAACCCAATACCTATTAGCATCATCAGCATGGGCAAATAGGTCATGGCTTCCACAGGAATGTTATCCATGCCACCAAATGCCATTGCAGCCGATTGAAACAGCAAACGGCCACTCACCAGTGCCATGACGGCAGCGGCCAGCCAGCCCACAATACGCCACGCTGGTTTGGCATCCGCCTCGCGCGTAAGTACCATCAAGGCAGGTAATGGCGATGCTTTGGTTCTCTTGGCTAAAGCCACTTCTAACAAGCTAAATGGCAGTGCCAAAATAACCATGCACAATAGCCACACCAGCCAAAAATCAAACTGCCCTGCTTTGCTATATTGTACAAAAGGTACAATCCAGCTGGCTAATAATAACGTTATGGTCAGGCCAGCCAGTACGCTACTCAAGCGCAACATTATGGGTGAATTCATGAGACTTCTTTTCCATGATTACATTAAGTGGTTATGTTAAGTTTCAAATGCGCTCATGCTAATGCAAAATAGAATTGTTAGAGATGAATTTTTACATAATTAGACCAAATAGTGTGCATGTAGTCTAAGCAGTTTATTGAGTCTCTACTCGAAAGTTGATTTGCTGATCATTATGCAAAGGTATTAATTTTAACTGGTTTAATGGCTGCTGAATAAAACTACTTAAGTGCATGGCCAATGGTTTTTGCCCAGCGTAGGTTAACAAATCAAAACTTGTCACTAAGGGCACTTGCATTGGTCGATCTATCGGCACCTTTATCTTTAAGTTTTCTTGCACAGGAGCCTGAATAACCTGATCAAATCCCAACACTACTGGTCCCTGATAAGCAAAACGAATACTCGTATTTACTGGAATGACCATGTCAACTGGGATATCAAATTGCAATGGCACACGTAATTTTAGCGGCAATTCTGGTAACTTAGGCATTACCAGCGCTGTGATACTTTCAATATCGGCAAAACTATTAATTGGAATAACACCCTGATATCGCACTTTAAAATTTAAAGCAATGGGTGTATTTAGTTCGACGTGCCCTGCATAATTGCCTTTTAATGGAATATCTATGACCTGATCAATTGGCAATCTCGCATCGACAGTGCCATTGAGTTGAACGTTAAAGGTATTGGTTGCCGCAATATTGGCTCTAAAGGAAGACGGAAGCTTTACATAACCTTGCTGCTTATTCATGTCTATGCCCAGCCATAAACTGGCATACAGCCAAAAACCCAGCATACTTCCCAGCACGATAAGTAAAAATATCCCACCAATACCTAACCAGATATTTTTTCTATTAAGCATTTTCATGGCTGTCGTTCAGCATGTTGAAGTACTGTTGCGCCAGACTGTTTTGGCCGTGTGGTGAGCGAAATATCCTTTAAGGGAAATTGAATATCACTTTTAGTAATAGTCACAGGCAAAGTATCTGGCAAAAATACTTGCGTTTCAATTTGCGATTTTACTGGCACTTGCAATACCCCTTGTAGAGGTACTTTGGCATCTATGGTTGCTTTAAGTGGAATGTTTAATCGCTGATTAATTTTAGCGTCGACAGGTGCAACAAATTTCAGTTTAATTTTTTGGTTAATAGGCATTGTCAACTTGACTGGAATAGTTGCATGAATGGGTATATCCCCCCGAATTGGCAAGCTCATCTCTTTACCCAGTATTTTGACCTGCACTTTAGAGTCCAGATGGATCACCTGCTCAAGCGGAATTTGCTGATCAATATTAACCGCCAGCTGAATAGGAATTTCATGATCAAAACTGACTTGGGTACGTATGGTGTCTTTAATTGGCACCTGAATCTGCTGATCAATCGGAATTTGGGTTTGTAGTTGCCCTTGAATCATTACATCTAGTGGATTAAGAACATTGGCTTTAGCCAAAATAGGCTCATTAATTTTGACTTGTGCCTGTTGATTTTTAAGCGGCAACTGAACTGCAATATAATTCAACATCCACCACGCCAAAAGCCCACCAGCCATTACGGCCAAAGCAAATAATCCAACTGCCCATACCGCCCATTTTCTTTGAAAAACCAAGGAATACCTCTTTTGGTAGGATTGCTTAAAGCTAAAGCAACTCATTATTTAGTGCTTAAAAAATTTAAGTTTTTTTGTAAAGCGCGGAGTGTACGTCAAATTTAAAGTTAAAGTTTTAGTGCTTTGTTAAGCGCTCTAAAGGGTTTTGCAACTGTAGGGCACAAGCTAAAATTTATTTTATTGAAATAACTATCAACAGATAAAAACAACAGCGTGCATGAGTAATAAATATTTTAAATGACCAATGATGTAACTTATCAATCCTGTTACTGTCGTTATAGACAATATATTAAATTTCTGGCTTCAATAATTTAACACGCTTGAAATCCCCTCCTGACAGATAAACCATGCGCCAGAAGGGGTTATGCAAGAAATCTATTAATTAAGAAAACCAGCGTTTAAACCAGTTTACGTTCTTTTTTTCTTGTTCTTTAATAATGCCAATCATATTTTGTTTTACTGCGCCCACATAATCAGCGTCATCACGTCGAATATGATTAATTAGCCAAGATACCAATACCTGATGTAATTCTTCAGTAATATCCTGTCCTAAAGCAAAACGTTCCTGGTATTCACCAATACGACGGATAAATAGCTGGTGCACTTTTTGATGCGGCTTGGCATATTTATAGCCAGCTTCTTCTTGCAGACTTTCCTCGAACGCAAAATGTGACTGGGTATAATCAACCAAATCCTCTAGCACTTGCTTAATGACCTGCCGATCATTGTGCTGCTTGGTTTCTTCTAACTGATTAATGTAGTCCAAAATACGCTGATGCTGTCGATCAATCACGTCTATGCCAGTATTTAAATCAGGCGACCACATTACAGCCATGTCAATATCCTCAGTAGTGAATTACTTGATGTAATTACCATAGGATAGATAATATAATTTTAAAACCCAGCATTTAACTCAACTTAAAATGCAATTTTAGCTAAATCTCTTTAAAAACAATTAGCTATTAAAATATAGCATTTAACCTGATTAAAAGGCTCAAGTATTAAATAAGCAGTTTTAATTTTCACAAAGAATAAATCAACATCTATCGTTTATTATATTAATAAATCAAGTTAAATTAACTTAATAATTAAGCATAAAATAAAGCGTATTACTTCAGCAAACCCGCCAGATATTGACCAAACCATCTAGCAGTATCGATATCGCCCTGAGGCGGAGTTTCTTCTACAGGCGCATTATCTGACTGAGTCATTAAGCCCAAAAAGCCAGACAAACGGTTTAAATCTTGCTCACTATGCCCTACTGGAATTAAAGGCAAACCACTCCACAACATCCCGTGCTGCATGGCAAACAAACAAATTTGCTGCAATACGGCCAACTTATCACCACTTAACCCACCTGAATTGGCAAAGCCTGCTGCAAGCTTGCCTACCCATAAACGGTTTTTCCACCGCTTGGACGTCGCATCCATAAATAATTTAAAACCGCTACTCACGCTACCCATATAGGTAGGCGAGCCAAATACGATTAAATCGGCATGATCCAGTGCATGCCAATCAATATGATCCACTGACATCACATGTACTTGCATATTTTTGACTTGACGCGCCCCTTCAGCCACCGCGTAGGCTACCCGTTCGGTATGCCCATAAGGACTATGATAAACAATACAGACTTGCTTATGGTGATCAATGAGAGTGGTTGTAACTGGACTATCTAGTTGAGTCAATGGTATATCCTAAACAGACAATAATGGATACGGCAGCAATAAAATCACAACGCATGATATCAGCTTGGCTGAATCATCACAAAAGCTGCCATGCGCCCAGTATGTGGGCTGTGCCGATAAGAATAAAATTGGGACGATTGCTGGTAAGTACAAGCCTCACCACCACTGATGTGCAGCACTTGACATTGTTTTAAGCGAATTTTGGCCAATTTGTACAAATCAGCCAGAAACTTATCGTTTGGCATGGCTTTAAAGGCAGTGATGGTTTGCGGGTTTTGCTGCACAAATGCCTCATATACTTCAATGCCCACTTCAAAGTGGCACGCACCAATGGCAGCACCTAACCAGCTATAAATGGCTGGGCTTTGCATGGCGTGTATGGTATTTTCAATAACGCCATTGAGCAAGCCGCGCCAGCCTGCATGAATACAGGCCACTTCTGTGCCATCAGCATTGCTCAAGACAATAGGTAAACAATCGGCAGTCATGATCATACAGGCCACCCCCGCTTCCGGTGTGATCAACGCATCCGCATTGGCTGGGATAAATTCAGCATTGCTATTTACCTGATGCACCTGGGTACTGTGGGTTTGCTCTAACCAAACCAAACGCTGTGCGCCAAAAGTCTGGAGCGTTTTGAGAAGCTCAATGCGTTGTTGTTGCACTATTGCGGAATCATCACCCACATGCAATGCCACATTAAAGCCATCAAATGGTGCATTGCTGGTTAGTAATGGATTTAACGCCTGCCTTGTGGTTTGCCCTGCCAGCACTCGTAATGGCAAGCCAGTAGCAGGGATGATAGCACTTGGCAAACCCACCTTATTGTTCATGGCTGCCTTCATCTTTTAACGCAGTTAACAACGTCGCAAAGTCTTCTGGCCATGCGGCTTCAAACATCATTTCTTCGCCCGTGCCTGGGTGAATCAAGCCTAGTTTTTTAGCATGCAAGGCTTGGCGTTGAAAGTTTTTTAAGACATTGCTGAGTTCAGGACTAGCTCCTTTTGGCAATCGTATACGGCCACCATAAGTGCTATCACCCACCAGCGGAAAACCAATATGTGACAAATGCACCCTAATCTGATGCGTACGGCCAGTTTCAAGCTGTGCCTGCACCAGCGTGTGTGAGCCAAAACGTTTTAATACCCGATAATGGGTTACTGAGGGTCGCCCCCCTGGTTGCACGCTCATACGGGTGCGCTCTACGGGATGGCGTTTAATCGGCTCATCAATGGTGCCACCTGCAATCACATGACCAACCACCACAGCATCATAAATGCGATACACTGATTTATCAGTCAACTGCTTACTTAAATGATGCTGCGCAGCTAAGTTTTTAGCAATCACTAACAAGCCGCTGGTGTCTTTATCAATACGATGCACCAAACCTGCACGCGGTAGTTCTTTTAATTTGGCGTCATGAAAAAGCAGGCCATTTACTAACGTGCCCGACCAATTGCCGGCCCCTGGATGGACAACCAGTCCTACTGGCTTATTCACCACCAGAATATCGTTGTCTTCATACACAATATCCAGTGCCATTTCTTCAGGTTCAGTGGTATTTTGATCTTGTAGCGTGACGTTTAGCACCATGGTTTCACCACCCAGACAGCGCACTTTGGGCTTAACAATGTCACCATTTACGGTAAGCTGACCATCCTGCATCCAGCTTTTGAGCCGTTCACGAGAAAACTCAGAAAAAATACTTGCCGCCACTTGATCAAAACGCAAACCAGTCATATCGTCGGATACCACAGCTTGCTGCAGGATTGTTGTACCTGTAGTGGCTTGATTTGATGCCAGATCTACTTCAAAAGACTCATTGTCATCTTCAAGCTGCTCATTTATGCTTGGCGCTAGAGTTTGCTGTAGATTTTGTGTAGGGGACATTTGGTATATATCATCTAAAAGTGCTTAAATAGCCCCCATTGTACCGTATTGCCCGTTAAGTCCAGAGGAGTATTTATGTCACTGCCACGTTTTAGTGTGTTGATGTTGTCATTGTCAGTGGCAATTGCGGGGTGTAGTAGCTTTCCCAAAAAGAAAAATGACCTTAAAGATACAGGTCCACAGCGCAGCGAACAGGCTTACTATGAGTCTGCCCAAAAAAGTTTAAAGCGTGGACAATATACTGAGGCCAATAAATCTCTTGAAGCACTGGACACCTATTACCCTACTGGTGCTTACACCGAGCAAGCCCAGCTAGATTTAATGTATTCACGTTTTCAGCAAAGCGATTACCCAGGCGTGATCACTGCGGCTGAACGTTTTATTCGCATGTATCCAAATAACCCACAACTGGATTATGCTTATTATATTCGTGGCGTTGCCAACATGGAGCAACATTACGATGGCTTGTTGCGTTATACCAACCTTGATCAATCCCATCGTGATGTCAACTATTTACGTCTTGCTTATACTAACCTGCGTGAATTTGTACAACGCTTCCCAAGCAGCCGTTATGCAGTAGATGCAGCACAGCGGATGCAACATATCAATCAGGAATTGGCCGAAAGCGAAATGAACATCGCGCGCTTTAATTTAAAGCGTCAGGCATGGCTGGCTGCAGTTCAACGTGGTCGCTGGGTGGTCGAATACTATCCGCAAACCCCACAAATTCCAGAAGCCTTAGCCACTATTGTTTATGGTTACCAAAAGCTGGGTGATCAGCAAACGGCCAATCAGTATCTTGAGATTATTCGTGCCAATTACCCCAGATTAATTAAAGGTAATAGCGTTGATTTAAATGCAGCACGCGGTAAAGCCTCCTGGGTTAATCGGGCTACTTTAGGTATTTTTGGTCGCGAAGCCCAATCTTTTGTACCCAAAAATGCACGTGATGCCAATGTGGTCGTGCCCGAAGCGGCCAGTCCTGCGACTAGCGATGAATTATCATCAGAGCAAATTCAGCCTGATGTATCACCAGCAACCCTGGATAATGCAGTACAACCATCCACTGTACCTAGCATTGGCTTAGGTCTGCCTAGTGCCACCTCACCGCAAGATGAACGCAACCCTTAAGCTCCATTAACACCAAGCATTAAAAATAGCCGCGCTGCTTTAAGTATCGGCTATTTTTTTTAGCCCTATTGTCCTGACCGAATATGCTATGATTGATATACTGTAATGGCTTGATGCGCTTGTTGCAGCCAGAGGGCAATTGATGGCAATTCCACAACACACCATTGACCAGATACTGGATCGAATTGATCTGGTAGAGCTGATTGGTAGCCGCATCAAACTTAAAAAAGCAGGGAAAACCTATAGTGCCTGCTGCCCTTTTCATCAGGAAAAAACCCCTTCTTTTAATGTAGACCGCCATAAAGGGTTTTATCATTGCTTTGGCTGTCAGGCTTCAGGCAATGCCATTGGTTTCTTGATGGACTATGAAAACCGCAGCTTTATTGATGTGATTAAAGACCTGTCACAGCAATCGGGTATTGAACTACCCAAAAGCTCGCAAGAAGACAGCAATAAATTCAACTATAAGCGCAGCAAACCTGCCCAATTAGTAGCCACGCCACTGGCAACCAGACCAGCAACGACAACTTCTGCTCAAAAAAACAGGGCTGATGCGCCCAATATTGATCCATTTGATATCGACAATAACAGCTCGTCTGATCATACCTTAACGCTTGATGACCTATGGCAAGCAGATTCTATAGCAGCGCAAGATGCAAGCAATTCATCCGCACCCCAAGAAGGCAACCTATACGACTTACTGGAGCAGGTCGCCCAGTTTTATCAGGCTAATCTTGGTCAAAACAGTAGCGCACAAGCCTATTTAAATAGCCGTGGCTTAGATGATAAAGCCTGTGAGTATTGGCGTTTAGGTTATGCGCCCAGTGACTGGCAACACTTGCAGCAGTATTTCCCACAAGAGGTTGAAGGCCTAAAAACTGTTGGCTTAATTCGTGAAAGTGACAAAGGTCGCAGCTACGACTTGTTGCGTGAACGAATCATTTTCCCTATTCGGGACAGCAAAGGACGCGTGGTTGGTTTTGGTGGCCGCGCCATGAGTGATGAGGTTAAACCCAAATACATTAACTCGCCCGAATCCGTTATTTTCCATAAAAGTCAGGTGTTATATGGCTTATATGAAGGTCGCAAAGCCCGTGCCAATCAATGGCTGATGGTGGAAGGCTATATGGACGTGATTGCCCTACAGCAAGCAGGCATTTCTGGTGCAGTGGCCTCCCTAGGTACTGCCACCAATGTCGAACACCTAAACACCCTGTTTAAGCAAAGCAATAAAATCACTTTGGCGTTTGATGGTGATAGCGCAGGGCAGCGCGCCGCTTGGCGCACCTTAGAGCTTGCCATGCCTGTACTTAGCGATGGCCGTGAATTGCGCTTTTTAGTCTTGCCAGAACAGCATGATCCTGATTCCTTAATTCGAATGGAAGGTCTGGCGGGTTTTAAACGTCGTATTGAACAGTCACCGCCCTTATCTGATTTTTTGTTTGCCAGCCTTGCCCAACAAATTGATATTAAGTCGCCAGAAGGCAAAAGCCGCTTGATGCAAGAAGCCAGAGCATTCATTACATTATTACCGCCGCAAGGTAGTTTTAAACGCTTGCTTGAGCAATCCTTACGCGAGCGTTTAGGTTTAGGCTGGAACAAAAAGCCTCAGGCACATCAACAGTTATTGTCTTTTGAGCAAAGTTGCAGCTTGGAAGAAAAAGCCTTACTGCTGTTATTGCAATACCCAGCCCTGTTCAACCAAATGACTGACCTGATAGAACTTGCTGATGCCAACCACGCTTTTGGTCGCGCGCTGTACTTAATGCAGCAGGCCGAAGAAGAATTGCCTGACGATCCAGAACAATGTCTATATTTTATGTTAGGCGCCTGGCCAAACGAGCAAGAACGCAACAAACTGTGTCACTTACTGGATGCGATAGATATGGGCGTGTATGTGCAGCAACCTGAGCGCCTGGATGGCTTGTGTCAGGAATTGGTGCTGCAACTTACTGAGCAATATTTGCGTAAAAAAATGAGTATGGCCAGTTCCATACAAGCAAGGCAGGATCTTAGCACCCAACTATTAGAAATACGCAAGAAAATTTATTACCGCGATGTCGATGCGCTTTAATCTTTCTGTATTCGCTTATAAATAGTTTTTATTAATTAATATCGTACCTCAGCCTGCCAAACCTCATGAATATTAAAAGTTAAGCTTTTTCCCCGCATTTAAACCAGCTCAGTATTTTAATTTCCAACGCATGGAACGGCATTAGCAAATGGACGTTAAGAAAATCAATAATATCAGCCGTTAAAAAATGAAATCTGTTTGAGCGGAGCGAGTTCTTTCATTTTAGGCTGATGTTGATGATTTTTAGTTCGGTTGCGTCGCCTTGATTTTTTGCTTCTTTTATATCAAGAAAAAAGAAGATAGAAACTCGTGATGGCCTGTAAATTAAAACCGAGAAGACTCCGTCGTGCAAAAAAACTGATGCCATTCTGTGCAATATTAATGATTAAACAGCATTATCCAAGAAAACATGCCAACAAAAACTTAATCTTCTTTCTCAATAGCCAGTTCCTGTAGTGTCCATTCCAGCACTTCAGGATTATCGTGCATGGCAGCTTGCCGTACCATTTGCGAAGGGGCATGCGCCAGTTTGGCCGCCAAATTATTGGCCAAGCGTTGCATCACTTGCTCGGGGTTTTGACCCTGATTCAGCATTTGTTTGGCTTTTTCAAGTTCGCTCAGCTTTAACTGCTCAACATGCTTGCGATAAGCCACTATATACGGTGTGGCTTGCTCACTGCGCTGTTGGCGAATGTATTGCGCAGATAACTGACTTACCATCACTTCGGCCTCTAATGCCGCCTGCTGGCGTTGTGCCAAATTGCCATCAATGACGGTTTGCAAATGATCCACATCATACAAATAAACCCCATCAAGCTTTGCCACATTACGGTCAATATCCCGTGGCACTGCAAGGTCTACCATCAGCATGGGCTTATAACGCCGTTGTTTCAGCACGCGCTTGACATCACTGGCCTCGATAATCTGATGGCGGCTTCCCGTACAACTTGAAATAATATCTGCCTGGCCTAAAGCATAAGCCAACTGCTCAAAAGGAACAATCTCAACAGCTAAGCGACTTTTTAGCTCATCGGCCAATAGCATGGCCCGATCCGCACTACGATTGCAAATAAGCAGCTTACCAATCCCTTGATCGACCAAATGCCGAGCCACCAGCGTATTCATTTCACCCGCAGCCACAATAAGCGCCGTGGTTTCGCTCAAGCGGCTAAATACCTGCTGCGCCAATTGCACCACTGCATAACCCATCGATACTGCCTGCTCACCCACTGCGGTTTCGGTGCGTACTTTTTTGGCGGCATAAAACGCATGATCAAACACACGCCCAAACTGATGGCTTACCGTATTGGCCTCTTTTGCAAGCTGTAGGGCATTTTTAACCTGCCCAAAAATTTGTGGCTCACCCAATACCATCGAATCTAAACCACTGGCGACCCGAATAATATGATTAATTGCTGCTTCGTTATCAAATTGATAAACATGCTGCAACAGATTATCACGCCTTAAGCCATTAAAATGAGCTAGCCAATCAAGTACCCTATCAGGGTGTTCAGTTAAGGCATAAATTTCGGTACGATTACAGGTGGAAAGGATAACCACATCATTTATTTGGCAAAAAGCACACGCATCCTGTAGCGCATCGGCTAAGCGCTCAGATGTAAAGGCTACTTTTTCTCTTAAGTCTACAGATGCTGTAGTATGGTTAACGCCTAGCGCGAAGAAACCCATATTGCGTGGATTACCGCTAAAAAATATATGCTATTGTGCGTTATCCACACTATAAACTCAAACAATTCAGAGTAGGATTTACCTTGCAGCTATCTTTTCCCCTTAGTTGTGATACACAAAGCCAGCGGCGGTATTTTTATTGCCTGTTGCTAGGGGGAATTATCATTTTTCAGCCAGCCTATGCATTTAAACGTAGTGCCACGCCCATTGAAACTGCTGATGATCATTTTAGCCGCAGCATGGAAGCAGAATTTTTACTGGCAAGACAACAACCAGAAAAAGCCGTGGCAATTTATCAGCAAATGGCGTTTGAAACCTTAACACCAATTATTCTGGAACGTGCCTTAACCGTTTCTATTGATGCCCAGGACAATAACACTGCATTAAAAATTGCTCAGCATTGGGTAAACCATGAACCTCAGGATACCCCTGCTCAATTCTATTTGGCGCATTTAGCACTCAAAACGCATGACTACCCCTTGGCTGCACAGGTACTGGATAAAATTTTAAGTGCTGATGCCGATGTTGCCCTCGATCAGGTATTGGCAGGTATTTACCCTGAAAATGAAACCGATCGGCAAGAGCTACTTAATGCACTGATTCACCTGGATATTCACAACAATCCGTCGCTTTTGGTACTGATTGCAGGTTTACAAGCCCAAAGTGGCCAGCTAGATGATGCGTTAAAGCGCATTAATCGTGCCTTAAAAAAACGTCCCGATGTCACTGCGTTTATGACCCTAAAAGCCAATATTTTAATTGCCCAAAATAAACATACCGAGCTACAGCAGTGGCTAGACAAGCAATCACGGGTGCAAAAAAACAATAAAACATTGCAACTTTTTGAAGTGCGCTACCTGCTTAAACAAGAGAAACAGCAAAAAGCCCTTAAAAAACTAGATGCCATGACGCAGCACTGGCCAGATGACATTGAAATTTTATTGCTGGCAGGCTTAGTCAGTATTGATGAGGCACAGCATGACAAAGCCGACCAGTACTTGCATCGTTTGTTGCTGCAAGAAACCCATATGGATCAGGCATATTACTATCTGGGTATTAATGCGCAACGACAACAAAAGCTCGACCTGGCTGCCAATTATTATAAAAAAGTTGAAGGCACCCTGTATCAAAGTGCGCAAAAGAAATTAGCTGTGATGCTGGTAGACCAGCAATTGCTTGGTCAAGCCATTGCCTATCTAACTCAGGAACGTGTCAATCATCCTGACCAAGCCAGCTTCTTATATCAATTACAAGTACAGCTTTTAAAAGATAATGATCAAAAAAATGCTGCACGACGCTTGCTGGACGAAGCTTTAAAAAATATTCCTGATGACCCTGAGCTGATCTATGCACGGGTTTTATTATTGCAACCCGATGAGCAAGCATTACTGGATCAGGAGCTTGAGCGACTGCTTACCATTGAACCAAACAGCCCAACTTACCTCAACGCTTACGCTTATACCTTAGCCACGCAAAATCGCCGTTTGGCTGATGCACGGCAATTGGCTGAGCGCGCCAATGCCCTTGCACCCAATCAGGCTGCTATTTTGGATACGCTAGGGTTGGTTGCATTTTTGCAAAAAGACTACGACTTCGCAGTGCAAGTATTGCAAAAAGCACTGAGTCTGGGTGACAACCTCAATATAGCACTGCGCTTGGCCAAAACTTATCAGGCTCAAGGTGACACAACAGCATTGGAAGCCTTAAGAGATCAGCTCAATACCAAATATCCTGATGAAATGCAGGTCGTTAAGTTGCCTTAGTATTCTGGTTTTAGTTTTCTGATTTTAGTCTTCTGGTTTTAGCATCCTGATTCATGCTAAAAAATCACAAAAAGCAATCCACCTGAATCCATGGCTGCCTTACAATACGCCTAATTTAAATGAACTCATTCAAACCATGCTATTAACTTATCCCTCATTAAATGTTTCGCGCTGGCCTTTTATTTTTTTCAGTTGTCTCAGCCTTGGTTTAGTGGGCTGCCAACATACTATTAAAGCACCTGTGCTTGCCACGCCTATTCCTGAGCAGCAACAAGTAACCCTGCAATTTAGCATTGGCGGCAAAATTGGCGTGCGCACACCACAGCAAAATGGCAGTGCTTTTTATGCATGGACACAAGTTAATGATCACTTTGCCATCGACCTCACTGGGGCACTCGGTATTGGGCAAACCCGAATTGAAGGCATACCAGGCCAGGTTAGCTTAACCAGTGCCAAAACAGGCACACTACAAGCAAGCACGCCAGAAGAACTGCTTGAGCAAGCCACAGGCTGGCAGGCGCCTATTTCTCATCTCGTTAGCTGGATACAAGGCAAACCTGCTACTGCGAGTGCTAAAGTGCAAGCAGATGCGCAACATCGGCCAAGCCAGCTTAACGAAGATGGCTGGAACGTACAATTTAGTTATTTAGACAATAATGTCCTGCCACAAAAACTATTAATGACCCAGGCTCTGGACAATGGTGAAAACAAAGTGACACTGACGATTCAAACACGCACGGATGCTGCACAGTAATGAATCAGCTCACGCTACACTCCCCTGCCAAACTAAACCTGTTTTTACATATCACATCACAACGCGCAGACGGCTATCACAACTTGCAGTCTGTCTTTCAGCTGATTGATTTGTGCGATGTGATGCATTTTGATATTAGTCATCAGACCTTGTCTATTAACGCAGTCGATAATGTAGCTTATGATCAGAACATTAGCTTAAAAGCTGCACAGTTACTTCAGCAACACACCAAATATCAGGGTGGGTGTCATATCCACATTGAAAAAAATATTCCTATTGGCGGCGGCCTGGGTGGTGGTTCATCCAATGCGGCCACCACGCTACTTGCACTCAACAGTTTATGGCAAACTGGCTTAACTTTGGCCCAACTTGCCAGGCTTGGTTTGCAGCTTGGTGCCGATGTGCCCGTTTTTATTCTTGGACAAAACGCATGGGCAGAAGGTGTGGGTGAACAGCTCACCGCGGTTGAATTACCCAAAACTGACTATATAGTGCTCAAGCCTGATTGTTTTATCAGCACTAAGCAACTTTTTTCACAAGAATCATTGACAAGGCACACGCCAGAAATTACATTTACGACCTATCAGCAGTACCCACTGCAATGTGGTAATAATTTTGAAGCTCTGGCTCAACAATTATACCCACCTGTTGCAGAAGCATTAGCCTATCTCAACCAGTTTGGACAGGCACGCTTAACAGGAACTGGCTCATGTATTTTTGTTGCTGTTCAACCTGAACAAGACATCACATCCATATTGCAGCAAGCACCTTGCACAAGCTTTTTTTGTCATGGTTTGCAGCAATCGCCAGTTCACCGTCAGTTAGGGCTGTTGTAAAGTTGTTAGATAGGGGCGTCGCCAAGTGGTAAGGCACCGGGTTTTGATCTCGGCATCCGTTGGTTCGAATCCAGCCGCCCCTGCCATTTAATAGCTTAATATCTCAAAAATGGAACATAGTGTACTACGCGTCGTTTTGGGTGCAAGTCAGCAAATACATACTTTCTGCAAGCGCAGTTTTTATGTAAATTACCTTGACAGCCTAAAGCAATAATACTATAGTTTCCGCCAATTTAGGGGCGTCGCCAAGTGGTAAGGCACCGGGTTTTGATCTCGGCATCCGTTGGTTCGAATCCAGCCGCCCCTGCCATATTTTTTAAATTCCTTTCGTTATAATATCAGGGTGATTCATGCCCAATCTTGTCGTTTTTAGTGGTAATGCCCACCCTGCTTTGGCACATAAAGTTGTCAGTCATCTTCACGTTCCACTAGGCTGTGCGGTTGTCGACCGTTTTTCCGATGGTGAAATTGCTGTTGAAATTACTGAAAACGTGCGTGGCAAGGATGTATTCATTGTACAGCCTACGTGCTGCCCAACCAATGATAACTTAATGGAAATACTGGTCATGGCCGATGCGTTGCGTCGTTCCAGTGCTGGCCGTATCACTGCTGTTATTCCTTATTTTGGCTATGCCCGCCAGGATCGCCGCCCTCGCTCTGCCCGTGTACCCATTACCGCCAAAGTTGTAGCGGATATGCTGACTACAGTGGGTATTGACCGCGTGGTGATGATTGACCTGCATGCTGACCAGATACAGGGCTTTTTTGATATTCCTGTCGATAATATTTATGGCTCGCCAATTTTGCTTGCCGATCTGCGTCAGCAAAAATACGATAACCTGATTGTGGTTTCCCCTGATATTGGTGGCGTGGTACGTGCGCGTGCCATTGCCAAGCAAATGGGCGATGTTGATTTAGCCATTATTGATAAGCGTCGCCCCAAAGCCAATGAATCACAAGTCATGCATATTATTGGTGATGTATCAGGCCGTGACTGCGTCATTGTTGATGATATGGTCGATACTGCTGGTACGTTGTGCAAAGCTGCCGAAGCACTTAAAAAGCATGGTGCACGCCGTGTGGTTGCCTACTGTACTCATCCCGTGTTGTCAGGTTCTGCATTAAACAACCTGGCAAATTCAGTGATTGATGAGCTCGTCGTCACCGATACCATTCCATTATCTGCTGCGGCTCAAGCTTGTGCCAAGATTCGTCAGGTTTCTGTCTCTGCATTGGTTGCTGAAACGGTTCGTCGTATTAATAATGAAGAATCCATCAGTGCCATGTTTGATGAAAGTGTTTAATTTTACTGCTGCTATTTATTCCAGTAAAATTACCAACGGCTGAACTGGTCGCAAGTTCAGCCTTTTTTTAACCATGAAGGAAATATCATGTCAACTCAATTTAAATTAAATGCTGTAGCCCGTGACAGCCAAGGGAAAGGTGCGAGCCGCCGCCTGCGTCACGAAAGCCTGGTTCCTGCCATTATCTATGGCGGTAGCGAAGCCCCTCAATCTATTTCTATTGCTTTTAAAGATTTAGTGAAAGTATTAGAAAGCGAAGCGTTTTACTCTCAAGTGGTTAGCCTAAAAGTTGATGGCAAAACACAAGCTGTTATTTTAAAAGCATTACAGCGTCATCCTGCTAAAAACTTCCCAATGCATGCTGACTTCCAGCGCGTTGAAGCAAACCAGCCGATTACTGTGCGCGTACCATTGCATTTCTTGAATCAAGAAAATGCGGTTGGTGTAAAGCAACAAGGTGGTGTGCTTTCTATTGTTATTAATGACGTAGAAATTACCACTTTACCAGCCAATTTACCTGAATCTATTGAATATGATTTGGCTAACGCTGAAATTGGTTCCGTGGTTCATTTATCTGACCTACAATTGCCTGAAGGCGTTAAAATTGTTGCGCTTGAGCAAGGTGCTGACCATAACAATGCGGTTGCCACCATTAGTGCTCCTGCGGGCGGCGTACAAGCAGAGCAAGCTGAACAAGAAAGCGACAGCGCTGAATAAGCGTTGCGTATTTGAGCTAGCACATTGAGTAAGCTGTCTCTTATTGTTGGTCTGGGCAATCCTGGTTCGGAATATGCCCAGACTCGACATAATGCGGGCTTTTGGTATGTTCAGCAACTGGCTGAGCAATATCACATTCCGCTTAAAAACGATCCTCGTTTTTTTGGCATTGTCGGTCGCGGCACCATTGAAGGGCAAGATGTGCGTTTATTACTGCCATCTACATTTATGAATCGCTCTGGACAATCTGTTGCACCATTTGTCAAATTTTTTCAGATTCCTGTCAATCAAATTTTAATTGCGCATGATGAGTTAGACATGCCAGCTGGTCATATCCGTTTAAAAAGCGGTGGCGGCCATGGTGGTCATAACGGGTTGCGCGATATTGTGCCGCACATTGGTGCAGATTTTCATCGCTTACGCATTGGTATTGGTCATCCAGGTTCCCGTGAAAAAGTGACTGCGCATGTACTGGGTAAAGCACCACAGGCTGAGCAACAATTATTTGATGATGCCATTGAACAAGCACTCAAGCAGACCCATTTATTAGTGGGCGGTCAGGTGGACAAAGCCATGAATCAATTAAATGCCTTTAAACCTGAGCGAGGATAAGCAACGATTGATAATCGTTGTCCGAGCGCAAGACCTGAGCAACATCGTTGCGCAAGGAGCGAAGGTGAAGAGGATAAAGCGAAGTATTACTTTGCCCGAGCGCAAGGCGAAAGCTGTGCTTTGTCCTGCCGACCGTAGTTCCTCATTCGCAAGACGAGAAGCTTGAAATTATCAACACAAACTACTTGCAGCCCTGTGTTGAACACGGCAAAATGACGCCGTTTCGCCACAGAGTGTAATAAAGCAGGTTTCATTGATAACCCTGTCACATTTCTGATGCTGCTTAGCCTACTCCCTAGGAGATATTTGCCATGCAAACTCATATGCTTAAATGTAAGATCCATCGTGCAGTTGTAACTCACGCGGAACTACACTATGAAGGTTCCTGTGCCATTGATGGCAAACTAATGGATCTAGCAGGTTTGCTGGAATACGAACAAATTCAGGTATGGAATGTGACCAACGGCAAACGTTTTAGTACCTATGCTATTCGTGGTGAGGACAACTCTGGCATTATTTCGGTCAATGGTGGTGCAGCGCATCACGCTGATGTAGGCGATATTATTATTATTGCTGCATTTGGTGTTTACAACGAAGCTGAGCTTGCAAGCTATAAACCACGCTTAGTGTATGCCAATCTAGACAATACTGTCAGCCACACTGCCAATGTTATTCCAGTTCAGGTTGCATAAACGATATAGCTATTTTAGGTGACTCGGTCACTTAAGTCAGTCACTGAAAATAGCCCATAAAGAAAAGCCTATGTCATTTGCATAGGCTTTTTTGTTTTTGTTCAATAGTACTACTGCGACAGCTTACTCACGTATTGCTTCATCGGCTGGCACTTCAGTAATTCTGCCGCCTTGTGCCAAAAAACGCGCTACTTCATCTTCAAGCTGCTGACGGAT
The DNA here is from genome assembly GCA_023393635.1 of Pseudomonadota bacterium. Lineage (GTDB taxonomy): Bacteria > Pseudomonadota > Gammaproteobacteria > Pseudomonadales > Moraxellaceae > Alkanindiges. Next base: position 108,802 of record JAEWKT010000016.1, read on the forward strand.
AGACTGCTTGGCAGTCACGGTCAGGCTTTCTGCTTCAGCAAGATCAGCATCTGTTAAACGGCCTGCTTCTTCATTAGTATCTGCGCTATCAGCATCAGTAGAAGTGCTTTCGCTTTCAACATCAACGTCCTCAACATCTACCGCTTCTACATCGCTGTCGGCATTGTCATAATCATCTTCGTGGTTAATTGCCATGATTGGTTGCCCCTATTGTTGCGATCAGTTATTGCGTGGTTTTATCTACCCTTACCTGACTTTAATGGTCGTCAGGAATTTCGCTAACTCTAACAATGTCTGAAAAAGCTTTCTAGTAGCTCTAACAATAACTTGCTATTTTTTTAAGCGGATCAACACAAAATGAGTAAAAGATAACCGAAGCCCTAGTAGTGAGCATATCTTGTATCTTTTATGGCAGATTCACCACTGGCTTGTGCAGTAAACTTATCTAAAAATAACTGATTGTTAGCCACTATATGCAGGCCTTCATTACGTAGCCACTGTAATGGTCTTAAACGCTCTCCTTGCAACCAGCCTAATGTAGAGAAGCTATGCATCATCATGCTGTTATGGCTACGCCGCTGGGTTTCATAACGGTTTAAGGTTTGGAAGTGTGCCCACAAGCCACGCTCATGATCGCACAGTAGGCTATCTACCAGCACGGCAGCATCTAAGCAGCCCAGATTAACGCCTTGACCTGCCAAAGGATGAACCACATGTGCTGCATCACCAATGAGTGCCAGGTGCGGTAAAACATATCGATCAGCATGTTTAGCAATTAGCGGAAATGACGCACGTGATTGTACCTCTAACACCGCGCCAAGCATCGAACCACTGGCTTGGGTGATTGCTGTTAAAAAATCAGCGTCAGTTAATTGCTTAGTCTCTTCAGCGTCCTGTTCTGGCATGGTCCATACCACCGATTGCCATTGGCCTTGCTCATGGTTATCCTGTTTGGATTCACCGCCATGCATGGTAAACGCAGACTCAACCAAATCGGCCATAGGCAAAAATGCTAGCGGTCCTGTGGGCAAAAATACCTGACGTGCAATATGCTGGTGGGGCTTTTGAGTTTTGATGGCACAGGTAATGGCAGTTTGTCGATAGTCTAGCTGGTCAATACCAATACCAGCAGATTGGCGCACCAGTGAATTACCGCCATCCGCCCCAATCAGCAGTGCAGTATTAATTTGCTCGCCATTGGTTAAAGTAATTTGCCAGCTATCCGTAAACTGCTCAATACGCTTAACACGGACATCCGTGCGGTACTGTTTTACCTGGCAATGTAATTCTTGTTGAATCGCCAGGCCCAACACACTGGGTTCAACCATACTGCCTAATATGTTTTGACTAGTTAGTGGTATTGCGTGCTCAGTATGGCCAAAATTGAGCATACCAAAACCATCGCGCGTCCACACTTGCATCCCATAATAATCCGCCTTGCGCTGTACATGTCGCCATACATCCGTGTGCTTCAATAAACCAATGCTTGCCGTACTCAATGCCCAAACCCGTGCATCACGCTGTTGCAAAATAGTGTCATTTAAAGGTGGTGCAGCATCGAGAACTATTGCCTGAACACCTGCCTTGGCCAATAACAAGGCGCATAGGCCACCCACCAATCCGCCACCGACAATAACTACAGGTTCTACTTTATTTAGTGACATATATTGATCTCGTATGTTCTTGTGCAATTTGTGAGCAGAATTACTGATGTTGAATAGTAAAGATAGGACTTAAACTTTTAAGCCCATGGCATAAGTGGCGACCAATTGCTTAACGCCTGGTACTAAATCAAACGCAACCAAACCCGTATTACGTGCAAATTTTAAAATGGGGTTGGGGTTAGAAAACCCGCGCACCACGCTATCACAAAACATAATGACACGTTTCTGATCTGTTAAACGCGCCTGCTCATAATGCTTTAAGCGCATATTATCGCCTAGATCAAGACCAGCATTGTGCTGCTCATTTAAATAACGCGTGAGCACGTGAGCATCACGCATACATAAGTTAAAACCCTGCCCTGCCACGGGGTGCAAGGTATGCGCGGCATTGCCCATTAATACCACACGGCCAGACACCTGACTGTGCGCCAACACCTGTGATAACGGGTAAGCAAAGCGTTGGCCTGTTTTGGTAAATTCGCCAGCACGGTTGCCATAAGTATGCTGTAAGGCATTTAAAAAATGCTGGTCATTTTGTTCACCCAACCATTGGCTTTCTGTACCTGCTTCCACCGTCCATACGACAGAGCGGCGGTAACTTTCCTGCTGACCGTTTTCTGAAGGTAGCGGCAGCAGTGCTAAAGGGCCATCTTTGCTAAAACGCTCAAACGCAACGTGTTGATGCGGTTTGCTGGTTTGCACGGCAGTGACAATAGCCACTTGCTGATAGTCATGCACCTCTACCCCAATACCCAATGCTTTACGGCAAAAAGAATCACGACCATCTGCGGCAATCAACAAGCTGGATTGAAACTCAAGTGGCTGGTCATTTTGTATGGCACGAATAAATACCTGATTGGCATCCTGAGTCAGTGATTGCACCGTGATACCATCAATCAGTTCAATATTGGCGTTGGCGCGCACCTCGCTTAACAGCACGCGACCTAGCCATGCGTTTTCAATCACCTGGCCAAAGCTTTCTACTTTTTCCTGTTCGGCCAGCAAGCGCGCCTTACCAAAACTACCTTGTTCACTAATATTGACCTGCAAAATCGGCGTGGCATGTTTTGATAGTTTTTCCCAAAGCCCAAGCTCGGTAAAAATCTGTACAGTGCGGCGCGACAAAGCGGTATTGCGTGCATCAAAACTGGAATGATAGCTTGCTGGCTCATTGCCCGTGGCCTGCGGGTATTTTACGGCTTCAAGTAACTTAATGCTCATGCCCTGTCTAGCTAACATCAGGGCAAGGCTTAAACCCACCATGCCACCACCAACAATTAAAATGGGTTGTGAATTCATTGTTATTTTATCCTGTTTAAATAGCTTAAATTTGGTTTAAGCGTGCACCTGCTGCATCAACGCTTCAATATCGCTTACCGTCTTAGGCACATCTTTAGTTAATACTTCATTACCATCTTTGGTTACCAGCACATCGTCTTCAATGCGGATACCAATACCACGCCAACGTGCTTCTACGCTTTCATCATCTGGCGCAATATATAAACCTGGCTCTACGGTGACTATCATGCCTGGTTCATAAGGCCGCCACTCGCCATCCACTTTATAGCTGCCAACATCATGCACATCCATGCCCAGCCAGTGCCCTGTGCCGTGCATATAAAACTGGCGGTAGGCTTCACTGGCAATCAGCTCATCAACATTGCCTTGTAATAAACCCAGCTCGACCAGTCCTTGGGACAGGATTTTCACTGCTATTTCATGTGGCATACGATAATGATTACCTGGCTTGGTGGCATCAATCGCGGCCATTTGTGCTGTTAATACCAGCTCATACAAGGCTTTTTGCTCAGGCGAAAATCGTCCATTCACTGGAAAAGTACGGGTAATATCAGCCGCATAATGATCCAGCTCGGCACCTGCATCTATTAACACCAGATCACCCTCTTTTAAGACCTGATTGTTTTCCACATAATGCAAAATACAGCCATTGGCACCACCACCCACTATACTGTTATAAGCAGTCTGGCAGCCATTTTTTTGCATCACATACAATACTTCAGCTTCTAGGGCATACTCCATCATGTCAGCTTGTACCGTTTGCATGGCTCGAATATGCGCCTGTGCGCTAATTTGTGCCGCCTGTCGCATGAGGTTTATTTCATAGTCATCTTTAAATAAACGCATTTCATCAAGCACAGAATCCAGCTGAATAATTTCAATCGGTGCTTGACCACCTTGACGCTGATTAGCAGCAATTTTTTTAAGCCAGCCTGTTACCCGTAAGTCAAATGCATCACTTTGCCCCAAACGCACATACAACCGTTTTTTGCCTGCCAGTAATGCAACTATTTGCTCATCCAGCTGTTCAATGGTAAAGGCTTGATCCGCAGCATATTCATTGATTGCACCCTCAATACCTGCACGCAACCCATTCCAGATTTCCATCTCACGGTTACGCTCACGGCAAAACAGGGTGTAAGGTTGATTGCTACCACTAGCCAGCACCGCCACTGCTTCTGGCTCGGCAAACCCCGTTAAATAATAAAAGCTGCTATCTGCTCTAAATTTATAATCGGCATCGCGGTTACGGTACATTTCCTGACGGGTGGCAATAATGGCAATCGCATCATCGCCCATTTGTTGTATTAAACGTGCGCGACGCTGAGCAAAAGGCATTTGATTTTTAACAGTCATGGATTTTCAACTTTATTTATACATCGAGGTTTATCAATTTGCTTTTATCAACTAAACCACAGTCGCGGTTAGCTATTGCATCTAAGAAGGTCGATTTGGCGTAAACATATCGACAATCGCAATATTGTCACTGCCAGTACTGTTGCTATTAACATCCTTTATGGCATTGTTTTTTGTTGAAATTGACTTAAATAATGCAGTGTCTGACAAGGCATGTTTAACGCGTCCCAAGGCAAGACTTACTGGAATCAGTCGTACAAATTCAACCAGATCAGCATAGCTGGCTTCGCCTTCTTCGTCATCATCTTCACTTTCAAACTCAACCGCAGCCACTTCCTGCAAATCTTGTAACAATTCTGCTTCATCTGGACGTAGCTGGCCAGAAGCCAGACCAAAGCCTAAAACCACACCATTACACCAGTCTGCTAATGCCTGAATACGTTCTTCCAACAGGTGCTGATCATCGGGCAACATGGGCATATAATCCAGCGCATCATCTTCTAAAGCAGCGGCAGCGTCTTCGCCCTCGTCTGTCAATAGCTGTAAGGCTTCATCACTTAAAGGCTCAAACGCCAATTGCTGCAAAATATGCTGCCACTCTTCACTGGTAGGAGCCTGTGCTACCGTCACCATTCCCATCACCAAACCATGTAGCTCACTTGAGCCTGCCAGCTCTGGAATTGCCCCAAAAGCTGCATCCCATTCGTTCCAACCTGAAATATCATCTTGCATTACATTGACCAACCTCTATATTGAGCTCTATATTACCTCTCATTGTTAAGCGATGCGACCCAATCATGTTGGAAGAAGTTCAGCGTTTACAAACGCTCATTCAAAAATTAACCAGTCAGTTGCAATCAACGCAAACTCAAAACCAGAGTTTGCGCACTGAGCTGGAAGCCAAACCAAAAACGGTGGAAGATCCAGCCGTGCGTGAAGCACTGGAACTCACCAACGTACGCAACCAGGAGCTTGAACAGGAACTTGCAGAAGTTAATCAGCAATACCAAAGCTTGCAGCTTGATGCGACTGCCCTTGCTGAGCGTTATGGCCGATTGGAGCAAAATGCTGGCGAGCTAAAAAATCGTTTTGAAGCCTTGCTGGTGGTACGTGATCAGCTTAAAACCGAACGCGACAATGTGGCTAATGATTACCAGCAGTTAAATCAGCAACAACTGGCTACTGTAAAAGAACGCGATGCCTTAATTGCCAAAAATGAACATGCCAAACAAAAAGTTGAAGCGATTATTCAACGCTTGGCAGTGTTAGGCCAAGAAAGTGCGGGAACACAAGCCAATCAGGACATTAGCCGTTTAGCCAACTCGGCTATTGAATCCACTGCGGAAGATGAAGGTAATCACTCATGAGTATTGAAGTCAGAATACTGGATCGACAATATAAACTGGCCTGCGAACCCAGCGAACAGGAACAATTGCAAAAAGCGGTTAATTTACTTGAGCAAAAGTTACAGGACTTACGCCGTGCCATGCCACGCCTGGAATCTGAGCGTTTAACCGTGATGGTGGCATTAAGCCTGGCGCAAGAAGTGCTTACTTTAAATAAAGGCTTACAAGAGCAAACTCACTGTCAGCGTTTACTCAAGCAAATGATTAATGAAACCGAAAAAACCTTGAGCGAAGTCACTTCATCACAGGCTTAAAATATCCTTGATTGGGTTGATCTCATCAAACCATGGCTGTTAAGAACATAGAAAGCAGACCTTGTGAAGCCTGTTGTGCGCTTCTTATACAAAGCACACAAAACTGGTGCCCAAAACAATTAAAGGCATACCCTGAGCAGTTGAATGATGCTGGGTTTTAGTGAATAATTAAAGCAACTCTGAAGTGTTGGCCAGTGTGTCTTAATCCCCTGAGCCGATATCATCTGTAATGGATGCGGTCTGCCGACTCTTTGCGCATGTCTACCTTCGTGTAGGAAGCCTGTGAGTTGGCGTCGCCTCCGCCTTGAACTTTAGGGTTCAAGGGTACCGATACACAGCGGCACTTTGGAGTACAAAATACCAAAGCCCGAATAGCATATTATTCGGGCTTTTTTGGTTTAATTCTCTCAGCTCTTTAGTGTTAGCATCCCAAGACTTTTATCAAAGTGCAAAAATCCTATCATTTAATTTTTATTTGCCTGATGCTTAAACAATGAACACCATTGCTGATCTATCCGCCTTACGTAAGCAGCTACGCCAAAAACGGCGGCAATTGCCTATCCGCCTACAGCAACAAGCTGGTAAACGCATCGCACAACAATTGGTTCAATGTACGCAATTTAAGTATTCACAAAAAATTGGGCTGTACTTAAGTGCCTTTGGTGAAGTGCCTACCCAGTGGATCATGCAACAATGCTTTAAACACCATAAACAAGTCTATTTGCCGCAAATCCGTAATATTGACCAAAAGTTGGTTTGGGTTAAAATTAGCCAACAACAATTAAAAAATAAACGTATGGCGGCGCACCGCTTAGGCATGCAAGAACCCAGGCAGCGCGGCATTGACATCAATCAATTAAATTTAGTCATGATGCCACTATTAATGTTTGACTTAAAAGGTAACCGCGTTGGCATGGGCGGTGGCTATTATGATCGCACCTTATGGAAAAAAAATCGGCCATTTCGCTTAGGACTAGCGTATGAGTTTCAACAGGTTGATGGCCTTATTACACAGCCTTGGGATCAACCCCTTGATGCGGTATTAACACCACAGCATTTTTATCAATTTAAGCGCACAAAGCCCTCTATATCACCTTTTTTTGTGAATAAATGATGCCTTGAGTCTGAACCATTTGCGTCGAAAGAGCAGACAAGGTAAATTGCAGCACTACTATTAGTTGTAATCAATCTAGCAAAGTTTTTTTAGACTTTTGCTACTGCTTGAAGGGATCATTTATGAGCTTATTGATAGCTACGGCACATGCGGCTCCTGCCGCGCCGTCTCAAAGCCCATTACCATCTATTTTAATGATGGTTGGCTTTATTTTAATTTTTTACTTTTTAATCTGGCGTCCACAAGCCAAGCGTACCAAAGAACATCGCGGCATGGTAGAAAGCCTAAGCGTAGGCAGTGAAGTGGTATTTGCTGGCGGGTTAATGGGCCGTGTAACAAAACTAGAAGGTGAGTACGCTGTTGTAGAGCTCAATCGTGGCAATGAAGTAAAAATTCAAAAAGCTGCGGTCATTTCTGTATTGCCAGAAGGCACACTAAACAGCCTGTAATTTTTTCGGGGATTGCTCAAATGGCAATCCCTTTTTTATGAAGTTGAATGCAAATGCGTTATCCAGCGTGGAAGTACGTATTAATCCTTTTTGTTTTAGTGATTAGTACATTATATGCTCTGCCCAGCTTATATCCTGACGAGCCAGCGGTTCAAATCTCAGGAGCAAAAGCAGGTAGTCAAATTGATCAGACGGTGCTTGATCGTGCAGAACAGTTGCTAAAAGATGCCAATATTGCTACCCATGGTGGTAATTTTGGGCAGAATGCCGCACTCTTGCGCGTCCGTACCAGCGAAGAACAGTTAAAAGCACAAGAAGTATTACGGCGTGAACTGGGCGAAAACTATGTAGTGGCATTAAACCTTGCGCCAACCACACCTGCATGGTTACAAGCCATTGGTGCCAAACCCATGAAACTGGGTCTGGATTTACGGGGCGGTGTACACTTTCTACTGGAAGTGGACATGAGCAAGGCACTGGAACAACGCCTGGAAACTGCCACAGCCGATGTACGCCGTAATTTACGCGACAACAAAGTGGCTTTTAACACCATTCGGCAAAACAAAGACAATATTATTGTGAGTTTTGCTAACAACAATGATCGTGACAAAGCCATCACTATCCTGCGTCGTTTGGGCAATGATTTTAGCTTGCAGCCTATTGCTTCAGCTGACGGGCCTATTTTGCAGCTTCGTTATACTGAAGCGCGCTTACAGGAAATTAGCCAATATGCGGTAAATCAAAACCTGACCACGCTACGTAACCGCATTAATGAATTGGGTGTGGCCGAAGCCCTAGTACAAAGTCAGGGTAGCAACCGTATTGTGGTTGACTTGCCTGGCGTACAAGATACTGCTGAAGCGAAGCGTGTTTTAGGTCGTACAGCCAATCTGGAATTCCGTATGGTGGCTGACCAAGCGGAAAGCTATGCAGGTGGTCCAGTTCCTGCAGGAACCCAGGCCTTTGCTTATGAAAGCATCGATGGCCCGCCTATTTTGTTGAAACGCCAGCGCATTGTCACAGGCGATCGTGTGCAAAACGCCATGAGCGGCTATGACGAAAACAACCAGTCCGAAGTGAACATTACCCTGGATAGTGCTGGCGGTAAGCTGATGGCCGATGCCACCCGCAATGCAGTGGGTAAGCAAATGGCGGTGTTGTTTATTGAAAACAAACAGCGCATTAGTTATATCACTGATCCAGAAACTGGCAAAACCGTTGAAACCCGTACACCCTATACCGAAAGTGTGGTGATTAACCGTGCCACTGTACAAGCAGTATTGGGTTCACAGTTCCGTATCACGGGCGTCGGCACGCCGCAAGAAGCCGCTGAGCTTGCCCTACTCCTACGTGCTGGTGCCTTAGCTGCGCCAATGTATTTTGTCGAAGAGCGTACGGTTGGCCCAAGCCTTGGTCAGGAAAATATTGATAAAGGCGTGTTGTCCACCCAAATTGGCTTTATTTTAGTCGCCATTTTTATGGTGGTGTTCTATCGCGTATTTGGCCTCATTGCCAACGTGGCACTATTTATGAACTTGGCCATGATTTTATCAGTCATGTCCTGGATTGGCGCAGCACTGTCGCTGCCTGGTATCGCAGGTATTGTACTCACCATTGGCATGGCCGTAGATGCCAACGTTCTGATTTGTGAGCGAATACGGGAAGAAATTCGTTGGGGAGCATCGCCGAAACACGCGATTGTGGCGGGTTATGATCGTGCTTATACCACCATTTTTGACTCTAACCTGACCACGTTATTGGTGGCGTTTATCTTGTTTGCCATTGGTACAGGCCCGATTAAAGGATTTGCCGTTACCTTGGCAATTGGTATTGTTTGCTCTATGTTTACTGCCATTACTGTTACTCGTGGCATTGTGCAGCTTGTCTATGGCAAGCGTCGCATTGACAAACTGAGCATTTGAGGAGAATCAACATGACTGAACCAACTGCTCAAAACAATGCCCCAACCCCAAACGATGCACCGCGTGAATACGGCCGCCGTGGCAATGAGCCTGTCATTCACTTCATGAAGCTCAGAACCATTGCTTCTGTTATCTCGTTATTGGCCAGTATTATTTGTATTATTTTCATTGCTTATAAAGGCTTAAACCTTGGTTTAGACTTTACTGGTGGTGTATCGGCTGAAGTCAACTACAGCCAGCCAGTTGAACAGGCACAGGTAATTAATGCCTTAAACGAAGCGGGCTTTAAGGATCCTGTGGTACAGTTTTTAGGCACACAGCGTGATTTAATTGTGCGTATGCCTGCCCAGGAAGGTGAAGACCTTGCCGCACGTATTACCAAAGCGGTGCAGCTATCGGATAACACGGCTACTGTACAAAAAGTAGATGCTGTTGGCTCTCAAGTGGGTAGCGAGTTATATGTGCGCTCATTTGGTGCTATTGCGCTGGCATTACTGCTAATGCTGATTTACGTTACAGTGCGCTTTGAGTTTAAGCTCGCAATGGGTGCGGTAATTGCCCTGCTACACGATACCATTATCACGGTTGGTGTGTTCGCCATTTTTGGCTGGCCGTTTGACTTAACCGTACTGGCGGCAGTGCTTGCCTTAATTGGTTATTCACTGAATGATAGTATTGTGGTATCAGATCGTATCCGTGAAAACTTCCGTAAAATTCGCGGTGCTGAACCCATTGAAGTGATTGATATCTCACTCACTGAAACCTTGCGCCGTACTATTATGACAGTAGCAACCTTATTACTGGTTGTGCTTGCCATGCTATTTTTAGGTGGTGATGGCCTATTCTGGTTTGCTGTTGCCATGCTGGTTGGCTTGTTTGTAGGTACCTACTCATCCATTTATATTGGCACGGCTTATGCTTTATGGCGTGGCCTTAATCGTCAAGATTTTGTGGTGCAGGTTAAACCCGAGTTTGAAGAAGAAAATGTACTTTAGGCGTAATGCTTTAGTATAAAAAAAGCCCTGATTGATTGATTCAGGGCTTTTTTATATCAGCCTAAATTCAATTGGCTGCTGCACGCTGCCTAGCCAAGCAACCGTATAATAATGTGTACTGGTTTCAACACACTGGTAGCTCCATTGCCCAATGTCTTTGTGCAGTACCTGCCCTATCCCCTTAAACACAGCATGGCTCTCTAAGGTATTTAAATTAATCCGAATACCTAAGCCACTGGCTTTTAATACAGCTTCCTTAATCGTCCAGATTTTTAATAAAAATGCTTGCTGGTCTATTACTTGCTCAAATTGCTTTAACTCATTAGCCGTTAAAATCCGTGCCGCTAACGCCTGTAACTTGATCGCACGGTGTTTGGATTCAATATCAACCCCAATCGCCACGGCTTGTTTATTCATGACCAATACAAATTGGTCGGTACAATGCGACTGGCTAAATTCAACCTGAGTATAATTTTTTAAATAAGGTTTACCAAACTCATGCTGGGCAAAATCCAATAGTTTGGGTTCTACTGCCAAATAACTGGCCAGTAGTTGCCGCCTTAAACCTCGGCCTAGCTGTTGCTCCTCACGGCGTTTAGAATTAGCAGCCAGTTGAATTAAATCCGCTTTAAATTTATGTACTGCTGGCTGTTGGTGCCCTACCCCATCAGCATTTAAGAAATCAGCACTTAAGGGACGTAATGCCACTGCAATAACTAAGGGTTCAAGCATATTTTTTATCAGTGTATTTATTTAGTGAGCTGGGCTAGCTAACGGCAAGCCAATCGATAACTGGTAAATGGTAGTTGATAGCTCATCGGTATCATTGTCTTCACATAGCAAAAATACCAACTCATCATTGGTTTGCTGATAAAACGTCAAACCTTCAAACTTATGACTATCTGTAATTTGCTCAATATATTTAATCTGCTGTTTGGCTAAATCCAAACAACCAATAAAACTACCCAGGACTTCACCGTCATCATAAGTAGAGAGGGTGTTTTCTACCGCGGCTAAAAAATAAATTTCATTATTGATCAGTACAGCATCTGTAAAACTGGCCAACACCTGATTAATTGATGGTAATTGAACAGAAACAAATTCAATAGAACCCGTGCCATCCAGGCTTTCACTATTTAAAATAAAAATACCATTTTGGGCAGTGGCACCATTACCACGCTGAAAAAACAACCAGCGCTGTGCATCATAAATCACTCCTTCAATATTAAGCTCATCATCATTTAAACCAATTGTTTGCTTGAATGCCTGATATAAACTTGATAGATCAACTACTGAAACTTGCTGACTATTTAATTCATACTCAAAAATTTGATTGCGCTTGGGCGTAGAGCCAGAACCAAATAAAAATAAGTAGTTGTCTTTTTTAACAATGGACTCTAAATCAAATTTGTCTTTTTTAGCCACGATATCTTGTGCATTATCTGCCAATGCCTTTTTAGCCAATGTTTGAGTAGGCAAATGATATTGATACAAATATGAGGAATGATCAGACACGATATACAAATTATCTTGGTCAACAACCAGACCTGACGCTGCGCCAATGCCTTTAAGTTCACAAAATGCGTTAAGTGCCCACTTCGACATATTTTACCTCACCCTTCAATGATGCAGCTTGAATACCCTGCCTGGCTGATAAAAAAACGCCGCATTAGCGACGTTTCTTATCCATTTTTTTAAACTTCTGTACATAACGCCGTTTACGATCAGCCACACGCGGATCAATCTGCGAACGTCTGCCTTCATACGGGTTGGCACCGACCTTAAATTCAATATGAATCGGTGTACCTTCCAGCTTAAACACTTTACGGAAAATGTTTTCCAGATAACGGCGATAACCTGCGGGTACTTTGTCAGTTTGATTACCATGAATGACAATAAGCGGCGGATTAAGTCCACCCATATGCGCATAACGCAACTTAATGCGTCGTCCACCAATCATCGGCGGTTGATGCTGCTCTACGGCATCTTCTAAAATACTGGTTAACTGAGGCGTTGGAATTTTGGTAAATGCTGACTCATAAGCACGGTGAATTGAAGGATATAAATCGCCCACACCTGTACCATGTAACGCTGAAATTAAATGAATGCGCGCCCACGGAATAAAATCAAAGCGGCGTTCAATCGATTCCTTAACCTGCTTACGCTCATAGTCAGTCATACCATCCCATTTATTAATGGCAATCACAATGGCACGGCCTGCTTCTAGCGCAAAACCAAGCAAATGCAAATCTTGCTCAACAATGCCTTCGCGCGCGTCTAACACCACCACCACCACATGCGCATCTTTAATGGCTTGCAGGGTTTTCACCACGGAGAATTTTTCAATCACTTCATTCACACGGCCACGACGACGCACGCCTGCCGTATCAATTAAAGTATATTGTTTGCCTTGTCGTTCATAAGGAATATAAATACTATCACGTGTGGTTCCTGGCATATCAAATACCACCACACGCTCTTCACCCAGCAAGCGGTTCACCAATGTGGACTTGCCCACATTCGGGCGCCCAATGACGGCAAGACGCAAACCTTTAATATTTTCCTGATCTTCTAAAGGCACATCTTCTGGAATTTCCAGCAGCACATCTTCAATCAGTTGCTGCACACCACGGCCATGACTTGCCGCCACATGATGCGGCTCACCAAAGCCTAGCTTATAAAACTCACTGACCGCCGCTTCAGCATGTACGCCATCTACCTTATTGGCAACCAGATGCACCTTTTTGCCTAGCGTGCGTAAATCACGAGCAATTTGCTCGTCTGATGCCAGCAAACCAGCCCGCGCATCGACCACAAATAAAATAATATCTGCTTCATCAATGGCTGTTTTGGATTGCTCTGCCATATAGGCATCAATGCCACCTTCACTTTCGCCAATACCACCAGTATCCACCACAATGAACGACTTATTTTCATAAGTGGCATCACCGTATTGACGGTCACGGGTTAGGCCTGGAATATCAGCCACCAGCGCATTACGGCTTTTGGTAATCTGGTTAAATAAAGTAGATTTGCCCACATTCGGGCGGCCAATTAAGGCTAAAACAGGTTTCATGAATTAAGAGGCCTGCCAGACACTTAAGTTGCCAGTTCGCGTGGCAACGTATAAACGATTATTAATGACCCGTATGGTGCGAATCTCACCTCTACTGCGTACACGGCCTAAAATATTACCTGTGTTGGGTTCAATCAGGTGCAAATAACCATCCAGATCACCCACCACCACATATTGCCCCAATACTACTGGATTGCTTAATTGACGATATGCCAACGCATCTTGCTGCCAGGCAGGCTCACCAGTTGCCTGATTATAAGCTTGTAGCTTGCCATCACTGCCCGCCACATAGACCAAGCCATTAGCCACTGCCACACTGCGTAAGCTACTGGTGTCTTGCGACCAAAGCACGCGCTGTGAAGCCAGATCAACTGCGGTAATTTGCCCTTGATAACTCACCGTAAATAAGGTGTTATCGGCTACTACTGGATCGCCATCAATATCAATTAGGCGCTGAACTTCTGAACGGCCTTCGCTTACCGCTACACGGCGTTGCCATTTTGGAATACCGTTAATGCCATCTAAGCCATATACATAACCACCGCTATTGGCAATAATGACCGTGCCATCTTCTGCTAAAACAGGTGCCGCCGTACCGCGTACACTTAATTGTGTGGATGCAGTGTTAAATGTCCAGACCGCCTCGCCAGTGGCAGCATCAGTACCATAAACAGTGCCATCATTGGTATAAGTAATCACACGGCCTTGATGAATTAAAGAGGGTGCCAAAATAGCACCTGTTAATTGACGCTGCCATACCTTAGCACCCGTGTTGGCATCTAAACCATATAACAGGCCTTTTTGCGAGCCAACCACCACCACGCCTTCACCTACGCTTACACCGCTGGTGAGATTTTTTTGCTTTTTGTTTGGGCGAGTTTCCCAGATTTTTTTCCCTTGCAGGTTATAAGCTACTACTTCGCCATGACGACTGACAGCAAAAACAGCATCATCGGTAGCAGCCAGTTGCAGTCTTAAAGGATCAACTTTTTCGCCACCTTTAACACTGGCCTTAAACACAGGAGTTAAGGCCTGATTTTGGCTAAGCTTTGGTAATGGACTGGGTTTGTGTACTTCAACCTTATTGGTTTTACTGCAACCAACCAACACAGCCATTGCTATACAGGTAGATAGCAATAAAGGCTGACTTAATTTGCTCACTGCCATGTTTTATACTCCAGAAGCTGACTGTGGTGGTGTAAGGGGTTGAGTAGAGGTGTCTTCGGTTGGTGGCTTACGAATTGGCCCTTCAATGTCCAAATCTTTTACATCGACGCCCAAGCTTTCTAGCTTAACTTGTAATAACTGACGTGGCTCTTCACGCTTGGCAAGTTCATCCCAGGCCGTCTGATAAGCAGTTTTAGCACCAGCCAAATCATTTTTTTGCACCAGAATATCGCCTTTTGCTTCATTGGCACTGGGTATAAATGCAGCATCAGTAACCGATTTTAAGCTAGTTAAGGCAGCATCATACTTGCCTTGCGCCATTTGCATATAGCTTAAACGTAACCATGCCAGTTGTTTTAAACCTTCATCTTTTGCCTGGCTTTTGGTGGCTGCTAACAACTGTTTTTCAGCAACGGCATAATCACCTTTGGTTGCTGCAATCTTGGCACTTAAAAACTGTGCCTGTAATGCATGCGCACTATCAGGGTTCGCTTTAACCAATGCATCAGCTTGCGAGAAATACTGGGTACGCATGACCTGATTGTCAGGATTAGCGTTCAATCGCTGGCCTGCGTCAACCACTTGCTGATACTGAGTGGCCAGATTATAGCGTTCAACGGCTTGTTTTTTTTGCCAGTATTGCCAGCCAAAAAATGCAATTAAAGCAATTAAAATACCTGTAAGAATGGCACTACCATAAGTTTTCAAAAAGCCTTTAAAGCGATCAACCAGTTCTTCATCACTTAAATGGGTACTCATGCTTGGCTTCCTGTCGGCTCATTGGTTAAAAAAGAATGTTCTAATGTAGCGGATTGATTGAATTGTTCAAGTAAATAGCGTTGTAAATCATTCAGCAAAATGGTGATTTGTTCACCCGTGGCCAGTGTTTTGATAATAATTTGCTGATTTTCCAGCTCACGCTCACCCAAAATTAATGCCAACTTGGCGCCTGCCTGATCGGCTTTTTTCATTTGACTCTTAAGACTGCCTTGCGACCCCGTTTTTAAGCGTAAGGTACGTTGCTGTTGTTCAAACTGCGTACGCAACTGCTCGGCCAGTACCAACGCCTGTGACTGGCAGCTTGGATCGGCCAGCAAAAACACATCGCAATCTGTGCTATTAAATTGCATGCTTTGCTCAAGCAATAACAATAAACGCTCCATCCCCAGTGCAAAACCAACCGCAGGTACACTTTGCTCAGGTCTGCCTTTTAACTGCCCAACCAAACCATCGTAGCGGCCACCAGCACACACGGTGCCTTGTGCCCCTAAGTGGGTTGTTGTCCACTCAAAGACAGTTTTGTTGTAATAATCCAAACCACGTACTAGCTTTTGGTTAATCACATAAGTAATGCCAGCAGCTTCTAAATACGCCCTAAGCTGGTTAAAGTGTTCAAGCGTTTCAGCGCCTAAAAAGTCATGCAGTTTGGGCGCTTGCTCTAATATCTGCTGCGTCTGCGCATTTTTACTGTCTAAAATACGTAAAGGATTGCTGCTTAGACGGCGTTGCGAGTCTTCATCTAACTGTTCTTTATGTGCCGTTAAATAATCAACCAGTGCTTGCCGATATTCCGCACGCTCAGCACTCTCCCCCAAGGTGTTTAGCTCAAGTTGTACTTTGTCACTCATGCCTAGCCGCTGCCATAAGCGTGCAGTGAGCAAGATCACTTCAGCATCAATATCAGGAGTAGCCACACCAAATGTTTCAACCCCAAACTGATGAAACTGACGATAGCGGCCTTTTTGGGGCTTTTCATAACGAAACATCGGGCCGATATACCAAACCCGCGGTGCCGCGCCACGCAGTAAGTTATGCTCCAGCATGGCGCGCACGCATCCTGCTGTGCCTTCTGGACGCAAGGTTAAAGAATCTGGTGGATCCCCTTTATCAAAAAAGGTATACATCTCTTTTTCAACAATATCAGTGGCATCACCAATGGCACGCTTGAACAAACCCGTTTGCTCCACAATGGGCAGGCGAATTTGCTGATAACCATAGGCATCCATCAGGCTGGCAAGCTGGTTTTCCAGATAACGCCATGCGGTGGACTGGACAGGAAGAATATCGTTGAAACCTTTTATCGCTGTAATTGAACTCATGACCCACTCAAAACCTACGAAAGACCCAATCAGGATTGGGTGCGAATAATTTCTTTTTGTTTGGCCTCTTCAGCCACCTTCACCTTGGCGCGAACCATGGCTTCAATTTCATTTACCAATTGATTGGTATCAATAAGATGGCTTTTTTCACCATTCATATACACCAGCGAGCGTGGACTAGCACCAACCACGCCAATATCGGCCTCTTTGGCTTCACCAGGTCCATTCACCTTACAGCCAATGACCGATACATCCATTGGCGTACGAATATCTTCCAAGCGCTCTTCCAAGGCATTCATGACCCGAATCACATCAAATTCCTGCCGTGAGCAACTGGGGCAAGCAATAAAATTAATACCGTTAGAGCGAATATTAAGTGACTTTAAAATATCAAAGCCAATTTTAACTTCATCTTCTGGCTCAGCAGCAAGTGACACACGCAAGGTATCGCCAATGCCATCTAGCAATAAACCACCCAGTGCAATGGCAGATTTTACCGTGCCTGAGCGATACACACCCGCTTCGGTAACGCCTAAATGAAGTGGGTTATCAATTTGTTTTGACAGTAAGCGATAGGCATCCAAGGTTAAAAATACGTTAGAGGCTTTAACACTCACTTTAAATTCATGAAAGTTTAAGCGATCTAGAATATCAATGTGCCGCATGGCAGATTCTAATAAGGCTTCACCTGTTGGCTCACCATATTTAAGCTGTAAATCTTTTTCCAGCGAGCCTGCATTGACCCCAATGCGCATTGAAATACCATGATGACGTGCCGCAGCAACCACTTCTCGTATTTTACTTTCCTGCCCAATATTGCCTGGATTTAAGCGCAAGCAATCTGCCCCGTAATCGGCAACCGCCAGGGCAATTTTATGGTCAAAATGAATATCAGCCACTAATGGCACATCTACTTGGCGACGAATTTGACCAAACGCTTCTGCGGCCTGCATGCTGGGGACAGAAACCCGCACAATATCTGCACCTGCGTGTACGCATCGATTAATTTGCGCCACCGTAGCGGCAACATCACAGGTTTCAGTGTTGGTCATGGTTTGCACCGTAATGGGCGCGTCACCACCAACATACACAGAACCGACCCGAATCTTACGGGTAGGACGACGTACAATGGGAGAATGGTGCATAGTGCTTTTATTCCACAAACATAACGTGATGAAACGGCAGATTCCCGTGCGTTAACGCGACAAACGGAATTCTGCGCGACCATTCACTGTATAAGGTGTTAAGGAAATCTGCTCTTGATTAAAACTTAAAGTCACTGCAGCCGCATCTTCGAGTCGAATACTAAAGGGGGATTCGCCCTGCAATGTAATGGACTGGGATTGGCGGCCAGTGGCCAGGTTTTTGCCCGTTGCATCCTTAATGGAAATATCAACTGGACGGCTAAAACTTAAATTAAGCTGATCCTGAACCGAAGCAGTGGTAGTAGGAAGTGCCAATACAGTAGGTTCATCCTTTTTAGTCTGGCTTAACTCAATACTATCGCTAGTGGTAGATGTGGCTTTACTACTCTGTAATGCACGCACGCCAGCAATCAAAGCCCATAAAATGGCAGCGATAACCAGTGCGATCACCACCCACTTTAACCAGCCTAAACGTGCCTTACGGCCACGTTGCAAACGCCCCAGTGCTTTGAGGGGTGAGTTTTCCAAGGCATGATTGCTAGGCAAGCCTGTATCACTGGTATAAATTTCATCAAAACGATCAATTAATTTGTTAGCGTCTGCACCTAGATACTTAGCATAGCTACGCAAAAACCCCTTGATAAAAGCAGGTTCAGGCAACATTTTATAATCATCAGCTTCAAGTGCAATCAAATGACGTTCTGGTATATGTAAATCACGTGACACATCACTTAAATCACGTTTTTGTGACAAACGAAGCTGTCGCAAATATTCACCAGGACGCTGGGCATTGGTAAAGCCACCAGATGCGGTACTTGATGAAGGCTGCTGGTTGCTGTTTATTTCCATACTGCCTCAGGGTTTTGTTGCAATTGAAGATACTGCTGATACTCAGTACTGCTTGGATATTGAGTACGAAGTTGATTAATAAAATTATTCATACGCATATTATCACGTTCTGCGCGTGCGATGCGTATTCCAAGCCACAAAGAGCGTGCGCCCTGTTGTGCACCCGTAATGCGCAAATAATCATTGTATAAGCTGCTAGCATCGCGCAATCGATTCTTTTGTAAAAAAATCTCTGCCAGCTCCAAACGCGCAATTAAAGAATCACGGTTGGCTTGCAAAGCCTGCTTAAAGGCTTTTTCAGCATTGGCAGTATCATTAATTTGTATATAAGTACGTCCCAGGTTTTCTAGTGCGGCGGAGCGACCATCATAGCCCAAGGTAGCGGCAGCCACTTTAAACTGCGCCACTGCTTCGGCATAACGCTTACGGCCACTTAAATACACACCATAATTATTACGAACCTGGGCATCTGTTGGGTCTAGTGATACGGCACGTTTAAAGTAGGTTTCTGCCTTAACCAGATTAGAAGTACTGCCTTCTTGCTGTAATAGCACGCCCATCATATTGTTGGCTTCAACCGATTTGGCATCGGTCACCAAGGCTTCATCTAAATTACGTTTTGCAGCATCTAAATCGCCACTGCGAATATATTCAGCAGCCAATGCCGTGCGGGTGGCCACCGCCGCTTTTGGATTGGTCTTTAAAGTCCGTGTTGAGGTCTGACATCCTGCCAGTAACACAGCCGAAAACAACCCAATAACTAAGCTAACCGCAAAAACCTGTCCTGTATGAGCTGATAATGCGCCACTTTTTTTAAAAATACCTGAAAACTGCTTAACGCTCACATTAACCTCGTGTTCTTAGTATTTCATCGGAACGATGGACGGGTTTCCCCTTGCTGTGCTGAACCTTACTTTGCTGCGCCAGGCCTTGCTGCTCAACCACTTTCTTTTGCCAGCGCTCAGCACGACGGGTACGATCTGCTACCTGCCCTACTAGCTGGCCACAGGCTGCATCGATATCGTCACCACGCGTGATGCGGACAGTGCATACAAAACCCGCATCAGACAGTTGCTTCTGGAACGCCATGATACGGTTGCGGCTAGAGCGGCCATAGGGTGCATGTGGAAACGGATTAAATGGAATCAAATTAATTTTACTGGGCAGATTGCTTAATAGCTGTATTAATTGTTTGGCATGTTCAGGCTTATCATTAACGCCTTCTAACATCACATATTCAATAGTCACATGCTTACGCGCACTGTCAATCACCCCATCAGTTGAGATATAGCGGCGCGCGGCAGGAATTAACTCGGCCAGCGGATATTTTTTATTAATGGGTACTAACTCATTACGCAAGGCATCGTTAGGTGCATGCAGTGAAATAGCCAGAGCGACATCAATTTCTTCGCTCAAGCGATCAATCATGGGCACAATGCCTGAAGTAGACAATGTCACGCGGCGCTTGGACATACCATAAGCAAAATCATCAAGCATTAAGCGCATAGACGACACCACTGGTTCAAAATTCAGCAAGGGTTCGCCCATGCCCATCATCACCACGTTGGTCACTGTACGCGTGCGCTCACCGACGGGCACGTCTTCCATATAAGACTGATTGGCCACCCAAAGCTGGCCAATAATTTCTGAGGCAGTTAGGTCACGCTCAAAGCCCTGTTTGCCCGTACTGCAAAAACTGCAATCTAGCGCACAGCCCACCTGTGAAGAAATACATAAAGTTTTACGTGCGCCAGTTTTGTCATCAGCAGGAATAAGCACGGTTTCAACCAGTGAACCTGCGCCATCACCCACGCGAAATACCCATTTTCGCGTGCCATCTTTAGAGAAATTTCTATGTACCACTTCAGGTGCCTGAATATAAGCCACCTGTTTTAGTTTTTCACGCAACTTAGCCGCCAAATTGGTCATCTGGTCAAAATCACTCACACCAAACTGATGAATCCATTTTAAAACTTGTGTCGCACGAAATTTCTTTTCGCCCAGGCTTTCAAAAAACGCTTCCATTTGCGGACGCGACAAACCCAGCAAATTGGTTTTTTGTAGGCTTGTTTGCGCTATAGGCAATTCATTAGCGCAAGCATCCACCGCAGCAGGAACTTGTACTGCTAAAGCGTTGTCATTGTTTGCTTGCGCTAATAAATCAGTTGTTTTGCTGTGCATAACCTATCGTCTAAAGTGTGTATTTGCTATTGTTTAGGCAAATACAGAGGTGGTATTAAATAAAGAATACTAAAAAAATATGAATTAAAAAACACGCGATAAAATCAAGGCCGTATTAAACTATCATATTGTATAAAAAATAAACCAGATAAGCATCATAACACTTATCTGGCCTATAAAAATGAACGATTAACGCGTGCGTGGGCAGATTTCGTTGTCGTTAAAGAAGTAAGCAATTTCACGGGCAGCAGAAGTAGTAGAGTCTGAACCGTGTGCAGCATTTTCATCAATACTGGTTGCAAAGTCAGCGCGAATGGTACCAGGTGCTGCTTCTTTAGGATTGGTTGCGCCCAAAATGTCACGATGCGCCAAAACTGCATTTTCGCCTTCAAGTACAGACACAACCACTGGACCTGAAGTCATGAAGCTCACTAAATCACCAAAAAAACCACGCTCTTTGTGTTCAGCATAGAAGCCTTCAGCATCCGCTTGAGACAATTGCTTCATTTTAGTGGCAATAATTTTTAAACCCGCTTTTTCAAAACGGCTGAAAATATCACCAATGTGATTTTTGCTAACGGCATCTGGTTTAACAATGGATAAAGTACGTTCAATAGCCATGACAAGCTCCTTAAAAGACGAACATCAAAAAAAAGATGACGCATTATACCTGAGCGAGGATAAGCAAAACATCGTTTTGCCCGAGCGCAAGAGAAAAATCTGTGATTTTTCTGTAGAGGATAAGCAAAACACCAGTTTCTTATTTTACCGAGCACAAGAGATGAGGAACACTGTTCCGCCCGAGCGCAAGAGAAAAAATCTACGATTTTTTAGTAAAGTTTTTAGTGAAATAAAAACTGCTGCTTAACTGGCCTCATCAATCCATGCCATTTGAATTGATTCCAAAATACCCTCATTCGAGCGATTTGGGTCATCCTTAAACTCAGGCAGCTCGCAAATCCAGCGATGCAAATCGGTAAAACGCACATATTGCGGATCAACCTCAGGATGGGCTTCATATAGCTCAATGGCGATATCTAAAGTATCTGACCAACGTAAACTCATGTGAATTCTCCTAAAAATTCAGTCAATTTTAGCAAATATTAATGCGCCTATGGCAATGATTAGCATTGCATTGCTTGGCAAATGTACATTTCGGATTGCTTGTGGCCGTTTAAGCCAAAACATTACAGTTAAAAAGCAAAAGCCCATAACGGTTGCCACGCACCTGCCAGTAATACCACGGTGCCCCCTACTTCAGCTGCAATCAACGACCACATAAATAAATGAATTAAAAACCGTGGTAGCGTCATTGGCCCTAAGCGATGTGGGCTACGCAACTGGTTATCAGTGTCTTTTAATGCCCCATGAATCACATAGGTGCCAATGGCTAACGCAAAATAAATCACGTTGACCATCACCGCCCACCAGTTGACACGGTCAGACCATACTGAAAAATAAGCCAATGCCGCTAATATTAATGCAGCACTGGCATAGAGCAATGATGCCCGATGTGCAATATCTACATAGTAAGGGGCGCGCGCCCGTTCACTTTGCATTATGGCAACGTACTTCCAGATCCCTGTCAACAAACCGATCACTAAAAATATCCCTGCTGCCAGTACTGCAAGTGCTACGGCAGGGCTAATTAACTCACTCATATCCCTATCACATGATTAAAAACCTGGCATGATGCTAAATAGCCACAACAAATAAGTAAAGCAGAAATATTTATTCGCATTTTTATGCATAAGCCGACGATATTTCAGATGCTGTCTTTAATGGCACTAAATTTTTCTGTTTTTAATGCTTAAGTTTCTTGCATCAGTTCCGCTTGTACTTCACTCTTCCTCGAAAGAGGCGTTAGGATATATAAGACCCTGATGCAAGAAATATGGATACTGTTTATTTAGGGATTATTAGCTTTTAATTGATCACGAATTTCACGTAACAGTTTGATATCTTCTGGCTCGGGTGCAGGCTCAGATGTTTTTTCTGGTTCTACTTCATGCAAACGGCGCAGTCGATTAATTAACTTCACCATGATAAATACTACCCACGCTAACAATAGGAAATTGATTAAAATAGTGAGGAAATTGCCGTAACTAAGCACATTGATCCCCGCTTCCTGTAATTGGGCCATAGAGCTTAAATTATTTGGATTGTCACCCAGTACAATAAACCATTGCGAAAAATCGACATCGCCACCAATAATCCACGAAATAAAAGGCATAAAAATATCTTTTACTAATGAATCAATAATTTTACTAAATGCGCCACCAATGATGACCCCAACGGCCAAGTCAATCATATTGCCTTTAATGGCAAATTCTTTAAATTCTTGCAAAATACTCATTATAAAAATCTCCAGTTACTCGAATTATTACGCAATAAAAAATAGTACCCATCTTCACTATATAAGCATAGGACGAATTAACTCGTGAATTTTACACTGATTTTATAAAACTATTGACCACCTTTTACTCATGGCATAAAAAAACCACCTGCCTACAAATAGACAAGTGGTCTTTGTTGACTTTATTAAAATAAAATCCTTCAGCACTACATTGGCTAACAGGTTTAATTACCAATTAACCCATCACGCAGTAATTACTTGCGGCTAGCGCGTTTACGCTCATTTTCAGTTAAATACTTTTTACGCATACGAATAGATTTTGGAGTTACCTCAACCAACTCGTCATCCTGAACAAACTCAAGTGCTTGTTCTAGCGTGTATTTAATTGCTGGCGTTAAGGTCAAGGCTTCATCAGTACCACTCGCACGCACGTTGGTCAGCTGCTTGGCTTTGGTTGGATTAACCACCATGTCATCGCCACGTGAGTTAATACCCACAATCATGCCTTCATAGACTTCAAGTTGTGGTTCGGCAAATAAACGGCCACGCTCTTGTAAGAAATATAAGCCATATGCCAAGCAAGTACCGTTGGCCATAGAAATCAATACACCGTTTTGACGCTGTGAACCTGTATTGCCTTTGGCTGGGCCATAATGTGAGAAGCTTGAGGTCATGATGCCTGTACCAGACGTCATGGTTAGAAACTCAGAACGGAAACCAATCAGACCGCGTGAAGGCACGGTTGCTTCAATACGGATACGGCCTTTGCCATCTACTTCCATATTGGTCATTTCGCCGCGACGGTTACCCATTTGCTCCATCACGCCACCTTGATGCTCTTCTTCCACATCAAAAGTCACGTTCTCATACGGCTCGCTCATCACGCCATCAATTTCTTTCATGATCACTTCAGGACGAGATACACCCAGCTCAAAGCCTTCTCGACGCATGTTTTCAATCAGTACTGACAAATGTAACTCGCCACGACCAGATACTTTAAAGCGATCTGGAGAATCAGTGTCTTCAACGCGCAATGCCACGTTATGAATCAGCTCACGCTCTAGACGCTCACGAATATTACGTGAAGTCACAAACTTGCCTTCGCGGCCAGCAAATGGGGAGTTGTTGACCTGAAAAGTCATCGATACGGTTGGCTCATCAACAGATAGCGGCGGCAATGCTTCAACATTTTTCGGATCACAAATGGTGTCAGAGATATTTAAGGCATCAATACCTGTAATACAAACAATATCACCTGCACTCGCGCTATCTACATCGACACGGTCAAGACCATGATAACCCATAATTTTTAAAATACGGCCGTTACGTGTCTTACCGTCTTTATCAATCACGGTTACTGGTGTATTGGTTGAAATTGAACCGCGCTGAATACGGCCAATACCAATCACGCCCACAAAACTATTATAGTCCAGTGATGAAATTTGCATCTGGAAAGGACCATCGGTATCCACACTTGGTGGCTCAACAATGTCAACAATAGTTTCAAACAATGGCGTCATGTCTGGTGCCAGTTTATCGACTTCACGGCCAGCAATACCATTAAGGCCAGACGCATAAACTACTGGAAAATCAAGCTGCTCATCGCTAGCACCCAGGTTATCAAACAAGTCAAATACCTGATCCATCACCCAATCTGGGCGCGCGCCTGGACGGTCAACTTTATTTAAAATAACAATTGGCTTTAAACCACGCGCAAAGGCTTTTTGGGTCACAAAGCGAGTTTGTGGCATTGGACCATCTTGTGAGTCAACCAATAGCAACACGCAGTCCACCATGGACATCACGCGCTCTACTTCACCACCGAAGTCGGCGTGTCCTGGGGTATCTACAATATTAATGCGGTATTCTTGATTAGTCCGTTTATCTAACCATTTAATGGCCGTATTTTTTGCAAGAATAGTAATACCGCGTTCACTTTCTAAGGCGTTAGAATCCATCACACGCTCGATTTCACCTGAACGCTCACCCAGAGCACCAGATTGTTGCAACAGTTTATCAACCAGGGTGGTTTTACCATGGTCAACGTGCGCAATAATTGCAATATTACGTAAATCTTTTACCGATGAATTACTTACATTAGATGACATTCAATTAAATCCGATTGGTTGTACAAACAAATGTACACGGTTGGTTTTACGTGCATTCCATCTGAATGCAAGTAACTTAAAATTTGGACGCGAAATTATAGCAGAGAACAAACCTCAGCATTGTTTTTTTTAATTCGACAGTTCTGGTTATTTTGTAACCAGCAAGCATCTACTAGTATTTGGTTTGTGATTAAACTTAAATTTAGACCATTAATTTTTTATCAAAAGATAAGCACAGGACAGTCATTTTGCTTACAATACCGCCTCTTTTTTCCTGATCTGCACTGAATAACCAGTGCTTCCTGATTATGTCTGCGACCCAACCCACTGACTCATCTGCATCTGATAGCACTACTCCCGACCCACTATTATATGGCCTAAATGATCGGCCCAAGCCTGCTTTGGCACTTTTAGCAGCCCTACAGCACTTACTTGCTATTATTGTGCCCATCGTTACGCCTGCTTTACTCATTTGTAATGCATTAGGCGTGTCGGCTCGTAATACCAATCTTATTGTATCAATGTCACTGCTTATTTCGGGCATTGCCACGTTTATACAGTGTAAAAAAATTGGTGCATTTGGGGCGGGCATGCTGATTGTCCAGGGCACCAGCTTTAATTTTGTAGGGCCAATTATTGCAGTTGGCTCGGTCATGGTGGCGCAGGGTACGCCTGTAGAAGCCGTACTGGCTGCTATTTTTGGGGTAGTGATTGCAGGTTCTTTTGTAGAGATGGGAATTTCACGAATTTTACCGTGGATTCGCCGTCTGATTACGCCACTGGTTACTGGCATTGTGGTGCTGCTGATTGGTTTGACTTTAATTAAAGTTGGCTTAATTAGCATGGGTGGCGGTTTTAAGGCCATGGAAAATGGTACGTTTGCCAGTGGTCAAAATTTATTACTTTCTTGCACTGTGCTTGGGCTAATTATTATTTTAAATCGGGTGCCAGTCTTATGGGTTAAAAGTACTGCCCTTGTGATTGCTTTAATTATTGGTTATATGTTGGCAGCGACTTTGGGACGCCTGGATTTTTCTGGCATGCAGCAAAGCGCATGGTTTGAAGTGCCTACGCCCATGCATTTTGGCATTGGTTTTTCATGGGCGTTATTTATTCCCATGCTGGTGATTTATGCTGTTACCTCGCTTGAAGCGATTGGAGACATTACCGCAACCAGTAAAATTTCCAGACAACCTGTAGAAGGCCCACTATGGATGGAACGTATTAAAGGCGGTGTGTTGGTTAATGGTGCTAACTCTTTTTTAGCTGGAATTTTTAATACTTTCCCTAGCTCTGTATTTGCCCAAAATAACGGCATTATTCAGCTTACAGGCGTGGCGAGCCGTCATGTTGGGATGCTGATTGCTATTATATTGATGTTACTGGGTTTATTTCCATGGGTTGCAGGCTTTTTTCAGGCTATTCCAGAGCCAGTGCTAGGCGGTGCAGCCATGGTCATGTTTGGTGCCGTTGCCGCATCAGGCATCCACATTTTGGCTGGTATCACGCTGGATCGCCGCGCTTTACTGATTATTGCAGTCTCTTTGGCATTAGGTTTAGGCGTGTCACAAGTGCCTGAGTTTTTATCACACTGGCCTGAATTTTTAAAAGCTATTTTTAGCTCAGGTGTAGCCACAGGGGGTATTGCGGCAGTGCTGTTAAACTTATTTTTGCCTGAAAACCCACTCCCTGAGCAGTCTGATGTCAATACTTAACAACCTGATGACTTAAAAACTTAATGGTTATTGTTTGAGCATTTTACCATGAAGCTTTTAGCCAGTGGCAACGCTAATTTTTTAAGCAGCTTTTGATGTTCATTGATCAGCAAGTAACCATACATATTAATTGATGTTACTTGTGATTAAGCTATTTTATGACAGCACATACTGTTAATATTGCCGCCTTTTTCCCATTGGCTATTATTTGCTCAAGGGTTTATTGTTCATTTCAACTGATCGCGCTATCAAGGTAAAGTCATGGATCCTCGTAGTGAAGTTATACTTCGTCAAATTGATTTCTTAAAGGGATCAGTATTGTTGGTTGGCTGTAGTGTTGATGGCTTGGTCGATCAGCTAAAGCAACAGCCTGCTATTACACACTTGCATGCATGGACATGGTTTAACGATGACTACCAGTTGTTGCTTGCTCAGCACCCGCAGCATTGCTCTTTTGGGATTACTCCACCTGACCAAACCTATGATCAAGTGATCGTCTTTCTGCCAAAATCCAAAGAGCTGGTACATTATTTACTGCATCAGGCAGCAACGCATTTAGCACCTAGCGGTCAGATTTTTCTGGTGGGAGAAAAACGCGCTGGTATTGAGCGTGCAGCCAAGCAACTAAGCCAATTTGGTAAAACCTTAAAGCTTGATAGCGCACGTCATTGCCAGCTGTGGCTGTGTCATGAGATACAACCACAGCAAGAAAAATCACTACAGCAATGGACTAACCATTATCAGGTAAATGTAGACAATATTGCTCAGTCAATCACGATCATTAGCTTACCAGGCGTCTTTAGTCATGGCCGCTTAGACCAAGGCAGTGCGTTGCTGGTTGAGCATTTAAATAATTTACCCAAAGGCGACTTGCTGGATTTTGGCTGCGGTGCTGGTGTGATTGGTACTTTACTTAAAAAAATCTATCCTGCGCAATCAGTTTATTTCCTTGATATCGACGCTTTCGCGCTGGAATCAACCCGTCTTACCCTGCAAGCCAATGACATTGCCCTAAATGATAGTGTGCATCTTATTGCAGGACGAGGCATCATTGATGCGCCAAAAAACTTAGCAGCAATCATTAGTAATCCACCGTTTCATCAGGGGATTCGTACCCATTACCAAGCCAGCGAAGATCTGCTAAAGCATAGTGTGAAACACTTAAAATCGGGTGGTGAGCTTCGAATCGTCGCCAATAATTTTTTAAGGTATTCGCCTTTGATTGAGCAACAGTTTGGTCATTGCCACACACTTGGGCAACGTCATGGGTTCAATGTTTATCAGGCAAAGTGTCGTTAAGTTACTGCTATTAAATATTTAGGTTATTAGGTTTTATGCTGGCAAATCAACCACCCGAAGCACCGCATTTACAACGAACGCTCAAAGCCCGTCATTTAAACATGATTGCCATTGGCGGTTCCATTGGCACAGGCTTATTTCTGGCATCGGGTAGCACTATTGCAGCGGCTGGTCCAGCTGGGGCATTACTGGCTTATGCGCTAATTGGGGTGATGGTATTTTTTCTCATGACCAGTTTGGGTGAAATGGCAGCCTATCAACCTGTATCAGGCTCTTTTTCTACCTATGGTGAACGTTATGTCGAAAAAGGCTTTGGTTTTGCTTTAGGCTGGAACTTTTGGTACAACTGGGCTGTCACCATTGCAGCAGAATTGGTCGCCGCACAAATTATCATGAGCTTCTGGTTCCCCGAAGTGCATGGAATTTACTGGAGTGCTGGTTTTTTACTCATTATGTTTTTTCTTAATGCATTATCAGTAAAGGGTTTTGGTGAAAGTGAATTCTGGTTTTCCATGGTGAAAGTGCTTGCGGTGATCATTTTTATTGGCATCGGCATGGCCAGTATTTTTGGCATTATGTCTGGCCTGGAATCACCAGGCTTTAGCAACTGGACTCATGGCGATGCGCCTTTTGTCGGCGGGCTGCAAGCGATGGTTGGCGTTGCCATGATTGCTGGTTTCTCATTTCAGGGCACTGAACTCATTGGCGTGGCGGCTGGCGAGTCTGAAAACCCTAAAAAAACCATTCCTATTGCCATCAAACAATTGTTTTGGCGCATACTGATGTTTTATATCTTGGCTATTTTTGTCATTGGCACGCTAATTCCTTATGATGATCCGCGCCTACTGCAAGCTGCCAATAATAATGATATTTCCTTATCACCTTTCACCTTATTGTTTGAGCGTGCTGGATTTGCCTTTGCCGCAAGCGTTATGAATGCTGTCATTTTGACAGCCATTTTATCAGCTGGTAATTCAGGCATGTATGCTTCTACCCGCATGTTATATAACCTTGCCAAACAGGGTAATGCACCTAAAATATTTGCAAAGCTTAGCCAGAATGGGGTGCCACGTCATGCATTATTAGCCACCACCCTGGTGGGCGCACTGTGCTTTTTAACCACTTTTATTGGTGACAAGCAGGTGTATATCTGGCTGCTCAATACCTCAGGTATGTGTGGTTTTATTGTATGGCTGGGCATTGCAGTCGCCCATTATCGCTTTAGAAAAGGCTATATGGCTCAAGGCTACCAGTTAGCAGACCTACCCTACCGCGCACGGTTCTTCCCTTTTGGGTCTTTATTTGCTTTTGCACTGTGTTTACTCATTACTTTGGGGCAAAACTATCAGGCATTTATTGGAGAGCATATCGACTGGAAAGGGCTAATTTCTGCTTATATCAGTATTCCTATATTTTTAGTCATCTGGTTTGGTTATCGTATTAAACACAACACTCAGTTTATTAAGTATAAAGATATGGATGTGCGTCCTTATCGTGGTGACTAGTAAACAGCCTGGCTTAAATACCCATAAATTACCATGCAGTTGATAGCAGTACGTCATTTAAACAAGTTGCAATTAATACACCAACCCCAATTAACATTTTAAGCTTGTACCTTCATACAAGCTTTATTTTCTAATGCTAATATTTATTAACTTCACGACATTGTGGTTCAGCGAGCTCTTGTTTTGCTTTGTAAGTTAGCGCCACTGCACTGCCATACTCATCACCTAGTGTCTTAAACTAAGGAGTTTGAACTAGTGAAATATGGCTAATCTTTAGTCGCTTTTATTTTGTTCAATCATTTTTATATTGCATTAAAGGAAAAACTATGAAATTAAAGAAACCGCCCAAAGTGAAACCACGTAACCATGTGGCTTTGCATCCACTCATGCAAAAAAGCGGTGTGCATCAAAAGCAGGATGTAGACGTAGCTCGTATGCGCGAACGACGCACTACCAAACAACATTTACAGAAAAATTTATGGGAGCAGTTATAAGTGAATATAAATAAACAACAGCCAAAAAAATAGCCGCATTAAGCGGCTATTTTTTCACTCAATAACTATGAATTATTGAGCAGGAGCAGTAGTAGAAGGTGCAGTAACTGGAACTTGATCAGCAGTTACAGTACGGCTACCAGTGATTACCGCGTATACACGACGGTTCATTGCACGGCCTTCAAGTGTATTGTTTGGTGCAATCGGACGATCCCACGCATAACCTTGAGTGTTCAAACGGTTAGCAGAGATGTTGTACTCATTAACTAACATAGACTTAACAGAGTTAGCACGTGCTACAGATAGACGCTCGTTCAACTTACGTGGACCAGTGTTATCAGTATGACCTTCGATCATTGCAGTAGCATTTGGATACTCTTGCAATTTCTCGGCAACTTTAGCAACTTCAGGTTTGTATTGATCTTTGATGTTAGATTTGTTCACGTCAAAGAATACACGAAGTTCCATTTTCAGGTCTTCAGTTAACTGTTGTGGCTCTGGCTCAGGTTGTGGAGCTGGCTCAACAATAACTGGTGGTGGAGCAACAGGCTCAACTGGAGCAACTGGAGCAGCAGGTTTTAAGTGACCGCCAAGCACAACTTGCAGGGCTGCCAAGCCTTGGCCTTCCCACCAGTTGTTATCAAAGTTGTGAACAGCACGTGCTTCAGTACGTAGTGTTAACGCATCATTGATTTGCCATAACACACCAGCACCTAAGTTACCAATAGTGTCATAAGAACGGTAGTCATAACCTGGGTTATCTACAGTAATACGGCTATAACCAGCACCTAGCAAACCGTAAGGCTTGATTTTGCTGTCATAGTTGCCAGTGAATACGTCAGTAGTCGCAATAAAGTTACCACTTAAAGTTTCATGCTTAGCATCGTAAGGAACGCCAGGGTAATTACCTGAATTGCGTTCGTTATGTTGTGCATCAGCTTTAGTTTGCTGATATTCAACTTCGGCTTGTAACCATGGGGTTAGTTCTAAACCAATAGCGGCACCAACAACCAGGTCATCAACCAGTGCAACGCCACCAGGAATGTTAGCTGTACCGTTGTTACGGTCTTTTAAGCCTTCATTGCGCATTTTGTCTTGGGTATCTTCTGGGTACCAGTGATAACCCAGCATTAACGGGGTAATTGTTACACCAGCATTTGCAGCAGCAAATGGTGCTGCAACTAACATAGCGAGGGCTATACGGCTCAGTTTCATGGATTCCTCCAGATGTTTAAAAACTTGTTGTTCAGTGTGTAGCCTACTTCATAATTCGGCCAACTGGAATAGTTAAGTAACTATTTTCCCCAGCTTTTTTAAGTCTTGGTCCTGCATTAAGCAACTTCTTATTCATTCGCTGAACTTCGAAGTTACTCCATAGAGCGAAGTATTGATAAAAATTCTTACATCTTCCGTTGCAGTTTAGTAAGTTTCACGTTGCCAAGTCAATACTTTGTATTTATGAATAATTTTCTTGATTTTCTTTCTTGTTGACATTCATATATTATAGTGCCTGAAAAAATAAATCACTAATTTCAATAAGATGAAATTTATTTGTAAGCCAATAAATAGAACTCAAGAGCAACGAATATGAAATACCGTCCTCTCATGAAAGGTTTTACCCTGTTTGAGCTAGTTACAGTGATAGCAGTTCTCTCTATTATTGTATTGATTTCTACGCCTTTTTTTTCTTCTTTGTTAAAGAAAAACGAAGCCTATCAATTACCTCACTCACTTAAGCCTATTTTAGCACAGGCAAGAAATCAGGCTTATAGCCTACATCAAGCCGTAGCAGTGTGTGGCAGTATGGATGGACAAAGTTGTGACAATCACTGGAATAGCGGCATTTTAATATTTTTAGATTACAATCAAAACCGAGCGCTTGATCCAAATGAGTCAATTTTAAACTATCATCCCCTAGGTATAAAATACGGTTTATTGACGTGGCGCGGCGCAGGACGTTCGCGTTCTAATGTGCTTTTATTTGAGCCCCAGCGTGGTCGTTTAAATATGAGTAATGGCAGCTTTTGGTATTGTGCAGAGCAACCAAAATGGCACCGCCTGGTTATTTTATCTAGTATGGGTCATGTCAGAGAATCCAAAGATAATAATGGGGATGGCATCCATGAAACAGCGGCAGGAATCAATATAAGTTGCTAACAAAAAAAAGGGTGCTTCTGCATGGAGTGATGTCGTCGCTGCCCATATTTTTGTATACTGTGGTTATTTTATTAATGCGCTCATTGTTTATTTTTTCTGGTGCGCAGGTTAGGAGTGATGTATGTCTGAATCAGTTGTAATTGTGAATGGTGCTCGCACCGCAATGGGTGGTTTTCAGGGGACACTTGCAGGCGTTACTGCCCCTGAGCTTGGCGCATCTGCCATTCGCGCAGCAGTTCAGCGTGCTGGCCTGCAACCTTCTGATGTTGAAGAAGTAATTATGGGCTGCGTACTACCTGGTGGCTTAAAGCAAGGCCCTGCGCGTCAAGCAATGCGTCAGGCAGGCTTGCCAGACAATACGGGCGCAGTGACCATTAATAAACTATGTGGTTCAGGCATGAAAGCAGTGATGCAAGCAACTGACATGATTAAAGCGGGCAGCGCGCAAGTTGTGGTTGCAGGTGGTATGGAGTCGATGACCAACGCCCCTTACGTATTGTCTAAAGCGCGTGGTGGCTTCCGCATGGGTCATGGCGAGATTAAAGACCACATGTTCTTGGATGGTTTAGAAGACGCTGAAACAGGTCGTTTAATGGGTTCGTTTGCGCAAGATATGGCAAACACCATGAACTATACCCGTGAACAAATGGACGATTTTGCGATTCGTTCATTAAAACGTGCACAAACTGCTATTAATGAAGGTTATTTCAAAGACGAGATCACCCCAGTTAGCGTCAAGACCCGCAAAGGTGAAGAAATTGTTGAACAGGATGAGCAACCTTTAAATGCCAAGCTAGACAAAATTCCTGGCTTAAAGCCTGCTTTTGCTAAAGATGGCACTATTACTGCCGCCAATGCCAGCTCCATTTCTGATGGTGCTTCTGCATTAGTGCTGACTTCTGAATCAAATGCAAAAGCTAAAAACTTAGCACCATTAGCGCGGATCGTTGCCACTGCCAGCAACTCACAACACCCTAGTGAATTTACCATTGCACCAGTTGGTGCTATTCAAAAGGTGCTGGATAAAGCAGGCTGGAAAGCGGAAGATATTGACCTATGGGAAATTAATGAAGCATTTGCCATGGTGACTATGGCCGCAGTGGATAAATTTAATTTAGACAGCGAAAAAGTGAATATCCATGGAGGCGCTTGCGCATTAGGCCATCCAGTGGGTTCTACAGGTTCGCGTATTATTTTAAGCCTGATTCATGCATTAAAACGTACTGGTGGCAAAAAAGGTATTGCTGCACTTTGTATTGGTGGTGGTGAAGCCACCGCTGTTGCCATTGAAATCATGTAATTTTTACTGATTCCATATTTGTTGGTTTCGTAAAAAACGATATTAAGGATGGGTAGTTTTAAACTGCTCATCCTTTTTTATCACGTTCAACTGATCGACTATTAACAATTTTTCAACTACAAAAATGGTTTTATCCAAATGTTATTTAAAAGAAACACTGTTATTTTGGCCACGTGTGCCAGTCTTTTATTATTTTCTGGATGCAATAAGAAAGTAGCATCAGCAGAAAAAGAAGCTGAGACCGTACCAGAGCAAACATTCACTGCCTCTACTGATGACTCTGAATTTCAATGTACTGATGCCTCATGGATTGAAGGCTTACAAACCGATTTAAAAGATAAGTTTAGTGCTATCACTACAGCGTCAATACAGGCAAGTCACTATCAAGTTGATATGCAGCAGCTTCAACAATGGAATCAATTAATTAAATTTAAAGTTTCGGATGTAAGGACCGACAAGGCCAATTCGATCGATAATAAAATTTCTTGTAGTGCGGTTTTAGCAGCTGATTTGCCACAGGCGGTATTAGTCAATGCCTATAAAGCACAACATCGTAATGCTAGCAATCAATGCCCTGACTTTGCCTGCATGTTGCAAAGCTTTGTAGAAAACGCCACTAATCAAGAAATTTCCATGGAAAGTGCCCAGCTTAGTCAAAACTATAATTACTCTATTGAAAAAAGTGATTCGGGTAGTTTAATTATTAGTCGTGATACTGATCCCCGCTTAAGTAAGTTTTTAAGAAGTCTACTTACCAGCGCATTGTATTTACCTGCATATGAAGCTGAAGAACAAGAGCTAAGCAGTGAAAACCAGCAAATTGAACGCGAGCAAGAAGAAAAAGATAAATTAATTTCTGATGCAATGGATATTCGCTTAAATGAAATTAATGAGGCATTGGCTAAAAAAACTGACCAATTAAATACCATGTGGGAAAGTAAATCTAAAGAGTTCCATGTTGCTTACCTTGCCAACCAGAAAGCATGGTTTAAAAAACGCGATGTAGAATGCAAAATTGAAGCACAAAAACCATACCATGAAATTGCTAGAAGCAATCGTGAACAATATGCCTATGAAACAGATGAATGGTCTTATGAGCTTATTGATAAAGATAAGGAAATTCGCTTCAAAAAATGTATCAACCAGCGGATTGAATATCGAATGAACCAGTTAGCTGAAATGAGATAAGTCTCAAATATTGCAGCTATCTACTGGCCAAGCTTATTAGATGGCTGCAAACACAACAATATACTTATGGGACAGTTATAAGCGCTATTAAACTAAACTTTACTTAATTTCTTCAATACTTCAGCCGCAGCTACCATGCCAAAAGTAGCAGTGACAACAACAGCCGAACCATAACCGCCACAACGCAGGCCAGCACCAGTATTGACTGTCGTTTCACAATTTGCATTATTGGTAAAGGGATTATCAATTGAATAGATACAAGGAATATTAAACTTATCTTTTGGTTTTTTGCCAATGCCTTTGTTGCGTAGCTCACTACGAATTTTGGCCAGCATAGGATCCTGCTCTGTTTTAGATAAATCCGCCACACGTATTTTTAATGGATCCAACTTGCCCCCTGCACCACCTGACACAATCAGCGGAATTTTATTAAAACGGCAATGCAGAATAAGTGCAACTTTGGCCTTAACATCATCAATACAGTCTAAAATTATGTCTGGCTGATGCTGATCTACTAATATTTTTGCATTATTAGGTGTTAAAAAATCATCAACCAAATTGATCTGAATACGTGGATTAATTTCCTGTGCGCGGTTAGCCATCACTGCAATTTTGCCATGCCCAAAGGTTGAGGTTAATGCTGGAAGCTGCCGATTAATATTGGATGCCACCAAGACATCCATATCAACCAGCGTTAGCGTGCCCACGCCACTACGTGCAAGTGCCTCCACCGCCCACGAACCCACGCCCCCAACGCCAACAATCATCACATGTGCATACTCAAACGCTTTGAAGGCTTGCTCACCATACACCTTGGCGGAACCTGCAAAACGACGGGCGTACTCGTCCAGTGGAATTTGTCGATCAGTCATCATGTATAGGCAACTAAAACGCTATTATAAAATCCATCATAACAATTTTTAATCTTATAACGTTAAAATTTTATTTTATCTTGCTTAAATAAACCTAACTATATAAAAAATACCCCTGACTATTTCAATCAAGGGTATACATTAACTTTCTGAATAAATATAACGCTAATAATAAACGATATTAATATTTTGAGCAGCTATAGGTTTTGTCTCCAATAGTTACGGTGGCTGTATGCAATACTTGACCATTGTAGAAAGTATTTTGCATCATACCGAATTTCTTATCCTGAGCTGTTAAGAACATCAGTGTTTGTCCTTCTTGGCTTGAGGGCGTAATCACTTGTAATGCCTCACCTGTTACTGTACCAGATACACTTAATGATGGAATGTTAATCGTCATAGTATTACCTGAGCGTACTACCGAGCATGAAGTAGCTGTCTGTATGTCACCAGATGCATGATCCATATAGCCAGCAACATCACCTGTATGACTATTAAAACCACCACCGAGATAATTAATATTATCTTTACCTACACACTGTACTGTCCCTGCTGGTGTTGTCCCAGAATTACATAGTGGTATATCACTTGAGCCGCCAGAGCTCGAGTTGCCACCTGTATTATTACCAGAACCTGAGCTATTATTAGAGCCACTGTTATTCGTACCATCTGAATTGCCAGAACCCGAGCTATTATTAGAACCACTGTTATTTTTAAATGCTCCCTCAATATTAATTATTTCAAAATCATCATAGCCGTTACTTGCATTACCTGATTGAATCCGTAGTTCAATTTGCTCATCTGCATTAAAGCTCTGTAATGAGAAACAATGCTCAATATTGCTATATATACCTGACTCCGCACTATCCTTAAGCCCTTGAGTAACAAATGTCCCAGCTTCACCATTTCTGGATAAAGAAATAGTATCTTTAGATGAGCTACTTTGAATTCCTTTACCCATTAATGAAATACAAATTTCATCATATTTTGCTTTCTTCGCTGCACTATAAGTAAAGCTATCTTTCCAGACAATATCTTGAGCTTTTACCTGAAACTGTGAATTTGCACTGCCAGAAAAACTATCATCACCTAAATGAATAACCTTTAAACCATTAAAGAAAATAACATCGTGTTCTTGTAATTTATGGATGGTCGGACTATTACTTTCTTCATCAACAAATAAAGTTTTGTCTTCATAGCTTAATAAGAGGGTTTTTGGTTTATACCCTTCTGCATGGATAACTCCTGAAAGATACTCAGGATATTTAAAATCTTTAGGTAGCTTTAAGCCATATTCGCCATTTTTATCTGTTTTTGTCGAATATTCTATATTATCTAGAACCACTGAAACTTTAGCATTTTCAACATAACGATTATCTGCATCCTGCACTCTACCTTTTACTACCCAAACTTCACCATCAATCTGCTGGTTAGTGTTACCGTTGTTTTGATTGTTAGTATTATTCTGATTGTTGCCATTATTTTGGTTATTATTACCCGTATCGTTTGAGCCTGAATTGTTGTCTTGATTTGAGTCGTTTCCTCCACCTCCACCGCCACATCCAGCAAGAGTGAGCATTGTACTTAGTAATGCCATATATACTAATGATTGTTTCATTTCCATCACCCTATTTGTTGACTACAGATAGGTTAATGGTATTTTTTTTGTAAAAGGAAAAACATCCCCATATGGGGATGTTCAGTTAATAACTCTTAAAAATTTTCTATAGAAATTAGTAAGGTTGCATACGCTATATTATTGAGTCATTTAAGGTTATGCTAAACATTTGACTATCACTATTCACTTTAAATTGATCTGTTACTCCAGCATTTGATAAAATCAAAAAATCAGCTTAACTAAATTATGATTCAAATGTAAGCACTCCAAACTGTTCTGCCATAATGTTTCCGCTAATTTTTCTCTACCCACATTTAAGACCTTACTTAGTCCATCTAGCACGAAAGGCAAATTGGCTGGCGTATTACGTGTGCGATGCTCATTGGATTTCTGACAACATAATGGCGTCATATCAGGGCAATCAGTTTCTAGCACCAACTGTGTTTTGCCCACCTCAGCAATAGACTGATGCAAGCGCCTTGCATTTGGATTAGTCACTTGCCCTGTGACCCCTAACTTAAAGCCCATTTTAACAAATGCCTTGGCTTCTTCTACACCACCACCAAACGCATGGGCAATGCCACCATGCTTAAATTGATGTTTTTTTAATAAAGCTAAAGTTTCTGCATGAGCACGGCGGATATGTAATAGCACAGGCAAGTTATATTGCTTGGCCAATTCCAGTTGGGCGGAAAAAAATTCCTGCTGCCGCGCAAAGACAGTAGGTTCTTTCATCTCAATGGTAAAGGTATCTAAACCAATTTCCCCAATGGCCACCACAGACTGCGTTTTAATGAGCTGCTCTAATTGGAGCAAATGCTCATTCGTATGTTGCTTGATATAAAAAGGATGTAAGCCAGGGGCTAATAATGCGGTTGGGTGTGGCGTATTTGCACTATTAATTTGTTGCTGTACCTGCACCATCTGATCAAACCGCTTGGCCAAAAATCCAATGAGCACCAGTGCTTTGACACCGCGCTGGTACGCTAGTTGGGCGAGCTGCAAGCGGTCGGCATCAAAATCGGCTACGTCAAAATGCGTATGCGTGTCAATCAGTGCTAGATTTTGCATTATCGTTAGCAGTGTCAGTCGTCGGAGCAACCATGTATTGTGGCTTAAGTATGCCATTAAGCTGTTGATAAGGCACAATGAATTCTGGCATGCCTACTACGTATGGCCCTATTTCATACTGACCATATGAAAAAAGCAGGCCGTTATCTGTAAAGCTAAAATTATTGTTAAGTTGAAATGGCCATAATTTCTCATACTCCGCCAAATCAACTTTTGCATCATTCTTTTTAACCCATGCTATAAACTGGCCATATACCAAATCATGCAGTGCTTTTTGTTGGTCGGGCAATACAATGTCATTGAGTTTCAATAGTTTCTGTTGCTTTAAATCAAAGTTATAGTAGTTATCAGAAGCACCGCCATGGGCTCCACCTGTATAATAGGCAGTAATAATTTTAAATGATGCTATGTCACCGCGCTGCCCTAAAAAATCAGGATCAACTTGCAAGCTATAAACCACAGGTTGCCCACGGGCAATAGTGTCTTGCTTGGCAGAAGCTAAAAAGCGATCAATATTAGCCTGGATGGTGGTTGGCTTAGGAACTTCTTCAGAAAACTGTAAATTAGAAAGTGTTAAAATTTCTTTATCTAAAACTTGGTTAATCCACGGTTTATTGGTTTCTAAACGCTGAATATCTACTTCATTGCAATCCTTGCCTTCACATACAGGTAAGGTGTATTTGGCTTTTTCCTTTTTAACAATAATATCGCCTTCTGCTTGTACCTGCTCAGTCTGAGCGGTAGGTGCAGCCACAGTAGTTTTTTGTTCTGACTCGTTGCGCT
Organism: Pseudomonadota bacterium; assembly: GCA_023393635.1. Lineage (GTDB taxonomy): Bacteria > Pseudomonadota > Gammaproteobacteria > Pseudomonadales > Moraxellaceae > Alkanindiges. The sequence continues at coordinate 148,244 of JAEWKT010000016.1, forward strand.
TTTGGCATCCCGATAAAGCAATTGCGGTACTTAATGCAATCACACTGGTTGTTAATAATTTATTCATGGTTTTAACAATATCATTGCTGGTAATAATTCTGATTTTAAAACAAAAATTAAGTTTTTTATGCTAAGTCATTAAGGTGGTTTTATTAATGCTCTGTAATCAAAAATAAATAAATTGTTTGAATGGCAAAAACTCAAGTTCTTAAAAGGATTTTATCACCTATTTTTATAATACTTATTATTGGGTTAACTGGTCATTCAAATATTTTGCATTTGAATTGTCTGGCGTTACATCGTCAGGTTTAGGACGTAGTGAACGCGCACTACGCGGAATCAGCAAAGCAATGGCGGCTACTGCTGCCAGTTTAATCCATTGCCTGCTTTTCATTTGCCTATTTCTCGTGCGCTGGGTTTAAAATCAATGTTCGCGGGTAGAACGGAATTCTATATCTGGCCAGCGTTCCTGCATGAGTTGTAAGTTCACACGACTAGGTGCCAGGTACGTTAAATGCCCGCCTCCATCTAAAGACAATTGATCGTGTGCTTTTTTCTTAAAATCATTCAGCATTTTTTCATCATCGCAGTGAATCCAGCGCACGGTATTGACACTAATCGGCTCGTACACGCAATCGACTTTGTACTCTTCTTTCAAGCGATAAGCCACCACGTCAAACTGCAATACACCCACTGCACCCACAATGAGATCATTGCTAATTTGTGGCATAAAGACCTGGGTAGCCCCTTCTTCTGATAGTTCCTTTAAGCCTTTTTGCAATTGTTTGGACTTTAAAGGGTCTTTTAAGCGCACGCGGCGAAACATCTCTGGGGCAAAATGCGGAATACCCGTAAAGTGCAAGTTCTCGCCACTGGTAAAGGTATCGCCAATTTGTATGGTGCCGTGATTATGTAATCCAATAATATCGCCTGGCCATGCTTCTTCAAGCTGCTCGCGTTCACCAGCCAAAAAGGTTAAAGCATCACTAATGCGCACTGCTTTACCAATGCGCACATGATTCATTTTAAGGCCTTTTTCATATTTTCCTGAACAAACGCGCATAAATGCAATTCGGTCGCGATGCTTGGGATCCATATTGGCCTGGATTTTAAAAACAAAGCCACTAAAGCCTTCTTCAGTGGCTTCTACCATACGTTCTTCGGCAGGGTGCGCTTTTGGCGGTGGTGCCCAATCTATAAAGGCATTGAGTACATGGTCTACTGCAAAGTTACCAAGTGCCGTGCCAAATAACACGGGCGTTTGTTTGCCTGTTAAAAATAAATTGCTATCTAACTCATCACTAGCCATTTGTACCAGCTCAAGTGATTCTTCAAAACGGGCAAATTCACGTTCCCCTACTTTTTCGCGAATGTCGGGGTAGTCGTAGCCATCGCGTATTTCAAGCTCAACAATTTCAGAGCCATGGCCTGCCTGATACAAATAGGTTTTATTTTGCGCCAGATGATAAACGCCTGCAAAATCACGCCCTTTTCCAATAGGCCAAGTAATCGGTACACAGCGAATTTTCAGTACGTTTTCAATTTCATCTAATAATTCTAATGGTTCTCGAATTTCCCGATCCAGCTTATTTACAAAGGAAATAATGGGTGTATCGCGCATCCGACACACTTCCATAAGCTTAATCGTACGCTCCTCTACCCCTTTTGCACCATCAATCACCATCAGTGCCGAATCAACCGCAGTAAGGGTTCGGTAGGTATCTTCTGAGAAATCTTCGTGACCTGGAGTGTCCAGCAAATTGATAGTATGTTTGTTATAGGGAAACTGCATGACAGAGGTGGTGATAGAAATACCACGTTCTTTTTCCATTTCCATCCAGTCTGATGCGGCATGACGATCCGATTTACGGCTTTTGACCGTGCCTGCCACACTAATAGCTTTGCCCCACAACAGTAATTTTTCAGTCATGGTGGTTTTCCCTGCGTCAGGGTGGGAAATGATGGCAAAGGTTCTACGAGCCTTTACTTCTCTAGCTAATTCATCTTTAAACATAAGAAAAATCTACAATATGTACACAGTTAGGTACACATTTCTAAATATGTACTAAGACTGAAAAAGTGGGAATTCAAAATTGGCGTAATTGTAGCAGATTTAGAGTTGTATAGGCATAGGTGGAAATCCAGTGGCTTTTTTTGGGGGGAAAACACCTAGTTTTATAAACTCAATTTATCTCTTTGCTTCGGACTTTTCGGCTTATCGGGAATTGATGTTTGCTGGATTAACAGGACACTCTTACTTAGGAGATTCTAGGCAGGCAACTTGTAAAAGTCCTCTGCCATTTGATTTGGTGCATTATTGTAGCAATCGCCTTTTTTACTCATCGAAGCCTGAAATCCATATTTTTCAATCATATTGCGATATTCATGGCTGCAATATTGGCTTCCTCTGTCCGAGTGAACGATTAATTTTCGAGATGGTTTATGATTGCCAACAGCCATGCTGAGAGCATTGCAAACAAGTTGGGCTGTCATCCGTTCACTTAAGTTATAAGCAACTACCTGTTTAGTACAAAGGTCTTTTAAAGCTGCTAGATATAACCGTCCTTCGGCTGTCCAAATGTACGTTATGTCACTTACCTATACTTGATTCAGGGTTTCCATTGAAAATTGTTGGTCTAGCAAATTATCGTAGACATAACGATTGTGGTCACTATTCCTAGTTCATTTAAAACGCTTATGGCGCTTACAATACAATTGATTTAACCTTTTGATACAACGGACTGCATACGCGCTAATTTGAATGCCTTGTGATTGTAAGTATCTCGTTAAGCGAATATGGCCATAACTTTCTTTAATTTCTTGATGGGCGATTTTGAGCAATTGAATAGCCACCGATTTCGTAGACACCTTAAAGTTAGATAAAATGGCTAATTTATGAGGTAATTATGAGCGGTAAACGATACCCTGAAGAATTCAAAATCGAAGCAGTAAAACAAGTCACAGAGAAAGGCTATAGTGTAGCAGAAGTAGCTACACGTTTAGGTACGACCACCCATAGCCTTTATGCTTGGATTAAAAGATACGATCAAGGGCAGTCCAAGGCAACCAAAGACAAGGATTCAACTGCCGAACTTGCTAGGCTAAAAAAAGAGCTGCAACGGGTTACTGAAGAAAGGGACATTCTAAAAAAGGCCGCGGTGTACTTCGCAAGTCAGTCCAAATGAAGTACGCCTTTATTCGGGACAACCAGAACTTATGGTCTATTCGTCGCCTATGTTCTACTTTAGATGTTCATCACAGTGGGTATTATGCTTGGTTAAAAAAGCCCATTAGCAAAACCGCTAGAGAAAATCAAAAGCTATCAGGATTAATCAAACAGTTTTGGCTAGAATCGGGTGGTGTCTATGGCTATCGCAAGATTCACTATGATTTAAAAGATATCGGTGAAGGTTGTGGTATCAATCGTGTACATCGACTGATGAAAACAAATGGTCTCAAATCTCAGCGTGGCTATCGCAAACCCAGATCTCAGGCAAGTACACCATCTGTTATTGCCGCAAACACATTAGCCCGACAGTTTAATCCAATTGAGCCAAATCAATCATGGGTCACAGATATTACTTATATCCGTACACATGAAGGATGGCTATATTTAGCAGTGGTAATTGACCTATTTTCGCGCCTTGTAGTTGGCTGGTCTATGAAGTCAAGGATTACCACAGACCTTGTACTAGATGCATTATTGATGGCTTTGCTTCGTAGACATCCTAAGAATAAAGTACTGATCCATTCTGACCAAGGCAGTCAATACACCAGTCATGAATGGCAGACGTTTCTTAAGCATCATAATCTTGAAAGCAGTATGAGCAGACGAGGCAACTGCCATGATAATGCGGTTGCTGAAAGCTTCTTTCAGTTGCTAAAGCGTGAGAGAATCAAAAAGAAAATATATCTTTCAAGAGATGAAGCTAAATCAGATATTTACCCTGTTTTGGATATTGACCCATGTAAATGATAAGATTAAGCCATTAAATAAATTAGCCCAAATTGAATAAAAAGCCTCCGACAAACCTCACAGGGTTGAAGTGCTGCCTTTCATTCGAAATTTCAGGCAGCACTTTCATACATTTAGGCGTCAGAATGAGCTGGTAGTTTACTAGCCAAAACATCTACTTTTTCAATTGACGGTGGCTCTGAAAATAGCTCATCGGCCTGAGCCATCAAAGCAGCTGCAACCTTGCCAGATAAATGTGCTTGGCGACCCGCCTCATCAGGAAATGCATCGAAAATACCAAATGTTGTAGGTCCAAGACGTAGGCCAAACCACGCAACTGTCGCGGGTTCTTCCATTACAATAGGTAAACTGGCTTTAAGGAAAGCTTCCACTTCGTCTTCTTTACCCGGTTTAGCTTCAAGGCGGACATATAAAGCTGTTTTAAGCATGACTAAAACTCCACAATTGATTAGAATTAAAACGATTCTGACATTGCTAATGGATGCATGTCAGAAAGTTTTGTTGTATAAAAGTTAAAAAAAATCCCATAGCTGAGCCAGAATCTGGTTTTTTATTTCGACATAATGCTATGAATTTATTCAAGTTAATACCATTAACATTTGAATCAAAAAATTAAGATATGAGATGATTAAATTCAATCTTAGTTATATAAGGATCAATTGATTCGTCCTTAGATTTATAAGCTGACCTCTTCATCTGGAAATTATATTGCTCAAGAAGCATTCAAGAACAACATGTATATCCTCATATCTATGAAAGTTATTTTGCTAGGAATTTGCTGTGAAACTCTATATGTTTCTCTATAAAGCTCGCAATGAAGTAATAGCTATGGTCATACCCTTCTCTTAGGTTAAGTGTAAGAGGATATTCTTGTTCCAAACAAATATCACTAAGAAGCTTAGGTCTTAACTGTTCTTCAAGAAAATCATCAGCTGTTCCCTGATCGACTAAAATAGGTAAATGAACTTCAGCGTTTTTGATTAATTCAATCGCATCATAGCTTTTCCATAAAGTTTCGGTTTCACCTAGGTAGTGTGTGAAAGCCTTTTTCCCCCAAGGTACTTGGCTAGGTGCAACAATTGGTGCAAAAGCAGAAATACTTTTATACAGCTCAGGGTTTTTTAAACCAATTACTAATGCACCATGACCACCCATGCTATGCCCCATAATGCTTTGGACTTGGTTGGTCGGAAAATTCAGGTCAATCAGATTTCTGAGCTCTTCCAGAATATAATCATACATTTTGAAATGCTGTGACCAGGGTGCTTTTGTTGCATTTACATAGAATCCTGCGCCTTGGCCTAAATCATAATCTGCATGATCTGGTACATCCTCTCCACGTGGGCTGGTATCTGGTGCAACAATAATGACTTTATGTTCAGCCGCATACTTTTGTGCTCCGGCTTTAGTAATAAAGTTCTGTTCGTTGCAAGTCAGTCCTGATAACCAATATAAAACTGGCAACCGCTCATCTTTGTCATGAGGTGGCAGATATATTGAGAATTTCATTGAACAGTTTAATGCTATTGACTGATGGCGATACACTTCTTGCGATCCACCAAAAGAAGCATGTTTCTCAATTATTTCCATAATCAATTACCTATGTTGAGCAAGACTTCATGAGAAATCGAGTAAACAAAGAGTCTGACATTCTCCACAGAGAATAGTGATAAAGATTTAAAATGTAGGCAGGTTTATTGAACCTATACATGATGCCTACACAGATAGATCTGTTTTACAGATGATGTGCCGTTTTAGAGGATTCCATGCATGTCATTCATGATGCACATGCATGGAAAAGTATAAGGCCTGACGGAATTACTCATAATGAATTACAGTACGAATTGACTTACCTTCATGCATTAGATCAAAGGCTTCATTGATCTGATCCAAGCCCATGGTGTGTGTCACAAATGGTTCTAATTGAATTTTACCTTTCATGGCATCTTCAACCATTCCTGGATGTTGCGTACGACCTTTTACCCCACCAAAGGCAGAACCTAACCATCTACGACCAGTAACCAGTTGGAATGGACGGGTAGAGATTTCCTGACCTGCGCCAGCTACACCAATAATTACGGATTGTCCCCAGCCACGGTGTGCACTTTCAAGGGCTGCACGCATCACATTCACGTTACCAATACACTCAAATGAATGATCTACACCCCAGCCAGTCATTTCGACAATTACTTGCTGGATTGGTTTATCGTAGTCATTAGGGTTCAAGAAGTCCGTTGCACCAAACTCTTTTGCCAGCGCAAATTTATCTGGATTCATGTCGACCACAATAATACGTCCTGCTTTAGCTTGACGTGCGGCTTGTACGACTGCTAGACCAATACCACCTAAACCAAAGACCGCAACACTATCACCTTCTTGTACTTTAGCCGTGTTATGTACTGCACCGATACCCGTTGTGACACCACAACCCAGTAAGCAGACATGTTCGTGATTGGCTTCAGGATTGATTTTAGCCAATGATACTTCTGCCACTACCGTGTATTCACTGAACGTTGAGCAGCCCATATAGTGGTAAATCGGTTGACCATTGTAGGAAAAACGAGTGGTACCATCTGGCATTACGCCTCTACCTTGAGTTTCGCGAACGGAAATACACAAGTTCGATTTTCCAGATTTACAGAATACGCATTCGCCACATTCAGCGGTGTAAAGTGGAATTACATGATCACCTGGTTTGACGCTAGTCACGCCTTCACCAACCTCAACTACAACGCCAGCACCTTCATGCCCGAGAATAGCCGGAAAAACGCCTTCAGGATCATCGCCAGATAAAGTAAATGCGTCTGTATGACACACACCGGTATGGGAAATCTTGATTAATACTTCACCTTTCTTGGGTGGTGCAACATCAACTTCAACAATTTGAAGAGGTTGACCAGGACCAAACGCAACGGCAGCACGTGACTTCATGGAATAATTCCTTATACAGATCTATTTTAAATATGATTTTAGAATCTTGGCGATTTCAGCCAATTCTTCTTTTCGTTGTTGTTCTGTGGTTTCACCTGATACTAAAGTGTCCTTTAAATGAACCTCTAACATCTCATTCATTAAACCATTAATAGCACCACGCACAGAGCATATTTGTTGCAGAATTGCACCACATTCCACATTGTCTTCTAACGCTTTTTCAATCGCTTGCGTCTGACCTTTGATCTTTCTGACGCGTAGAAGAATCTTTTTTTTGTCTTCAACCTGATTAGGCATCAGACCTCCTTATTTGCTAGCATTAATACTATAGTACCCCATAGTATAAAAAAAGCAATAATTTTTATAAATCGAAAAATCAAAAAGGTCTTTAGCGAAAATTTTCTATCCCTGTTTTTAGTTTTTTTAAATTAACATCGTAGAGCTTATGCGAAGATCACAAAAAAAATGGGACTTTTAGCTCCCATTTTTTATTTTGTCTCATGTTCTTTGTAATGCTGTGACCTTTTAGAATTATGTTTCAAATTTTAGCCACTTTGTAGATATTCTGAACGTTTCAAGCCTTGAAAATACTACCGACAGTTTAGATT